>JAXGPW010000025.1:0-13891 GCA_040766795.1 Bacteroidales bacterium | reverse complement strand
TATTCTGCTTTAAAACTCCCAATTTTTAATTCAACAGCTACTAAAGAACGCAACCCCCTGTGAAAGAAAAGCATATCCACAAAATACTCTTTGTTATTATATTCCAAACGATATTGGTTGCCTATAAAAGTAAAACCCTTGCCCAACTCTAAGATAAAATTTCTAATTTTAGAAATGAGACGTTTTTCAAGCTCCAACTCTTTAACGGGCTCTTTAATTCCTAAAAAACCTAAATTATAAGTACTTTTGAATACCTCATTTGCATATTCTGCACTTATTGTTGGAAGCGTTTGATTGAAATTATTACTTGTAACTTGTGTTTGTGCTAGATTGTAACTATCCATTTTGATGGCGTTAAGCAACAAATCTCTAGTCCAGCCTTTTGTTATCACTTCATTGGCGTAAAACTCAACAGCTGAAAGCGATTGTACTTTATCCAGCAACAATAAGTTATGTCCCCATGGCAAAACTGCCACAGAGCGTAGCAGTTTTGTATCTGCCTGATAATAACGCTCATAGAAACGTTTCATGTTCCAAAGATTTCGTGGTGAAAGTCCCATGTCAGGGAATTCATTTTTTAGATCAACAGATAACTGTTTTACAACACCACTGCCGTAACCTTCTTCCAAATGCTTTTCAAAAAGTAATTTACCCAAGTTCCAATAAACAGAATTAGCTGCACTATTTACCTGCTTTGCAATCATTGCATGAGCATGTTGAATTTCTGCGACAGCCTGTCGCAGAATTGCATTATAATCAGTTTGCTTTATATTAAATTCTTTACTCATAAGCTATTCGATTTTATCGATCTCTTGCATCAAGCGGTCGGTTTGAGTGAGGGCGATGATGATTCTCTGATAATGCAGAATGTCTTCGAAAGAAAGTTGGCGGTTTCTGCGGTCTTTTAGCCATTTCTGGGCGGGTTGATAGCCGCCGATATAGAAGTTCCAGGCCACTTCAGGCACGTTTTCGAAACACTGAGTTTCATTGATATAAACGTTTCCGTTTTTATAGACCGGTTTATCCACAACATTACTTCCAGTCCTGTTGTATAGTGTAATGAATTGGTTAAGAACAGGACTTTCCATCAAATGAATCTCCCTTAATTTACTGCCTAACTCAACCAGATCCCAAAATGTTTCACTGTTTTTAGGGTAGGGCACATGTGGAAAATCTATCTTTAAAAACTCTTTGTATTTTTCGCGATAGGTGGGTGAGTGTAAAACAGCATAAATATAGTCGAGGATGTCGATTGGGGCAAAGGTGTTTTCGTCATTTTCCTTTTCAGGAGTAAAGGTTAGGTCCAGTTTAGAGGCTATTTGACTCACAATTTTTAAGTCCAAATTGGGTTGTCGTCCTTGCTCTCCTGTTATACTTTGCTGTTCGTTGGGATCGGGGTAAAGGTAGAGAGGGAAAACTAATCCAGCTCCAAATTGCCCTGCTGTTCCAGTATAATTAATATCAGTTAAACCTTTACTTACAAAAAAACCAAATAATTCTGTTATTGCTTGACGAGGAAATAAAATTGCGATATTAGGTTTTAACATATGTTGCATGACAGTATACCTATGTCTTACAACTTTATCTAAATTATAATCAATATGTTGCACGTCAAACGGGCGATAATAATAAATATTATCATTGTTTTTAAATCTATTTGGGCTAATCAAATTACCATCATTATGGGTTTTAATCCCACTTGTATAGACGTAGAACAATTCATCAACCCTAATTCCCTTTTCATAGTCTTTCTTTTTACTAAAATCCTTTTTGACAAAAAAGTAATTAGGCTCTATGTTTTCTAATTCGTCCCATTCCAAAGAATGGATGGAATTTTGATTTAAAAAGTCGTATTTAAGTTCGCGTTTACCGTATAGGTCATAATGGAATACATTTCCGAGTTCATTTTTCTTTTTTGCGCCTGTTTTTACAAAAATGTTGATAGAAACTCCCTGTTGAATATCAAACACATTTTCATCCTTTCCGCCGTCAGGTGCGGTTTCTTTTTTCTTGGCGTTTCCGTGCAAATCAAGAATATATATTTTATCAAAGCATTCTAACAAATTGTTCCGCATCTGACGGTGAATAATGCCATCTATAAAGCTATTGTTGGAGATATATGCTAAAATTCCAATTTTGTTTTTTTCAATGTAGTGCTGTCCGTAACGAATAAACTTTATGTAGTCATCCGATAGTGGCTGGATATTTCTTTCATTTAGATCTTTCTTATAATCAGCAACAAGATTTTCAATCCATTCGCCTTTGTTGCTACTGCTAACACTATACGGTGGATTTCCCAGCACCACCATAACCGGAGTGTCGCGTTTTACCCTGTTGGCTTCGTTGGCTTCGTCGCTTAACCAGTTTGCCCAAATCGTCCCTGTGTCGGGATGATGCTCTTCTAAACTATTGGTCAGGTAAATGCGGAAGCGTTGCTTTGCATCGGTGTGAAATCCGGTTTCACGCATTACCAAATCCATTTTCAGGTGCGCCATTGCGTAGCTGGCCATCAATAGCTCAAAACCATTCAGTCGAGGTATCAGATGGCGTTCTACATAATCGCCCCAAACACCTTGCATCCCTTCAAAGTTCTTATAAATATGCCTGATAGTTTCGGCAAGAAAAGTGCCTGTGCCGGTGGCAGGGTCGAGGATTTGTACTTTGTGTACTTCCTCTTCTACTTTATCTCCCTGCACATCAACTTTTATTTTGGTTTTACTTATATCTGCGAGTCCTTGCGGTAAATCGAACTCTGTTTTTAAAATATCGTCAACGGCACGCACAATAAAGTTTACAACCGGTTGAGGCGTGTACCAAACTCCACGAGATTTACGTAGCTTAGGATCGTATTCACTTAAAAAATCTTCATAAAAATGGATAATCGGATCTTCCATTTTCTTGGATTTTCCATAATCTTTCAGGAGAGCCTCCAGATTGGTTGCCCTGAAAATCAGTGCCAAATCATCTACAATCCATTTTATCCTGTCGTCAATATCTGGTCCTGCAATATATATAAATAATTTTCTCAAAAACGGGTTTGTTTTTGGAATCAACTCAGCTAAGCTTCCTGCCGGCTGAAAGTGTCGAGAGTCGTGTCGTGCAAACGAGCAGCAAACAATCCATAAGCAACAGTTTGTGCGTAAATGTCGGCAAAGCTTTTTGGATCAATGTCATGGATCAAAATCTCTTTAAAAGCATTCATTTGGTTTTCAAGAGTACTGTTGTCCTCGCTCTCCACATCGCTACTGAGAGCCCTTTCCATAATGTCGGCAAGCAATCGGGCCTTTCCGCCATCATTTCAGCCAGCTTTTTGCTGCTTTTTATGGTTTGTCCTATATAGGCTCCAACATTCTTTATCAGGTTTTCAAATTCGGCAAAATTTTCCGAAAGCGGTTTTATTCCCTTTTCTGTTACCTCGCCAATGGTGATTTTCGTTCTAAATACCCCATCCTGATAAAAATAAAAGTTGAGGTAATCGGTAAAAATAAGATTGGGCAAAGAGGCTTTATAGCGGTCAAATTGTTCTTTGTTGCCAGACTTTCGTTTGCCGTCCAAATCGGTATCACCAATATCTTTTGCTTCAATATAGCCAACAGGGATATCTTTTTTAGTCAAAATATAATCCGGCGCTCCGCACTTTAGCCTTTTAGGTTCATTAGTGATGTGTAAGTCCGGCAATAATGTCTCTAAAAGATTAAGCAAATCGCCACGAAAAGTATGTTCGGTAGCATTTCCTAACTTATATCTGCTATTTACGCTTTCAATATACTGGCTGGTTGTCATAATTGGCATCTGCAAAAGTTAGTAACTACAAATTTAAGAAAAATGTTTCTCTATTCCCTACATCCGCTTTCTCGCTATTTGATTAATTATTTTATACAACTGATTCCAAAACCAGGCAAATTGCACAACAAAACCAGCAGTTTTCTGGAAAATTGCACAATTAGTTGTGCAATCCGATGATTGAGTCAGCCCAGTATGGTATGTAAAATGTTAGTATCCCAATTGTTTTCAATAACTTTGCTTTTGTTATATTGCAGTGTCGATTATAAATAGCGATATATTACTTGTAAAGCCCGTAAAGCCCATTTTGCGCAATGTGCGCAGAATAAATAATAACGAAATACAACCATGCAACTCTTTAAACTTAAAACCCGATTGCATCAATTTGACAACTTTGCCGACTTTGCTCATGAGTTTGGCCTCAACGAGATGGATCTGGTGTTGACTAACAATTATCTATACGAGCCTTTTATGAAGCCGCTCAATTTGAAATGCCATTTCATCATGAAGGGAAAATATGGTCCGGGTGAACCTTCGGATGAGATGATGAATACCATTTTGCGAGATGTGAAGCCGTTGAAATACAACCGTGTCATCGCTATCGGCGGAGGTACCATCATGGATATTTCCAAACTTTTGGTTCTAAAAGGAGTGGAAAATGTGACAGATGCTTTTGAACGAAAAATTCCGCTTGTAAAGGAAAAGCAACTCATTATCGTACCTGCCACATGTGGAACCGGCAGCGAAGTGACCAATATTTCCATTGCAGAAATAAAATCCAAAAAGACAAAGATGGGTTTGGCTGACGATGCCCTGATGCCGGACGATGCGGTACTTATACCCGAATTACTGCGCGGACTTCCATTTAGACCATATATTGCAAGCGCTATTGATGCGCTCATTCACGCTATGGAGTCATACGTTTCACCAAGAGCCACTCCATACACTCAAACATTTAGTCGTGCTGCTATTGAAATAATTGTCGATTGCTTTATGAAGATAGCCGAATACGGGCCTGATTCTCGATTCGAACACCTTGGCGACATGCTTATAGCCAGTAATTTCGCAGGTATTGCATTCGGAAATGCCGGAACAGGTGCAGTACATGCGCTTTCCTATCCTCTCGGAGGAAAATATCACGTTCCGCATGGTGAATCCAATTATCAATTTTTGACGGAAGTATTCAAAATATATCAACAGAAGAATCCTACAGGGAAAATTCAAGAACTCAACAATATTTTCACTAAAAATTTTCAATGGTCAAGCGAAGAGATCTACGACAAACTAGATGAATTGCTCTCCAATCTCTTAGAAAAGAAGCCTCTTAAAGAGTATGGCATGACGGAAGCCGATATCACCGGTTTTGCCGAGAGCGTTATAAAGACTCAACAACGCTTGCTTGCCAATAATTATGTCGAATTGACCCAAAAAGAGATAGAAAATATTTACAGAAAACGATACTAAAAGAAATCGGAAAACACCCCTTACGACTCGACACAATATACTCAATATTCATAACTAAAAAGAGTTCAGAATTTTTCCGAACTCTTTTTTCGTACCCGGAGCCGGGATCGAACCGGCACAGCCTCTCGGCCACTGGTGTTTGAGACCAGCGCGTCTACCTATTCCGCCATCCGGGCAGTGATTATATGGTAAACATATAATAGGTCGGCAAAAGTAGAGAAATATTTGAAATTATCAAAATCACTCTTGATTGAGTTTATATTTTGCGAATGCAGTAATCAACTCATTGTGGTGAGACTTCCAGGCCTTGCGATAGAGGCGTCCCACTTCTGCAAGCCACGCCTGATCACGTTTCCCATCTACACTACTTCCCACTTCTGCTTCTCCGCCGGCAGCATAATACATTTCGCGTGTAGTGCTGCTGATGCGGGCATAACGACCCGTGTTGGGTTTGAGATCCTCATTGGTAATCGTCAAATAAAAATCCAGCATCTCTTCGGTGCAGGTACGGTTCTCTTTGACCTGAGGAAACATCGCGGTATCTGCAATATATACCGTAACCCCATCCTTGAAAACATAAGGCTCAAAATGTCCGGGGACATACATATCCTCATATACCACTCCTGAAACGGGAAATTGTGCTCCCGACTGCCATTGGATCCACTGGCGGATGGTCTCGAAGTCCTCATAAGAGACCTCTCCCGTGGCATTGTAAACAGCATCTGCTATCCATATCGCCAGTTTTTCGGGAGAAGGATTTAGCATAAGCACTTTTCCCTTTTTGGCAACGCCGAGGCGCTTGTC
Source organism: Bacteroidales bacterium (assembly GCA_040766795.1). Classification (GTDB taxonomy): domain Bacteria; phylum Bacteroidota; class Bacteroidia; order Bacteroidales; family UBA932; genus Cacconaster. The sequence continues at coordinate 7,840 of JAXGPW010000025.1, read as the reverse complement.
TATACCGGTGAAATATTCATATTGCAATAGAGGATAACCTTCCCATTCGGGATGATCTTTAACCTCTCCCACCAGAGTTTGTGCCATATAGGCGGCATCGAGAGTAGCTTCACATCTGGCAGTTAATGCCGGTAGGGAATCCTTGAGGTACCTCTTAAGAGCAGGTTCCATGCCTATGAAATTGCGATTGCAACTGCAGAGCAGAAAGCAGAACAGACAACAGGATGTCAAAACTTTCAATCTTATAGTTTTCATAGCGGTGAAATATTATTCAATCAAAGGGACATTGTCTGCCGGTGCAGATCGATGATATGCATGTCGGCGAGTACGCAGGCACAGCCGCCTCCACGATAGGAGGTACGCGTGAAGGCAGCAGATATCGTGACGCCCGGAAATTGAAATATCGGTCATCACATTCTCGGCAAAGCTTATGGTGAAGTTTGAGTCTGCTAATTGATGAGGTGGTTTGATAGCGACGCGGAAGACCAGCGGGTTGCCGTTGGAAATACCGCCGTTGATATCTGGTGCCATTACTGGCGGTATGGCCGTACTGGCCGATAAATGGGTCATTGTGCCGGGATCCTTTCATCCTTGAGGCGGAAAATCCGTCACCGAACTCGATACCGCGGTGCCTGGAATGGCACCAGGAGAAATCAAAGACCAGGTGAGTCAGCGAACGTCTTCTAAGTCCGTATGGTGGACATTGGCAAACATATCTGATAATTCCTCCGAGCGAGTCGCCCTCTTCGAAGGTTTCTTCGAGAAGTGCCTCCACAGCCTCAGTTTCAAGAGAGTAGAAATGCCCACTGACCAGTTTAGCCCGTATCTCAATAGGGGAGATGATTTTCTTTGGCCACAACACCTGCGGTCGCTCAGCAGAAAGGTCATATGTCCGGAGAACATACCTTCCGGTGAATCCCACCTTTTTATCAAACTTCTTCCTCCGGGTCTCGGAGTAATATTTCTTACAAAAGCCGTAAAATCGGCATGTCCGGGACGCGGTATATTTTTTGAAGAAGAGAACTGCGGACGTCGCTTTTGCTTACCAGAAGGTTCAATGGAAGTGAGCATAACCCCAGTCTTCTTTTCATCAACGTTTTCTAACAATATCCCCCGATGTGTGTGCCTTTGCGACTGCTGAGGCCTGAGAATATCTTCTGTGAAACTGTTCGGCCAAGCGGCAAAAACCGACAGGTACTGTACATTCCGTTGTATCGGTTTTTGTGACGCCTGAAAATTGTAATCCTGAATTTTTTCACTGAAGTTATTCCATATATCAACTGAGTTTTCTTATATCCAGTTTAGCCGTTCTTCCAGAAAAACCGGGGAAGGATTTTTTAATAAACTGTATCATCTATTATAACTCTGAAGCAGAGATGAGATTGGCAATGGAAAGTACCATTGCGAGACGGCGGTTCCGTGTGAGGAGCATTCTCCTCATGTCTCAAAAATCTGCTCGATGAGCATATAGTCCCCGCATCTACCCAGACACCCAATTTGCAAAATTCTTCAGCAAAAAGGTGCGCACGGTCACTTTACTGCGAAGGCGCTGATCCCGGATGCGCTCGCCGAAGCCCAGCCAGTAAGAATAGCGGACAAACAGGGTCGGGGGCATCCGTAATGTCATATACAAAAGGAGAAATAATGGATTTGCGTATACGACGTTTCATCTGGTCTCCAGGAGATATCCATACGGCTTCGCCGGAGAAAGTCATCATAGATCATGGAGTCCGCCGATTGGAGAACATATCCAGCGAATGTTAGTTGTGATATCGCCCATCATCGCCCATGGCAAGCATGATCGTGCGGCAACTTCAATCTTCTCCACTCAAGTCCCAAAGAAGCCAATGCCAGCGCCTGAGATAAAAATGAGCAACCTGCTATCTTTCCGCCAATGGAACTCAATGCCAATCCCAAAAAATTCGGCAAGATAGATTTCAAAGATCGATAGCGGTTATCAGTATCCGTAACATGCACATGGAGTCCATTGCCGAAAGAGCAAGAAGCATTCCCGATATCATCTGGGATCCGTGCGCTCCGGATATGTTGACAACTCTGCCATGGAGCTGTCCAGACATAGTGGCGGGCAGGTATCGTTCATCACGCATAATCTAAGTCCCATCAACGCAGAGCCTTTGCATGTTCGCGGATCGGTGCTGGTTGAGAGTCTTTTCTCCGATGATGGTAATGTCGGAATCGCTCAGACTGCAAGAGGGATGACAGCGCGCCAGCAATCCCGATTCACCCACAAAAAGTTTATTTTCACGTACCACCAGACCTCTTTTCATGGATGCGTTGGTGACCGGTCAGTATGAGTGTGCGGCCGCCGGGCAGTGATATCCGCCTGCTGCTAAAGGACCGAGAGTGCGCGAATGGCGTCATCGCAGAGGGTAAGGTTGTAGAGACGGGTACCTTCGGTAAGGGCTGCGAGCAAAATTGCACGTTGCGCAAAACTCGGGAGAGGGTATGTCCACCTCTCCCCTGAGTACAATATCGCCCTCCAACAGATCGTAGCAGGGTTGACCGAGCTGTCTCAACCAGCAGGCGGTGAGACAGCGGAAGAGCGGTAGCGCCAGAGACGACGTTAGCCCCGATAAGCCCCAGGCACCCATTGCAAAAGCGATGAGTCGCTCCGGATAAATTCCTCATATAGGAAGACTTCCTCCCGCATCCGCCGATTTGGCAGTGGTGACCATTTTAACGACATCCGCTCCTTCGAACGCATCACGAACAATCCTGCGAAGTTCTCTTCATGGGATTTGTGATGCCAGTTGTGATAGGAGTAGATAGTCTTGCAAAATTTGTTCATCGCAAGCGAAGAGAGCCACCTGCGGGACTCTTCGGGAAGAGAGGTCTCAATATCCACCATGTCGGCACCGGCAAGAATGGCTGTGGAGAGGGCGTTGATGGCATCTTTCCTTTCAGTAGCAAGACGGTAAGGGTAAGCGGCCAGAAGAGCAGCCTCTCTTTGACTGAAAAGCTCCTTTACTCTGCTCGGACAAGCCACATTTATCAAGCCGTATTTCAAGCACTTCGTCGCGCCGGTTTCGGCCATAAACTTGCAGTAGATGCTGTCGATATCCCTTATGCCAGATGCAGACCCTTGCCATCCGGATATTATTCTTCTATTGATGCAGCGACAATATTGGCCAGTAGAGTTTTGTCCCGGCAAGTCCGTTTCTCTGTCCACGGGATGTACCTCATTTGTGAGAAATATGACTGCGGTCTTTGAATCCATATCTATTACCATAGAGGTGCCTGTGTATCCTGTATGGCAGATAGTGCGTGTGCGGCTGAAAAGATCACCACGAATACCCGCAGCACTGCTGCGATTGTCCCAGCCTAGTGCGCGTCCGATGTGGGGAGCATTCTCCTCCGGTACCGTGATCATTCTTTCAACTGTCAATTTGCCGAGGACTCTGCGTCCATGGATCTGACCACCATTCATCAGAGCAGCTGCTATGACGGAGAGATCTTCCGCATTGGAGAAGACTCCGGCATTGCCGCTATTTCCTACATTAATTATGCGGGCGATGGGATCGTGTACATTGCCTACCAGAGGAAGGCCGTCAGCCTGTATTTCGGTAGGGGCACAAAGCTCCAGAGTATGTCCTGTGGGGTTGTAGCAGGTGTTGGCAAGTTGTAGAACATCAAATAGGTGTGTTTGTGCATAGTCGCTCAAAGTCTCTCCGGTTATATTTTGGAGAATATGCTGGAGGGTAACGAAGTTGAGGCAACTATACATATAGCCTGTGGTTGGCTTGAAATTGCGTCTGACCTCAGTAGCAATATATCTCATGAGTGAGTCCGGTGTGGCTTCGCCAAATCTTTCCACATACGCAGGTACGCCGATATAGGGCTCAATACCTGAGCTGTGTGTCAGTAGGTCAATGATCCTGATATCCGTTTTTTCCCCTGTTGTAGGGTCAATCCAGGGCTGGAAATCCGGGATATAGATATCTACACGGTCGGTGAGACGGATACTGCCGTTTTCAACCAGCTGGAGAATAGATAAAGTAGTGCCGACACACTTGCTGACTGAAGCCAGGTCAAATACGGTCTCGGTAGTCATTGCCACAGTGTCCGGTACTACCGATTTGTTGCCGTATGCTTTGAGATATACGATTTTATCCCCTTTGACAACTGATAATACTGCTCCGGGGCACTGCCCCTCTTCAATAGCTTTAAATACTACGGAATCTACTTGGGAAAGAATCGCCGGATTCATCCCCTGAGACTCGGGCGTTGCCTTAGCAAGCGTTCCGGGTGCGGGTGTGGTAGTGCAACCTGTTGCCAGAAATGCACCGAACAGGGCTATAAGGAGAAAACGTTTCATGAAAGTATGTTTACTGATTAATTGATAACCATCAAAGTTAATTAATTCTTTTGAGAAGTCTAATTGAAGAGAAAAAGAAAATCAGACTCAAAACAATTCCTGCGACAAGTTCCGGAATTAATGTTCTTAAAGGGAAACCATAAGTAATGACCGTTCGAAGGCCTTTTGTAAGCCAATAAACAGGGTTCAGACGGCAGAAATAGTATGAGATCCCGCTCATGTTGATTAACGGAGCAATAATTGAACTGAGCATTACCAGAAAGATCATTGCAAAAATCATCAGATATATAGTTTGAATATCGTTACGGGCAACAGCCGCGAGGAATACACCTACAAACAACAATGGGAATGTGAGTATATATGTTACCAAAATCAATTGCCCCAGACCTGAAACTATAGTCATGTCGTAGACTATGTACCCCAAAAGCAGACAAATAAAAAGTTCCAGAATCACTACGAGCGAATGGAACAAAACCTTGATACCCAGATAGAGTCGCATATCGACTCCCGTAACGATGATCTGGGAATTGGTGTTGTGTTTTTTTTCTTCCGAGAGATTGAGTCCAATAAGGAAAATAGCTATAAACACGAGCGTCAGTGACATCAGAGAGACCAGATAAAACTCTTCGGAGTGATCGTAATTGTTAAAAAGACGATGGTTGCTGACGATTCCATTTGAAAGTTGATCTCAGATAGGAGTGAGATCAACTGTGATGCCGAGATATCGTAGCTCAAGTACTTCCGGCCCCATCTGCCAAAAGAGTCATTTTCCTGGGATGACCCAGGTCCATGTCACGTCCGTAACCATCAGGTATGAAAATGATCATCGCGACTTTGTTACGCTCCATAAGGCGCATTGCTTCTTCAATGGAGCCACACAAAGCAGGGGACAGACAATCCTCAGCCGAGAGCATTATCTGCACAATCTCCCTACTGGCAGCAGAGCGGTCCATATCTACTATGGCACAACTCACTTTATTGGTATTACCCAGGGTTTGTGGAATGAACCCGACAACCACTAAAGGAGAAAGAACCAGCAAAAGTATCATCAGCGGATTTCTCACGAATGTCAACACCTCATGTTTGAATATGTAATACAATCTTCTCATCAGGATTTAGAATAACGGCGTGAGAACCCCAGCAGGGCAAGAATGAGAGCAACCAAGCTCTGAATTGTAAGAAATGAAATGAAGGGCAGGTTTTCTGTAAAGCCCGTTCCTTTGTATGCAATCCCCCTATATCCCTCTATGAAATGATATCCACTGCAAAGACGAGAGATTGCCCGCATCGCTTCGGGCATATTATTAACAGGCATTACAAATCCCGATAAGAATAGATTAGGCGTGAATATAAAAAACCAGCAGATGATGAGAGTTGCCTCGTATGTCTTACAATAAGAGCCGACAAGCAGTCCTATCATCATGGAGTTGAGGGAAAACAGGGCGCAGAAGAGGAAATAGAGCAGAAAACTGCCATTGATGCCGAGTCCGAACACAGATTGTCCCAGGAAAATCAGATAGGAGATATGTACTAGCGATATTAAAAAATAGGGAATAATTTTACCCATAACGATACTCACAGTTCCGAGTGGTGTAAGTGAAAGCAGCCGTGATGTGCCATTTACCTTCTCCCTGTTGATGCTGATGCCGAAAATCATAGTCGATACCACTATCAGGATAATCATAATCAACCCCGGAATGGTAGCCATCCTTTTGTTGAGGTCTGCATTATAAAGGTATCTTATGGTAAAAGGAGGGTCGTTTTCGGGTCCTATAAGAGAGCTTTTGATGACGGAGTTAATGCGGTTTTTTATCGCAAGAACATTGCCGGTGAAGACACAGTCTACAAAGAGATCAAATTTGAGGGGAGCATTGTAGCCACCCTCACCTTCACTTATGACAATTGCAGCAGATACTTCATCCCGTGCAAAAGACTCTTCCACTTCAGAGGGGGAATTCAGCATCACCACTTTATTCACTTTCTCCAGATCGCACAAGCGACTTATCACTTCATTCGCTTTCTTGCCACCTGATATTTGCAATGGCCGGTCAATACGCTGTATATCTATCGAAATGGCAAAGCCTATTGAGATGAAAAAAGCGCCGGCAGTGCAAACAAGATAAGTCCGCTCACCTTATCCCTCAAGATGTGCGACAACTCCTTTCGTGCGACTGTCCAAACGCCTCTCATTTCATCTCCTCCAAAAATAAGTTTATTAGGTCTCCTCCGGCCTTGGCCGCAAATCAACGGGCTTGCCGTAGGCCCTTTATAGCTCCATGCTCCATCATCACCATATTGTCACAATGAAATGCCTCGTCAAGATAGTGGGTACTTACCAGAATGGCAATTCCTTCATTGGCAGCATTGCGAACGGCCTCCCAGAGGCGTTTACGGTTGAGCAGGTCAAGTCCCGAAGTGGGCTCGTCCAGCAGCAACAGAGTAGGAGAGTGGAGCCTCGATATGGAGAAGGCCAGCAATTGTTTTCTGCCGGCAGGCAACCTGTTGGCACGAACATTCAGATATTCATCCATCTTGAAATGGTTGATGAAACGATCTCTCTGAGTTATGAATTCCTGCCAAGGAAGATTGTAGAGGGCACCGTAAAACTCAAAATTTTCCAATACCGTCAGAGTCCCAACCAGGGAAAATGATTGGCTCATATAGCCGATGCGACTCCCTGTTGCCACAATGTACTCACCGGAGGTGGGCTTCGTGAGGCCGATAATCATCCTGATTAAGGTCGTTTTACCGGCACCGTTGGCGCCGAAAATGCCTAGGACTTCTCCTTTGTCCAGCGTAAGGGAGAAATCGCGTACGGCCAATAGGGAGCCGAATCGCTTGTTAAGGGATGATATGGTGAGAATCCTATTCATCCCTGCGTTCCAAAAATTTAATGAAGACCTCTTCCAGACTCTCCTCATCCTCTGTCAGATGCTTTGGAGTGTCGTATGAGATGAGTCTCCCTTTGTCGAGCAGCATCACCTTGTCTGCGCGTGCAGCTTCATCCAGATAGTGCGTGCTCATCAATATTGTGATACCCTGCTCCCTCAGAGCCAACAATTCTTGCCATAGTTCCCATCTTGATAGGGGATCTATGCCGGTAGTGGGTTCATCGAGCAGCAGTATCGAAGGAGAGTGGACTGCGGCACAACAGAGGGTGAGCTTTTGCTTCATGCCTCCGGAGAGTTGACTCGCCCGGTATCCCGCAAATGGCTCCAGAGAACTCCAAATGCGCGGAGTCATCTTATGGAGTGCCTCCCTGCCACATCCGTAGGCATTTGCAAAGAAATTCACATTCTCCATAACGGTCAGGTCGCTATAGAGCGAAAAGGTGCCGGGAACATATCCGATGAGTTTGCGTATGGCGCTCTTCTCCCGCCTGGTATCATATCCTCCAACCATCATTTTTCCCTTGAAATCACTGTCAAGAGTGGTAATGATATCAAACAGGGTGGACTTGCCCGCCCCGTTGGCTCCTATCATGGAGATAATAGTCCCTTTCTC
>JAXGPW010000024.1:0-15391 GCA_040766795.1 Bacteroidales bacterium | reverse complement strand
ATGGTCGCAGGGGTACTTGGCCTGAAAAGTCAAAATTATGAAACCGATTGATCCCATAAAACGAGAAAAGGCTCTGGCCCTTTTGGCAGATACCTCGGATAGTAAATTGCGCACACATTTGAATTCGTGTGTTAGATGTGGCCTTTGCGCCACCAGTTGCATGTACTATGACAAATTCCACGAAGCTAAGTATATCCCTGCCGTCAAAGTGGATATTGTGGCCTCCATATATAAACGTTACAACACCTTTTTAGGCAAACATGCGCCAAAATTGGTCAACGCGCGTCCCCTGAATGAAGAGACTGCAGAAGAGATGGTAGACCTGCTTTTCGGATCCTGTACCATGTGCGGCCGTTGCGTAACTCATTGCTCAATAGGAGTAGATATCTCCTATCTGGTACATAAAGGTCGGGAAATGTTGGCAGAGATGGGTATGGTCCCGGCCTCATTGCAATCCACGGTGGATGCTGCCGTAAAGACCGGCAACAACATGGCCATTCCCACGGAGGAGTTTATTGATACCATCGAATGGATGGAAGAAGAGCTGCAAGATGAAGTGGAAGACGAAAACGCCCATATTCCTCTTAACGAAGAGGATTGTAATATTTTCTATACCCTCAATCCGCGCGAGCCCAAGTTTTTCCCGCTCTCCATTAAGGCGATGGCTAAAATATTCTATGCCGCTAAAGAGAGTTGGACGCTTTCTACCAAATACTATGATGTAACCAATTATGGCTATTTCAACGGAAATACCGCTGAAGCGACTCTGATTGCCCGCAACCTTCACGATGAAGTGCTTCGTTTAAAGGGAAAACGATTGATTTTGGGAGAATGTGGACATGGTTCCTACGCCAACCGATGGGAGGGACCTAATTATTTGGGGCATCCCTATCCATTTGATATGATCACAGCAGTGGAGCTAATCAAAGAATACATCGATTCGGGTCGCATTCATTTGGATAAAAGTCTAAATACCGAAGTGGTAACCATCCATGATCCTTGTAACTTGATACGCAACGGAGGATTGTTCAAGACCCTTCGATATGTATTACATGCATCCTGCAGCAATATCATTGAAATGAATCCCTACGGCAACGACAATTATTGTTGCGGTGGTGGGGGTGGACAGTTGGCGATGAGTGAGTACAACGAACGTCGTCTGGGTATAGGCGAGATCAAGGCCAATCAAATTCGTAATAGCGGCGCAAAAATCGTCATTACTCCCTGCCACAACTGTGTGGATCAGTTGTTACAATTGAATCACACCTATAAATTGGGGGTCAGGATCATGACTGTCGCAGAAATTGTAGCTAACGCACTAATATTATAATACAACATGAGCAAGTTAATTTATTTGGACAATTCGGCCACAAGTTTTCCGAAGCCTGATAGTGTCTACGAGTTTATGCACTCGTTTTATTGTACCAAAGGAGTAAGTCCGGGACGTTCGGGCTTTGATGCTGCTTTGGAAGCCGAAGATATGGTAACCTCCACCCGTAAAATGTTAACCCGCCTGTTTAATGGTGGCGATGATTTCAACCGACTTACATTCAGTTACAATGCTACGGATTCGCTAAACCTTATCATCAATGGTTTGGTTGAAAAAGGGGGCCATGTCGTTACGACAATGTTGGAGCACAACTCCGTTTTGCGGCCACTCTATGTTCACGAACAAGCAGGAACAATCGATGTTACCTATGTGCCCTTTGATGAGGATGGTTATGTACATCCGGAGGATATCGAAAAGGCGATCCGTCCGAACACTAAATTTGTGATTGTTACTCACTGTTCCAATGTGGTAGGTACCATTCAACCGTTGACGGAGATCGGGGCAATCTGTCGCAAAAAAGGTATCCTTTTCGTTGTAGACGGTAGCCAGGGTGCAGGTGCTGTAGATTTAGACATGCAAGCCAGCAACATCGACGTATATTGCTTTACCGGTCATAAATGTCTGATGGGGCCGACAGGAATCGGCGGTTCATACGTACGCGAAGGAGTCGAAATCAACCAAACCCGTGCCGGTGGTACGGGCGTACGTTCTGCTTATCCGGGACACTTGGAAGAATATCCCTATCGTTTGGAATACGGTACCCTCAACATCTTGGGCGTGGCAGGTCTCCATGCCGGTGTAAAATGGATTACCGAACAAGGGATAATGAACATTCACCGACGTGAAATGGAATTGTGGAACATCCTGGTGGATGGCCTGCGCAAGAATCCGGCTGTTAAGCTCTATTGCTGCAGAAGCGCGGAAAACCACAATCCGGTGCTCTCGTTCAACATCAATAATTTCGATTCCAGCGATGTCGGCACTATGCTGGACGTAGACTACAACATTGCGGTTCGTATCGGTCTACAATGTGCACCCAAAGTACATGAGGGCATTGGCACAATCAATAACCACGGAACTGTTCGCATGAGTATCGGTGCATTTACCACGGAAGAAGAGGTCATTGCAGCCATCAATGCCGTAAATGAAATTGCCTCCCTGCGTAACTAATCATTGCTAAAAAAATACTCAGATCATTTATATTAAAAGAAGCCCTCGGTTATTGATCGAGGGCTTCTTTAATAAGTTGTTATTTGCCAACTTTCATGACTTCTCCATGATCCTTGACAATAGCGCGAAGCCAGCGTTCGCGAGGAATATCGTTGATAGGACGTGCGGGAATTCCCTTGCCGGAGCCATTATCCTTGAATGTACCATCCTCATTTTGCTGCTTGATGTTGCCATCGATAAATTTGACAAGCAGGAACTCCTCCATCTCCTTCCACCTGTTAAACAGTTGTTGAGACCTCTTTGCGGAGAATTCTGTGAGAGAGGCAATGGCCTGTCCCCTGTTGCCGGCCTCCAGCATCTTCAGCGCTTTGGCATCAACCTCTTTTACAAGTTCCAGACTACCAAGTTCAAAAGCGTCAATTTCAGCTTTTAGTACAGGTTCTACCCTATTGTAGAAAAGATAGGCAAAGTGAGTCACTTTGTTGAAGAGCCAAAATGCGGATGTAGGCGAGTAGGTAGTCATACCACCGTTGCCAATTCTATAGCACTCGGGAACCTCGGTAATAGAGGTATAGATAGGAGTTACCGCAGAGGTAGCTGCATCATCTACACCAAACCAAATCACTCCTCCGATCTCATCGGGAAGCCAGCCACGGGATTGAGCTACAAACCAAAATCCGGTCTGCTGGGTGGCAATTGAACGTTCGTATCGGTATGTTTTTCCATCCACTTCAAAGCCCATCGGACGCCATCTGTAGGGAATCTCGTGAGGTCCTGCACCTACATCATATCTGAAATCCATGGGAGTATCCTCAAAGTGGTCTCTCATGACATCGGCGAGCTCTTTAACACCAACTTTCTCCGTAGGTTTAATATAGAGCGGCATTTTATTGGCAGGGTTGTGCCCAAAAGCAAAATCGAGATATTTGTCCGCATCGAATGTGCCTTTGCCGAGAATATTGAAAGCAGCCCATACTCTGGCTTCACAACCTCTGAGCGCCCCCCAGTCTGCAGGTGCATAAGCGTCACAGAAACTGAAGTCCTTATCTTCTCCTGTGAAATAGCCCTTTGAGCGGGCAAAAGAGATCACATCAGGAGTATAAAGACAGTTTTCGGGGTCATCAAGAGGAAATTTGTCTATGCGGCTCTGATTGGCATGTGCACTGATATATCCATCGGGAATCCTGATGGCTACCCACACGGCTCCGAGCTCTTCACCCTTACCCACTATTTCCATTATCCAGCACTCATCTTTATCCGCGATAGAGAATGATTCTCCTCCCGAAGGGAATCCGTATGTCTGAAGAAAATCGTCGATGGTCTTGATTGCCTCGCGTGCCGTGCGTGCTCTCTGGAGAGTTATATAGATTAGTGAGCCGTAGTCCATTACACCGTGAGGATTGGCCAGTTCCCGGCGTCCACCGAAGGTGGTCTCTGCAATAATCAACTGGTGTTCATTCATATTGCCCACAGTCTGGTATGTACGCTCCACCTGATCTATCTTGCCGAGGTATTTGCCCGAATCCCACTCGTAGATCTCCATTTTCGATCCCTTTGGCCACATAGCAGCGGGCACATAGTAAAGTTCTCCATAGAGCTGGTGGGAGTCAGCGGAGTAAGTCACCATACAGGAGCCATCTTTGGATGCCCCTTTGGTAACGATAACATTGGTACATGCGTTGGCTTCCACCTGGCCCAGCCACAAAGCGAGCGTCAGGCAGATTACGATTTTTTGAATAATCTCTTCATTATTTTCAGTTTTTTTGTTAATATTTTCACGAATATAATAAAAAACTTGTTATCGGGATGTTATTATCTTTGCAAACGAAAATAACTTTGACATCATGAGATATTCCAAATTTTTGTTGACTATAACGCTGACACTGCTTTGTGGTAGTGGCTTGTACGTCACCACAAAATCCTCAGGGTGAGCAAGGTCCGCTGAATATCGAAGAGATAGCCGCTAAGGAGCGGACAAATCTGATGAAAGAATTCGACCTTGACTTCCGTCAGGTCTTTCTCATAGATTCCCTTCTGCAGGATATGATGCCGAAAATGAATGAGGAAATGAGTGCCATACAGCGCGCAGGTGTTACGAACCGCGACATATTTCAGATAACTTGCGATGAAGCTGGCTGTTCATCATTAAAGGAATACGAAAAGATTTTCAATGAAGATCAATGGAAGCGTTACCTTAAATCCAATCGTGGCAGAGAGAAACGCAAACGAGACAAACGCATGGCCGAGAGAGAAAGTATGAAGTAGTATGTAGTCAGGAGTATGTAGTGTGTAGTGAGAAGTGGGGAGTTTGGAGTTTGGTACAATGAGGAATGAGTAATTAAGAGTTAAGTAATAACAATTAAAAATAGAGAGAATAATTAATTAAAACGTAGAAAATGTTAGCAAACCAATGGTTAAAGAACGCTCAGGGCGTTATGAATAAAATTGAGGCAACTCAAATGGAGAATATCCGCAAGGTTGCGGAAGTAATGGCAGACACTATCCAATCAGGCCGTTGGGTCCACACTTTCCGGTTGTGGCCACGCCACTCTCCCCATAGAGAGATCGCATCCCCGCATCGGCAGCTTTGTAAGGATTTCACCCCCTGTGCGAGCTTCCCCTCACATTTTTTACCCATATCACCGGAGAGATGGGTATCGACCAGTTCTATTCACTGGAAAGAACTGAAGGTTATGGCGACCATAATGAAGGGAGTTGGAATTTTGATGAGAAGGACGTGCTTTGGCTCTTCTCACATACCGGCATAAATGCCGTAAATATTGACAGCCAACCCTTGAAGCAAAAGAAGCGTGGTATGAAGGTAATAGTATTTGGCTCGGCAGAGCAGACAGGCAATAAGGTTCCCCGTCATTCGGGCGGTAAAAACCTCTTTCAAATAGCCGACTATGTGGTAGACACCTGCTGCCCTCTCATAGATGCATCAGTTGACCTCAAAAACCACCCGGGATAAGATTGGCCCCGTATCCACTGTAGCATTTATCACCGCTGTGTGGATGACTATTTGCACCGTCGCAGAGATTCTCGCGGATCGCGGCGAAAAACTCTTTATACACCCCTCTCACAACGTACCCGGCGATACTACCGCTCAGGAGCGCCTCGACGCTTGCATTACTGAGTACAAGAGAAAAGTTAGAGGTCTATAACTTACACAATACAATATCAGGGGGTGGCTGCAAAGTCGCCCCCTATTTATAACACTATGAAGGACAAATTTATAGCACTCTTAAAACAGGAAGTAAAGCCGAAGCGCAAATTGCCGAACCCATAGCTGTGGCCCTTGCAGTAGCCCGCAGCTGCGAAATACTGAGGAGCATCTCCCGTGAGCCTGACCGTATCAATGTTAAAGTAAGCGGCAATATTCTTAAAAACGGCATGGGAGTGGGAATACCCGGCACAAAAGGTATGGTAGGACTCCATATCGCAGCAGCTCTGGGATGCACCTGCGGTAAATCGGAATACTGTCTGGAAGTGCTTAAAGCAGTGAACGAGGAGTGCCTCTCAAAGCACGGGAAATGGTATCTGCGGGATATGTGACCATATCGCTGGCCGAAACTCAGGAGAAACTATATATATATCTGCAAGTTTGTTCTTCCGATCGCGAAGACTCTCACAAAGCGGTAACAGTCATAAGCGGGAGCCACGACTCCATCGTATACCGAAGAGCTTGACGGTATACTGATCAGTTCAAAAGAGAAGAGCGGCAAAAAGGAACCCGCCGAGACTATACTCGAGCCGGATTTTGCACGCAAAATAACCATTGAACAGATACTTGACTTTGCCACTAAAACGCCGTTTGAAGAACTGGAGTTTATCCTGGAATCCGTTACTCTCAACAAAGCATTGGTAGATAAGGGACTGCGCAACGGGCATGGTCTCCAGGTTGGCAGAAGACTGCTCGCACCTGAAAACCGCTCTGTTTTTGGAGACAATATTCTCACCTATGCCATGGCTTACACGGCAGCAGCCTCCGATGCGAGGATGGCGGGCTTTTCTCTCCCTGCCATGAGCAATTCCGGTAGCGGCAATCAGGGTATCACAGCTACCGTTCCCATCATCGCCATAGCAGAGAAGAGCGACACCGGTCGGGAAGAGTTGGCAAGAGCACTGGTAATCAGTCACCTGGTAGCTATTCACATAAAAGGACATCTGGGCAAACTATCAGCCCTCTGCGGATGTGTCATAGCTTCTACAGGCTCAGCCTGCGGCATTGTCTATCTGCGAAAGGGAGGTTATCAGGAGATGTGCGCTGCCATCAAAAACATGATAGGAAACATTACCGGCATGGTGTGTGACGGCGCTAAGGTTGGGTGTGCTCTTAAAGTAGCCTCGGGAGTGGCAAGCGCAGTACAGTCCGCGGTTCTTGCGCTCGATGGTATCTGCATATCATCCAACGACGGCATCATAGAGGAGGATATAGAAAAAACTATTGCCAATCTCGGCAGAATCGGTTCTGTAGGCATGCAGGCAACAGATGATATGATCCTCGAGATAATGGTAGATAAATAAGGGGTGCGAAGTGAAGTTCTGAGTTCTGAGTTCCGAGTATGGAGTATTGAACCAAGGGCTAACGACCGGCAGCTATTTAGCGCAGCGTTTCCGAGATTTTAATTATTTCTTCCACACTTGAGAAGCAATACTGAGCCGGGATGCCTTGAAAACCTCGGTTGCGCCAGTCGGCGAGGGCGAAATCAATGCCTGCCCCCTTGGCACACTCAAAGTCATACTCCGTATCTCCGAAATAGATAGACTCATCGGCAGTAGCACCGGAATGGAACAAATAGGCTAAAAGCGGATCGGGAAATGGCTTGTGACGATCCGAATCGTCGCTGGTGATGACTGTCTCGAACAGATCTTTCCATAGTGACAGATGAGGGTCATAATTGAACTCAAAACGGCTGCGTGAGGTCACAACACCCAATTTGAATCCCATTTCGCGAAGGCGGGGAAGCATCTCTGAAACACCCTCAAACGGAGTAATCAGATACATCAATTCCTGGAAAAATCTTCTCCCAACTATGTGCTGCCGCCTCAACATCCTTAAAACCCATTTTTTGAGCCACGACCATAGTCGGTATCCGAAATAGGGATAGAGTTCATCGTAGGCCATATCTATGCCCATAAGCTCCTTAACAGTTTTCTGCAAAGAGAGGACACCGGTCTTTTCGGTGTCGAGCAATGTGCCGTCTATGTCAAAAATCAGATGCTTGTATTTCCTCTGCTTCATTTCTCCCCTTCCCATCATAATCCTAAGTATGCCTTCTGCTCTTTAGTCAGCTCATCAATAGTCACTCCAAGATCCTTAAGCTTCTTTTGGGCGACATAGTTGTCGATCTCCTCCGGAACTAAAACAATGGAGGGTGGCAACTTTCCGCGACTTTTAACCGGTACCTTGCGCTGAGTGCCTGAATGGCAAAACTCATATCCATAATCTCGGCAGGGTGTCCATCTCCGGCAGCCAGATTTACCAATTTCCCCTCAGCAAGGAGATAGATGCATCGACCGTCTCTCATCTTATAGCCGGTAACATTTGTACGAGTCTCAAAACTATCTATAGCCATTTTTGAGAGTTGTTCCACGGAGACTTCACAGTCGAAATGACCTGCATTGCAGCAGATGGCACCATCTTTCATCTTCTCAAAGCTTGAGGCCTCGATCACATCCTTGCAGCCGGTAACTGTAATAAATATGTCACCAATTGGCGCTGCCTCCTCCATCTTCATCACCCGGAAGCCATCCATGACAGCTTCCAGGGCCTTTACCGGCTCCACCTCGGTTACAATTACCGAAGCTCCCAGCCCTTTTGCCCTCATTGCAACGCCTTTTCCACACCAACCATAACCGGCCACTACTACATTTTTACCTGAAACTATGAGATTGGTGGTGCGATTGATGCCGTCCCAAACGGACTGACCCGTACCATATCTGTTGTCGAATAAGTACTTGCAGTTGGCATTATTGACCATAACCATAGGATATTTGAGGGTATCGGTCTGAGCCATCCTTATTAAGCGGTTTATGCCGGTCGTGGTCTCCTCGCAGCCTCCGATAACATTATCAATAAGATGGGTATATCTTGTATGCATAAGGTGGGTCAGGTCGCCGCCGTCATCGATTATTATATTGGGGCCGCACTCCAACACACTGCATAGGTGATGCTCATACTCTTCTGCGGTGGCATTGTACCATCCAAAGACATTGAGACCCTCCTTTACAAGTGCTGCCGCTACGTCATCCTGTGTAGATAGCGTATTGCTGCCGGTAACATACATTTCGGCTCCGCCGCTGGCTAATACCATACAGAGGTATGCAGTCTTAGCCTCGAGATGTACGGAAAGTGCTACTTTAATTCCCTTAAAGGGTTGTTCTTCGATAAATTCTTGTTCAATGGAGCTGAGTACGGGCATGTGCCGCTTAACCCAGTCAATCTTGCGTCTACCGCTCTCCCATAGATTAATGTCTCTGATTTCGCTCATTATTATTGTTTTTATTTTTTGATTTCATTTTATCTATCTTAATCAGAACGGGAAGGTGGTCACTATATCCATTCTGAAAACTATTTCCATTGTAACTGCGTTTAGGCCATCCTTTCTGCAGCATGAAGTTGCGTTTGAATATTTCACAATAATGCTTTTGATCCATCTTGACAATCTTCAGGCCCGGGATTTCCGGAAATGTCTCGAGCAGGGCGGAGCTCACTATGATATTGTCGAATAGAGTCCAGCGATGATTGTGAATGCTGGTGCCAAGCCCTTCATCATGAAGTACCCAAAATGGATTGAAATAATCATCCTTCTCCACTGAGGATATATTTTTCTTTGCCCTCAGCAAAAGCGAAAGGGATTCGTCGGCAGGCGAATCATTCATATCTCCCATCACCACGACCTTGATGTCGGGATATTTTTCACGCATCATCAAAGCATGGTTGTAGATAGTCTCCGTACCGGCACGGCGGAAACCCGCAGAGTTTTGACCCCCGTCCTCCTGGATAGGAGATGACAAACATAGAAGCAAAACATCTCTCCATCAATCTTGCCCCAGGCACAAAGTATGTCTCTGCCAATATATTCGCGGCCACTCCTCAATACCAATTTCAAAGGACAACTCTCTTCGAGTTTAAACTTATCGGGACGATAAAATAGCCCCACATCCACACCACGAAGATCATTGGACTCATAATGAATACACCTGTATCTTGCGCCACGTATGCGTCTTTGGTCGGCCAAATCCTGCATCACTGCCTTATTTTCCACTTCGGAAACACCCAAAATCACAGGGAAACCCCCATGTGCATTGGAAACTGTAGAAATTACCTCCGCGAGATTCTCAAGCTTCTTCTGATATTTCTGCATTGTCCACCTTTTAGGACCTGAAGGAGTGAATTCCTCATCCTGTTTGCTTGGGTCATCAAACGTGTCGTACAAGTTCTCGAGGTTGTAAAACATTATGGTATAAGACATCAGAATATCGGTATTGATGCGCAAAAATAGTGATTATTATCCATTTTTTACTAACTTGCGTTTTATTTTAACAGCGAAGATTATGTATGAACAGCTATTGAATCTTGATCCTGTCAAGATTAATTTCTCCAAAGCGGGGATGGATATGATAAATTTCGTACTCGCATTTGTGATGTATGGTGTTGCACTGGGCATCAAGCCCTCAATGTTCAAAGAGGTATTCAAAAAGCCCAAATCGGTCATTTTGGGTGCTATCTGCCAGATGGTTCTCCTGCCTGCACTGACATTTCTACTTGTAATCATACTAAATGACCGTATTACACCTATGGTGGCCATGGGTATGATACTGGTAGCTGCTTGCCCCGGAGGTAACATTTCCAACTTCATGTCTCAGCTCTCCAAGGCCAATGCCGAGTTTTCCATCTCTCTGACCGCTATCAGCACCTCGCTGGCCCCGCTCACCACTCCCGGCAACTTTGCGCTTTGGGGTGGGCTTTATGTCAGGTATCTCAATAAACATGCGGCAGGAGCTCTGCAACCCCTCGAGATTCCCATCTCGGATGTTATGGTGACAGTCTTTATCCTGCTCGGCATACCCCTGATACTCGGTTTGTTGACCAACAAGTATCTCCCAAAGGTTTCCGAAAAACTAAAAAAGCCGATGCAGATCTTCTCCATCCTCTTTTCCTTTTGATGGTAGTTCTTGCGTTCGGTAATAATTTGCAGCTTTTTTTACAGTATATCTGGTACATTTTCTTCATAGTATTGATTCACAATGCACTGGCACTCTCCATAGGCTATGGCGTAGGTACTGCCTTTAAAATACCTCGTGAAGATCGTCGTACCCTAACCATTGAGACCGGCATACAAAATTCCGGATTGGGTCTGGTGCTGCTGTTCAATCCAAAGATATTCCCTCCCGATCTGATGAATGGAGGAATGCTCTTCATAACCGCATGGTGGGGCATTTGGCACATAATCTCCGGATTGGCAGTCTCTGCAATGTTTAATTATTCCACTAAAAGACGCCTTGCCAGGGCACAGAACATCAATGTGTAAGTTCCGGAAACATAGGGAAGTCTACGAAAGGATCCCTGTACACCATCCTCAGGCCTTCTGTAGATGCGGTCATCAAGGGCTCTTATCAGAAAATCATTTTCCATAATACGGATCGGATCCCAAGAGATTCTGCGGTAATTTTTACTCCCAACCATTGCGACGCTCTGATGGATCCCCTGCTGGTACTGGCTGCAAACAGGGATAGGAAGGTATTTATAGCGGAGCGGACATTTTCAAGAATCCTATTCTTCGTAAAATTCTCACCTTCTTCAAAATGATCCCCATAAACCGTATCAGGGACGGCATCAGGACGGTTACGGCAGTTGAGCAAACCATAAGGGCTCCATCAAGGTGTTGAAGCACAATGTCGGTTTGTGTATCCTTCCTGAAGGTACCCACCGCACTATGCACAGCTTGTTGCCCATAGGCAAAGGTATTGCTCAGGATAGCATCCGGTGCCTACGATGCTCTGGGTGACGACCACCCGATATACATTGTGCCGGTTGGAGTGGAATATGGTGACTATTTCAGGTTCCGATCTACTGCCATCTGCAATATAGGCGAACCCTTCAATGTATCCGAGTTTATCTCCTCCATGCGCAAGGATGGTGCATCGGAACGGGATATTATGGAGGCGATTCGGCAGCAGATCAAAGAGCGACTGCAAGGGCTGATAGTCTATATAGACGATGATGACAAGTATGAAGCAGTTTGGGAGTTGGCCAAACTCCATAGTGGACATATATGCAAGTATCGGGTCATGGAGCGCTTCAAGGCAAACAAGGAAATTATCAGCCGCATCAAGCAGTTGAGGGAAGAGTGAGCCTAAGAAGGCTTCAAAGCTTCTGGAAAAGGCAGATAAACTCAGAGAGCGCCGTCTGAAAGCCCGAATTAGCATTCACGCCATTCACCGCAAACACCCCTTGCTTGCAGCAATTCTCGGAACTCTCGCTCTACTGCCGGGCATCCCCCTATTTTTGCTGTCGGCGGCCCTATCTCTGCCTGTTTGGGGAGGAGCCGAGGCACTTTGCACTCTGTTTAAGGACCGCGCCTTCCATAACTCGGTGCGCCTGGTATTCCTTTGGCTTGTTTGGACCCTGTTATATCTGACGGAAGTAGTTCTTCTCTTCTGCTTAGCTCCCTGGGAGTGGGCTCTGGCCGCGGCTATCATCCTTATGCCTGCGCCATACTTCGTCTATGACTTTTTTGAGTTTGTACGCGTGCTGGCCTCCCTCTGGAGAGTTGTTTTCAACCGCAAGTTGAGAGATGATTATAAAGAAATTAAAAATGAATTGAACAAGATCTGATATTGAATAATTATGAAACGATTTATAATAATCCTGGTATTGGCGGGAATAGTTTTCCCCAACCTGTCATACGGGCAAACCGTAGATACCTTACGGGCTGATAAGACTCAGGACACACTGCGTCTGGAACCCTACGGTAAGAAAAAACCGGAACCCGAAGTGCTGGTGGCACCCCCGGACACTACCGTAAAGAGTGTCGAAGCCGGTGAACTGGCCAAAGGCGATATCATCAAGACCGGACTTTCATTTGGTCCGCTACCCGTAGTTGCCTTCGACAACGATAAGGGATTTCAGTATGGAGCTCTGCTCAATATCTACAATTTCGGGGATGGATCGTGGTATCCCGTACCCAAATCGCAATGGTATTTAGAGCTTTCGAGATTTACGAAAGGCTCCCAACTCTATGTAATCTCATACGACAATCGTACGTTGATTCCCGGAGTACGTCTTTCTACCGCTCTCCATGTAACAAGGGACAAAGCGCTCGACTTTTACGGTTTCAATGGTTATGAGTCTTTCTATGATGGCTATGCACAAACCGGATTTTACCGTATGGACCGCATGGTACATACTTTTAAAGTAGACTTTACCGGAAAAATAAAGGGCAACCTGTACTGGAAGGCCGGTTATCATTTCAGCCACTTCAAGACCGGTGCCTTCACTAATGAAGAGTACACTCTTCCAACCTCCCTTTTTGAAATTTATAAGAATTACGGGATTATACCCAAGGAGCAGGCTGACGGCGGTATTTCAAGTGCCATCAGAATGGGATTGATGTATGACTCGCGTGACTTCGAGGCGGCTCCCTCCAGAGGTATCTGGGCAGAAGCCAATCTCGCTTACGCCCCCCGAATTTTTAGGCACTTCAGTATATACCAAGTACAATCTCACTTTCGGAATTATCTCCCCATTGCAAAGACAAACTTGTTTTTGCCTACAGATTGAATTTACAAGGCTTTATCAGAAAGAGCACCTGATTTTACGTATCCATACGATACCTATCTGGGCACCGGATATGACAGGGATGGGTTTGGCGGTTACGTACGTGAGAGGCCTGATGAGAGGGCGCATCCAGGAGCGCATACCTGCTATTTCAATACCGAACTGCGCTGGAGATTTGTAAGCTTCCAACTCTGGAAACAGAACATTGCATTTGCATTGAGCGGATTTTTTGACGGAGCAAGGGTTCTCAAAGGATTTGGAAATGACTTTGACATCAGCGCATTGACACTTTATGCTGCAATCATCATACCTCCCTCCAGAAGGTACTCTTCCGTATAGGCTTTATGGGGAAAAAGAGAGGTTCCACCTAAGTGCCGGAGGCGGAATAAGGTTTATAATGAATAGAAATTTCATCGTTGCCTTCGAGTATGGCAAGGCATTTGATGCACAAGATAATAGCAAAGGTGCCTTCTATATAAATACGGGCTTCCTCTTTTAGTTTTACTTTAATAAAAAGAATATGAAACGATTATCAATCGCCTTTGCACTAACGGTTACACTCCTGTTTGCACCGGGTGCATAGACAAATATTTGGAGGACATTGCAGGAACTTGAACGCAGACTCGATGAAATAGAGGTGTGTGAGGAAATGAATGTCAACATCACGTCTCTACAGGTGATTGTCTCCTCTATTCAGGACAATGACATGATATCAGGTGTGACATCCATCACGCAGAATGGCAAGGAGGTGGGCTACAAGATCAATTTTGTCAAAACCGCTCCTATAACCATCTATCATGGAACAAACGGTAAAGTACCTCTTATTGGAACAGCTAAGGATACGGATGGCAATTATTACTGGAATATCAAATATGACAATGGTACCGTAGGCTGGATTACCGATGAGTATGGCAACAAGGTGCTGGCAATGGGTATTGCCCCTCAATTGAAAGTCAAGGATGAAAGATGGTTGATCTCATACGATGAAGGCAAATCGTGGGTTGACCTGGGACAGGCTACGGGAGAGCACGGAGACTCAATGTTTAAAAGTGTCGTTATCAGTTCCGATCACGTTATATTCACCCTTACAAATGGTACGGTATTCAGGATCCCCGTTTATGGAAAATATTTGGCACTTAAGACTGAGGCCGAAAGGATCAATAGCAATGTCAATGCACAGAAAACCATAATCCGCGCAATTGCCTCTAAAGTTGTCTACATCAAGAATGCCGGAGACCTAATGGAAAATGGTGAGCGCATTGGTACTTATTGTAACCTTTCTAACGGGGAGAGCTTTAAGGTCTATGATTGGCAAAGCAGCAATGCGCCCAAAGTCTTCTCCGTACTTGACACCATTACCGGACTCTACTACTGGACTTTCCAACAAAGTGGAGAGGAGATGGAATGGCTGCGTGATGCCGCCGGCAATAGAATACGCAGTATGGGAGATACCATACCCCCTCCAAAAATCAGCATTAAGGTTGATGATCGCGGCTTCTTCTACTGGACAATCGAGTATGAAGGAGGCAATATAGTTACCACAGAGGCTCCTCAACTCTTTGTCAACCGAACTGCCTCCATTTTCAGGAAAGTGGATCTTTCCAACCCGGACTTTGTACTTTTCATAACCTGGGATGGTGCCCAATACCAGATACCTAAAGAGTTTACCATATCAATGGAAACCAATATTTCGATGGCGGTCAAATCCGTCAAGAACCTGGAGTATACCGTGTATGGTGCCGACTATTCCGAAGTCAAGGCAGCATTCATAACGCAGGGAGGATTCAAGGCCTACCTCTCCGATACCCTGGGGTTCGTAACGATAGAGTCTCCTAATGATTTCAACTCCGAACATGGTAAAATTATGGCTGTTTTTACTGTAAAAAATAGCCAGAGAAGCTCTGTAAAAACTATTAACGTAAACAAATTGTAGAGTATGAAACGCAGATTATCATCAATTCTGACCTCAATCGTGCTGGTTTTATCTCTCACAGGATGTTTCAACCAGATTGAGAATGAGCTTGGCCATATTAGCAGGCGTATCAAGGCAATGGAGGATAATCTCGTTCTGATGAATGAGAATATCGGCACCCTGCATACGCTTG
>JAXGPW010000023.1:0-21738 GCA_040766795.1 Bacteroidales bacterium | reverse complement strand
AGTTTAGCCAGAAAACCATTCTTTTCCGCATAACTCTTAAGGGTAGTGGTCAGACCACGACGGAAGCCGGTCAGGTGAGTACCACCCTCTATGGTGTTGATATTGTTTACGTATGCATAGATATTCTCCTTGAAATCGGTGTTGTACTGCATTGCGATCTCAATGGGGATAATCTTGTCCGTCTCAAGATAGATTGGAGTCTCGGTAAGTTTGTCACGCATTCCATCCAAATAGGCTACGAACTCCAAGAGTCCCTCCTGTGAATAGAAGACATCCTCTCTGACTGGTGCTTCAACTTCATTGCCATGATCGTCTGTAATCATTTCGGCAGCCCTATCATCCCTAAGAGAGAGTTTAACTCCCTTATTTAGAAATGCAAGCTCCCTCAGACGGCGTGCGAGAGTATCATAATCGTATACGGTAGAGAGTGTAAATATCGTGTCATCCGGCTTAAAGGTTATAATAGTACCTGTTTTTTCCGTCTCGCCTACCACTTTAACATCATATAGGGGTTTACCTTGCGAGTATTCCTGTTTAAAGATCTTGCCTTCTCTATGAATCTCAGCAGTCAAATGTGAGGAGAGCGCATTCACGCAAGATACGCCTACACCATGGAGTCCGCCGGATACTTTGTAACTATCTTTACTGAATTTTCCTCCGGCATGAAGCACTGTTAATACTACCTCAAGAGCCGACCGACCCTCTTTTTCATGGGTATCCGTAGGGATACCTCGACCATTATCCGATACCGTTATTGAATTGTCATGGTTTATTACTACTTCAATCTCGCTGCAATATCCTGCGAGAGCCTCATCGATAGAGTTATCAACCACTTCATAAACCAGATGGTGCAAACCACGGGCAGCTATATCACCGATATACATAGAGGGGCGCTTACGCACCGCTTCCAGTCCTTCCAGCACCTGAATACTATCTGCGGAATAGTGGGCTTCCGCTTCAATAATCTCGTTTTCAATCATTATTTGCGTGTTTCTAATAAAGAAACAAAGATAAGAAATAAAAAGGAAAAATCCTTAAAATTTGACGTAGATTCCACCACCGAAATTGCGTGGTACGGAATTGTGCATAGGCATATAGCGATTGCCTCTGTTGAGAAGATTTCCTCCTTTTAAGAAAACACCGAAATGGCGGTTAACGGAGAAATCCAGAGTTATTCCCAAATCAACTATGGCAGGTATTGCATAGGGGCCATAAGAGTTGCCTGTCACCCCACTGGAGTATCTACAATCCAATTTTGCATTAATGCGATTTCGCCAATTCCATACGAAAAAGGCATTTGTGGTTATGCCGGGCAACTGAGTAATAGCCGGACCCTCTCCACTGAAATACAGGTTGTATCTGAATTCTGCACCGGTGATAATCGCTCCGGATTTCCAAAGCGCATCTATACCGAATGAAAGACGGCTGAAATCCCAGTAGGAGGCAATGACATTAAAGGGTTCGGGATCTGACATTACAGGCTCAAAAATGAGCTTATCACGGAATATTGTGTAAGATGAAATCAGATTGAAAGCCATCCTGCCCTTGATTACGGATTCTAATGAGATTGTCGCATCCAAAGGCCGGAGCCAAATTTTCAAGTCGGTCTGGGAGAAATCAACGGCATATCACGTGTCATACCAAGAAATGAATTGAGCTCATGACCTCCTCCTCAGACTGTGTGAATCCATAAGACTGTTCTGCAAGTTCAAATCACAGCGTCAATATCGGGAAATATGCTGCTTGCAATTGATGAGTGGTTATTACCGTTCTCATTTTGGCTTTCGTTTGATTTATGGATGCTGAAACGGTTACCGAACTTCGCCCCGAATTTGGCCGGGAAACGTCCCTTGTTGTATTCGTAGATTGGAGAAATCTCCAAAATTCCTGCTGTATGGTCACGAAAACCACCATACATCGAAAAAGAGATGTCAAAGTCAAAATAGATACGATGCACATCGAAGGTCGTACCCACCATTGCTCCTAATGAGAGATTGTTTTCTCTCAGGGTGTCCACCATACGTTTTGAACCATTGATGAGAGCAGCATCAATGTCGTAATATACACTATTGTCAGAACCGTCAGCCGACTTGACATTCGTTGCAAAATTCATTGTACGAATATTATGTAGAGCTGTAAACGAATCATGAGTACCATTATAGCTAGAAAGTAAAGCTCCGGCATCAAATGAAAACTCCCCCGCTTTCCAGGCATATTTGAGATTTCCTCCGAATTCATTTCTCATCTTCTGCACATCCAGATCATAGTCCCCTACTGCCGAAGGTATGGCTCCCCAATAAGAATCGTGCTCGGCAAATATACCGGCATAAAAACCCTTTTTTGTAACAGCCTGCAGATAGAGTTCAGCAGAAGGTTTGAGTGGAAACCGGGTCCCAATCTTTAAATAGGAAATAGGATGACGGGGGCCCTTTGCCGGCTTAATGGCAGCTGACTCGTAGGGTGAAAACTCGTAGAGGTCGCGGTAGGGTCTATTAAATATTGAGTAGTCAAAACTGATATTGAAACTGCGCAGAGAGTCTGCGACATTCTTTGGTATTTCCGGCTTGTGTATTTCGCCAAGTTTGACGTTAAACTCCCTGCTGACCTCGACTGTTGGGTCTATGGTCTGCCCGAAAAGTCCCATGGGGAGTAAGGTTAAAAAAGCCATTATGAATATCGTTTTCCTCATCTTCATCTCTATTTCAGTTGGTCAAGACGCATTTTTACCTGTTCCTTCACATCATCGGCATCTCCGGTGGGCTGGTAGCCTTCGAGTATACTTTCATAAGTGGCCCTGGCTTGTTCTATATCACCTTTATCCACAAATGAATCACCAAGAACTATGAAGGCCTTTGCAAGCCAGTATATCTGGGGGGTTTCGGAATCGGAAAAGTCATACACTCGATTTTCGACCGCAATAAAATCACCTGCTCCGTATGCATCCGTAATTAGCAGATACGTAGCCTCAGCTCCATAATTGTCGTGAGGATTGCGGGAAAGTGAGGTAAGTATCGGTTTAGCCTCTTCCCTATTGTCAATAAAGAGAAGACTCTTGGCAGTAATATATTCCGCCTCACGGCGCATCTCATCAGGAAGTTCGGCCACTACCCTCACTCTTGCTGCATCTGCAATAGCCTCTTCATACTGTCTATTGTTGTAATATGAGCGCATACGGCCAAAATAGCCTGTGTTCTTCATGTTATCCGTGCTTGCAATGTAAATTAGGGATTCGTATGCTGTAACGGCTCTTGCGTAGTTCTCCAATGCGTATGTAATATCAGCGTAGTTGAGCGTAGCCGCCTCAGCAAATGGGCCCTCACCCATTTTAATTACCTGGAAATAAGCATCGGAGGCTGCTTCTTTGCGACCTTTTGCCTTTAAAGACTCGGCAAGGTAAAAGTATGCCTGAGCCGTTTTCGGGCCGGAGGGATAATTTTTCACAAATGACTGTAACGATGTTATGGCTGAGTTATGATTTCCTGCAAGATAGCGTTGTTCGGCGGCATTAAAGAGCATCAGTTCTTTTTCACCGGCACTCTTAATATCCGACATTCCGATTCTATCGAGATAGGCAAAGTACTCTTCAGGTTTATTGATGGTCTGATAGACACTCTCCATACCCGAAATAGCATTGGGAACTTCAGGAGAGAGCGGCATTCCCTCTATGATATTCTTATAGTATTCAAGTGCTTTGGTAAATTTTCCATTATTGGCATTGATCATCGCCAATTCGAGCATGGACTTGGAGAAAAAAATGCTGTCAGCATCGTGTCCTATAAGAGTGTGGAAGCAATCCGCCGCATCATCATCATCCCCTCTCTGCACTAAAGTGCGTCCAAGCTCGAATAGGGTCTGCGAGTAAAGTTCCGCATTGCGGTTGACTTTGAGAGCCTGTCTCAGCATAGATATTTTTCTGGTATCATTTCCAAGGAGGCCATAGGAAACGGCACCCTGGTATGCCGGATAGAGGTCACTCGAAGTGGGATATCTGTTGAAGACCCTCTCATAAGTGGCAGCAGCGTCTGTATAGTTGTTCTGCATAAAATAGGAGTCGGCCAGGCGGATCCGCGCATCCCTTTCAAATTGCTTGCGGCCACTTGTCGCAAGATACTTGGAGAACCAATTCTGAGCACTCGCAAATTTTCCCCACATGAAATAGCTGTAGGCAAGATTGTAAATTGCTGTTTGGTATTGATCCGAATCCAGGAAGTGAGGGTTTTCCATGAGGCTGAGATTAATCTCCGTAGCCTGACGATATTTTCCATTGCGGAAGTGACTCTCTGCCAACCAGTATTTGGTAAGCGCTTCAAGGCGGGGATCGTGCCGTCCATTCTCTATTGAGAGTTCCAGCATCGGAACAGCCGGCCTATATCCCTTATTTTCGATGAGTTGCATCGCTCTGAAAAATGCCGCTTTTTGCAAATTCGAAGAAGATTCGTCCGAAAGTTCACGGATCTTTGTAAGAGCGAGTACCGCAGAATTGTAATCGTTGCTCAGGAGGTATGCTGCCGCAATATAACTATTGATGATATCATCTTTACCACTCTCCGGATAATTCTCCATATATTTTTCAAATCCAGATATGTCGCCATTGACATCGAAAGAGAGTTTAGCGTGATTGAAAAGAGCATCTTCTTTGATAACGCTATCAAAATCGGATTCAGAGGCAGCTTTGAATGCCTCCATTGCAGCAATTTTATTGTGAAGGCGGAGATGGCTGTTGGCACTGTAATAATAAGCGCTTTGGCCGAGTGCATCTTCATTGCCTACAACATTGCTGAAAGAGTCTAAGGCCTTACTAAATGACTGGAGGGTATATGAAAGTAGTCCGGAGTAGTAATAGTCCTTGCATGGGTAAGATTACCTCCGGAAGTGCTGAACATATCCGAAATACTGAGCTGCCAATGTAGGTTGCCCCATAGAAAAATATGCTTCAGAGACGATTCGCAAGATTTATCTGCAAATCGCGTTCAAGGGTACTGAAAATGGCGGGGCCACGGTCAATCACATACCGGTAATTGGCAAGCATAAATTCCGATTCCTACCGTATAATATGAGGCTAATACCGAGAAACGAGGATCTTTTTCCGCTTTACGGAAATGCGGCAGGCAGCAGCAAAATCCTTTTCCAGATAACGCACATAACCCAGATAATATTGACTGGGCACAGAGAAAGGACTGTAATCACCCTCGATGATAGAGTCAGTCTCTCGGCTGCCACATCAGTATTGCCTTCCCTGATATAACAATAAGCACTTTTGAAGTCGTATTCAATCTGCTCCTCAGCATAGAGGAAGGGCTTTTTTATGGAATCATAGATGGCAAGGGCAGCCGCATAATCTTCCCTGTCAAAAAGACGCGAAGCAAGTGCAAATTTAACCATCTGAAGCTCGGGAGCATTAGGATATCTATCCTCAAAATTCTTAACCAGACCTGCAATGTTGGACCTGTCAAGACGGATGGCACACATTGTTTTATATGCCTCACCTGAATTGCGAAAATGGAGATATCGCTATCGGGATCTGGTGTAACAAGGTTTAGCAACTGCTCGGCTGAATAGAAGCGCCCCCTTTTCTGTACAGATCAAGCGCCGACTCGATACGGCTAACGCGATGCTCCTGTGCCATGGCTCCTGCTGACAACATCAAGAGTAGAAACACAAGAAAATATGTGAAGCTTTTAATTTTCATCCAATATCTATCCCTCAAAAAAAGGTCCAAAATCTCATATAAAGTTAAATGAGAGGTGAAGCTTTTATTTATATGGTAATAAAAGAGCCCAACAACTCACAAAACATAAACTACAAAAGTACAAAAAAAATCTGAGTTAAGAATGATTCATACTCAGAACAAGGAACCGGCTCCATACTCGAAACCCGAAACCCGAAACTCGAAACTCGAAACTAATTCAATTTCCCCATCATTTCCAAATGGCATTGCAACAGTTCGCCGGTTTGCTCGTCGCGGAGATGCAGGCCGTTTCCTTCGCAATATTTGTAAGATTTACAAGTGGCACATTTCCCCATTTTGGTCCAGGAACGGTCGCGCATTATCTGATATCGTGTATTCCACACCGTCCAGAAGTCATCTTTGTAGATATTTCCCTGAATATAATCGCCACGCAGGCTGGGGCATGCGCTTATATCTCCGTTTGCCAGGACCGAACCGATGTGAATACCGGCCTGGCAGAAGAAAGGTGCGTCGCGCACTTGCATTTCATAATCTGCCAAATAGCCTTCACAGCCGTATGAAGCACGAATTATCCCCTCTTTCCTGGTCTGTTTAATGAAATCCATCATCTGCACGAACTCATCTACGGAAAGCCTGAGCAGCGGATTATCTTTTGCTCTTCCTTTCGGAAAAACCGTAAACAGTCGCCAATGGGTAACGCCAAGCGAAATAAGCAGCTCCTTGAGCTTATGCAGGTCCGGCAATGATTTTTTATTGACGCAGGTAACCACGTCATAAACCAAATCGGGAGTTGAAGCCACCCGTCTTATTGCATCTACAGCACGGCTCCAGGAGCCTTTTTTACCGCGAAACCACTCGTGGGACTCAGCCGTATATCCATCCAGGCTTACGGTGACCGAACGCAATCCGGCGCGTAGCAGGTTATTTAACCTTTCTTGTGAAAGTCCCCACCCATTGGTTACAAATCCCCAGGGATATCCCATATCATACATGGCTCTCCCACACTCTTCCAAATCATTTCGCATCAGAGGTTCACCACCGGTAAGCACAATCATAGTCTTATTAGGATTTACGTGCGGTCGAATATCTGCAAGAACTTTCAGAAAGTCCTCTTTTGGCATATCGGGAGTAACGGACTCTCTTGTACAATCACTGCCGCAATGGATACAATTGAAATTGCAACGCAAGGTGCATTCCCAAAAGAAATAGGTAAGTTCGTGAAGTTTTGCTTGCGTTTTTCTGTGTTCACGGTATAGATTCAGTAGGATTTTGCTCCTTAACTTCATTTTACATCTGCTTTTTGCTACTCTTCTTCTTTCATTTCCTTATACTCTGCCGACATAACACCGTACAGAGCGATAGTCTGATGTTCCAGTTCAAAGTTGGTATCAGCCCTTAAAAAGACTCCGTCATACCACCTTCCATCACCTTTTTTAATCTTTTGCATCTGTTTCCAATCTACTTTGATAGAATCGGGAGCATACCATCCGCCATGCCTCTCTTTGTCTAAATCTTCGACAATAATAAGATCTTCACCTCCGTAATGACGATATTTTAACTCATAGTCGCCACGAAAATCTGTCCTTACCGTGTCGTTCCCATAGGGCGAAGAGTAGGCTTTTCTGATGACTGCTATATTTTTAATAGGCTTTTTCGATTGTTTGTCTGTCACTTTCCCCTTGATAATATAATCTGCAGAAGGACATCCGTATTCATAAGAAGGTTCGAACCAGTCACACCCGGTTATCATTCCTACCAGTGAGAAAAAGAGGGTTAACAATTTCCCGTATGTTTTTAATGCTACTTTTTTCATGACTTTCTTTGCCGTGAGATATTTAAATAAAAAAATGTCCAATTACTTTATATACGCAGTGACTCACGAAATACTTCCATCATTGATTAATGAGTGTACGACAAAATATCTTATATTATAAAGATGCATAAAAATGAAAAATCGTTGCAATTAGAGTGGCATTTTCCGCTATTATCAACAAAATTAAGTTAAAACTGCTGATTTAAACCAAAATTGTCAACTGAGATTTATTTAATGGGAATAAAAATGTAATTTTGCATCCAAACAGTGTCATAAACATGGACGAAAACGATATTATCATAGAATTTGAGGATGTTGAAATCACAAACGGAGAAATTCCCGTCATAACCTCCCTCAACCTAACTATACGTGAAGGAGAGTTCATCTATCTCACCGGCAAAGTAGGCAGTGGTAAAACCTCCATCATACGCACAATAACCGCAGAAAATCCCATTAACACAGGCAATGCCCGTGTTGGGGATTTCAACCTCTCCAACCTTAAAAGAAGGAAAATACCCTATCTCAGACGCAAAATAGGTGTGGTTTTCCAGGACTTCCAACTCCTGATGGACAGAAGCGTGGAGGACAATCTCCTTTTTGTCCTTAAATCCACCGGATGGAAAGACCGCAAGCTTATGGAAGAGAGAATAAATAGCGTGCTTGAGGCAGTAGGAGTGGCCAGCAAGGCCCACAAAATGCCGCATCAGCTCTCAGGAGGCGAGCAGCAGAGAGTAGCCATAGCCCGCGCTCTACTCAACGAGCCTCGTCTCATACTTGCAGACGAGCCCACGGGTAATCTTGACGGCGAAACCGCTGCGGGCATAATGCGCCTGCTTTTCGAGATCAACCGTACACGCAAGACTGCTATCCTGATGGTTACACACAATATGAATATAGTACGGGAATATCCCGGAAGAGTACTTGTATGCGCAGATAATGAATGCAAAGAAATATCAACAGGTAATAACTTGGTTTGAGGCTAATATGCCGGTAGCCGAAAGTGAACTGGATTATAAGAACCCATATCAACTGCTTTGTGCCGTGATACTTTCAGCCAGGCTACAGACAAACGTGTCAATATATCGCCCCGGCCACTCTTTGAGCGATATCCAACACCCGAAGATATGGCTGCTTCTAATGAGAATGAGATCTATCAAATTATACGCTCCGTCACATACCCCAACAGCAAGGCACGCCACCTGCTCGGGATGGCACGTATGCTGGTGAGTGATTTCGGCTCCGTGGTGCCAGATGATGTGGATGAGTTACAGAAACTACCAGGTGTCGGACGTAAGACGGCCAATGTCATAGCATCTATTGTCTACAATAAGCCGGTTATAGCCGTGGATACGCATGTTTTCCGTACTGCACGACGTCTGGGACTTTCATCAGGCAACAATGTGCTTGAAGTTGAAAAAGACCTCACCGCAGGTTTTCCGGAACACCTTCGTGCAAAAGCGCATCACTGGCTGATACTCCACGGTCGCTATGTATGCACCGCCAAAAAACAAAAGTGCGAATCCTGCGGACTCGCACCTTACTGTGACTTTTTCAATCAAAACAAATAATGCTGATTAAAATCTCTTGGTAACACCTATATAAGATCTGTAAGGAATATCGGGACCAAGAAGTTTAAGGTTGTATTTACCATCTAAAAAGATGCTCCATCCATTAGCAAAGTTGTACTCGATGCCTGCACCGAAGTCCATGCCTACGTGAAAGTCGACATTCTTGCCAAATCCCATGTTCACACCTATGATAGGATAAACATTGAGACCGTCAATGAGGTGAAGCAGATAGTGGAAACCCACATCGGCACCGAGATTAAGATGTTCGCTGAAAAACAGGTCGAAACCTGCTCTTCCCCTAAAATTATTTGCATTAAAATCACCGTGGAGACCAACCGTCGTCCCCCAGAATGCATAACCTATGTGTGCACCCACTGCACCAAAAGTAGTGGAGACTTTATGAGTCTTCTGATCCGATTCGGTTGCCTGGTCAGAAGTGCTCTGAGCTGATAAGGGTAAAACGCC
The DNA here is from genome assembly GCA_040766795.1 of Bacteroidales bacterium. Lineage (GTDB taxonomy): Bacteria > Bacteroidota > Bacteroidia > Bacteroidales > UBA932 > Cacconaster. The sequence continues at coordinate 12,203 of JAXGPW010000023.1, read as the reverse complement.
GATAAGTGCAACTGCCAGCAAGATTATTATTTTCTTCATTTGATAAAATTTTGTTAGTTAAAATTCTAAATTTGCTGTATCTTTATCTTTGATACAGTGGACAAATGTAACACTTTTTTAAAATTCTCATCATTTTTTGAAGCACAATTCTGATATATTCGATGCGACACTTTGCGATTTCAGGTCTTGCCTAAAACTGGAAAGGTCATTGTCTGACAACACCATAGCGGGATACAACTCCGATTGTGCAAAGTTCTTTGCATTTATAAAAGGAAAGGGTATCATTTCCCCTGAAGCGGTATCCTATGAAGATATCTCGGAATATCTTTCGCATGCTACAAGCGCCGGTCTCTCCAAAAGGAGCCAGTCCCGTTTAGTCAGTTCTTTAAAGTCACTTTACCGATTTTTAGAGAGTGAAGGTAGACTCAATGATAATCCCTGCGACAAAATTGATACTCCGAAAGCAGGCAGGTACCTTCCGGAAGTACTTTCCGTAGTTGAGATTGAGCGCATCATCAACTCAGTCGACCTTTCCAAGAGCGAGGGGCATCGCAACAAGTGCATCATTGAGGTACTCTATTCCTGCGGATTGAGAGTTAGTGAGCTGGTAGGTCTGCGCATCAGCGATCTCTTTTTGGCCGAGCAGTTTATCCGGGTAACCGGTAAAGGATCCAAGCAGCGCCTGGTACCCATTGGGGAGCCTGCAGTACAGAGCATCTCCCTTTATATGGAGATACGCAACTTAGGACCTATATCAAAAGGAGCGGAAGACATCCTCTTTCTTAACCGTCGCGGTGGAAAGCTCACCCGTGAAATGATTTTTCTTATTGTTCGCCGGCAGGCTGAAATCGCCGGAATCCGCAAAAATATCTCCCCGCACACTTTCAGACACTCTTTTGCTTCTCATCTGGTGGAAAATGGAGCTGATTTGCGTGTTGTTCAAGAAATGCTCGGCCACGAAAGCATACTGACTACTGAGATTTACACACATATAGACACAAAGAAATGGCAGCAAACTATTCTCCAATTTCACCCTAAAAGACAATAATTTTTCCTAACTTTACAAATTGGATTTTAAAATTAACTATCAATAATATAAAACTTAACTTAATAATTGTATGGCTTACACAACTACAACAAAACAGAGCTATGGAAACAGAGTTTCCAAGTCTTTTAAGGGTATCGGCAGCGGTATCCTGCTTTTTATCATCGGTACGGTACTGTTGTTTTGGAATGAGGGCAGAACTGTCAAAGTTAAACGTGCTTTAAACCAGGCAGAAGATGTAACTGTAGAGATGCCCGATATCTCCCCAGCACCAGACCCCCAGTTTGAAGGTAAAATGATACATGCTACGGGAGATGCATCTACTGCTGAAATCCTTACCGATGACCTCTTCGGCATCTCATTAAATGCGATAAATATCTCCCGTAACGTGGAGTACTACCAGTGGACCGAGCATAGCAAAGAGGAGAAAAGAGAAAATAGGGGGCGGTCAGGAGATTACCACCACTTACACATATAGCAAAGAATGGGTCTCTTCCCCTGTAAATTCCTCCGAGTTTGCCGATCCTTCTTACCAAAACTCCAACTTTGTACTAACAACCATTGATTCGAAGCAAGTTGTTGCCGACGTAGTAGATTTCGGGGCAAACTCCCTCCCTTTCTTAAGAACGGAATCAGGAGTGCGGAGGTAGCTACCTCAACTTACCGAAGAGATGATAAAGGAGTGGAATGAGGTACTCTGGAAGAGAGACAGTTCTGCTACCGTTTCAGTTAGCACAGGACAGGCTTATTTCGGACGCGATATCAACAACCCAGAAGTGGGTGACATCAGGGTGACATTCAATTATACTCCCACTCCGCAGACGGTGTCGATACTTGCAGTGGTCGTTGGCAACACATTCGCTGAGTTTGTAGCTAAAAACGGCAAAAATGTCTCCCGTATTGAACTGGGCGGTTCCTGCTGCGAATATGTATGAAGCAGCACAGAAAGAGAACAAAATCATAGCCTGGATCGTTAGAATCCTTGCAGTTCTACTCATTATAGGCGGTCTCAAGGGTATCTTCAACTTCCTGAGCACCATATTCGCAGTTGTTCCCTTTATTCGCAGGGTTATCGCTGCAGGCATCAATTTTGTCTGCACGATAGTCGGGTTAATCTGGAGTTTGCTGATATTCGTCATAGCCTGGATATCCTATCGACCGGCACTCGGAATTACCTTCCTTGTTTTGATAGCTGCACTCATAGTGCTGCTCGTAATGCGTTCCAGGAAAAAGAAAAGTGCAGCTGCCAATACTACCGCCTAATATTTTTCAGATGAGGGGAAGAGTATTTTTGATATCTGTCCTGGCGGTAGTTATTTTGACGGGATGCTCAACAGGAGATAAGCGACCTCCGATGGAGACCGGCATAACCGAAAATCCCTATAAAGGCTATAGGACGCGTGCTGATTTTGGACTCAATGGTCCCGTTAAATCATTTACCGAGACCAGATACAATGATTTACAACCTTTCTCACGCACATGGTATTTTGATCCTAACGGCAGAGTAATTTCTATTGTGGAGGAAGATGTCCACCCCCAGACACGTCTGGAAATAAGTATAGATAAAAAAGGGAACCCTGTCGATACGATATTCTCCTTTACAGAGTCTCTTAAGCAGGCATTTGATTTGAAGGCCAGCACTTATCTTCCTGACGGTAAGCCTCTCAAGGAGGTATATAGGATGGATGGAATGCTGGCTGAAGAACATAGATTCACTTATGACAAAAATGGACTCTGCATAAGAATCGACATTGTTGAGAGTAACGGTGAGCTTAGAGGCTCATTCCTCAATACCTATGATGAAAATGGCAACCTGACAAACGAACGGTATAGAAGCATTAAGTACGCTGTCGATGGCAACGAAATCATTTCAGAAATTATAAATGTTTACGACGATAAAGGCAATCTAATTGAATCATCTAATTACAACCTCGGTGAACTTGATGTAAGGGATGTCAAGTATTATAATGAGAAAGGAGATCTTTTACGCCACTATTCAGAGTATAAGGATGGCTTTGCTACCGAAATCTTCTACACTTACGACAAAGATGGCAGAAGTAACGGCAATAGTTTCTACTCCCTGGAAGATGACCGACGTGTGATAATGGCTAGGGATAGCACCTTCATTGACGAGGCCGGATACAGACACGAAGAACACCACACCTGGACGGGTGGTCTACATACCAGTGAGGCAATCTTCGACAAAAAGGGGAAAATGGTGGAATACAACTACTATAGCGAGTTTACTCGGGAATCCCGCATTCCTGAGAATACCATTACTTTCCATTATGACGACGAGGGCTACCTCACAAAAGCCGAGCTTAAGAGCGGAGAGACTATTATTCCCTACTCTTTCGGAGAAAAAGATCGTTTCGGCAACTGGATGAGACGTTCCATTCCTCCGGATGAGGTATTTGACACCTTCGGTATCGGCATAGAAGAGTTTAGCCATTTCCTAATACACTATGAAAGAAAATATACCTATTACGAGGAGGATTAGGATAACAAATTATAAATGCAAGACGGCTCCACTCCGGAATATGAGAAGATCACCGGACAGGCTGATTGCAAATACTTTTAGCACATTATAGATACAACATTTAACAACACATTAAACTTCATTATATGATAACAACATTGATTGTAATTGGCATTATTGCCATTTTGGTAATTTGGGTGATTTCCGTACAGAGGAATCTTATCAGCAAAGAAGAATTGTGCAAAAATTCAATGAGCCAGATAGGCGTCCAAATGTCTAGCCGTTGGGATGCCCTTACGGCACTGGCGGACCTCATCAAATCCTATGACGAACATGAGTACAAGTCTCTCAAAGATGTCATTGCACAGCGCACAAGCATCACCGGCAGCAGTTCTGCAGCTGATGCCAACATACAGGAAACAATCCTTACAGATGCCATGAGACGTATAGCCGTTGTAGTTGAGCAATATCCCAACCTCAAAGCCAACGAGATGTATGTCAAGACGATGGATAGCGTCAATTTATATGAGAATCAGGTACGCATGAGTCGTATGGTTTACAATGACAGCGTAACCAACTATAACCGTCTCATCCGTCAGATTCCTTCCAATATTGTAGCCTCTTTATTCGGTTTCAGATCCAAGGATTATCTTGAGGAGAATCAGGCCAAGGCTGAAATGCCCTCAATGAGAAAGTAATGAAACGTCTGCTGCTTACATTTTTGACCGTAATTGCAGCTTTTACTGCGACTGCGGTAAATCCCGCCATTCGGGATATAGAAATAACTTACATACTTACACCTGATGGTCACGCAAAAGTGACGGAAGTGTGGGATGTCTCAGTTGCCAGCGGCACCGAATGGTACCTGGTCAAATACAATATGGGTTCTCAGGTAACCATTACGGAGTTTTCGGTAACCGATGAGACTGGTGTTGACTTCATAAATGAAGGAGATTGGGACTTAGATCGTAGCCTCAATCAGAAGGCCGGGAAGTGTGGTATTTACCGTAAGGGAGGTGATAGCTACGAATTGTGCTGGGGTGTTTGGCTCCTATGGGGATCACACCTATACAGTAAAATACACCATCAATAATTTCATCTTGTCGATGAATGATTATGATGCCATACATTTCCAGTTCATCTCCCCTGACCTCTCTTCCGCCCCCGAACATGCGAAAGTAACTATCAGGTATCAGGATGACCTATACCAGCTGGACACGGCAAACTCTCTTGTATGGGGTTTCGGGTACGAAGGTAGATGTGAATTCATTGATGGCGCCATTGTGGCCGAATCGGATGCCCCTTTCAAGAAAAAAAGTTCAGTCATAGTGTTGGCCCGTTTTGACAAAGGGATGTTTCACGATCTTATCAACATTGATGACCGTCTATTTGAAGAGCGCCATGCTCTGGCGATGGAGGGCAGTCACTTTGATGGAGAACCATCGGAATCTTCATACGAAGATTTTGAGGCTAAAGATGCCCTTATTCCGATCCTATGGACTTTGGGCATTATCCTGGCCGGTGTGGGTGTAGGTAAACAGAGAATAAAATATAATAATTTCTCAAATTTTGGGGTGAAAAAACTCAAAGATATCGGGTGGTCACGGGAAATTCCATACAATGGTAACTTGCTTGCAACCAATTATGTCATTACGAAAGCTCCTTCCCTGTTTAAGACACGCAATAGTTATGCTATAGCGTCAGCCTATATCCTTAGGATGATACAGAAAAATATTCTGATTACAGGCAAAGACGAGAAAGGAAAAATAACTATCTCTTTCAATGACAAGGCAGATCTCGATAAGCTTGAATCTCCCGAAAAGTCACTTTTCAACATGATGAAGCAGGCCAGCGGAGCAAACCTGATCCTCGAAGACAAAGAGTTTTCCAGATGGGCCAAAAAGAATAAAACCACGCTCTATGACTGGACAAATTCCATCAGCAATAAGGGAGTTAAAACACTGGAGAGCAATGGATTTTACTCAGGATACAAATTTACCCCTTCAGGTGTCGAGGCCAACAATAAAGTACTGGGGTTTTTCAAGTACCTGCAGGATTTTACGCTGATTAATGAAAGAAAATCAGCCGAGGTACACTTATGGCAAGATTATCTGGTATTTGCAGCCCTTTTCGGCATTGCCGACAAGGTGGCGAAAGAGCTTAAGGATATTGATCCCATAGCGTTTGAGAGTGTGGTCAACTACGACTTTGATACATTCTCCACTATCCTCCATCAGACGAGAATGCTTTCCAGTGCAATCACGCTGAACTCTTATGTATCAACCTCGTCAGGTGGTTCATTCTCAGGCACCAGCTCCTGGAGTGGTGGTGGAGGTGGCTCTTCATTCGGTGGTGGAGGTGGTTTTTCCGGAGGAGGTTCCGGAGGAGGGAGCAGATAAATTCCATTTGCCGGACTATCAAAAAAAAATTACCTTTGCGACTAAAAGAGAAAAATGAAGCGCAGAGGTATTTTTTTATTAACCTTTATTTTAATTTCCATACAGGTATACGGTCAAAATAGAAACCGCTTACAGGACACTCTACCACAGAGAGACACTATCTCTTATTTTGAGGAACTGCTGGTGGTAGACACACTGGATACCGATGACAAATTTACCAAAATAATCCTGTACGATGACTATACCTGGGCATATTTTGACCTGGGCAGGCCGGTAATAGATACGGCGGAGTTCTTCGACTCCTGGGAAGGGACAGGCGTACATGCCTTCAGGGATGTAAAGCTCTCGGACCTTCCCGAAGAAGTAGATCTATTGCTGGTGGACTCCCTCACCGGATTCCATGTGCCCTACCAGCAGAAAGTTGGATCAGGATTCAAGTTCAGAAGGACAAGGGAGCATAAAGGCGTTGATCTATCGCTCAAAACAGGTGATACCATAAGAGCCGCCTTTGACGGCATAGTACGCCTCTCTGAAGGAACTTCCGGAGAACCGGCGGTTACGGCAATCTGGTAGTTGTCCGTCATCAGGCGGACTTGAAACCTACTATGCTCACCTTTCTAAACGAATCGTTGATAGCGGAGAGGTAGTCAAAGCCGGTGAAGCGATAGGGCTTGGAGAATACCGGGCGCAGTAACGGCCCATCTGCACTTTGAAACCAGGTATAAAAGGACACCCTTTTGACCCCACAGCGTATTATCGATTTTGAAAAGGGAGTGCTCAGAGACTCGCTGTTCACTCTAAAAAAGCATTACTTCAGTATCTATTCTCATTTTGGGCAGACCGATGAGGAGTCGTTGGCCGCATCACAGCGAATTATACATACCATCAGATCAGGTGACACATTAGTGCACTCGCCAGAATACGGGACTACCGTCAAAGAATCTGTCAACTGAATGGTATAAGTGCCAATAAAATCTTACGAATCGGCCAGCATCATATAGTTAGGTAGTATTCGTTCCAGAAGCGTTGCACGCATACCATCCCCCTCCTTCACAAATAGAGAGTGAAGTTCTTTGAGGTAGGCATAGGGTACGAGTCCATACTCTCTACGCACCAATTCCTGCTCGGGAAGAAAAAACAATTCCCCCTTATTGAATACATTGATGCAGAATAGCACCTTGTCGTCCTCAATCCATGCAGGAATCATGGTATTACGATACTCCACGGGAAATATCGGAAGGAACAATCCTGCACAAACATAAAATAGAGAAGCATCAGAACATGCTTGCCTCCCTCGCCACGGTTGAGGATTGTTGCCGGCATCTGATATTCGGGTGAAAGGTCATCAGATGGTAGCGCCTTGAAACCGAACCTATGGAAAAAAATGTGATTGAAGACTCCGCAACTCTCCATAGCAGTCATTCCGCTACTCAATTCCTTAACCATATCCGCTGATTTGCCGACAAAAGAATTAACCAACTCACGCCAATCCTCCCCACGATATAGAAGTTTTGTGAGCAGCACGGCAAAATCCAGAAGCTGAAACTGCTCCCCCTCTTCAGGAGAAGCAGCCTCATTCATGGAATGGATGACCATTTCATAAAAAATCTCTTCCAAACGATGTGCTACCTCCTCTTTTAACGAAGGGTCTGCCTCATGCAAGACCATCTCCTCAAGGTCTGAAAGCATTTCAGGCCCCTGCCTGAGGAGCTCTGCCGTAACAGCTCTTGATACGACCTGATCCGGGTCGTCAAGCAATGCATAGAGTGAATACCGAAGGTCAGTCTGCATCAGATGGTTTTAGCTGTAAGTGTATCGAGTGCAAGTCGGACAAGATCCTTCATCAAAAGATGGTAGTCAGGACGGCTCTCTTTTGCATAACGATTGGCTATCACAAGACAGATAGTGGCAGCATCGTGTCCCAGAAGTGCGGAAAGACCGGATAGTGCGGAACTCTCCATCTCAATATTGGTAATCCTCCGATCACCATATCGGAAAGACTCAAGATCCCCTATTAGATTGTCAAATGTGAGGGGGAGTCTGACCGACCGGCCCTGAGGACCATAAAAACCCGGAGCAGATATGGTCATTCCCATGATCGATTTATTTTTAAACATAGGAATCAAACGCCCGGAAGATTTTATGAAATAGGGAGCAGGAAGTCGCCTCGGCCAATTCATATGCTCGACAAAAGCAGACTCCATCTCTAAGTCCACAACCTTACCGGATCCGGCGTACCAGTTTATGAGTCCGTCAAATCCTATGGAATACTCTGAAAATATATAACTGCCAAGAGGAATGTCTGGTTGGACAGCGCCACAGGTACCGATACGAAGCAGTGTCAATCGCTTGTGATCCTTTTTGACACATCTCGTATAGAAATCGATATTTGCAAGAGCATCCAGTTCGGTAACCACAATATCTATATTGTCAGTCCCAATACCGGTGGAGAGAACAGAGACTTCCTTTCCATTATAGCGGCCGGTGACTGTACGGAACTCTCGTGATGATTTGTCAACCCTAATTGAGCCCTCTTCAAAGAATGAGGCTACAAGTTCTACCCTACCGGGGTCTCCAACAAGTATGACAGTATCAGCCAACTCTTCCGGAAGAAGATGAAGGTGAAACACCGATCCGTCAGGATTTATAATAAGTTCAGAAGGTGCTATTGGTAAAGTAGACATATATGTCATTTTTTATGTTTAAAACTCAAATATAGGACTTTTTTCCTAAATTTGTCAAATCAATCCACACATCCAAGAGTATGTTTAAAAGATTCCAGACATATCTTATTATTGCAGCAGGATTGCTGATCGGCTCAATGTTTTTCTCCAATATGTGTTATGGCGTTATTCCTACCGATGCCCCTTCGGAGCAATGGGAACGAATTACCATCAGTTTTTTTGAAAGGAGTCAGTTCTTGATAATGGCATTCGTGGGCTTTTCCCTATGTGTGATTGCACTCTTTTATCACAAAAAACGTCTGCTACAGATACGTATATGCTTGCTGGACTCCATTATTATTTTTGCTTTCCAGATATGGATATTGGTGGAATTCATGAAACTCAGACCCTTTTATTCCCTTTCTGTCCCGTCACTATTTCCCATAATTGCAATTATCCTGTTGGTGCTGGCAATCCGCCATATAGCAAAAGATGAAGCTACGGCGATGTTTTCAAAAGCTGTCCGTACGAATAATACCGGTAATAAGAAAGGTAGAAAGAAGTAGCCCTACTCTTCGCTCCTGCAATATTTCTGAATAACGCTATAGGCATCCTGAATGCCCAACTCCCCCGCTGTACTCAGATCCATACAACCTTTTTCCTTATCTTTAAGATAAATCAGCACTAAACCGCGATTGTAGTAGGCTTCACCGATGTTGGGATAGAGTTCTATCGCTTTTGAATACTGTACTATCGACTCCGGAAGGTCGTCTGAGAGGCAATAGAGGTTGCCCAGATTGTAGTAAATATAGGGGAATGAAGGATCTATCGATGCCGCCTTATTCATGTCGTGGATGGCCGGAGTATAGTCATAGGTATGACGTACCTGCTCCTGAACTCTCGTTTTTAGAGTATTGTCATTGTCGAGCGTCAGCACGGGGACATTGTTTTCTATTGATGATATGAAATCTATCATCTCTGCCTGAAGGGCACCTCGATTGATGTAGTAAAAGATATTGTCAGGACTCTTCTGAATGGCTTCATCATAGCAGACCATAGCAGTATTGAACTGTTTGTTATCCGTCTCAAGCAATGCCTTGGCAAAGAGATTTATATCAGTACGGTCGCTACGGAGCAGACGATTAACCTCATCCCGGATAGCCTGGGCATCGGGCAGGTATCCTCCTTTAGAAGATTCAAATTTAACTGCAATGGGAGATGCGCTTATAAATCTATCGAGCGATTCGTCATCAAACTTGCGGTTAATCAGTATGTTCCCCTCCTGGCGAGTTTCTCCCGGAACCACCGCGGCAAACCTATAGAGAGGTTTTAGCCGAATGTCCACATCTCTGTATTGTAGCAGTTCATTGTCAAAATCTTTCTTGGCAAAATCTGCATCAAGAGACAACAGATGATCATATTTACGGGTAGTATCGGCAAATGCGGCATACCCGGTAGAATCTGATGTCCTGGCTCTGTATTCCTCTATTTTTCTTTGAGCTATTTCGTAATCCTGACGCGAAGAGTTGTATTGTCCAAGTTGACTCTTGGCATAGGCCCTATTCATATAGGCCTTTGCAAAGTCCGGATAGAGATTGATCGCCTTGGAGTAGTCATCCATAGCATCACGGTAACGGCCCATTTCCATAAAGACTGCGGCACGGTTGAAATAGGCCAACACATTGTTCGGATTAATTGCCAGTACCCTATCGTAGTCATCGAGAGCACTGCGATAATCTCCCACCTGGGCCCGAATAATTGCCCTGTTATAGAGGGTAAGGGCATTGCCCGGTTCCTGATCCAGTACTTTATCCAGGTCTGCCAAAGCCCCTTCAATATCCTTCATTTCATGTCGGATTATTGCTCTGTTGAAGTATGCAAAGGTATTTGCAGTATCGAGTCTCAGTGCGGTATTCAGATCCTCCAGTGCCGGTTCGAGATCATGCCGGAGCGCATAGATTCTCGACCTGCGTATGTATGCCTCCGGGTCATATCTATCTATGGAGATCGCTTTGTGGTAATCCTCCAGAGCTTTGGTTGTATCACCCAGATAGAGGTAAGATGCCCCTCTGTTGAGGTATGCATTACTCTCACGAGGCTCTTTTTTTATGAACATATTGAAGTCTTTTACCGCCTTCTCGAACTGTTGCGAAAGGAAGTAGGTGACTCCCCTGCTGAAATAGAGGCCGGTATAGCCCGGACGCAGGTCTACGGCCTCCTCAAGGTCTTTGAGCGCCAAGTCGTACTTACCGATCCTGCTGAGGGTAATTGCACGGTAGTGATATGCCGGAGTGTAAATGGGATTGAAATGGAGGGTTTTGTCAAAGTCCATCTGAGCTCCTACAAGATCACCGAGATTGTATTTTGCAATTCCCCTGAAGAAATAAGCCTCAAATATGGTGCTATCCAGGCGGGAAAGAATGTTGAAACTCTCAATTGCGCTGGAGTATTTACCATCTATCAGAGCCTGTCTTCCCCTGTAGTAAAAATGGTCAAGGTCGTACTGGCACCAGACCGGTAGGGCGGTGATAAAAAGAAGGAGGAAGATGAAAATGGCTTTTTTGAACATATTGACAAAAATAGTACTTTTGCACTTTGCTTGGACAAAAAATGAAAAAAATCGCACTATATACATTACTTCTGTTGACGACACTCCCGCTTTTGGCACAGGTAACGGAGCAATATGAGCAAAAGCTGTACCGCGGGAAACAGCAGGAAATACTCTCTCATATTGCCGATGACATGGCGAAAGGGCGGGCATCAGGCACAATTGCCAAGCAAGCCATCGAACAATATATAGTACGCAGGTTTAAAGAGTATGGTCTTAAGCCCTACAAATGGCACTACACGCAAAGTAGCAGATGTAGTGACACCATTATTGCGAGAAATGTAGTGGGAATAATCCCGGCTGTGGTCCAAACCGACAAATATGTAGTCGTAGGTGCTCATTATGACCACATCGGAGAAATCAACGGTAAAATCTATAACGGGGCTGATGACAACGCCTCCGGCGTCACTGCGCTTATAAACCTGGCTGAGATGTTTTCGGAAATGAAAAAGGATGGAAGAGGACCGGCCAAAAACATTATTTTCATAGCCTTTGATGGCAAAGAATTCAATATGTGCGGTTCGGAGCATTTCGTCCAAAACCTGCCCTTTCCCGCACGCAATATCACCTGTATGGTAAATTTGGATATGATAGGTACGGACCTCGAACCGGTAGGATTCAGACGTGATTATTTAATCGTACTCGGAGAGGAGCGCCTGGACCCCAAATATAGGGGTATTTTGGGCTATCTTAGTAGAAGAAAAAACTACGAGATGGACCTGGACCTTACCTTCTACGGCAGCAAAGATTTTACTCAGATCTTCTATAGGATGAGCGATCAATACTCCTTTGCCAAAGCGGGAATTCCGGCCCTTCTCTTCACCAGCGGCATCCATAAACACACCTACAAGCCCTCTGATAAGTCTGATATTATAAACTACGACTTACTGAGAAAACGCACTCTATTGATATTCAATTTCCTCTTCAGGATCTGTGAACACTGATTCCTATATTTGGGGATTATTCACTATATTTGTTATTTATAACACACGATAATGCTATCGTGCAT
>JAXGPW010000022.1:0-22070 GCA_040766795.1 Bacteroidales bacterium | reverse complement strand
CTTTGAAGTTAACTCTATTTTGTAATGTAGTATTGTAACTGAGAGAAATCTGTTCATAAAACCGCTCTTTGCCTACTCTGTTTTTTCTCTTGAAAGGGAAAAATCTGTTGACAGAGAAGGTTAAGTTGGGAAGAGTTATGGAATATGAGCTGTCTCTTGAGTTTTGACTATGCAATGCATTGACCGAGAGACTCAGACCACTCCATTGTTTGGAATAGGATATTGAGGAAGATACCTGGTTTTGAAGACTCTGTGATATATCTCTGGAGTTGTATCTGCTATTAGAAGGGCTGGAGAAGTTGACCGAAGCTCGAAATGAGGTCCCTGGTCTCGCTTTGGCATCCTGCGAGTGACTCCACATTACTCCAAAGTTCTTGGACTGGAAGAAATTGCTCTCTCCGCGTTCTCCTGTAACGTCATTTGAGTAGGTGAGGGAGAGCGATCCATCAAAAGAATATCTCTTTTTGTATCTGGAGGTGGCCCTTACGGCCCATGATCCGTATGAATAAATATCTCCTGTCAATGCAAGGTCAAAATAGTCACCTATTACAAATGAATAGCCGAAATCTTTGAGATAGAGTCCGCGGGCATTCTCCTCACCGTATGTGGGGACAAGTATGCCGCTGGCTCTGTCAGGCATCTCAGGTACGAACCCAAACGGCAGTATGATAGGCAGAGGTACATCGGCCACAACCACATAGGCTGGTCCGAAAACTGTCTTTTGGCTCGGTTGTGTAATCATCTTGGCAGCGGTGAGTTTCAGATAGTAGTGGGGGTGTTCATGATCGCACACCGTATATTTTCCGCTGGATATATTGACCGACTGGTCGGGCATCATCTTAAGATTTTCTCCCAAAAGTTTCGCATCCTGCTGCTCGGTAGTCATATTTTTTATTTTGGCCTTCTTTGAGGTGAAATTGTAATAGACCTCCTCCATCTTATAAGTATTGCCACTATCAGTCATTTCAGGTATACCAACGAGTTCACCGGTAATGGTATCTCTAGTACCTCTTGCATAGACCACATTCTTGTCCATATCATAGGAGATGTAGTCAGCCGTTAGGGAGAGATCGCCATATTTCATGGTAACTTCACCAAAATAGTATATGAGTTTTCGTCCGTTGGTAAAATCTTCTATAACGGAATCTCTCGCATTGGAAAATGCAGGTCTCTCAAGCATTCCTTTTACCTCTCTTTTCAGCTGGTCCATAGCGGTAGTATCAGTTTCGTGCCTTAAGGCGCCAAGAGAATCGAGTGGAGAGATGAGTGTAGTATCACGCTCAATATCTGAAGTTGAAAGAGAATCGATGAGGATATCAGGTATCGTATCTCTCAATGCATGCTGAGCCAGGGAGTCTCCGTATACTGTAATCTGTCTTCTTGCAATGGAGTCCGGGGATTGTGCGAAAAGAGTCACGCACCCGCACATCATAAGCAATATGGTTGACAGAAAGTATGTTATTTGTTTGTTCAGTGACATTGGCACTAAAAATGCATTTTTTGTCTATATTTGCAAAGTGACAAAATTAGTAAAATTTTAACAAGTAGTATGCCATTCAGACCAAATAGAGCACTGTTTTTCTTCTTCTTAGTGATGTTGGTACTTCATAATCCGCTACTCTGTGCCGGACAGAGTTCGGACATGAAACTCCGCACAGTAGTGATTGATGCCGGACATGGTGGGAAAGATCCGGGAGCCATCTCATCAGACAACAAGATTCAGGAGAAGACAATTACTCTGGATGTAGCGCTCAAACTTGGTCAGCGCATCAAGGATGCTTATCCGGATGTAAAGGTGGTTTTTACTCGCTCCAAGGATACCTATCTTACATTGGCGCAGAGGACAAATATCGCCAATCGAAATCATGCAGACCTCTTTATTTCCATACATGTCAATTCTGTTCCAAGCACAAAACCGCGTGGGAGTGAAACCTATATAATGGGTACGGACGAGAGTCATTCCAATATGGAGGTCTGTAAGAAGGAAAACTCCGTGATTCTTCTCGAAGATGATTATACCACCACATATCAGGGCTATGATCCCAACGAGCCTGAATCTTTTATCTTCTTCAATCTGATGCAGAATGCGCACTTTGAGCAAAGTGTGATAATGGCTTCAAAAATCCAGGAACAACTCCGCAAAGGGCCTATTACAGTGGACAGAGGTGTCAAGCAGGCTCTCCTGCTGGTCCTATGGAGGACCTCTATGCCATCTGTGCTGGTAGAAATTGGATTTATCTCAAATGGAGCCGATCGTAAACAGCTTGCATCCGAATCCGGGCGCAAGGAGATTGCCGGAAGGCTCTTCACTGCTTTCTCCGATTTTAAGAAACAATATGACTCTCACTCCGGAATAGCTATTGATACTCCCTCATCTTCCGCTGAAAATTCCCTCGGAAAGAAAACCGATCTCTTCCAATTCAACTGCTATTTCTTCTGAAAAAGAGAAACCCCAGTCTTCTTCATCCACCCCCTCCGATTTGTGGATGATTCAGATTTTGCATCAAAAAAACGAGTTAAACCGGGTGCACCGGACTTTAAGGGTCTTAAAATTGTGTAGAATATTTCAAAATGGCTACTACAAGTACATGACAGGTAGATATGCCACAAGAGAGGAAGCAGTTCGGGCTCTTCCGGAACTTCGGAAAAAAGTTCGAAGGGGCGGCTGTGTTCATGTTGATAAGAGCAATCGTATTTTATAACTATTATAAATTATAACCCTATCATTCTCAATGTAATAGAATTGTAATATGGGTTAAAACTCTGTATATCAGAGATTTAACCTTTTTAAACTTTTTTATCGTTGATAATGAATAGGTTGTAAAAGTTTTCAAAAAAACAATGTAAAAAAGTTTTTTTTATTACTTTTTTTCACCAAATTTGTAGGCCTTAACAGTAAGATACGGTAAATTTTTCCTGTTTTTATTTAATGAGTTTATCCAATCATATAGATGTATGGAATAGGTGCCTGTCGATTATACGGGACATTGTTCCTGGAGCAATATGAGACCAGTTTCAACCGGTGAGGTCGGTGTCACTCGAAAATTCTACAATTACACTTGCCGTTCCCTCTCATTTTTTCAGAGAATACCTCGAAGAGCATTATATAGATGTTGTCAATCTTGTGCTGCGTCGTGGAATTGGGTCTAATGTCACTCTCATATATGCGGTAACTGTAGTAGAAGGGGAACAGGTACGCCTTCCTGAGCAGAGTCGTAAATCTTATTACAACAACGAAGTTCCAATTCCCGAAGTGGGGAGGAGAATTATAATGGTAATCCCTATATGATTCCCGGTCTGAAAAAGCTTACCATGAATCCACAACTCAATCCGCAGTACTCATTTTCCCACTTTCATTGAGGGAGAATGTAATCGTCTCGGACGGGCCGCCGGGATGAATATCTCTCTCAACCTGGGGAGCACATTCAATCCTCTTTTCATTTATGGAGGACACGGTCTGGAAGACTCATCTTGCACAGGCCATGGAATTGCAATAAAGGATAAGTACCCGGAAAAGGTAGTCCTCTATGTTTCTGCAAACATTTTCCAGAATCAGTACACCACGGCGGCTTGTTCTGCCAAGAGCAACAACAATAATACACGTGTTGCGGATTTCTTAAGGTTTATCAGCTTATTGATGTATTAATCATAGATGACGTCCATGAATTTGCTGACAAGAAGGGACACAAAATGCCTTTTTTTCATTTTCCAACCTACATCAGAGTGGCAAACAGCTTATATTAACATCCGACAAGCCACCCGTAGAGTTGCAGGGGCTGGAGCAGCGTTTATTGTCTCGTTTTAAATGGGGGCTTTCTGCGGAGCTTCAAATGCCATCGTACAATACCCGTCTTGAGATCCTCAAGTCCAAGAGCGCTATTGAGGGAGTAGATATACCTGAAGAGGTGCTCTCTTTCATTGCCAAAAAGGTTAAGACCAATATTCGTGAGCTTGAAGGTACACTCTTCTCACTTATAGCCAGTGCCACATTTGATCGCAAAGAGATCAATCTGGAGCTTGCACGCAACCTGATAGACAAGATTGTCACCGAGCATAAAGTAGAGATTACTATCAACCGGATTCAGAATACAGTCTGCAATTATTTCAACATAACTACGGATCAATTCTTGTCCAAGACAAGAAAGAGGGAAATAGTGCAGGCAAGACAGATTGCAATGTATCTCAGTCGCAACCTTACCAAGACCTCTCTCGCATCCATCGGATCTCAGCTCGGAGGTAAGGACCACGCCACAGTGCACCACGCGTGTAACACCGTATGCGACCTTATGGACACAGATCGCAATTTCCGCCAGTATGTTGCGGACATCGAGAAGCAACTTACGGTGATTGACTAGTACTAAGTAGATACAATAATATATATATTGCATTCATTATGAAGAGTGAGAAAGTATTATCTTTTTTCAAAGAGATAACCCGTATTCCGCGTGAATCAGGTCATGAAGAGCAGATTATTGCATATTTGCAGGAGTTTGCAGCATCACACAACCTAAAGTGTAAAACTGATAAAGTAGGCAATGTGCTAATCATCAAAGAGGCCTCCAAAGGGTATGAAAATAGTCCTACGGTGATTCTCCAGAGCCATTCCGATATGGTTTGCGAAAAAAACGCAGGCTCTACGCACGATTTTTCCAAAGATCCCATCAAATATGTGATAGAAGATGGCTGGATGATTGCCAAAGAGACTACCCTGGGTGCCGACTGCGGTATAGGGATAGCAGCACAACTCGCAATCCTTGAGGATAACTCTTTAGAGCACGGCAGGATTGAAGCTCTTTTTACAGTTTCTGAAGAGACCGGATTGGATGGCGCCAAGGCGCTTAAACCGGGATTTCTAACAGGTGACATCCTGATTAATCTCGATTCGGAGGATGAGGGTGAGCTTTTTGTGGGTTGTGCCGGTGGCATTGATACCACAGCTCTCTTCAAATATAGACCTAAAAAGGCTGATCCATCCAGAGTCTATACCCGCTTTACCGTACTTGGAGGTATAGGCGGCCATAGCGGTGACGATATCGACAAGGGAAGAGCCAATGCAGTGCAGCTCCTGGGACGCTTCCTCAATCAGTGTTTTGCGCAATTTAAGATTGATCTATGCACCATCGATGGAGGTAATAAGCGCAATGCCATTGCACGCGAAGCTTATGCGGTGGTTGCTATTCCGGCAAAAAGTGAAGATGCGGTAATTGCACTCTTTAATGCATTTGCAGTTGACATCAGAAGTGAGTATGCAGTGACTGACCCTGCCGTAAATGCAGTGGTTGAGCCTGTTGCACGAGAGAAACATGCCATTCCCAACGGTGTCGCCAAAAGATTGGTAGCTGCTCTTGTGGCAGCTCCTCATGGAGTGCTTGCAATGAGTGCTGAGCTCGAGGGTTTGGTAGAGACCTCTTCAAACCTTGCTTCTGTTAAGATGGGTAAAGGAAATACCATCCGTATCGGATCAAGTCAACGCAGTTCTATCAATTCCGCTCGTAGATTTGCCGGTGAACGCTTTGCTTCTGTGTTCAGGCTTGCCGGTGCCAAGGTGGCTCATGAGTCAGAGTATCCGGGTTGGAAGCCAAATATGAATTCTCCTCTAAAGGATATAACTGTGGAGGCTTATGTTCGTCTCTTTGGTGAACAACCAGTAGTACGCGCTATTCATGCCGGACTAGAGTGTGGTCTGTTTCTCGATATTTATCCCAACCTGGACATGATCTCTTTTGGCCCCACCCTGAGGGGAGTCCATGCTCCGGGAGAGCGCCTAGAACTTGCTTCCGTAGATAAATTTTGGTTACTTTTGCTTGAAGTACTGAGATCTATTAAGTAAAACTATTGCTATGCCACTGATTATCGCCCCCTCGATGCTTTCCGCAGATTTCGCAAATCTCTCTGATGACATACGGATGGTCAACGAGAGCCAGGCCGATTGGTTTCATCTCGATATAATGGATGGCCTCTTCGTACCTAATATCTCTTATGGCTTTCCCGTTATCAAGGCAATTGCTTCCCTCGCTGAAAAACCGCTTGATGCTCATCTTATGATCATGAATCCCGATAGGTATATCGACCGTTTTGCAGAGGTGGGGGTGAGTTGGCTAAGCGTTCATCTTGAGGCCTGTACACATCTCCATCGTACTATCCAGCATATCAAGAGTGCCGGTATGAAGGCAGGTGTTGCTATAAATCCTCATACTCCAGTATCCTCTCTCGAGGAGATTATACCTTATTGCGACTATATATTGGTAATGGCTGTTAATCCGGGATTTGGAGGTCAGTCATTCATCCCGACTACGGTTAATAAGGTGGCTAAACTCTACACAATGATTTCCGGTTCCAATCAGGATTGCATCATTGAGGTGGATGGTGGAGTCAATGAGGCAAATATAGCCTCTCTGGCTGCTGCAGGCGCAAAGGCTTTTGTTGCGGGTAATTCCGTTTTTACGGCAGAAGATCCTTCTGCAATGATTGCTAAATTACGTAACCAATCTCTTTAAAGGCATAAGCCCTTATCTCCCCTTCAACCGTTTCTACCTTAAGGAGGCCCTGGTTGTCCAGGCCGATGATGCGTGCTTCAAAGCTTTCTCCGGTAGCGTTATCTGAATAACGGTGGTATTCCCCCTTGCGGTAAAGCAGATCAAGGTAATCTTTCTCCAGTTTCCCTCCCTTTTGAGAAATTGCCTGCTTATAGCGTTCGGAAATATATGATACGACATCGGTCAGTTCTTGTCGTATATCATATTCTTTTCGTGTCAGAAGTTTGAGGGAAGTAGGATTTGGCGCATTCGAATCAAATATCTCCTGATTAATGTTTATACCGATACCGGCGATGCTATATGTCAATTTGTCACACGCAATGCCATTTTCAATGAGGATGCCACATATCTTTAGGTCCTTATAATAGATGTCATTAGGCCATTTAATACGGCACTCTACACCATGTTGTATCATATAGTCGGTAACACCCAGAGCAACGGCTTTTGAGATAATGAACTGCTCATTGGCTGCGATGTTGTCAGGCTTGAAAAGTATTGAAAATGTGAGGTTTTCGCCTCTTTTGCTCTCCCACCTATTGCCTCTCTGACCTCGTCCTGCTCTCTGGAAATAGGCTGCATAAACAGTTAAATTCTCCAGAGTGTGGCGATCATTCATCAATTTGGTATTGGTGGAATCTATCTCTTCAAACCATACAATGTTGTGTGTGCCTATCATTAATAACTCTATTATTTTAGGTTGGCTAAAAATTTGCAGTATATTTGTCGCACCAAGTTAGTAATTTTCAGATGAAGAAAACCAAAGAAGTTAATAAAAGTGAGATTGAGACCAATCTCAATGAGATAAAGATCATAGCCGACGCTATGATGGAGAAAAAGGGCAAAGATGTTGTTTCTCTCGATCTGAGGCGCATAAATTCAGCCTTTACCGACCACTTTGTGATCTGTAATGCAGATACGCCCACTCAGGTAGTTGCCATTAGTGACTTTATTGAGGAGATGATGGAAAAAAAGGCTGACAGAGCTGCTGTAAGAAAGCAGGGCAGGGAAAATGGCTTTTGGATTATTCTCGACTATACAGATATTGTTGTCCACATTTTCAAGACGGAGCAAAGGTTGTTCTACCGGCTTGAAGATCTTTGGGCAGATGCTGTTAAAACCGTTTATGAGGAGGCTTAATATGACTAAAAATATACGCAATACAGGTAGTGGTAACCCTATCGGCAGTCCCAATAAGAGAAAGGCACCCAGTTGGCTCTTCTGGTTTTATATCATGCTTTTTTTAGGACTGGGCTATATGTTTCTCACTAGTAGTGGGATTGAACCCATCAAGAAGGAATGGATAGAGGTAAAGGAAAATATACTCCCCAGCGGAGATATTGATAAGGTGGTATATGTTCGCAATGAGCGCAGAGGTGAGATTTATATCTCAAAAGATAGCATTTCCAAGTATAAAAACATATTCGGGGGCAAGGAACCTAAGTCCGGTCCGCATTTCTATTTCCTTGTTTCAGATAAATTCGATGCTGAGGTAGAGTTGGAGGCTGTACGAGAGCTGCAAGCAGAGGAAAGTAAATTTGATGTGGTAGTGGATGAGAAACATAACTATTGGGGTAGAGCGCTGGAGTGGCTGATGTTTCCTTTGCTTTTCATCCTTATGTGGTTCCTGCTTTTCCGTCCCATGCGAAATAATATTGGTGGAGGAGCCGGTGGTGGTATATTCAATGTAGGAAAATCCCAGGCCAAACTCTACGAAAAGGAAGATCATACCAAGGTAACATTTAAAGACGTTGCCGGTCTGGAGGAGGCCAAAGTTGAAATTATGGAGATTGTGGATTTTCTTAAGAGTCCAAAGAAATATACCTCCCTGGGTGGAAAGATTCCCAAAGGAGTGCTTCTTGTAGGTCCTCCGGGTACGGGAAAGACTCTTCTCGCCAAAGCTGTTGCCGGTGAGGCAAATGTCCCCTTCTTCTCAATTTCAGGCTCAGATTTCGTCGAAATGTTTGTCGGTGTGGGAGCATCAAGAGTGCGTGATCTATTCAAACAGGCTAAGGAAAAGGCCCCTTGTATCGTATTTATTGATGAAATCGATGCCGTAGGTCGTGCGAGAAGTAAAAATGCAGGTTTTTCATCAAATGACGAGCGTGAAAATACTCTCAACCAGCTCCTTACTGAGATGGATGGCTTCGGATCCAATTCTGGAGTCATAATACTTGCAGCTACAAATAGACCTGATATCCTGGACAAGGCGTTGATGAGGGCAGGTCGCTTTGACCGCCAGATACATGTGGATCTCCCTGAACTAAAAGAGCGTCTCGAGATATTCAAGGTGCATCTTCGTAATCTAAAGCTCGTCAGCGGTTTTGATATAGACTTTCTTGCAAAGCAGACACCCGGATTTTCCGGTGCGGATATCGCAAACGTTTGCAATGAGGCAGCGCTGATTGCTGCCAGAAAGGACAAAACTGCTATAGATAAACAGGACTTTTTGGATGCAATCGACAGGATAGTTGGCGGTTTGGAGCGTAAGAGTAAAATTATCTCCCCCGAGGAAAAGAGAACTATTGCATATCATGAGGCGGGCCATGCTACCGTGAGCTGGCTCCTGCCAAACGCAAATCCTCTGCTGAAAGTCACCATAATCCCCCGTGGACAGGCCCTTGGAGCAGCATGGTATCTACCCGAGGAACGCAATCTTACAACAACGGAACAACTGATGGATGAGATGGCGAGTACCATTGGAGGACGTGTGGCTGAAGAGATAATAAATGGGAAAATCTCTACCGGTGCTCTAAGTGACCTTGAAAAACTCACTAAGCAGGCTTATGCTATGGTCACTTACTTTGGTATGAGTGACAAAGTGGGCAATGTTTCTTTCTATGAGTCCACCGGTCGTGCGGAGATGTCTCTTTCCAAGCCTTACAGTGAAAAGACTGCTGAACTAATAGATTCGGAGGTAAAGAAACTTATAGATCAGGCTCACAAGACTGCAACCCGTGTCCTTACAGAGAATCGTGAAGGCTTTGAGAAACTGGCAGAACTTCTTCTTGAGAAGGAGGTTATATTCTCTGAGGATCTGGAGAATATATTCGGTCCCCGAAAAGGCGGTAAGGATCCCAACAAGTTGCTGGCGTAGCTTATGAGTTCTTTGTCAAAGCGCATAACGAGCGGTATCATCTTTTTTATAGTAGTTGCAGGAGCACTGCTCTGCAAGTGTACTTTTCTTCCACTCCTGGTGATCATAGGCGCTATTATGATGGGTGAGTACTACTCTATGACTCTTTCGAAGCGCTTTTTCAGAGATCAGGTATTTATGATTTCAGCTGTCGTCTTTTCCTTGGTCCTGCTCTTTTTGACTTTTGTCACCGGACTTGGCTACAAATACCTGCTATTTACATTTATACCAATCCTCGCTACATATATTTCGTTGATCTTTACCGCAACAAGTGAGTCACCTAGAGGCAGTGCCGACGAGGGAGTTATTCACGATAGAGTAAGAGGTGCCGCTCATCTGATGATGCCGGTACTCTATATTGCCATTCCGTTGCTACTCGCACAGTTTTTGGTATTCGATGGTGAGGGTAACTATACACCCTGGCTGCTGCTCAGTGTTTTAATACTGATTTGGCTCAATGATGTAGGTGCCTACATGTTTGGGATGTTGTTGGGACAGCGTGAGGGTAGTCGCAAGATTTTACCGGACGTTTCGCCGAAGAAGTCTTGGGCCGGTTTTTGGGGAGGTACTCTTACCACCTTTTTGGTTGCAATCCTTCTCTATTTTGTAACCCGCACACTATCGTTTTTAGAGATTTCATGGTGGCACTGGATAGTTATGGCTGTCATAGTCTCTGTTTTCGGTCTGTTTGGCGACCTATTTGAGTCTTTGCTCAAGAGGGCATGCAATGTCAAGGATTCGGGCAATATAATGCCGGGTCATGGAGGTCTTCTCGACCGTTTTGATGCAACACTTTTCGTTGTCCCGGTGGTATTACTCTACCTTAAGCTTGTTTGTGTTATTTGAGCGAATTGCATATCTTTGCTCGCAAAAGAGACCATATATGAAGATTCACAAAGAGGGTCATACCATAATAATCGTAAATTTCCTAATTTGGGCAGCTATCGCCGGACTCTGTTTTATTTTTTGTAAAAATGGAGTTGTCAACTGGATAGTAGCGGGTGTATCACTTTGTTTATCTCTCTTCATGATGTGGTTCTTCAGAGTACCCGTTCGCGAAGCGGTTATTGATGATTCTCTGGTAATATCTCCGGGAGATGGTAAGGTGGTTAATGTTAAAGAGGTTGAAGAGAATGAGTATTTTGGTGGAAAATGTCTCTGTATATCAATTTTTCTTACCTTTTTTAATGTCCATGTGACCTGTTCCCCGTTGGAGGGGTGGTAAAGTATTATAAATACCATCCCGGCAAATATATAGTTGCCTTCCATTCCAAGGCTTCTGAGAAAAACGAACGCACAACTATTGCCATTCTTTTTGTACAAATACCGGTAAAGAGGTGATGTTTCGCCAGATTGCAGGTATTGTAGCAAGGCGGGTTGTCTGCTATGCAAAGGAAGGTGAGCATTTTTGCCCAAACTTCTGAGGCAGGGTTTATTAAGTTTGGTTCAAGGCTGGATGTTTTCTCTTCCTTTAGGCACAGAGGTGCTTGTAAAAAAGAGGGACAAAGTTTCCGGCCAGACCTCGGTTTTAGCCAGTTCAATTAATAAGTTCTGAGTTTCGAGTTCTGAGTTTCGAGTTCTGAGTTTTTAGTATCGCAATGTTTCGGGGTACGAGTTATAAGGCGAGCGTTGCTATGCTATTCGAGGCGAGTTATTTGGGAGTAAATACATACATACAATGGACAGGAGCTATTAAGATCTGTCCATTTTTGTTTTATAAAGTCTACACTCTGTAATTAGAACTAAAAAAATCACCCGTGAGGGTGATTTTTTTAATTACTGTTGGTTGAGTCCCACCATGCCGGAATAGTCGCACACATCATCAGCCGTATTCCACATGGGTTTTGTCATGTCTGCACCGGGAACCTTCTCTCCAATTGCCTGGAGGTTGGTCTTGTTGTAGTTGTACTCGTGTGAAGAGTGCATCCAGCGACGTAACTGTTTGCCCATAGGGATAGCCTTGAGGGCACCGGCACTTACATCGTGGTAAGCGGGGATCTTCCAGTTGTGGAAGAGCTTGGTGTCGAAGTCATATCGACGCATGTCATTCCAGATTTCAACCGAGAAGTGCAATGCGATACGTTTCTGAGTCAGGATCTTGCCAAGTGTAAGGTCTCCTGCTGTACCAATACCGTTGTTTAGGAAATTGTTGATCTCAGCAGAGGTCATAGGCACGAATGAGGGACAATCGAGCAGACCGGGATCTTCTGCAACCCACTGGTTGAGTTTGATGTTCATCTGATCCATAGATGCCCCTTAATACCCTCTTTGTAAACAGCAAATGCTCCGTTCTTGTCTTCCCTTGTTGAAGAGAACCTCGGCTTTGATAAAGCAAGCCTCTGCGTAGGATCCCATGTAAGTAGGAGATGAAACTCTGGTATAGAACGTGCCCGATTCTTTAGAACCGTCAACAGTCTTTCCTGCCCTTCTGTAGAGAAGGTCGGGGTTGGCTGCATAACCCTTCGATGACAAGAGGTTGCCTCTACATAATAGATATCGTTTGCACGAGCGGGGTTAGTCCTACCAGAATAAACCATCCGCTGGTAGTGCTGAAATTAGCACGGAGAGGGCTGCCCTGGAAGTTAGGGCTATTTGCCAGACGTCATATCAACACCGAGAGAACTATGCCAGTTGCCTGACCATTTAACACCTGCAGCAGGAGGATTGGGTTTAGGATTTGCGTCGTATGCCCAAGGGAGAATCCTGTCGGCAATGGGTCTTCTACACCATAACCGGCAAAATTGGTAAGATTGTCAAACAACATCTTGGTAGGCATGTAACCGGCATTTCCTATCACTAACAGAGTATAGAGGTGAATAGTCAACTGGTTCATTCCATCCGAGTACGTCGTGAGTCGTGCTGTTGTTGTCGGTGTAGAAAAAATCACCATGTCGTCATTTACACTCTTATGACCTTTTGCAAGTGCATCGAGGATAGCCTGAGAGTCAAACTTGACCATCTTTGTAGTTTCCTTCACCCTTTCTTTTAATAAGTTTATTGATGAAACATGCCTTGAGTAGAGTTGCCCCTTGATCCATTTCTGAGGATCACCGCCACCCCAGTAGTCACCCAGTGCAAGAGCAGGGGTAAGGGGAGCCTGTGTTTTGGCCATAAAGTTCAAGGCCTTCATCCAGTTCTTTGAGACAGAGATGGCCACCATCATCATATTCAGGAGTAGCATTCTCACCTAAGGCATCCAATGTATAGGCATTTCTGTAGAGGTCTGTCATCATCATGAAACCGTATGCACGGATGATCTTGAAAGCACCCATGGAAAGCTGCCCCAGCCTCTTCAGCTCTTTTGTACATGTCATTCAGGTTACAAGCTGCACCCACAAACCACCATTAGGGGAGTAGTGGAGACACCTCCCACAGACACCATATTGACAAGTTGAAGTAGGTACCACCGCCAGTGTATCTTGTCCAGTCACCCATCGACATACTTGTACGCCAGGCAGCAAACTGCTGAGCATGATTAGTGTAGAACTCAATATGCGCAAGACGATTCTGGAACAGGGCACTCTCTGATGAAGGATTATCAGGTTCGAGTGTTCACATTAAGCCACTCGTTACAAGATGCGAGAAGCATCACCATGAGGTGACATTATTATTGATTTCAAATATTTCATAATCTTACTATTATTTATCATTTCCTGATTTATTAGAATGTCAAGTTTAGACCGAATGTCATACCTGATGTGGCAGGAACGTCACAGTAAGCAAAACCTACTGAAGAAGAACCGCCGACACCTGCACCGGCTACAGCAACCTCAGGGTCTCCATTATAGTTAGTGAAGAGAAGGAGGTTGTTTGCTGAGAGTGAGAGGGTAGCACGTTTGATAAATCCAACTTTGTCCATCCATTTCTTAGGGAAGTCGAAGCGTAACTGAGATTGCGCACGCAGTCTGAGAAGGTTAACTTTAGTTATATAGTTGCAGCTCAGGGTAATAATTGGTGTAGTGAGTTCTTGATGATGTTCTGACCACTTGTGGGAACACCGTTGAAGTCATATACCTGGTTGGGATCATGTATTGCTTACCATAAATAGGAATGTCATTACCATCTTTATCCTTTCGGTTCCAATCTGGAAGTCGCCCTCGACTGAGAGGGATTTATTCCTGATGTCAGCCGAGAATTGGCTGGTACCGGCCACGTCCATCGCGTACTGTGTACCGTTGAATACGTCAACGCCAACGCTGAATTCCCAGAGCATGTTGAATATGAGACCTTCCAATGGATGGTATTGATAAAGCCACCTGCAAAGGTTGCACTCCCACGATTACCAACTGCATAATAGGTGTTTGCTGCGGAGAGAAACCGTTCTTGTCAAGAATTACATTGCCTGCATCATTGCGTGTCCATTTATAACCGGCAATACCCATGAAGTCACCTCCATTGTAAGATGCTGCCTTTTGCAGGTCCATACTTTGTACGTCTGTTACATACATTACATCAGTACCTGAGGGCAGACCGTCCATTGTACCGCGGTTACCGGCCATATTCAAGCCACATCCCATCTGAAGTTCTTGGTCTCTACCGGTGTGCCGGAGATTGAAAGCTCCATACCTTTGTTATATACGTTACCCGCGTTGATGGAGCAGAAGATATAACCTGTGGACTGAGGTCCGCGAGGGGCTTCAGACCTTGGTTGAATGAGTCGTTTGTATAGTAAGCATAGTCGATGCTGGAGTCTGTTCTGAAGAAGCTCAATTCAACACCGATCTCAATTTGATTTGGTCATCTCCGGTTTCAAATAGGGATTACACGTGTCCAGGAGTTACCAACACCTTACCAGTTCGCCGAGATAAGTACCTACAGGCCATAAAGCGGTAGCTGTCTCATAAACGCCGGTATCGCCCTTACCTACCTTGCCCAAGATACGCGCGTACCTTTCCGAATGACAATATGCTGTCATCCATAACATTCAAATCATGGAGAAGCTGTGAGAATACGAATGATCCGCTTACTGAAGGAAGGAAGAGCGGCTATCCAGAGGAAGCGTGAGTGTCCAGTCGTTACGTCCGGTAACGGTGAGGTAAAAACCATATTTTTCCGGGGATGCACGCCTTCACCGAATAACCTATAGTCTCTTCAGGATGAACCGTGAGAGAAGGCTTTGTTGTCTGTAGTAGTATTGGCGTATGAGAAAGTCGGGAACCGAGAAGTTATAAGCCATCAGATAGTCTGATTTAGACTTATACTGTCTGTAGGCATACCACCGACCATGAGACCGAGGTCAAAATCTCCAAATCTCTTGTTCATGTCGGAAATAATACTATTGGTCAAATACTCATACTGTCTGGTATTATCTGACATCATACCTTTCTGAACACCTGCTGATGCGGAACCGGCTGCAATACGTTTGGAGTCAACCTGAGTATATTGGCCAACACCTTGTAGGAGATGTTCCACCATGGAGTGATATCGTCTTACGTTGAGATTACCTGTAAAACTGTCCGTATCGTCATGAGATGCCGAATTTATTGAGAATCCAGTAGGGATTGTCACGGTCATCCTGCGGATCCTGACGATCAGCGAAGTGACGGAAACGATTACCGTCCTCGTTGAGGTATCTGCTCATATTATCGGAAGGAGCCATGTATAGAGTGCATAGAGGTACCCGTAGCCTGCTGAGCCATAAAGACCTGCACCAGTGATGGTCTTGTCGGTGTGAGCCTTTGAGTAGGCTGCACTTGCACTGAATGCAGATACTCTCTTCGTTACCGTTGAAACGCAAGGTATATTTGCCATAACCTGTTGTAGGTACGATAGCCATTCTGGTCAAAAAGAGAACCTGAGAGGTAGTAACTACCTTGCTTTGTACCTCCGGAAACGCTAATGCTCTCGTCAAGGATCAGACCATTATCGAAGAAGGTTCCCATGTTGTCATAGAATGTCGCGCCTTGCTTACCCCAGGTTGTAGGAGTAGTCGTTGGGAAAACGGTACCGATATACTTCTTTGAAGAGTCATACTCGGCTCTTCGCAATCCCATCACGTACTGGTTCTGGAACTGAGGAAGCGCCTTTGCCCATGAGAGAGTTTTGAACTGGAAATTAACCTCAACGACACCTTCCCTGACCTTTGGTAATGAGAACTCACACCGTTGGCACGAACCATAAAGTGCGGAAGCGGCAGAGCCTTTGAGGACTGACATTGACTCGATATCCTCAGGGTTGATGTCCATCACACGGTTTGATGCAGTGGTTGCACTCCTGCAGGAGCCGTCAGAATGCCGAGTTACGACACACTGTCGATGACGTTATCGTCGGATGATACCGTCCACAACGAAGAGGGGCTGGTTGTCCTTGCCCTCTGAAGCGGAAGTACCACCGCGAGAATAAAATCCCGAGCGCCTGAACCGGCAGCACCTGAAGACTGGTAATGTTGACGCTATCTTTCCTGAGAGGGAGGAGATCTTGCAGCCGTTTTAATCTTCATCAGCTCTTCAGACTTGAGGTCTTCTACGGCGTATCCCAGAGATTTTCTCTCCTTCCCTTGATACCGAGGTGCTGTGACGGCAGCGTTCTCAAGCAATAGAGCGTCGTCTTCGAGTGTCCACATCAATTCTTGCTCTTCCGGCCACTGCTAAGTAGCGGTTTTGTAGCCCATTGATGTGAATTCCAAGGTGCCGTTGGTCGGAACCATGATTGTGTAGAAACCATCAATGTCTGTGGCCGTACCGGTTTGAGTACCACGTACTACCACATAGACACCTACGAGCGGATCACCGCTCTTGTCTGTCACCGTACCGGTGACATTGATGTTCTGAGCCCACATTGTTCCCGCTGAGAGAACCAATGCGAACATTGCCATCATCAGATGGCGTAGTTTTCTGGAAACTAACATAAACAGAATTTTTGATTAATTAATTGGTATTTTAGGTTAAATATATATGCATTAAATTTTAGTTGTACTTTACTTATTCATCGCCTGCTCTATGGAAACGGCAACTGCTACGGTAGCGCCGACCATCGGATTGTTGCCCATCCCGAGGAAGCCCATCATCTCCACGTGTGCAGGGACACTGGATGAGCCGGCAAATTGTGCATCGGAGTGCATACGCCCCATAGTATCTGTCATACCATAAGATGCAGGGCCTGCTGCCATGTTGTCAGGATGGAGCGTTCTTCCCGTTCCACCGCCAGATGCCACGGAAAAATATTTTTTCCCCTGTAGTGTACACTCTTTTTTATAAGTCCCTGCTACAGGATGTTGGAAGCGTGTCGGATTTGTGGAGTTGCCCGTGATTGAAACATCTACTCCTTCTTTATGCATTATAGCAACTCCCTCGCGTACATCGTCAGCACCATAACAGTTGACCTTCGCACGGGGACCCTTGGAGTAGGACTTTTTCTTTACCTCCTTAAGTTCTCCGGTATAATAGTCGAACTCCGTTTGAACATAGGTAAATCCGTTGATCCTCGAGATAATCATGGCGGCATCCTTGCCCAGTCCATTGAGAATTACGCGTAGCGGTTGTTTTCGTACCTTATTGGCCATCTCTGCGATCTTGATGGCTCCCTCAGCAGCTGCAAAGGACTCGTGACCTGCAAGAAATGCGAAACACTTTGTCTCATCGCGGAGGAGGCGGGCAGCGAGATTACCATGCCCAATACCTACCTTACGGTCATCTGCGACGGAACCTGCTATGCAGAATGCCTGAAGACCCTCACCTATAGCTTCGGCTGCATCGGCTGCATCCTGACAACCTTTCTTGATTGCAATAGCTGCACCCACTACATAGGCCCACTTGGCATTCTCGAAGCATATTTTCTGTGTCTGTTCACACTCGAGGTAGGGGTCGATTCCAAACTCGTGGCAAATCTTATTTGCTTCTTCTATGGAGGCTATGCCATAAGATTTCAACACTTTGTTGATATTGTCAATTCGACGGTTCTGGCTTTCGAACTTTACTTTGCGTATCATTGCTTTACCTCCTCTTTTAATCAATTCTTGGATCTATAAACTTAACTGCACCTTGCTCTGCACTGAATCTACCGTAGTTTGCAGTAGCTTTTTTGAGAGCTTCGTTGGCGTCCATACCTTTCTTGATAAGATCCATCATCTCGCCAAAACGCACAAACTCATAACCGCATACCTCGTCATCTTCATCGAGAGCAATTTTGCTGATGTAACCCTCGGTGGTTTCAAGGTAGCGGACTCCTTTGGCTTTAGTCGAGAAAATAGTACCTACAGTGGAGCAGAGTCCCTTTCCGAGATCCTCCAGAGCGGCACCCACTATGAGCCCTCCCTCCGAAAAAGCGGATTGAGTGCGCCCATATACAATCTGCAGAAAGAGTTCGCGCATTGCAGTATTGATCGCGTCACACACTAAATCCGTGTTAAGAGCCTCAAGCAGTGTTTTACCTGGGAGTATTTCACCGGCCATTGCGGCGGAATGGGTCATTCCGGAGCAACCGATTGTCTCTACAAGAGCCTCTTCTATAATACCATTTTTTACATTTAGCGTAAGCTTACAGGCACCCTGCTGTGGTGCACACCATCCAACTCCGTGAGTCAGACCCGATATATCTTTTACCTCTTTCACTTTAACCCACTTGCCCTCTTCAGGTATGGGTGAAGGTCCGTGGTGAGGTCCTTTTTTTACAACACACATGTGTTCTACTTCGTGTGAATAAATCATAATTTATCTGTTGTAAATAATTATTTTAAATGATTGGGTTAGTTTAATTTCTTAATCCTACAAAATTCGTTTGAATTTTTAAAAACACAAATCGTTTCCTATAAAATATTAGAAAGTTCTTATTTTAGGCTAACTGAAACGATCCATTTGATAATTGGAGCGGAATACGGGGCTCGAACCCGCGACCTTCGGCTTGGAAGCCAACACTCTACCAACTGAGCTAATTCCGCATACAAGTTGAAGATACAAATTAAAAAATCGTCTATTTTACAAATCAACTCCAAAAAGTTTGATTTGTTGCTATTCCGCCATTTTATTGTACTTTTTGTAAGATTAACATTAAAGTATTCTATAATGATTACAAAACAGGCAATTGAAGTTTTCAAAAAGATTGAAACCCCTTTCTATTACTATGATGTTGAACTACTACGCAAGACTCTCGATATATATAAGTCACAGACGGAAAAATATGGCTACCATGCCCATTATGCTCTAAAGGCCAACGCCAACGATCGAATCCTTGAAATTATCAAAGGTTATGGTCTCGGTGCGGACTGTGTAAGCGGCAATGAGGTCAAACTTGCCGTAAAGGCAGGGTTTTCCGCCGACAAAATTGTTTTTGCCGGAGTGGGGAAGTCGGATAAGGAGATAAAGGCAGCTCTTAATGCTGGAATTTTCGGATTCAATTGTGAGTCAATTCCCGAAATCAGTATAATAAATGAGCTTGCCAGTAAGATGGGGAAAAAGGCCAGGATCTCCCTGCGCGTCAATCCCGATATCGATGCCCACACCCATAAATATATCAGCACCGGACGTAAAGAGGACAAATTTGGTATAAGTCCCTGGATGTTCCAGGATGTTGTAGATGTGATGGCAAAATCCAAGAATATCAAGTTCATAGGACTCCATTTTCATGTTGGCTCTCAGATAACCGACCTTAGCGTATTTAAATTAACCTGTAAGAGGGTAGAGGAGATACAGAAATGGTTTACCGACAAAGGATTTTTCATTAAAAATCTCAATCTGGGTGGAGGTCTGGGAATAGATTATAAAAACCCTAATGACAATCCTATTGCCCCGATAGAGGAGTATTTTAAAATTATACATGATAACCTCATTGTACGTCCGGGACAAAATATCCATTTCGAACCCGGCAGGGCTATTGTAGGTCAGTGTGGACATCTGATTTCAAGGGTTCTCTACGTAAAGGTAGGCCAGCGGAAGAAATTTGCCATTCTGGATGCAGGAATGAATGATCTTATTCGTCCTGCTCTATACCAGGCACACCATGCAATCGAAAATCTTACATCCACCGGCCGCCCCATGAGATACGATGTTGTAGGACCTGTATGTGAGTCGAGTGACAGTTGGGCCAAAAACATCCTCCTCAACACCACAAAACGAGGTGATCTTGTGGCGCTCCATTCGGCAGGAGCCTATGGTCAGGTTATGGCTATGAAATACAATCAAAGGGATCTGGCCAAGGCATATTATAGTGATGAGTTAATATGATAGCCATTAGCCATTAGCAGAAAAATAATTAAAATAACAAAATAGGTAGCCAAAGGCCAATGGCCAACCGCCAAAAGCTAATATTAATACTATGTTTGAAAATCTGATAGAGAGATTAGAGAGTTCCTTTAAACTCATAAAGGGACAGGGAAGGATTACGGAGGTAAATATCTCCGAGACGATTAAGGATATCCGCAAAGCGCTTCTCGATGCCGACGTCAGTTACAAGATTGCAAAGACATTTTGTGATGAAGTGAAGCAGAAGGCACTCGGTCAAGATGTCTTAAAGGCTGTTCGTCCGGAGCAGATGATGGTCAAAATCGTCCACGACGAACTTGCTCTTCTTATGGGCAGTGAGGCTTCGGATATCAATGTCAAGGGAAATCCGGGTATTGTTTTGGTTTCCGGTCTTCAAGGTTCGGGTAAGACCACGTTCTCAGCAAAACTGGCGCTTCACACCAAGTCTAAGAGAGGTATGCGGACGCTTCTGGTTGCAGCTGACGTCTATCGTCCTGCAGCAATCGACCAGCTGAAGGTCTTAGGAGAGCAGGTGGGTGTAGAGGTCTATTCAGAGGAGGGTGTTAAGGATCCCATTTCCATTGCAAAGAATGCAGTCAAGAAAGCGCGTAGTGAGGGTTATTCGCTTATAATCATAGATACTGCAGGCCGTCTGGCGGTAGATCGGGAGATGATGGATGAGATATCTGCCATCAAGCATGCCGTCAATCCTACCGAGACACTCTTCGTAGTCGATGCCATGACCGGTCAGGATGCTGTTGAGACTGCCAGAGCCTTTAACGAAGTACTCGATTTTGATGGAGTGGTGTTGACCAAGATGGATGGTGATACGCGTGGCGGTGCCGCTCTCTCCATCAAGGCAGTAGTCAATAAACCCATCAAGTTCATCAGTTCCGGCGAGAAGATGGAGGCTCTTGATGTTTTCCATCCAAAACGCATTGCCGACCGTATTTTGGGTATGGGCGACGTGGTTTCACTCGTAGAGAAGGCTCAGGAGCAGTACGATGAGGAGGAGGCGCGCAGGCTCCATAAGAAGATGGTTAAAAATCAGTTCAATCTTGATGATTTTTACCAGCAGATTCAACAGATTAAAAAGATGGGAAACATCAAGGATCTTGCTTCAATGCTTCCGGGCGTTGGCAAGGCCATTAAGGATGTTGATATTGATAATAGTTCCTTCAAGGGGGTAGAGGCCATAATTCTCTCCATGACTCCTTATGAAAGGGAGAATCCCTCCTTACTCAATGGTAGTCGTCGTAAGAGAGTTGCTGCGGGTAGCGGTACATCACTGGAGGAGGTCAATCGTCTGCTCAAACAATTTGAGGGTACACGCAAGATGATGAAGAATTTTTCTTCTAATGCGACGTCACAGAGAATAATAAAGAAAAAACGCAGATAAGAGATTAAAGTAATGATATTGCTAGACGGAAAGGCTACGGCAGAAGCCATTAAAAAAGAAATTGCTTCACAGGTAGAGAAAATTGTTGCTTCAGGTGGCAGGCGACCTCATTTGGCGGCAATTATTGTCGGTGAGGATGGTGCAAGTAAGACCTATGTTGCTTCTAAAGAGTATGCCTGTGAACGAGTTGGATTTGACTCCACGGTGTATCAACTACCGACTGAGACTTCTGAAGAAGAGCTTCTCAATTTGATTTGCAGGCTTAATAATGACCCATCTGTAGATGGTTTCATAGTCCAAATGCCTCTTCCGGACTCTATAAATGAGCAAAAGGTTATTGCCGCCGTGGATCCTCGTAAGGATGTTGACGGTTTCCATCCTGTAAATGTGGGTAAACTTTCACTCGGACTTCCTACTTTTGTGTCAGCTACTCCTTATGGTATAATGGCTCTATTGGAGCACTACAATATTGAGACAAGGGGAAAGCACTGTGTTGTGCTTGGCCGCAGCAATATTGTCGGTCGTCCCATAGCCAACCTGCTTTCGCAAAAAGGCAACCCGGGCGACTGTACGGTTACTATCTGCCATAGTCGTACAAAGGATATTGCAGAGTACACACGTAGTGCAGATATTATCATTGCAGCCCTTGGAGTACCCCAATTTTTAAAAGGGAATATGGTTAAGGAGGGAGCAGTTGTGGTTGATGTAGGTATTACCCGTATTCCTGCGGACAATGAGAAAGGTTACAGAATAGTGGGCGATGTGGCTTTTGAAGAAGTTGCACCTAAATGCTCCTATATCACTCCTGTACCGGGAGGAGTAGGACC
>JAXGPW010000021.1:0-23653 GCA_040766795.1 Bacteroidales bacterium | reverse complement strand
AAGATGCTGATTATTGATGGCGGTTTTTCACGCGCATACCAGTCGGAAACCGGTATCGCGGGTTATACCCTGATATTCAATTCCCACGGGATGCAATTAGTACAGCATGAGCCCTTCACATCTACTCGTCAAGCTATAGAGCATGGTGTTGAAGTTAAAGCGACACGCTTTGTTGTCGATTATACGACACAAAGGATGCTCGTTAAGGATACCGATAATGGTGAAGAGATAGGCGGTCAGATTGCCGCACTGCTTCGCCTGCTTGAAGCCTACCGCACCGGACTCATAAAAGAGACAATAAAAGGTTGAATTTCTCTTTTAATATTGCAACAATCCTTTCCTTCCAGCGTCTTATACAATAGTAGCAACCGTTTTTAATCTATGAACCAACTTTTCAAAAAGATACTTATTGCGGCAGCTATGCTGTTGCTCTTTTTTGCCGACATTACAGCACAGGCACAAACTCAGACTATTAAAGGTAAAGTAATTGACGAAAATAATCTCCCTGTTGCTTACGCTAATGTGGTACTTCTAAAAGCTGATTCCACTTTTGTCAACGGCACGGTTACCGACACCTCCGGATACTTCTCCGTGGAGGCAACAAGTAAATCGGACCTGCTAAGGATTTCATTTATGGGATATGACGCACATTGTACTGTGGTAGATTGTGACGATGTAGGTATTATAGAGTTGCAACCCTGTTCGGAGATATTATGTGGAGCATTACTTAAGAGTCAGCTTCCCAAGACAGTGCTTCGCAATGATGCTTTTGTTACTCCTATAAAGGGTTGTGTACTTTCCAAAGCCGGTTCGGCCAATGATGTGTTGAAAAGACTGCCGGGAGTAATAGGTAAAAACGGTACTTTCGAGGTCTTGGGTAAGGGTGCTCCATTGATATACATTGATGGGCGAATGGTGCGTGACAATTCCGAATTGGAGCTGCTCAGTTCCGAAGATATCCTCGAGGCGGAGGTGATCACCAATCCGGGTGCCCGTTACGATGCCACCGTAAAAGCGGTAATCCTACTTAAAACAATTAAGAGAGAGGGTGACGGACTCAGCTTTGATCTCCGTTCAAGTACCTTTATTCATCACGGAAAACTAGATTGGATTGAACAGATCAACCTCAACTATAGATATAACAATCTGGACATCTTTGCCTCTCTTGGATATGATAAATCAGCGCCTGACACTTTTTCCGAGATAACTCAGAGCCTCCGGTCACAAAATCTGCTCGAATTGCAAAAGAATTTGACATATTCCAACGAGGTACGAACCATGACTCCGGTTTTGGGATTCAACTATCAGTTCAATCCTAAACATTCAGTTGGATTTCGCTACTATCCCTATGTGTTTTTAGGGGGTAGATCGACACAGGATCTTCATATAAAAACCTACTTGGATGGGATTCTCGATGATAATGTCCAAATACCAGCGGATGGTAAGAGTTTCGCGGGTGTCACCCAGCGGGCAAACGTTTACTACAATGGTACCGTTGGTGATCTTGAGATTGACTTCAATGCAGACATTCAGCATGGAGGTGCGCTTGATAGCATAGTATTTAATGAGCGAAGTGAAATGAAGGAGAGTCGTGATGTGCATACTATCAACGGTATGGCAAACCGTCTTATGGCCTCTAAACTTGTGCTTTCCTATCCGTTGCTCGGAGGAAAACTCTCCGCCGGAAGTGAATATACCTGGACCGAATATGAGGAAGATTACCGCAATCCTGAAAAATTTGTGCCCAACATAGATAATAAGTTAATAGAGCATAATGCCGCTGCTTTTGCAGAGTACAGTCATCCACTCCCCTTCGGTTCTTTTTCAGCCGGAGTGCGGTATGAGCATGCTGATTCCGGTTTCGAAGAAAATGGAAAGTACGATGAAGAGAGGAGTCGCAAATACAACCATTTCTTCCCTCACGCATCTCTGAGTGCAGTCGCAGGACAGGTTCAGCTGCAACTGAGTTACACTGCCAAGGCTCGTCGCCCTCTCTATCACCAATTGACCAATATCTCATCCGACAGGTACGGTATTTCCAGAGGAAATCCCACACTCAAACCTCAAATAAGCCAAGACCTCTCTTTGTCTGCGGTTTGGAAATTTATGCAATTGTCCGTCAGCTACCAGGTCTTCAAGGATGCCATTATAAATGCAGCTACGGCTCAACCGGATATGCCTAATATTATCGTGATTCGTCCCATTAACTACGGCAAAAATTTTCCCATGATTAACGCCAGAGTGTCAGCCTCTCCAACCATTGGTTTCTGGACGCCTCGTATTTCTCTCGGCATTAATAAGCAGTGGCTTACGCTCAGCTATATGGGAGAAGATGTTGAACTGACAAAACCGGTCTTACTTTTCGCCATTGGAAACACTTTCTCTTTTCCTAAAGGTTTCAGGCTCAATGTGGAATACCATTTACAGGGTAAGGGGCATATTTTAGCTTATGAGATGGTAGAGCCACTGCACGAACTGGAGATAGCTTTGAGCAAATCTTTTTTCAATGATGCTCTTACGGTGGAACTAAGGGGTCTCGATCTCTTTGCACTCAGACATGAAAAAAGGCATCTCATAAGCGGAGTGTATCAGATACTTGAAAGCACGCGTTTAGATTCCAATGAGCTTGTCATCACTATTCGCTACAAATTCAACAACGTAAAGAGCAAATACAAAGGTACCGGTGCCGGCGAAAGTGAAAGGAAGAGGCTATAAGGCTTGATTTCCTTACTTTTTTCTATCTTTGCCGCCGTTACTAAAACCTTATTAAGATGAAAGCATACGTTTTTCCCGGTCAGGGATCACAATACCCGGGAATGGGGAAGGAACTTTATAGCACTTCTCCAAGAGCAAAAGCTCTTTTTGAGCAGGCAAATCAGATACTCGGATTCAGAATTACCGATATTATGTTTGAGGGAGATGCAGAGGCCCTAAGGGCTACGAAAGTTACCCAGCCTGCGGTTTTTCTTCACTCGGTAGTTGGAGCGCTTTGCAGTGATCTGCCCACTCCGGATATGGTGGCGGGTCACTCTTTAGGCGAATTTTCGGCACTTGTTGTCTCAGGTGCTCTAAGTTTTGAAGATGGTTTACGCCTTGTTGCTCTAAGGGCGCAAGCTATGCAGAAAGCATGTGACCTCAATTCCGGCTCGATGGCTGCCATCATTGGCGCTGACTCGGATCTTCTGGAGCGAATCTGTAGAGAAACCCCGGGCATCGTCGTACCTGCAAACTACAATAGCGATCAGCAGACGGTTATTTCCGGCGAGACTCCCGCTGTGGAGAGTGTAGTCAATGCCCTCAAGGAGGCAGGTGTACGAAAGTGTGTGATGCTTCAGGTAGGTGGTGCTTTTCACTCCCCTCTTATTGAGCCGGCACGTGTGGAACTTGCCGGGCAATGAATAAAACTCCTTTTCGATACCCTCTGCCCGATTTATCAGAATATGGATGCTCTGCCTAATACTGATCCGGATCGGATCAAATCAATCTGCTGATGCAGCTCACCTCTCCGGTCAGATGGCTGGATATAATGCTCAACATGTTGGCAGACGGGGCGACTCAATTTACCGAAATTGGCCCCGGTAATGTGCTTCAGGGCCTGATCAAAAAAACAGCCCCGGATGTGGAGCTGTTTTCAATTGGCTAAATAGTAGCGTTGTATTGACCTCTATTTGAGATACTCAAATAGGGCTCTCACATCCTCTAAACTCTCAAAGTCCACTTTATTTTCTTTGAGATAGGACTCTATTTTATCCTTTTTGGATGGGAAACACTTCAGGATATACTTCTTTGTAGCATAACTGAATTTACCGTTGATCCCAAGATAGGGGGTCACTCTGTAAGTGAAGGGAGTATTTACATGTTGGGCAAGTTCATATCTTTGTCCCTCTGTGGAGATGGAGCTGATGGAGGTGACTGACGTGGTCTCGGATGTAGTACCGAATGCACCCTTTTTCTCCGACTCAAGGAATTTGACTCTCTTTACACTTCCTAATATTACATTGTCTGCTATGTCGAGCAACTCTACAAATCCCTGTTTTGTCTGGACAAAAGAGCGCCCTTTGACCGATACGCGGTCAATGTTGTTCTGATTCAATACTTCCTGTATCTCACCTTGTGGGGAGATAAAGAGGAGTTTCTGGGAGATGGTGCTGATATTGAGCGGGCCATTGGCCGTACGCCCATCTTTGAATATAACTATTCCCGCTGTGAAATCGGGTAGGACATACTTGACGCTGTCAAGCATATGCTGGGTCATGTCTTCACCTTTTTTGTGCTGGATTACATTCTGAGCTTGGGTACTCAAAGCAAAACAGGCGGTGAGAATAATCATCAATATGCGTTTCATAATTTTGAAAATTGATATAACAATCTGTTTGAAAAGTAAAAATAGACATTAAATTTTCTTATCCCAAAAATAATCCATATTTTTGAGTTTTGTTACTAATAAAAATAGGTATAATTAAGATAAAGTCCTTTTCAAAGTTACGATTAATAACAAAAACGGGACAAATCAATAAAAAACATTAATCAAATGGCAAAAGAGAAAAAATTCATCACCTGTGACGGCAATTATGCTGCCGCCCATGTTGCTTACCTTTTCAGTGAGCACGCCGCTATTTACCCTATCACTCCCTCTTCGACAATGGCAGAGTACGTTGATGAGTGGGCAGCCTACGGCAAAAAGAATATGTGGGGTGAAATAGTTAAAGTTACTGAGATGCAG
Source organism: Bacteroidales bacterium (assembly GCA_040766795.1). GTDB lineage: Bacteria > Bacteroidota > Bacteroidia > Bacteroidales > UBA932 > Cacconaster. The sequence goes on along the minus strand of JAXGPW010000021.1, from coordinate 18,930 downwards.
AGTGAAGGTGGCGCAGCAGGAGCTGTTCACGGATCCCTTCAGGCAGGTAGCCTGACTACAACATTTACAGCCTCTCAAGGCCTTCTCCTGATGATCCCCAATATGTTCAAGATATCAGGCGAACTTCTTCCGGCAGTATTTCATGTATCTGCCCGCACACTTGCTGCACAGGCTCTATCCATTTTTGGTGATCATTCTGACGTTATGAGTGCCAGACAGACGGGATTTGCATTCATTGCATCTGCCAGTGTACAAGAGGCAATGGATATGGCTGCTGTAGCCCATCTTTCAGCCATCAAGTCAAGCATCCCGTTCGTACACTTCTTCGACGGCTTCAGGACCTCACACGAGATACAGAAAGTAGAGTTGCTCGAGGCAGAAGATCTCAGGCCGCTGGTAAGCGATAAATCTCTTGCTAAATTCAGAGAAAGGGCTTTGAATCCCAATAAACCCGTTACCAGAGGTACGGCACAAAACCCTGACGTTTATTTCCAGGCACGTGAAGCCTCGAATCCATACTATGATGCAGTTCCCGACATCGTAGCAAGATATATGGGTGAAATAACCGAACTTACAGGTCGCCATTACCTCCCCTTTGACTACTATGGTGCACCAGATGCAGAGAATGTAATTATAGCAATGGGTTCCGTATGCGAAACCATAAAGGAAACTATCGATTACCTGGCAAAGACCAAGGGAGAGAAACTCGGTATGATTGCAGTGCGTCTTTACAGACCTTTCTCAGCAAAATACTTCCTCAGAGTACTCCCTAAGAGTGTAAAGAGGATTGCAGTACTTGATCGTACCAAAGAACCCGGATCACTTGGTGAGCCCTCTATGGATGTAAAAGCCATTGTTGCCGATCTCGGAGAAATGCGCCATTGGTTGTAGGCGGTCGCTACGGTCTCTCTTCAAAGGATACCAGTCCCGCCCAGATTGTCGCAGTATTCGACAACTCAAAACTCAGAGAGCCCAAAAACGGCTTTACCATCGGTATAGTAGACGATGTTACCTTCAAGTCACTCCCTCAAAGAGGAGATATTCTGCTCAAAGGCACTTACGAGTGTAAATTTACGGTCTGGGTTCAGACGGTACTGTTGTTAACAAGAATACCATTAAAAACTATTGGTGACAACACCTCCAAATACGTTGTGTTATTTCGACTATGACCCAAGAAGTCAGGCGGTTATACCTGCTCTCACCTGATTTGGCGACAGCCCCATCCAGGCCCCTTACCTTGTATCAACTCCCGATTTCGTGGCCTGCCACGTACCCTTCATATCTCTACAAATATGATGTTCTAAAAGGCATCAAAGAGGGTGAATCCTTCTTCTAAATAGCCTGTGTGATACTGAGGAGACTTTCAATAGGATCCTGACTTAAAGAAAGAGATTGTAGCCAAGAAACTCCGTTTATTCCTTATCAATGCCACAAAGATTGCTGCCGAGATCGGTCCCGTGGAAGGACAAATACCATCCTCCAGTCTGCATTCTTTAAGATTACCGGAATTATACCTTATGAAGAGAGGCAGTTGACCACATGAAGAGGGCTATCGATGAGTCTTACGGTACCAAGGGCGAGAACATCGTTAAGATGAACTACGCTGCTGTTGACCGCGGAGGAGAATATGTCGAAGTTGAGATTCCTAAGGAGTGGAACAATGCCACCGGTCGTTTCGTACACGCCAACTACAAACGCCTTGCCCCTGAATGGATCCGCAATGTGGCCGACATAGTTAATTCCCTGCGATGGAAATTCTCTTCCTGTCAGCGCATTCGCCGAGAGATGGTTGACGGCACGATTCCCAGTGGAACCGCTGCTTTGAAAAAGCGCGGCATTGCCGTTACCGTTCCTGAAGCGGCAACCTAACAACTGTATCCAGTGTAACCAATGTGCTTATATGCTTGTCCTCATGCTGTAATTCGTCCCTTCCTGATGACTGAAGAGGAGGCCAAAGCTGCTCCTGCCGGCATAAAGAAAGCACAGGGCAATGGACCTTTAAAGGAGTACACAAACTACAATACAGATTTTTATGACTCGTACAGGTTGTGGCAACTGCGCAGATGTCTGTCCGGGCTAAGCAAAAGGCTCTTGTTATGAAATCTTCGATACTCAGGAGGCAGAGCAGGCTAACTCGATTATCTGCACCACAATATCGGTTATAAGGATAATGTTGTTCCCAAGGAGCAAAATGTTAAGAATTCTCAGTTTTCTCAGCCTCTCTTCGAGTTCTCCGGAGCTTGTGCAGGTTGTGGTGAGACCCTCACATCAAAGTCATTACACAGCTCTTTGGTGACCATGATGATTGCAAATGCTACAGGTTGTTCATCAATCTACGGAGCATCATCTCTTCATCACCATACAATTACCAACGTCACGGACATGGTCCTTCATGGGCTAATTCCTCTTCGAGGACAATGCCGAGTTCGGCCTCGTGGCGAGGTTGTGGCGAGAGAGTTCGCGATACTGTCGCAAATCTTATGAAGGAAGGTTTGAGTGCAACAGCTGTACTTCGGAGATGAAAGCCCAGTTCGACAAGTGGCTGACCAATCGTAGCAATGCAGCAGTTACTCGTGAGATTTACAATGAGTTGGTGCCTATGATGAAAGAGTGCGGATGCAATATCTGCAAACAACTCCTCGAACTGCAAAACTTCATTCCTGCCCGTTCACAGTGGATCTTTGGAGGAGACGGTTGGGTACATGGATATCGGCTACGGCGGACTTGACCACGTTCTGGCCTCTGGTGAGAATGTAAATGTTCTCGTACTCGATACTGAGCTCTATTCAAATACCGGCGGACAGTCATCCAAGGCAACTCCTGCAGGTGCTGTTGCTAACCTGGGTTACCTGAAAGAGGGTTCACCGCAAGAAAGATCTCGGAATGATGGCAATCAGCTATGGTTATGTCTATGTGGCACAAGTAGCAATGTGGAGCAAGCCAGACTCAGTTCTTCAATGCTATCAAGGAGGCAGAGGCCTATGATGGCCCTTCACTCATCATTGCTTATTCACCCCAGAGCCAACCACGGTCTCAAGGCCGGTATGGGCTTGAGCCAGCGGGAGGAGAAGATGGCAGTTGAGTGTGGTTACTGGCATCTGTATCGCTACAATCCTACTTTTGAGGCAGAAGGCAAGAATCCCTTCTCGCTCGATAGCAAGGAGCCGGATTGGAGCAACGGCGGATTTCCCTCAAGGGTGAGGTACGCTTCTCTTCAATAATGGTTACATTCCCCGAGAGTGCAGAGCTCTTCACTAAGATCGAGGAGAGTTTGCTGGCGGCGTTATAACACCTATAAGAGACTTGCTAAGCAAGAGTAATTCTTATTTGTGGATTAGGATGCTCCCGTAGTTTAATGGATAGAATGGAAGATTCCGGTTCTTCCGGTTGGGGTTCGATTCCCCACGGGGTACTATCTCAAAAATAAAAAATCAGCTCGTAAGGGCTGATTTTTTGTAATATATGATTGATGATTGCAAATTTGATGGATTTTCTTAAATTTGAAAGATAAATATCGGAATCATCTTTGCTGACACGCAAATATTGATGCAACAATCCGTCAAGCACCATTAGTTATGAAAAAAAATAGAATTTTTCCGGTACTACTTTTAGTAGCTGTGTTTTTAACATCTTGTGAGGGATGGGTGGATAAATCCGGTCCGCCTGAACCTGAAAATCTGTTTCTCACCGGAGAGTGTCTGGGGAGTACTGAACTGGTATACGTTCCATATTATGCTTCCAGGATGATGATTACTTAGAAAATGGAAATGTTTCCTTTCGTGTTCCATCTGATACTGCAACGTTCAGAGTATAAAGACTGTCCTCTTTAAATCCGATCCGGCTTCCATATCCCATCTGATGAGTTGTTCAAGTCATTTGGCAAAAAGTCATTTGTAAAGTCGGACTTCTTTGATTCATTTGAGAAAATAAGAGAAGGCAGAAGTTATTTTGAAATCACGACTATCTTACAGATGGCGGTCTCTCTTTGATCGCGGATGTTGATTTTGCCGGACATCCGGCTGGTGAAGAACTTGCCTTTTATTGTAAGTCATCCCAGTGTCAATCACCCTTCTTCTTGACAGGCCACGGACAATCGAGCCTCTTCTTTCAGCCTCAACAAGGAAAGAGAAATTGAGGCTAATTTCGATATTCTTTGGATTATGAATGCCTTTTGAATCTAGAATTGATACTTTCTCTGGTCTTCCTGCGGGTGATTACACACGCGTAGTTGAAAGGTTACATTCACGCTGAAGATCCCCGTCAGGGTTGGGGCATTATTTACAATGGCTTGAAGATAAACACAGCAACCCTAACGCCCCGGTTCCCTACAAAGATGAAGTGCTAACCTGTAAATTTTATACAGACATTGGTTTTAGATAGGAATGTTTGACTTAGGATAATTTTAAATAAACTAATAGGTTTATTCACTCCTACTCTATTCAGCGATGAAAATAATACACTACACTGCCATACTATTGTCAGCAGGTTTGCTCTGTTCTTCCTGCGTTGAGACTATCTATCCGGAGTCGGTTGAGGAGGCACCGATAGTGGTGAATTGTGTTTTGGACACATCTGATACACAATCGCTGTTTTTAGCCTATTCAAGCAAAGTCGGTGAAGTCGATGATTTCAAAGTAATCGACAATGCTGATGTGGTGTTGAGAGAAATCACTGCCAGCGATACTCTCACTGTAGCCACCTTTTCGTTTGAAAATGACGGTATGTGGAGAACCAGGTTTCGACCTCTGTCCGGAAAGAAGTATCAGTTGCTGATAGATATCCCGGGGGAAAAGAGAATTAGCGCAACCACGCGCATGCCTGACACTATGATGGTACAATCTTTCATAGAGATGCCTGCGGGTAGTGTTGGTCCAATAAGTAGGAAATATTATCCGGGAACATCATATTCGAGTAAATTTAAAGAGAACACCCTCTATTTGTATATGTCCGGAGAAGATGATAAGGGAAACACCCTCATAGCAAATGAGATCGCAACCGACCACCTGTTTGAAGACCTTTTTAATATCACAGGTGCAGTTTATTTTATGCCCGAACCTGATTTTGAACCCACAATTTTCTTGAGACACCCTATATGGTATCCAACTGTGAACGGAAGAGCTTTCCATAAAATATATATCAGAATACCCAATCCGGACAAATATGTCAACTCCTATTCCGAGATAGAAAGCAGCATTACTAAAGGACATTTCACAGTTGCCACTCTGGACACGCTGGATAAAAAGATAAATAAACTGACTATTCTTCAGGTCTCCGATGAACTGGATGCCTATTTCAAAAGCGTTCTCACAGAGCAAAGCAAGCAGGAAGTGACTGACAACTTTCTTCTTGTATATGATAGAACCAATATTTCCGGCAACCTAATCAATGCCCTCGGGGTATTCGGCGCTTATAACAAATATGAACTGGAATGGTTCCTTAGCACATCGGATCTATGGAAACGGTGGAGATAATGTTTTGAATGAATAACCCTTAACCCATACCATATGCTCAGTCGTTTTAAATTCCGACATATAATAATTATTGTCTTTTCGCTGGTTCTCACTTTACTCTCCTCCTGCACCAGTCGTCACACTACCGCTATTCTTGGCGATGTAGAAACTTATATTCAAGATCGTCCTGACAGTGCTCTGGCTGTCATTCGTGCCATCGATACCACAACGCTCACCACACGTAGTCTCCGCGCTCAATACTCACTACTCCACGCTATAGCGCTCGATAAAAACTGGATTGACACTACCGATGTGGGTGTTGTAATGCCGGCAGTAACCTACTACGACCGTCATCCTTCCGGGATTCGTCGTGCAAAGGCGTGGTATTATCTAGGAAGAATTCAGGAAAACAGCGGTGATTATACTACAGCCAACATTTCTTTTCTGAAAGCAGAAAAGTTGGCTGGCGACAAAGCAGATGTTAATTTCAAATCACTTATATACCAATCTCTTTCGAATACCTATAGTGCAAACTATTTGTACGAAGAGGGCTTGAAGTATTCTGAGTTATCCTTCCAGGCCTCTTTAAAAATTGGAGACACATTGGGTATGAATGCCTCCCGATACCGAATGGCGCAAGACCTCAACAATTTAAAACGCTACTACGAAGCAGATTCATTATATCGACTTATATTGGACAATAAGGGTATTTCCGTCTCCCTCATCTATATCCATCAATCCTTTCGGATTATGCTCTCTTGCGATTACTGCAATATAATGATTATGAATATGCAGTACGATTATTTGAAGAATCTATTTCAAGCGTCCGGCCAATTGCGAACACACAATCTTTGGGGCGCATATGCTTACGCCTTGCTTCGTGTCGGGAACATCAAACGTGCAAATGATATTTTCAAGCAACTCAAGTTTACAGATGACGACAAATCAATGACATATAAGACTTGGCGTAGCCGTGCTGATGCCTATTTGGGTGACTTTGCCTCTGCCTACGAGCATATCACGCTTGCTTCGGAAATCCAACTAAACAATGTCAATAGGGTTCTGAGGCAGTCTACTCTCAAGGCTCAAAGAGACTACTTTATAGAAGAGCAGGTGGAGATGCGTTCCAAGGCACAAAAGCAGCGGGCATTATTGATTGCTTCTATAGTAGCGTTTTTCGTTTTGGTAGCAGGTGGTATCTTTTCGTATAAAAGAAAAAAAAGGAAGATGCTGGAAGAACAGTACTCATTAATTGAATCTTTACAATCCCTCTCTGCAGATTATGATCAGGTTAAAGATGAGCGGGCACTAATCCGTAGCCAATACATAAATATTTGTCAGGCTCACTTCGAGCAATTGGGCAGGATCAACGAACTGCTGCACAACTTCACCAAGGAGAAGGATTCTAATCTATACAAGGAAGTGAAGAAAGCGGTACAGAGTATTCAGGATGATGAGAATAGTCAGGAAGAGTTTGAGAAGATTCTAAATAATTCTCTTAACAATGTGATGATCCATTTTCGGGAAACATTTCCAAATAAAAAAGAACGTTATTATCAACTCGTAAGTTTTCTCTTTGCAGGCTTTAATGCCGCAACCATCAGCACTATTTTATATGATTATTCCAGAAATAATATTTACCTTTTAAAGTTCCGTCTGAAAAAAGTATTAGAGAATCAGAAAGTCCTTACAAAGAACAATTTCTGTTGCTGCTCTCGTAACAAGCTAACAAACAACACCTTACGGAAAACTCTCATTTCTCGCTCGACGCATCTTATAATACATTGAAAACCAACAACTTACAAAAACGAAAGATTTTTGACATCTTTCATTCTTAAAAATGGCCTCGGGATAACATCTGAGGTCGTTTTATTATGAAAAATGAAATGATTTTCTTCATTGAATGTACAAAAGATAGCTTTAACTTTGAAGTACAAAAGACAAACAACTAAGCCAATGAAAAAAATCTATTAATCTTCCTATTCCTGTTGTCATTTTCGCTTTTTGCAACCCAAAAATATGATGCCTATTTTGCAACTGATAATGATGATGTCATTGAAATTGACATTAGTATTACACCTCCTGTAACAGGCCCAAAACGTATGCCTCCTATTATTCCAATCAGTGCGACTTGTTTTGTGGGTTTGTTCTACATTGATGTTCATTTTTTTTATGATATAGGGGATGTTGAAATAATAGTCACCAATTTAGATTCTTGCTCAAGCAATTCTTATAGTGTTCATTCCTCAATTGGTTACATTTTCCTACCTTTTCAGTCTTATGAAGGCAATTATTTGATTGAATTTATAACATTGTCGGGCACTACATATTTTGGCTATTTTTTAATATAAAATCAAAGGATACAACTGTGACTAAACTGTTGCTTTCGATTATTATTAAATTAACAAGTAAGCAAGAAATTTTATAAAATAATCAAATATTTATAGGAAATTTCAATGTCACGTAAATGGACAACACTGCACATTAGTCACTGCAACCAAGTTTAGTGAAAGTATTTACAGGTTTAGGCCTAATACAAATAGGGTACATTGCCATATTAACATTTATTAACAAAAACAAAATATTCCCATGAACAAAAAAACAATCCTTATTCAAACATTAACAGTTATAATATTTCTTGCTTCATGTGCAAAGATAGAGCCGGATGCTTTTTTATCATCTCTTGAAAATAATGTCGTTGTTGAGAATATCAATGAGGTTTCCTATGATAACAATGTCTACATTAATGATGTTCTTGGTATTGTTGAGCGTGATTTCCCTGACACAAAAGGGTTTGAAAAACCTCGTTATGATTTAACCTCTTATGTTGGAAAAGAGTCCGATACCTTAATGTATATTCTTAATTTCAAGGATGGTAGCGGTTGGAAGATCTATTCCTCAGACAAGCGTACACCGGCAATACTTGCTGAAGGAGATTCAGGTTATTTTTCTCTTGAAGATGGTAGTCCCGCTGTAGCAATGTGGCTTTCTTGTGTAGCTGATGACATGGTTAGAGTACACCGTGCCTCTGATTCCGAACTAAGGTTCAGCGAAGAGGAAATTCGTTTCAATAGGGCTTTTTGGACAGCAGATAAATGTGTTAAGGTAGATAGACAAATTTCCCGCGAATCACCTCAGCGTAACGATCCTCCAGGACACTGGGAGGAGGAAATCACAGCTCAAACGGTTGTACTTGAGTCCATTGATCATATGGTAGCCGAATGGGATCAATGGGCTCCATACAATAGATGTAGCCCATATTATGTCAATGATTTTGATACCAGGGCATGTGCGGGATGTGTGGCCATAGCAGGTTCTCAGATGCTTTTTTATCTTCATGGTAAGATAGGTCTCCCGACTACTATGTACAGTCAGGGGTACTGCATAGGAGATCTTGATGATTTTCAAAAATACTTTAATTATGAAAACACCACAGTATGGTCATCGATGAGTACTAATTATAATACAAATTCATTGGACTTTATTCCTGAAGCTGTTTTGATAGGCTATGTTGGAGAGTTAGTTGAGATGAATTATTGTGAGGTTGGTTCAAACCGTTTTTCTTGGACATTGCCTGGTAAACTTAAGACCAAAGTTTTTGAGCCATATGGAATCAGTTGCTCACAAGGTATGTATAACGAAAATAGTGTAAAATCCAGTTTGCTTAATCAAATGCCTGTCATAGTTACTGCAACAAATTTGTTGGTTCCTTTAGATTTTGACATACATTGTTTCGTAATAGACGGTTATCGCAAAACACAGATCAAGTATACCCACTATCATCATTATGTGTACGATGTGGATCCAGAAGAAGAGACTCCTGCTCCGGATGAATTTTATACTTATACTTACTCAGTACCGGATGTTACTGGTATTAAGATCAATTGGGGGTGGTGGAGTCAATGGACAAATGGTGCGAACGACGGTTGGTATACATTAACAGGCGACTGGGTTGTAACAAATGCTGACGGAGAAACATATGATTACAACTATCACAGAAATATGATCTATGATTTTGCTGTGGCTCAATAACATCTTTGTATGATTTTTAATTTAAGTAGTTATGAAAAAAAATAGAATTTTTCCGGTACTACTTTTAGTAGCTGTGTTTTTAACATCTTGTGAGTGGATGTGGTGGATAAATCCGGGTCCGCCTGAACCTGAAAATCTGTTTCTCACCGGAGAGTGTCTGGGGAGTACTGAACTGGTATACGTTCCATATTATGCTTCCAGGGATGATGATTACTTAGAAAAATGGAAATGTTTCCCTTTCGTGTTCCATCTGGATACCGCAAACGTTCAGAGGTATAAAGACCGTCCTCTCTTTAAATCCGATCCGGCCTTCCATATCCCATCTGATGAGTTGTTCAAGTCATTTGGCAAAAAGTCATTTGTAAAGTCGGACTTCTTTGATTCATTTGAGAAAATAAGAGAAGGCAGAAGTTATTTTGAAATCACGACCATCTTATATGATGGCGGTCTCTCTTTGACTGCGGATGTGGATTTTGCCGGACACCCGGCAGGTGAAGAACTTGCCCCTTTTATTGTAAGTCATCCCAGTGTCAATCACCCTTCTTCTTGGACAGGGGTTTGCCGGACAATCGAGCCTCTTCTTTCAGCCCCGGGAAATACGAAAGAGAAATTGAGGCCAATTCTTGACATTCCTTTGGATTATGAATGCCTTTTGGAATCTAGAATTGACATTGGTCTTCCTGTAGGTGATTACACACGCGTAGTTGAAAGGGTTACATTCACGCTGAAGATCCCCGTCAGGGTTGTATACTATTTACAATGGCTTGAAGATAAACACAGCAACCCTAACGCCCCGGTTCCCTACAAAGATGAAGTGCTAACCTGTAAATTTTATACAGACATTGGCTTTAGATAGGAGCGGAGCAACCCACCAAAAGAGAAAAGCACCATTACGGTGCTTTTCTCTTTTGGGGTGGAAGATGGGATTCGAACCCACGACCCTCGGAACCACAATCCGATGCTCTAACCAACTGAGCTACTACCACCATATACCCTTTGTTCGGAAGGGACTGCAAATATAGACATTCTTTCGGATTATTCAACAAATAATGGAAAAAAGGCTTTGTCAATTGGCCTGCGCACCTTCAAATCGGACGGAAGCACTATTGCCGTTAGTGTCGGTCACCACCAGACGGTGTTGTCCGGGCTCAGGGATGATCAGCATCTTGTGTTCGTTGCTCGTTGTGGAGCCTATATAGCGATCGTCTATATGCCAGTACAGGGTAGCAGATGGACTGGCATGTGCCGCTGAGAATACCACTCCCTGACTTTTTCCATCGAGAGAAAGGGGAGCCGCCAACACCATTCCCTCCTGAGGATAGATTATCTCCACAATCTTGCCGCGCGATGAACCTCCCCCCGATGCAAAATTAGGGTGGAGGGGAGGCAGCCTGCGGTAGTCCGGATGCGTGGCCATATAATACCATTCCTGCGAAGGAGGCAACACGAACCACGAGCGTGTAACCATTTTAGCCGTACTATAACAGTCGCTATTGACAATATACCTTTGGTCCTCACTGAGGTGGAGTAAACGGTGATAAGGACAGACGTCCGGCCTATGATCATGCGGGGGTACCAAAAGCGTATCAGGAGTAAGACCGGTACCAATAGAGCAAATATCGGATACGGGGTGTCCGCTTAACGGGCATACAGCAACCTCTTCAAGGTCAAGTATCGGCAGTTCAAACCATCCGGTAGGTGGCAGTATGGAGAGTATTTCAAACATTACAGGTGCAGCATAGCCGATACCGGTAAGATTGGGTCGTCCCTCGCCGTTACAGTTGCCTACCCAGACTCCCACAACATACTCCGGAGTAACACCTATGCTCCAGGCATCCCTGTTTCCATAGCTGGTACCCGTCTTCCAGGCTACCGTGCGTGATGAACTGAAACTTTGCCAACTCCCTTCTTCCTCGGGTCTGCTGACTCCGGTGAGGACGTCGAAAGTACACCATATTGCTCCCGTGGAGAGAGGTGAGAGCTCCTCCTTAGACTCTGCAAGTGTAGCAGCCATATCGCGGTAGGCATACACAAGGTCTATGAGCCGTATTTCCGCACCTCCTAGAATTAGGGACAGGCCATAATCTTCTGCACTGCGGTTGATCGTAGTAAATCCTATTTCTTTGAGGAGCAACAGGAACTTCTCCACACCATACTCCTGAAGCAGCCTTACTGAGGGTACGTTTAGTGAGCGTCTTATGATGCTATTTGCAGGTACTGCACCATCGAAGGTGTGGTTAAAGTTACTCGGAGTGAAATCCTTGTAATGTGAGGGAATGTCAGGCACAAGCATCGTGGGAAGTATCTCTCCGTCATCAAGCATTGCAGCGTATAGAAAAGGTTTTAGAGTGCTTCCGCTGCTGCGAGGCGCTTGTATCACATCCACAGCCCTACCATGGCCTGCACCGCTGCCTTCAGGGTTTAGATTGCCACAATATGTGATGATGTGACCGGTGCTCACTTCCATTACAAGGGCTGCAATATTATAGACCTGATTGCTCTCGAATAGTGTCACATGTCGTCGAAGAATTTCCTCGGTGCGTATCTGGAGTCCTTTGTCAATATCAGTGACATACCTGCGGTCACCTCCCTCTTTGCGGAGAGTTTCAAGGTAGTGGTATGCAATATCGGGCATGGGATATGGTTTGTCAGGCAGAGGTTCCTCTTTGGAGAGCATGCATTCAGTAGCATCTATTATGCCCTTGGAGGCCATTTTGTCCAATAGCATATTTCTTTTTTCCAGCAGGAGTTCCCGGTTTTTGCCGGGATGGATCAATGCGGGAGAGTTGGGAAGTACGGCCAGCATGGCGCTCTCAGCCCAGGAGAGTTCTCCGGCCGGGCGGCCGAAATAACGCCAGGAGGCTGCCTCAAGTCCTACCACATTGCCTCCGAAGGGGGCGTTAGAGGCATACATTGCCAGGATTTTGGTTTTGGAATAGCGCAGTTCAAGTCTCACCGCCAGGAGCATTTCGATAATTTTTCCCCAATTGTGCGGGGACGATTTTCCCTGCTCAAGCGTATGGTTTGCATCGTAATGGTGCTGGCGCCGCTACGAATTTCTCGTTTGCGCATATTGAGTAGAATAGCCCTTCCTATGGCCAGAGGTCACCAGGTGGTATCTGAACCGTTTATCTTCGTATGTTATGATGGCGCGGGCAAATTTGTCGGGTACTGTATCAATCTGTGGAAATCGCCATTGTCCGTCAGAGGCGATTCTGGCTCCCAGCACTCTTCCGTCTGAGCTTTCAAGTAATGCGCTGACCGGTTTATGAAAAATCTGTCGGGGAAGAAGATAATAACAAGCGCCGCAAGGTTGCGGCGCAGCAAAGTGCTATAAATATTTTTCTTTTTGCTTTTTAGCATTTGAATGGAGACGATTTTTCAGTACATTTGCAAATATAACAATTAACCGAAAAAATATGAAACGACTGACTGCTTTTATCGCATTTACGACCATTATTCTCCTATCCCGGTTTCCTGTAATCAGGGTAAGGAGATTACGCATTATCCGTATCTTCGGAAATCAGGACTACAGACCCCGTAGTCATAACAGTACCTGATGCTTATGTTATCAATGTAGGCGACAATACGCCCGATGAACTGAAAAAGTTGATCCAGATTACTCCAAAAGGGAGTTCAGCGTATCACTGATTGATGAGCGTACTGTGGCTCTCTTCTTTGCCGAGCCGTTGGACTTCAATGCCGAGTATAAAGTTCAGATAGATGCTGGTAAGCTTGTAGGCAGAAGATCCGCTAAGGTGACTTACAATTTTAAGACATTGGCTCCTGAAATTCACTATGAATTGGGTGCAATTACCGTTTATCCCGATGAGGAGGATAAATACCATCTCGATATTGTCATAACCACCTCAGATCCGGTTGGCAACGAGTATATAGAGAAAGGTATCAGCCTGAGCAAAGACTTCCCCGTTTCCTGGCAGCATGCGGAGGATGGCCTTGTACACCGGCTCTCAATCAACAACATAATTCCGGAGAAAAAGCAGTCCGTTTTTACCATAAGCCGAAAGTATGAGTTGTTCAATGATATGGGTTCCTGGTCATTCAATATTCCCGCTGAGGGAGCATTTGTTATAATCAGCGCTGAACCCTTGCTCGACCCTTACCGCTATGAGATAGTATTCTCTTCGGCCCTTGATAAAAAACAGGTTATGGCTAACCTTGTAAAACTTCCAAATGCAGGTAAACTAAAGTTTCTTGTTGACAGGAATAAGCTTACCATATATCCTTCAATCGAGGATGTACTGAGGCAGACGGTTAATATCAGTAAACTTGTTAAGAATGCCAAAGGTGAGCAGCTCGGTTTTGATTGGGAGCAAACTTTTGATGTTCCCCAGAAAAAACCTTTTGTAAAATTCTCTACCAAGGGAGTCGTGCTGCCCTCATCCAATGGCAACAAACTCTTCTTCCAATCTCAGAATTATGCAAAAGTACAGGTGAGGGTACATCGCATTTACGAAAATAATATGCTCCAGTATCTTCAGTCTGAAAGACTCGATGAAAAGAGCAATTATATACTGGGTCGCGTAGCCAAGGTTGTAGTGGACACGGTTTTGGTTTTGGCTGACCCTTCATCATCCAAGCTTAAGAGTGTGGCCAGTTACGGTCTCAATATAACCGACCTTATAAAGGTTCAGAAAGGTGCACTTTACCGTATCGGCATTAAGGGCGTTGACCCTCTTGTGGAGCAGGACTCGGATTATTATGATAGCGATTACTATTTTGGCTCCTACTACGATTACGAAGAGAGGCATGTCAACATTCTCGCTTCTGACCTTGCTGTTATAGCCAAGGGCTCCGGGAAAGGCACCTATACCTTCTTTGTGACAAATATCATTGACGCATCCCCTGTGTCGGGAGCTAAAGTTAGAGTCTTCGATTATGTTAATCAGGTAATTGGTGAGGGTTCTACAGGCAGTGACGGCAAAGTGGAGATAAAACTGTCCGAAGAACCCCATACGGCAGTAGTTACCAGCGGCAGTGACAAGAATTATCTCAAACTCAACTATGGAGCATCACTCTCTGTTAGTAACTTTGATGTTGGAGGTACATCCGTATCAGGAGGCCAGAAGGGTTATATTTTTGGGGAAAGAGGAGTTTGGAGACCGGGAGACGACATCTATATCACGTTTATTTCTATGTTGGAGGAGGGGGTACTTCCTTCAGACCATCCCGTTACAGCAGTTTTGAGAAATCCTCAAGGACAGATTATACGCTCGATTGTCAATAACAACGGCTTTAATGGAATGTATGCATTCAGATTCCAGACTGTGGATAGTGACCCCACAGGTCACTGGCAGGTGGATGTGACTGCAGGTGGTCAAACCTACTCAAAGAGCGTCAGGATAGAGACGGTCAAGCCAAACAAACTCCTGATAGATCTCCAGATGGACGAGAAAGAGGTAGTCCCCGTAGATTTAGTTAATGGTAATCTTTCCGTCAAATGGCTTGTGGGCTCTGCGGCCGCAGATCTTGAGGCAAGAATCGATATCGAGTGTTTCCGGGGAGTTACTGAGTTTGCAAAATTTAAAAATTTCGTATTTGAAGATCGTTCGAGAAGTTTTAGTCAAGCCACATACAATCTCACTCCGGGAAGGACAGACCAGGATGGACGTCTCTCTTTCAATTATCGCTTGGGCGGCATCGGTGAGCAACCGGGTATGCTCAGAGCAGTCTTCACTACGAGTCTTTGAGAAGAGCGGAGATTTCAGTATCGACTCATACACTACTACGATTTCACCCTACAAGACCTATTTGGGTATTAATGTTCCGGAAGCGGAGGATTACTGGGGTGACCCTTATCTCGACAAGAGTAAGACACATACCATAAAACTTGCTGCAGTAGACTACAAAGGTAATCCCGCGAGTGGTCGTGTTGACGCAGAGGTTGAGGTCTATAAGATGGGATGGAGTTGGTGGTGGGGTTCTTCCAGCAGTGAGCTTGCATCCTATTCTAAGGATTCTTATAACAAGCCTTACAAAACCTTTAAGGTTTCCATTGTCAATGGTGAGAGTTCATTTCCGTTAACATTTACCGATGAATCGGGGTACTATTTCATTAGAGTAAGAGACCCTCAGGGCGGTCACGCCACTTCATATGTTACACAGGTTTATACCGGAGATGACAAGCGTGCCGATGCCGGCAGCGAATCGGCTACCCGCCTTGCTACTTCCCTTGATAAGGATAAATACAAAGTGGGTGAGGAGGCACAGCTCACCATTCCTTCTTCACCGGGTGCCAGAGTGCTTGTCTCCATAGAGAAGGGTGAAAGCGTACTCAAAACCTTCTGGATGACGTGTGCTGATACCAAGACCACAATCCGTATCCCTATCGAGAGCGGGATGACTCCAAATGTCTATGCGTCAGTAACCCTGATTCAGCCTCACAACACTACGGTCAATGATGCTCCCATACGTTTGTTTGGAATCCAAAGGATAATGGTAGAGGATGATGCCACTCACCTCAATCCTAAGATAGCTATAGCTGACGAGGTTCGCCCGGAAAGTAAAGTTACACTGACTGTCAGTGAGAGTGACGGCCGTCCTATGAGCTACGTCATAGCTTTGGTAGACGAAGGATTGCTTAGCCTTACGAGATTCAAGACGCCTAATCCATGGAGTGCTTTCTATGCTACCGAAGCCCTCGGAGTTCGTAGTTGGGACCTTTATGATCTTGTGATAGGTGCATACGGAGCGAGGATGGAGCAGATGTTTGCTATTGGAGGTGATGGAGAAGTTGAAGAGATTGCTGCTGCCAATAAGGCTGAGAGATTCAAACCGGTATCTCTCTTCTTAGGCCCTTTTACTATCAAATCCAGAAGTAAACAAAATCATGAAATCACGCTTCCTGCATATATCGGTAATCTTCGCGTGATGGTAGTGGCCACTGATGGTAAAGCACAGGGGGCGGCAGAGAAAAATGTTGCAGTCACTAAGCCGCTAATGGTGCAAAGTACTCTACCCAGAGTTATTGGCACCGATGAAGAGGTTGTGATTCCCATCACTCTCTTTGCGATGAAGCATAATCTGGGTAAAGTTACCGTATCACTTTCAACCAACGATTTACTAGATGTATCCGGATCATCATCACAGACACTCAATTTCACTGCTGCCGGTGAGCAGATGGCATTCTTCAAAGTAAAGGCCTCATCTGCCGAAGGCATTGCAAAAATCACTGCAAAGGCTAAATGTTCTACAGATAATGCGGAGGAGAAGATAGAAATTGACATTAGGGATCCCAATCCCCTTACTACCAATGCCAAGACTATATTGCTAGCAGGTGGCAAGAGCCAAAAGGTGACTTTTGCATTCGCAGGCAAACAGGGCACCAATTCCGCCTTCGTTGAGGCAAGTTCAATACCACCGGTAGATCTAAGTTATCGCATGGATTACCTTGTGAAATACCCCCATGGATGCATCGAGCAGATCGTCTCTTCAGCCTTTCCTCAGCTCTATCTTGGAGCAGTCCAGACACTGAGTGATGAGCAGAAGAGCGAATGCGAGAAGAATATCAAGGCGACTATTACGAAAATTCCCTCTTATGCTCTCAATAATGGAGGTATGACCTACTGGCCGAATACCTCTTCGTATGCTTCTGCAAGCACATGGGGTACCATATATGCGCTTCACTTCCTGGTTGAAGCTGAGGCTAAGGGTTATGCAATACCTGCCTGGCTCAAACGCAGTATGACCTCATTTGTCAAAGATGTGGCCTCTTCAACATCTCATGCATATCCTTACCGCACATACGCTGCCTATGTGCTTACGTTAACCGGTGCTGCACCCCGAGGTGATATGAACCGCATGCGCAACGAAGTTGACAACATGAATACGGAGTCCGGCTGGTTCCTTGCCCTGGCATACGCTGCCGATAAGAAGAGTGACGTTGCCAAGAATATCATCTCAAAGGTATCCAACCGTCCTGTAGGCAAAATTGACAGATTTTCCTATTCATTTGAGAGTGAAGATAGATTCAAGGCCGTTTCAGCCATTGCATACCGTCTGACGGGCAATAAGCAGGAGGCATTCAAGTCGATAGAGACTCTATCCAAATCGCTAAATGACCGCAATCACTTTATGAGTACGCAAAGCACCGCCTGGGCTTTGAATGCCGTGGCCGCATATGCTGCACAATACTCTGAGGAAGGAGTTAACGTTACTGCTAAGGCAGGAAGAGAGAGTATTACTCTCAAAGACGACAAGTGTATAGTTCGCCGTACATTGGATGTAACAAAAGGCGAAAGCATAGACTTTGAGTTTACCAACAAGACAGATGCTCCTACCTATATTGTTATGAGCTCTACCGGTGTACCGGCAAAGGGTCAGGAAACAGACTTCTCCAACGGACTCCGTCTCTCGGTTAGCTACACATTGCCCAATGGCACACCTGTAGATCCATTCTCGCTTACGCAAGGAACGGACTTTGTAATCAAGGCACGTGTGACCAACACCAGCGCAACAGAGAATTATACCAATCTCATACTATCACAGATATTTCCTTCCGGATGGGAAATTGCAAATGATCGTACAACTGATTTCTATCAGGACTACCGTGACGACAGGGTATATTCCTACTTTAACCTGGGTAAATCGTCGTCAAAGGAGATAACCATTAGGGCAACCGCTACCTACAAAGGCAAGTTCTATCTCCCTTCAACTATTTGTAAGGCGATGTATGATGAGACAGTCAATGCATCAGTAAAGGGTGGTTGGTGCGAAGTGAAATAATAAGAGTAATGTCAGATATAATCATATGAAGTCATTCAAAAGTTTTTTTAATCCCACTTATGGTTACTTAAGAGCTTTGGTTGGCATTGTAGCGGGTCTCGTGCTGCTAATCTGGCCTGATACGATGAAGGATCTAATAGTGCGCATCATCGGTGGACTATTTCTGGTGATCGGCTGTGTTTCCCTCGTTATCTATTTTATCAGCAGGAGAAAGAGTATAAAATCACAAGCTACTACCGATAGGGTAAAGAAGAATTTCTTTGTAGTGAATGCTATACTGAGTATCGCCTTCGGTGCTGTTTTGATTCTTATCCCTGATGTGTTCGTAGGTTTCTTATTGCTACTGCTTGGAATCATTTTGGTGGTTTTCGGTATCGGTGAGATCGTCACATTTATTGCGGCGCATAAATACGCTCCGATACCCTGGTATATGTATGTGCTGCCTACCATTGTGGCTCTTTGTGGCCTCTTCTTGGTGTTCAATCCTCACGAGTCTCAGATCCTGATGTTCCAACTTCTGGGTGCAGGTTTTCTGGGTTATGGATTGTTTGAACTCTACGCGACTATCAAAATTCGCAAGGCAATAAAAGAAAAATTGTCAGAGAGCTATGCAAATCCTGCCAAAGAACTTGTGGAGGATGTTGATTATGAAGAAATAAAAGAATAATCTTTTTTTGATCATTTTTTTGCCCAATTAAAAAAT
>JAXGPW010000020.1:0-27653 GCA_040766795.1 Bacteroidales bacterium | reverse complement strand
ACCTTCCCAGCGGCTTTACGGAGTTGAATTGCAGTGTCCGGAGTTTTTTCCACTTGTTTTTAGGAGAGATTTTCAACCAGCTCTCACTCCAACAAACATTGGCATTTACGGGAATCGGTCTGTCAATATAACCGCAAACACGAAGGTATTTTTTCAAGGGTTCCGGCAGGAGTTTTATTTCCTCTTCGGTAAAAAATTTAACTTTTTGACCCCTATTCCTTTCAATAAGTTCAAACTTCTCTTTAATGAATGTTTTTATCATAGGTTAAAAATTTTAATGATGCTATTTACTTAGCATGGCTATTGTTAATCTTTAAAAAGCAGTTGTTATTCATCTTTATATCGACTTCCGCGGACAATCAACCTTATTTTCATGAAACTCTTAATTTGAGAAAATGCTTAAAACTACAGCCGGTCAGCACAGATATTCAAATCCCTATTGCGCAAAAAAGGCACAGATTCGCATCTGCACCTTCCCCCTGGCACTCATAGAGTGAAATGAAATTATACCCAATTAATTATTCCTGAACCAGGCTGATATTTATTTTCTGACCTTTTTTCAAATTTACCTCTAACTCAGCGGGTTGGTATGAAATCAACTCAACTCTAAGAGTATGTTTTCCCGGCTTTAAGTTGGAAATGGAGAAATTACCCTCTAAATCCGAGTAATATTTTGCACCATCGATAAAAATAGCAGCTCCGGTCAAAGATTCGTGACTGTTTTTATCGATTATAGAACCTCTAACATCAACAGTTTGTATGCTATAAGCAACCTCTGTGTTGTTTTTTCGTGTCGTCTTATGCTCCTTATTGTCATCAGCAGATGCGTTGATTGATAACAAAATTGCCGCAATTAAAACTATAATTATTTTCATGTTCGTTTTGTTTTTAATCGGTGCTTTTGATTATTTGACGATACAAAGATGAATGATCAATATTACGAGGTGGTTACAATCCGGTTACATTTTTGTTAAATTATTGTTACCAACCGGCTAATACTTTTTTTCGTCAATCAAAATACCTCTCTCATCCCACATCCGCCAGATACCTGTTTTATCACCTTCGTTATAATTAATTTCGTAGCGCTGAGTACCTAACTCATCCCAAATACGCCATGTGCCATGCTTTTTCCCGTTTTTATATTCGGCTTCCGATATGAGCTGTCCGGAAATGTCATATTTTCTCCACAATCCATGAAGTTTCCCCTCTCTGTATGAGCGTATTTCTTGCGGTTTGCGATTTTCGAAGTATATGATATAGGTACCTTCAGGCAAACCGTTCTTAATCTGCATTTCGAGTTTAAGTGTGTTGTTGTCGTAATATTCGCGATAATCGCCCGTATAGAGTTCGTTTTGCGCCCTGTCGCGATAATAAATACCGTCGTTTTGATAGAGCTGCGGAGTATTTTTAGGAGTCTGCGCTTCTATAAGAGAGGCTACCACCAACAACAGCATTGATAAGAGAGTAACTTTATGCTTCATTTGTTTTCAATTATTTTAAGCAATAATAAGCAATTTAAAGGTATTTCGGATAGAACCGAAATACCTTTTTATATTATAAATCAAATGTATCGGGCATCCTTGCTTAAAACTTATATCCTGTCCAGGCAAAAATGTTTACGGGACATCCTGCGTTGCCGGCTTTTATGGTAACATTTCCGTTTCCGTTAACTTCTTTACCGGTGATTTTAGTTGTTAAGGAGTTGGTCAAAGAAATTGTAGTTGATTCTTGTGCTGTACCTTTTCCGTCAGTAAGGTCAACCAAATCTTTAGCTTGTCCCTGTCCTTTTACCAATGCATTTTCGATAGTGGCTTTGGCACCTCTGCGCACCTTGATAACATCGTGCATATAATAACCCTCTGTAGTGTTGGCTGCCAGGCGAAGATCGATTGTCATGTTTTTGATTTTGAAGTTGGACTGATTAGGATACTCAGGATATAGTCCGTCCAGGTTTCCGTCAGCCTCTACTCCGCGCGGATCTGATTCACTGCTGACATAGCCTGCTTCCCAAATACCGTAGCAGTTCTCCAATGTACCGTTGTAACCTTGTGTGAAGTCGAACATGTCGTCATCGGAGTTTACAACCAGCAAATTAGTTACGTTTACAGAACCTCCGAAAAACTCGATTCCGTCGTCGGCACCGTTAGGTATGTAGATGTTCTCGATCTTTGTACCGTTACCTACGCCGTTCAATGTAAGTCCGTTGTGCTCAACGTTTGCGCTTGAACGTGCTCCGGTATATTCAAGTTTCAAATAAGTAATGGAACCTGAATTGTCCTTGGGATCACTGCCACCATACAGATAGGCAGAGTTGATCTCTGTTGAGCCTTTCTCTTTCGGATCGGCCAATGGAGCTTTACCGTTGATAACCAAACCGCCCCAATGTCCTTGCTCTGCATTGGCAACATCGGCAGTCATGGTTACCGGTTTTTCAGCCGTACCGTTTACATTGATTTTTCCGCCCTGTAAAACTAAAATATAACTACTGAATCCTTTTTTCGCTTTGATAGTGGTTCCTGCGGGAATATTCAGCACGCCGCCATCTTCAACGAGAAGGGGACCTACCAATAGATACTCAACCGTAGCATCAAGAGTTTTGATTTCGGTTATAGAACCGGATAAGTTTTTGTCCTCCACGTTCACCGGAATAATGGGATCATCGCAAGAAGCAAAAACCAGTACACTGCTCACCAATAGGTAAAATAAAATTTTTTTCATTGTAATTAGAAATTAAAATTAGTTATTCATATTAAAATTGATAGCTCACGCCAAGACTTATATTTTGTCCTTTTTTGAACTCATTCAATACTGTTTTGTCTACTGAATTGCTGCTTTCGCGCGATAGACGATAGGAGGCATTGAGCAAATTCACAGCTTTAAAATTTATAGAAATGTTTTTGGTGAATCCGTAGGATAAAACAAAATCCAACGTGGGAACTCCCTCTTCAATTATATCCCTGAATCCCTTTGTACCTATGGTGTGCACTCTATGGCTGAAATAGCTGAAAACGAGAGATGCAACGAATTCTTTCTCTGATTTCTTGAAATTATAGGATAAATCCATATTTAAAAGGAAAGGAGATGCCCCTTCAAGTTGAATTTTACGTGGCTCGGTGTTAAGTATATCCAGCATCAAATCGGTGTAGATGTATGAAGCGTTGAGTCCGAAGGAGAGACGGTTTGATTTCTCGAGCTGGGTATCGTACCGATTAAAAATGTTTTTACGAAATTCCAGCTCAACTCCGCCCACAGTAGCGTTCTTGCCGATATTATCATAGGTGAGCAGTCCGGCGGAGTTGCCTTGATCTACACGTCCGATGGGATTTTGTATATACTTATGAAAGTGGTAACCGAGAGCAGTTCGCTATTGGTTATGTAGAAATCCCACTTTAAATCCACGTTATAATTATCTGAGGGCTTAATGTCAGGATTTCCCTGGCTCGCGAAAGAGATATTTACATATTGATAGGGCGAGATCTCTTTCGATTGCGGCAAAGTGTATGTTTTACCTATTCCCAACCTCAGGCTGTTTTTATCATTTATGTCGTATTTCAGGTTTAGACTGGGTAAGAAATAGGTTTTCTTTATCGATTCGCTCCCGGGAGCGGCATGAGTTACATTATGATTGACGGTTAAGTCCACAATGTCCACTCGCAAACCTGCATTTCCGGCCAATTTTTCAGCCAACCGGTAGGATACTTCCGCAAAACCGGAATGTATGTGCTTAAAGACTTTGTAAGAGTTTGTTTCCCCCGTTGCCATTGTCAGCAAGCCTTTTTTTAGATTCTCATCATACAATTGATCCAAAATCAGGTTGTCCATCGTGAAATCGGACATGCCAAGCGGACTATAGTTATATTCGATAGCTTTAAATATGTCATTCACGAACCTTCCCATATATCCCACTTGTAACGATGAATTATCACTATGGAATCTATCTTTCAATTTTATCGTTAATGCTGCCTTAACGTTAAAGTCATTATTCTTTAAATCGGAGAAAAAGCGTTTATTGCGATTGCTGCGGGTCAAATTGTATCGCTCGCCTTCAAGGTGAGTAAAATAATTCTCCCGACGGTCCGGTTCCAATCCTTTTATCCTATTATAGGTTGCGCCTATGGACAGTCTGGTGATACCGGATAATTTCCAATCTGAAACCAACTGATTTACAAGTAAAAGATTATCATTAGTTTGTTGCCTGCGTATTATACCGGAGAGGTCCGGACTGCTCTGAAACGCTTCAGTTTGCAAACCGCTATACTCTCCCACATATTGGTCATTGACGTGCACCAGCATAAAGTTGTAACTGATGCTGTGCCTGTGGTTCATTTCGTAATTAGCGTTGGCCAAAACCAGTTGGTCGGTGGTTTGCGAATATTTATCTCCCGTTTGATCGTGGAAAATCGTTCCATTCGATGTCGTATTGCGAACAATTTCTTTGCTATATGAGTAACTGGTCCCATGAGAAGCTACCGCAAAAAATGAGAAAGGATTTCTCTTTTTTCCCAGATGAAACAGTTTTCCACCCGATACTCCATAGCTGTGGTTCAGCGGAACCGATACCTTTCCAGGATCCAGACTATTGGGGAAATTGTGCTGATTTTGAGTTGGTTGGTTAGTGTTGGCAAATCCGAGATAATTGGAGCCGTCCTGACGAAGAAAATCACTCCTAAGTGCCGTAGTGTTTATTCCTGCGGACAGATCAACAGCTAATGCACTCTCTTCCGTCAACTCCTTGGAACCTATGTCTATAACGGCACCACCCACGTCACCTACATTCGAGGCGCTGAAAACCTTGTTTACTCCGATATTTTGAATGATATCGGTACCGAAAAATTCCAAAGCGATATTTTTATATTCCGGATCTTCTGACGGAATAGGGAATCCGTTAAGTAGAGTAGCATTGTATCTGTCGCCCAATCCACGCACAAAAACATTTTTAACGCCCTCTTGTTTCGATATTCCGGAGACTTGTGCAACTGCTGCACGCGCATCGGCAATACCCTTCCTTGACAATTCTCTCGCACCAACGGCTTGTATAGCCACCAGTGTCTTTCTTTGCTCTACGAGCAAAATATTTTCGCTTTCACGATTGGCACGTGCCACAACCTGTACCTCATCGAGATTGAGCTCATCGGAATTCATCGGGAAATCCAAGATGGTTTCCTTGTTCTTTACAACCACAACCTCCTTTTTGATCATTGTCTCATAGGAGACGTAAGAGGCTATGAGTGTGTATGTGCCTTCGGCAAGGTTGGTGATTATATAATTTCCATCGAGATCCGCAGATGCACCCTTGTTGGTCCCTTCAATCATAACCGCTGCTCCGATGAGCGGTTCCTTGTTTTTTGCGTCTAAAATCGATCCTTTGATCGTCCCGTTTTGAGCCCAAATTGCTCCTGAGAAAAGGGTCAATAGCAGCGTCGCAAGTGATAAGAATTTATGTGCCACAAAAGCAATTTTACATTTTGGTTTTCGCCACAAAGGTCTGCCATTAGTGTTGCAGAGGGGTTACAAAACAATGACAATTCTGTTAAGATTGATTCCGGGGGTTCGGGTTGCGAGTTCCGGGTTGCGAGTTCCGGGTTGCGAGTTCTGAGTTATGAGGTGGAGTGAATCTGAGTATGGAGTGAGTTCGGTGTGTAAAGTGGCGAGTATGTTGTGGAAAATGAAACAGAAGAATAATATTCAGATCAATGAAATTTCCTTATCTTTGTACTCTAATTTTTGAATAATGAAGTTAGTGCTTAATTGAGCCGAGATCATTACTCTAATAATTTTTTAATATTATGAATAAAAAAATATCAATTTTAGTTTCTGCAGTTGTACTTTTATTGCTCGCCGCAGGTTGCGGTAAGATTGTCCCCGTTAAAATATCCGAACTTTACAAGAATACGCACAAATATGAGAATGAGACAGTACTGGTAAAAGGTAAAGTCAATAAAAGTATCTCCATGTTTGGGCTTAACGGTTTTATTCTAACCGATGGCACTAAAGAATTGATGGTGGTTGGCCATGAGGCAACCCCTGCTCCTGGTGAAAAGATAACCGTTCGCGGTACGCTCTCAGTGCCACTTAGATGGCAAGACGATGCGTTGTTGGTGTTACGGGCCTCGCCGGAGGATGAGGAGGATTAAAGGAGAATCAGAATCCTTGCCCATTACATACAAATTATATTGTCACTTAACAGAAGGGGGCGGTTTAGATTAAACAAACTGTCTCGTTCCAGACATTAAGTTCATCTTGCTTGTAATAAGATGAACTAATTGTTTTATATTTCGAGGAGAATGCAATAGTATGTGCGTTTCTGAAGCTGTATAATCGAATAATATATCATCATCCAAATGAAAACCAAAATAGAAATAATCCAAGCCGATATCACGACAATAAAGGTTGATGCTATCGTGAATGCTGCCAATAACTCTTTATTAGGTGGTGGGGGAGTGGATGGGGCGATCCATAGAGCAGCAGGCCCTGAGTTGCTTGCGGAGTGCAGGACACTGAATGGCTGTGAGACCGGCAAGGCTAAAATCACAAAAGGTTACAATTTGCCTGCAAAGCATGTGATCCATACTGTCGGCCCGATTTGGCGCGGAGGAAATAACAATGAGGCTGACAAATTGAGAAGCTGTTATAAATCCTGCTTTAAATTGGCTCTTGAGAACAACATCAAGTCAATCGCATTTCCCTCTATAAGTACAGGAGCCTACGGATACCCAATTAAGCCTGCCTCTCAAATCGCCATACAGGAAATGTTGAATTTCTTAAAAGAAACCCCCGATTTCGATAAAATCATCGTGGCCTGTTTCGGTGACAATGTTTATAATTGTTATATCAAAGCGCTATCCGAAAACGACTGAAATAATGACCAGTAACTTATCCCTGACGAACTTCATGGCATTCTGAAATTGTATTTCATTAAAAGGAGATAGGGGCTTCCATTTCTGCTTGATAGTCATCCAATTGTACCTTACTTTATAAAAACTTCGTAAAATTGTAAGTTTTGATCAAGGATACTTGCCTTTGTGATTTTTGGAAAGTGTACTTTTTGCCCCAAATTTCTATTGAAAAGTGTAGTTCCGGACTCAAAATCCATGTAAATCGAAAGTTGAACTTTAGAAATACATGTAAAAACAAAGTTGAACTTTTGATTTACATAGACAATTCTTTGCTATATACCCTCGGTTCTTCCTTTGATTGTGACACCAGGTCTTACCTAAAGATTAAGATATTTGCGTATAATTTCAGCAAAAACATCACAAATTTGCCGAAGTTGTACGGTTTTTTTGCTGTGATTATTGTGAAAAATTACGTTTTTTGTGAAAGATTGCAGAAATAAATAAATTAATTAGCGAAATATTCTATAATTTGCCATTTGTCGATTTTTGCCCTTATTTCATTGATAATCTAGTATTTAACCACAAAAGTACTGTTAAATAATCATATCATAGGTATATCATAGGTTCTTAAATAGTTTATTTTCAAATAGTTGGCAGCGACTTGCTTTTTATGTTTTGCGATTTTTAAGTTTTATTCAAATCCAAACCCCATGAAATTTAAAAGTTGTATTTCGGAAAATCCCATCAAAATTTGAAAAGTGTACCTTTCGAACCCAAATTTCTCTTGAAAAGTGTAGTTGTGACTTGTACCCCAAATAAAAGAGCACTATTTGAGAACATGATAGTTTCTGAGTATATGAAACGGAAGTATCACAATAATGAGAGGCAAATGGACTTATGGTATTGGCGTGACTCGGAAAAGAATGAGGTGGATTTGCTTATCGAAAAGCCGCAAGAAACCGAAATTATAGAGATAAAAGCAACACAAACCGTTATGTCCGATTTGTTTAAGGGATTAAACCATTATGCTGCGCTCGAAACGGAAGTTAAACTGACTAAGACATTAGTTTATGGAGGCAACGAAAGTCAGAAACGCAGCGTAGCCAGGGTCTTGTCTTGGAATGATGTGAATGTGTCAGTATAACTTAGGCATAAAGATTCAGATTTGCCAAACTGATAAGAGTTTATCACACAAAAAAGCCCTCTCACCTCATGTGAAAGGGCTTTCTAATTTTCAAAACCGGCCTTATAATTGTGCAACCCGACAATAAAATTATTCTACCAATTTATGATCTTCCCATTTGCTTTTACGGCAAATGCAACTCCGTGAACAGATTGTTCCACATCATTAATAGCCCTCATGGCCTTGTCAGAAATCTGAAATCTTCGTAGCTTATAAGTGGATTGGCTTTTGTCTTAGCCGTGGTTTCATCAATTCGATATGAAAAATCCTAAAATGTTGAATAGGAGTCAAGCAAGTATAGTTCGACTTTCCCGTCTGAAGATTTTTTTCGCAACCCAAAACTCAGAACTCAGAACTCAGAACTCGAAACCAACACTTCTCACTATTTCGCTAATCTCACGCAGCGGACCGATGCTCCGAAATGTTCCTTAGAGGTGAAATTCATTGGGAAGAAGGAGCTTTCGCTATGAATATAGCGGTAGTAGGCCTGAGCATCATTTTTCTGGGTGGAGCTCCACCAGAACCCATACTCATTAAAACCCTTGAAAAGGGAGTGGTCATACTGAGTATTGCCCATCGGGATGGCATTCCATCCGGCACTATTGGAGTGAATATTGTCGGGAGAGTAGGGCCAGATCCTTTCGCCGTTAAACCATGCATCCACAGAGAGCTTATCGCCAAGTCCATCCCAGTTATCCACGAAGGTCATCTGTTTTCCGGCAACTGCGGTGGCCAGATCTACCCAATCTTCATTGGTGGGTACAGACCATCCTTTTGGACAGACTCCCTGTGGCCCGCCGCCCAGTCCGGAAGCGCTCCGGCCACCGGTGGCCTCTTCCCATGAATAGAAGCGTCCGAAGAGGGTATGAGTAATTGGCGAGTGCCGGAAAGCCGAGCCCTTTTTGTAGTATGCAAGGTTGCGTACGAACCAGTCAAGATTGCCTATGGTAACATACTCGTACTCTATACCGTCGCGGTTGTCAATAAAAACCTTATTACTATACTTAAGGCCCTTTAGGGATTTTTCACGTCTGATGTCCACAGTAGTTACATGCTGCGTTGCAGAGGAGTTGTAGTAGCCGGGAGCTACGGCTATGCCGATAATGGCGAAGGTACCGAGACTATCGGGAAATGTAACAGTTACTGTCCTTGAGGAGAGAGTATCATTGTATGAAGCTCCGAAATACCATTTATAATCGACCTTTGAAGGCTCTGTAATACCGGAGGCCGTAAGGGTAATCGTCTCGCCGATGCCGACAAAAGTGGGAATGTAATAATCTACAAATCCGCTCATATAGAGCTTTTCTTCCTCTTTCTCTTCTTCCTTTTCACAAGAAGCGCCCATGCCCAACAGGAGAACTGCCAGCAACCAAATCCAAAGAGTTCTGTATTTAATTTCCATTGTCTGTTAATTCCAACCTACAAATATGAGTATTTTTTGGCGCAATAGCAATTTTTGATTTTTTATAGTAAATTTGCACCAACTCTTTTGCAATTTCTCCAAAATCGTGCCACCGTCCAATGATCAACAAAAGCACAATAATACCGTTACTGATTGTAACTCTTCTTATAGCCGGATGTTCCACCGGCAAGGGTAGATATGAGCGCATTGAAGGTTATGCTCAAGGGAGCACATTTCATATAATATATTCCAGTCCGGCAGGTGCAGGGGTTAAGAGTGCGCAGGTGGAAGAGAGGGTCAATAGCCTTCTCACCGCCATAGATAATTCCCTCTCCGGATATAACAAAGGTTCGCTCCTTTCCCGTTTCAATGCGGGAGAAGAGATTATTCTGATTCGCTTTTTATAGAGGTATTCAACCGCTCTAAAGAGATATGGCTGGAGAGCTCCGGAGCATTTCGATCCCTCTGCAGCACCTCTGTTCGACCTCTGGGGCTTCGGTTTCAGTAACCGTGATACCGTCACTCAACGACTCATAGACAGCGCTCTGCTCCTCGTGGGTATGGATATGGTCTCCATCGAGGGAAGCGGTGACTCGATCAGGGTTACAAGAGAACTGCCGGGAGTGAAACTCAATTTCAACGCAATTGCGCAGGGCTACACCTGCGATGTGATAGCGAGGGTCCTTGATGACTTCGGATGCACCGATTATCTGGTTGAGGTGGGTAGAGAGATTGTATGCAAGGGGCTCAGCTCGCGTGGTGACAAATGGAAAGTGGGTCTGGACAAGCCCTTGGATGGAAATTTTGATGAGGGCGCTAATCTTCAGGAGATCATTTCAATGTCGGATGGGGCATTGGTCACCAGCGGTAATTACCGCAAATTTTATATTGAGAATGGAGAAAAACGCTCTCACACCATAGATCCTGCCACAGGCAGGCCCGTCACGCACAATCTTCTCAGCGCTACGGTGATTGCTTCAGATGGAGCCACTGCTGACGCTTACGCCACCTGGATGATGGTTATAGGAGAGGAAAGGGCTATGGAGCTCGCTTCACAGCGAAATGATATCGAAGTCTACCTTGTTTATGGAGAGCAGGATTCGATGAAGGTGTGGCACACGGAGGGATTTCCCATTTATTCAAATGACTCCAAAAAATAAAACCATTATAATCGTTTAAAAACGCTTGCAATCACTTGAAAACGGCTACACAACAGATATAAAAAGATAAAATAACACACAATATGGAAAGACGAGACTTTATCAGAACCACACTCATAGGGACTGCAGCCCTGGGTATCGGCTTTTACGGGGGCCGCAAAATCGGCATCAAGCACCCATTCGAGACCATTATAAAAAATGGAGTGATCTATACCGGTGACGGCAAAGCCCCGATCAAGTGTGATATAGGTATCCGTGACGGCCGTATTGCAGCGATCGGAACCCTGGGTGACAATGCCGACGTTATCATTGACGCCAAAGGACTTGCAATCTCTCCGGGATGGATTGACATACATACTCATACCGACACCAATCTCTTTCTTGCACCGAAAGGCGATAGCCGTATCTTCCAGGGCATAACCACCGATATCGGGGGAAATTGCGGTGACTCGCCCTTTCCCTATTCCGATGCTCACTATGAAGCAAATAAAGATACTCTCAGACATGGATATCCCTTCTGGCAGGATATCGACGGCTTTTATGATGCATACCGCAAGCAGGGCATAGGCATCAACTATGGTACTCTTGTGGGTCAGGGTCAGCTCCGTTCCGCCGTAATCGGCGACAACAACATACCGGCAACTCCCGAGACGCTCGCTAAAATGTGCTCCATCCTCGACAGGGAGATGGAAATGGGAGCTTTGGGTATCTCACTGGGACTCGAATATGCTCCCAGTTCTTATGCATCCGATGAAGAGCTGATAGAACTTTGCAAGGTGGTGGCAAAGCACGATGGTCTTTATTCCATCCACATGCGCAACGAAGATGATTTTGTGGAGGAATCTCTCAGGGATGCCATCCGTATCGCAAGAGAGTCGGGGGTTCGTCTGCAAGTATCTCACCTCAAGGCTCAGAATGCCGCCAACTGGCATAAAATGCCCGCATTGCTCGCAATGATCGACCGGGCGAAGGCAGAGGGCATTGATATCGCTTTCGACCGCTATCCATATATAGCATTCTCCACGGGACTCTCCTCATTTATTCCGATTAACGATAGGCAAGGCTCCTCGGAGGAGGTGCTGGCACGTCTGGCCGATGATGTAAAAGCCGCTGAAATCGGAAGATATGCAGAGAGCCGCATCAAGCGTCTCGGAGGGCCTCAGAATGTACTTATCGCTACTTGCCGCGCGGAGGGTAACTCTCAATACTCCGGTAAAACCGTGGCCGAGTGCTGTGATATCTCAGGTATGGAGGTGTGGCCTATGATCCGACACCTGCTCATCTCTGAGAAGCTCAATGTTCAGATGGCGGGGTTTGCGATGAAAGAGGAGAATATTCAGATGGAGTATCGCCATCCGCTCTCAATGCCCGCCTCAGATGGCAGCGTATATTCTCCTGAGGGACCATTGGGTGAAAAAATGCCTCACCCGCGTTCTTACGGTACTTTCCCCCGTTTCTTCCAGAAATATGTACGCGAGGATAAGATTTTGGATTTGGCTACCGCAGTTTACAAGTGCAGCGCACTGCCTGCTTCCCGTCTTAAGCTCAGGGAGCGCGGATTGCTGATCCCCGGCTATTGGGCAGACATAGTAGTCTTCAATCCCGATACCATCGAGGAAAAAAGCACCTACGATAATCCCCACCAGTTCCCCGTGGGAATAGAACATGTATTTGTGAATGGTGTCTGGACAATTAAAGATGGTGTGCATACCGGCAAGCTTGCAGGTATGATTGTGTAATTATGAAATTGAGGAACATTATGAAGTTAGTTAGAACAATTATTCCTGTGCTCTGCGCCCTGATCCTCATCTCCTGTTCGGGAAATAGTCCGAAGGAGAATGTTTTCGAATATGACGAGTTTGGAGTCGTGACCAAGATCAACCCCGATGAAAAATCTGTCTGGTTGGTATTCACCGCCCATTATAGCCTTGACGATAATGGATATTTTGAGAATTTTGACGGAGTAGTACCTGTGCTCAACACCCTTAAAGAAAAAGAGGTCAAAGGTTCCTTTTTCCCGACCGGTATCTGCTTGGAGGTGGAAAAATATCAGGAAGCAGTCAGACGGATCATTGATGAAGGTCACTATCTTTCCTCGCATTCCTTCAATCATCTCCTGCTTAGCGAAGATGGCCGCACTCTCGTGAGTGCCGACTCCATTAAAGCCGATTTTGCACTAATGGAGGCCTCTTTGGAGAAATATGGTCTGAAAAAGGAGCAATATAACCGGCTGATCCCACCCTATGAGACCTACAATCAGGAGACGGCTGATGCTATGCGTGACCTGGGTTATAAATTGGTCAACCCTACACCCGGATTCAAGACAGGAATGGATTGGACCTCACCGGGAGCTTCTAATTATATTTCAACTGAGGAGATTCTGGAAGGAATATGGCAATACGAGTCGGAGAATAGTATGAATGGCGTAATCCTGCTGATCCACGCAATGAACTATCCCGATCGAGTAGATGAAGATCGTCCCTATACATATTTGGGTGAGATCATAGATACCCTTCGATCCAAAGGATACACCTTCAAGACCATGTTTGACCTTTAGCGTTTCGCTCTACTCAGTCTTGTTGTTTTGATCCTTTTTGCGTAATTCGCTCAATTCGCCTTTTTCGCGTGATTCGCGTTTTTCGTGTTCCTCGAAAGCATCCACAATTTTGGTTACGAGGGGGTGACGGACAATGTCATCCCGGTCAAATTCGATGATGCTGATACCGCGAATATTTTTTACAATTTCGATACCTCGTACAAGCCCGCTGTTGCGCTTATCGGGAAGATCTATCTGAGTGGCATCTCCGGTCACGATAAACTTTGCGTCATTTCCCATACGTGTAAGAAACATCTTGAGTTGACCAAGCGAAGTATTCTGAGCCTCATCCAAAATCACGAAGGCTCTGTCGAGCGTACGTCCTCTCATGTAGGCCAGCGGTGCAATCTGTATGGTACCCTCTTCCATAAGCGAATGGAGTCGCTTTGCGGGAATCATATCTCCAAGTGCATCATAAAGGGGCTGGAGGTAGGGGTCAAGTTTATCCTTAAGGTCTCCGGGCAGAAATCCCAATCTTTCACCCGCCTCTACAGCAGGGCGGGTAAGTATCAGACGTTTGACTTCACGGTTTTTGAGTGCACGGACGGCCAGGGCAATAGCCGTATAGGTTTTACCTGTACCGGCAGGTCCTAAGGCAAACAAGAGATCATTCTTGTAATACTCCTTTACCAGGCGTTTCTGGTTTTTAGTGCGTGCTTTTATGGCCCGGCCGTCGTTACTGTAAACGATGATGTAATCTTCGTCGTTAGGCATGTCAACCTTACCGGTCTCAGCAGAAATAATTCTTTCCAAACAGACCTGTTCCATATCATACTCGGTTAGCGCACCTTTTAGACGGCATATCTTCATCACCTTTTCCAATTTCTCCTCAAAGAGACGAATCTCGTCAGCAGGTCCTGTCACATAGACTTCCGCACCTCTGGCGACAACTTTTATTTTTGGAAAGAAGGAGGTCAAAAGGTCGAAATTTCTATTGTTGACCCCATAAAAATCTATCGGATTGAGATCTGTCAGTAAAATTGTTTTTTCAATCATATATGTATGTTATTCTTTTCCCGGTGGTATCTATTCCGAATTTTTTTACAATAGCATTCCATTCACGAACCATTTTTTCATATTGTCCCTCCTTAAATTGCTCCTTTTTATCTAGATACTCCATAATTGGGACTACCGTATAGTTACGCTCCAATTTGTTGGTTCTTGCGCACCACCAGTAATCAATTTTCGGAGGAAGGAGAGCAATGGTCGAGTCGGGTCTTCTTTTGAGTCGAAGCTCATAGACCATCCCTATTTGCCCATAGGCAATGCTCATATTGGAAACGAAGTTGCCCAGAGAGTAGGCGGTCGCATGAAGCGTGTCATACTCGCACTTTTGCACCACATGCGGATGGGTGCCTACAATGGCATCGACTCCATAACGGTAGAGGCTGTCTCTCCATCTGCGTTGTGTGGCAGACTCGGTAAGCTGATACTCCTCGCCCCAGTGCGGAGTTGCTATGATAAATTCCGCACCTCTCTCTTTAGCCCTTTCTACCAACTCCCTGATCTGCGTGGTATCCATCATATTGACGATGTAGGGTTCAGGTATCTGAAATCCGTTGAGGCCATAGGTAAAGTTGATGATAGCTAAGCAAATGCCCCCGATTGAGTCAATAAAGGGATTGCAGCGGTACTCCTCCTCTTTATCCGCGTAGAAGCCGGTGTAGGCTATCCCCTCCCTCCGGAGAATGCTCCTGGTGCTGTCAACTCCCGCTCTTCCTTTGTCAAGAAGGTGGTTGTTGGCTTTGAGAAATAAATCTATACCACTGTTTAGCGCTTCCATATCCAGGGATGAAGGAGCAGAAAAGATGGGATAACCGGAGAAAGGCGTGACTCCCGTTGGATATTCCATATTTGCCACCACAAAGTCAGCAGAATCAAAAAGTGGCTTTATATATTTGAAGTAGGAGGAAAAATCATAGTCATCGGGATTGGAGGCATTGCCACCGTCGATAAGTGCGGTCTCCAACTGTAGTTTATGGGCCATCACATCTCCGATGAAAAGAATTCTGACGGTATCATCCTCGAACGGTGTCACCGAAAGAACTGAAACCTCTTCCTCCTGAAAAACGACTCCACGAGAAGGGGCAACCAGAGATAGCAGTACCAGTATTACTACCGTAAAAATTGTAAATCTTACCACCCTCACCGCTTATCCTGTATAACTGTAATGTTTTCTGTCTCCAGACGCACAGAGAGCCATTTCCGGAGTTTGGTGATCACCTCTTCATCAACCGGATGCCTCCACTTTACTAATACGAATATGCGTTTGCTCTCTTGGAGATCATTTAGTGTTACCTCGCTGCCTCTGGACATGCTGAATCCTGTCAGATCCGGATATTGGGTAAGCAATTCTTTTGCAATCTGCGCAGTCGGCAATTCTTTGTCACGTATCGTCCTGAGTTCCTCCTGCAGCTGGAGCAGCAGATCCTCACGTTGTTTAATCTCTTTGTCGCTCCTCTCGAAGAAGCTCTTCATCAGATCCGATTGGGAGAGTTCTTCTCGAATTACCGCATTTTCAATGATTGTCAATTGGTCACGTCCGATACCGTACATTTCCGCGGAGCGGTAGAGCAGCTCCCTATCGGATGAGACAAGGGCTTCACCGGCCATATAGAGAGTCAGAGTGCCGCTCATTTTCTCATGTTTGATCTCGTGATCATAGATATAGCTCTTATTGACGTTCCTGTTCTCTGAAATGAATTTACGCGCATTGTGGTTGAAGCGATTCTCATGGATGACCATAACAGCGGAGATAACGCTGGGGATAATCAGCACTAGTGTAAATGCGAATATGGTACCGGATACCTTTTTCTGTTTTGCACTGTCGGCTAATTTTATAAGCGGAAATTTGAGGTATTTAACCATCAGGAAGGTCGCAAGGGCGATAATACCCGTTAATGAAGAAGTTATTATGTATAGCCCTAATAGCGCAATTTAGCTTTAGTGTCGCCAGACCGTAGCCTATGAGAGGAGGCATATGGCGAAGAAATGGCTACTCCCGATATTACAGTCCCCTTCTCCTTACAAGTCTCCTGCACTCCTGCAAATCCGCCGAAAGCGCCATCATGTCGTAAATTGTAGGTTGGTCCCGGCAAGCAACTCGGTCGGGTTATCCATTTTCAATGGATTCTAATGAAGTAGAGCGTGGAAGCGATGATGCTGATTAGCACCATAATGCCGAGATTTTTCAGTGAGTCCCTGAGTAGCACGGTGTTATTGGTGCCCAGACCCAATCCGAAACCCATGATAGCCCCATCAGAGGGGAAATGAGCATCGCACCTATGATTACGGGGATGGAGTTGACATTGAGTCCGATGGAGGCGACAATTATGGTTGCAGCCAAAACTACACATTGGGGTCCCTTAAATGAATGCTGTTGCGGATGCTTTCCGGCATGATGGACCAGTCTACATCCTTTCCGAAATATTAACGATCTCTTTGAAACGTTGTCTGAATTTGCTCATAAAACAATGATCTTCTTGAGAGGTAAAGATAGGAAAATTTTTGCGTTTCATCTATAAATGATTATTTTTGTATGATATCAATAACATACTCAGAGATACTTAACCCACATAATTCCGTTAGCCATGAAACCGATCAAGATTGTGACAATTCTCCTTACAGCATCACCGTTTTTCAGCGGATGCGACTTTTCCGTTCTATATTGGGCAAGCCTACGTCC
The DNA here is from genome assembly GCA_040766795.1 of Bacteroidales bacterium. Taxonomy (GTDB): domain Bacteria; phylum Bacteroidota; class Bacteroidia; order Bacteroidales; family UBA932; genus Cacconaster. The sequence goes on along the minus strand of JAXGPW010000020.1, from coordinate 10,791 downwards.
AAAGAGATTGAGGCAGCCAGGATAGCGCAAGAGGCGCGCTGCGGCTGCCAAAGGGACTCAATAGCGAGGGCGGAAGAAATGGCCTGTCTCGCAGCGGAGGCAGCCCGTCCGGTTTACTCCAATTACTATGTTATTATGGGATGTTATAAAATTCCCGCAAATGCAGAACGTTTTAAGGCCAGGCTTAAGGCCAAAGGATATGATGTGACGGAGATGCGTTTCAAGAATGGTTACGATGTGCTGGCTATTTACGGCTCGGAGACGTTACGTGAAGCTTACAGGCATAGGGATGCTCTGCTTGAGAGGGGAGAAGATCCTTACGATATGTGGATCTACCAGACCTCCATGGGCTTACACGAAAAGTAGCACTAAGTATTATATTATTATGTAAAACAACATAAAAACAATAAATGAAAAATACAGTATTTACAGAAAAGCACATAGCACTCGGTGCTAAGATGGTCCCTTTGCCGGCTACAACATGCCGATACAATACGTGGGCATAAATGAAGAACATACAACCGTAAGAGAAGGTGTCGGCGTATTTGATGCTTCTACATGGGTGACATCTGGGTAAAAGCGTCCTAATGCGTTGGCTTTCCCACAGTATGTGACCTCCAACGACGTATCTACCCTTGTTGCCGGTAAGGCGCAGTATTCCTGTTTTCCAAACGGCAAAGGTGGTATTGTAGATGATGTGATTATCTACCGTGTGGATAGCGAGACCTATCTTTGGTGGTAAATGCCTCCAATATCGAGAAAGACTGGGCGCATCTTTGCGGATTTGCGAAGAAATTCTCAATTACTCCCGGTAAAGAGCTATATAATGCTTCCGATGAGATTTGCCAGTTGGCCATCCAGGGTCCCAAGGCTATGGAGGTTATGCGAAAAATATGTGATAAGGACATAATGTCCATGGAATATTACACCTTCCGGAAACTTACTGTGGCCGGTAAGCCCCAACGCTATTCTTCCATTACCGGTTACACCGGTTCAGGCGGATGCGAGGTTTATGTTGCCAATAAGGATGGAATAAAGCTCTGGGATGCCATTTTTGCAGCAGGCGAGGAATTCGGAATCAAACCCATAGGTCTTGGAGCACGTGACACACTCCGTCTCGAAATGGGATTCTGCCTTTACGGCAATGACATCGATGACACCACATCACCCCTTGAGGCCGGTCTCGGCTGGATTACCAAATTCAACGATGTCAAAGGCGACTTCGTTGACAAAGAGTTTTTGCTGGCACAGAAGACTGAAGGGCTCAAAAGCAGACTTGTCGGATTTGAACTTGCTGGACAGCTGCATTGTGCGCCACGGGTCACTTATCTGTGATGCAGATGGTACCCAGATTGGAGTGGTGACTTCCGGTACAATGGGTCCTTCCGTAAAGAAAGCAATCGGGTTGGGCTATGTCACTGTTCCGTCTAACAAAGTTGATTCCGAGATTTACATCGATGTACGCAAGCCAAAGCTGTAGTAGTCAAGACGTTCTTCTATAAAAAGTGATCTCCGAGGGTATAATATTTGCGAAAGTGGGTTCGTTAACATGAGTATTAGCAGGTGACGATTGCTCACTTTCGCTTTTTTTATTGCCATTGCATTTCCGTATCCGGAGAGTCTGGCGACCTGTTGAGGCGCAACCTCAAGAGTCATATCCAATATTTGTCATCCGATGTACTTTGCAGGGCAGAAAACCGGCACGAAAGGAGAAAAATGGCTGCTGAATATCTTTACGATGCTCTCGAGTCAAATGGCGTAATAATGCTGACCGATCGTAACGGACAGGATTTTACAATAATGAGTGACGGCGATAGCATCCATTCTCGGAACATTGTCGGCATTATCGAGGGGTGTGATTCTCTTTAAGAGATGAGTACATCGTAGGAGCTCATTTTGACCATCTGGGCACAAATAACCTCATGGTTGACGGTACCCCCGTCACACAAATTTTTGCGGTGCGGACGACAACGCATCCGGAGTTGCGACACTGATCGAGCTCTCCAGACTGGTGTGTCGGAAAATAGATTTGACTTTCCCCGTTCCATTATTTTTGTTGGCTTTGGCGCCAAAGAGCATGGGATGGCGGGCTTCGTGGTACTTTGTCAACAGAGCCTTTCAGGGCATAGGCAATGTTAAGGCAATGATCAATCTGGATATGCTTGGACGTGGAAATGCGGCAAATCCCTTCAAACTCTTCTCTCAGGTTTCTACTGCGGAACTCAATCCCATAAAAGAGGAGAGCGCTAAACGTTCAGTAAGTATCTCTCCGGCTGTTGCCGATGCTACAATTTCCCCATCCGATTTTCTGCCCTTTTATGAAGCGAAGATACCTGTCTTCTTTTTTACTACGGGTAAGCACAGGGAGTATCACACCGTCCGTGATACACCTAAACTAATCTTATACAATAATCTTGTGGATGAGACCATCTATATTTTCAATTTCCTCGAGGTGATGGCAAATAAGGAGGAGCTCTTTAAGTTGTTTAATGCCTCTTCTAAAGAGCCTAAGGAGCCCCTTGTGAAGGAAGATGGCGTGTATTCCGTTTTGGAGTGCGACAAGCGTCCTGAATTTTTCCATTCCGATGAAAAGCATTTTCTTGAATCCTGGGTTTACAAATATATAAAATACCCCAAAGCAGCCATCTCCAAGGGCATCCAGGGGATTGTAGAGGTGGAATTTATCATAGAAAAAGATGGTAGCGTTACCAATGTCAGAGTTGTCCGCGGTATAGACGATCTCCTGGACGAGGAAGCGGTAAGAGTAATCTCCGTTTCACCCAAATGGATACCCGGCCGCGTAGGTGGCAAAAAGGTACGCACAAAAATAACTCTTCCTGTACTCTTTATCTTGCGGAAAGGTTGAAAAGTGTTACCTTTGCGAGTCTATTTGAATACTTATTATACGAAGACTTGCAATGGAGTACAATTTTGTTGACATCGAGAAGAAATGGCAGGCTTATTGGGCGAAGCACATGATATTTGAGGTAAAGACAGACCTTTCCAAACCAAAGTATTACGTTCTGGATATGTTCCCCTATCCTTCGGGAGCGGGACTTCATGTAGGACACCCTCTGGGATATATCGCCAGTGACATTTATAGTCGTTACAAACGTCTAAAAGGCTTCAACGTGCTTCATCCGATGGGATTCGATGCATTCGGTCTTCCGGCAGAGCAGTATGCCATCCAAACCGGACAACACCCTGCAGTTACCACAGAGAAGAATGTCGCCCGCTATCGCGAACAGATGGAGCGCATCGGTTTCTCTTATGACTGGTCTCGTGAAGTAAGGACCTGTGATCCTGCCTACTATAAATGGACTCAGTGGGCATTCCTCGAAATGTTCCACAGTTTTTACTGCAATATTTGCCAAAAGGCACGTCCGATATCGGAACTCGTGAAGAGATTTGAAAAGAGCGGCACCGAAGGTATTGTAGCTGCCTGCACAGAGGAGCTCAATTTTACTGCGGAGCAGTGGGCTTCATTCTCCGAAAAGGAAAAAGCCGATATACTGATGAACTACCGCATCGCTTATCAGGGCGAGACTGCGGTCAATTGGTGCCCTATGCTGGGTACCGTACTGGCTAATGATGAGGTCAAGGAGGGATTCTCCATCCGTGGCGGATTTCCGGTGGAGCAGAAGAAGATGAGACAGTGGCAGCTGAGAGTCTCTGCATACGCTGAAAGGCTGCTGGATAATTTGGAAACCCTCGAATGGACCGACTCGCTAAAGGAGATGCAACGCAACTGGATCGGCCGTTCGCAAGGAGCCGAGATGGTCTTCAAGGTCTCAAACGGCTCCCAGGAGTATGACATGGCCATTTTTACCACCCGTGCAGACACCATCTTCGGAGTTACGTTTATGGTGCTTGCACCTGAAAGTGAATGGGTAGAGAAACTCACTACCGCTGAGCAGCGGAAGGCAGTTGATGATTATCTGGTGACGGCCGCAAAGAAGACCGAGCGCGAAAGAATGGCGGAGACTCACAAAGTTACAGGAGTATTCACCGGATCTTTTGCCGTAAATCCTCTCACTGAAGAGAAGATCCCCGTATGGATATCGGAGTACGTGCTTGCAGGATATGGTACCGGTGCCATAATGGCGGTACCTGCGCATGATAGCCGTGACTATCTCTTTGCAAAGCACTTCAACCTCCCCATTGTGCCGCTTATCGAGGGTTGTGACATATCGCAGGAGAGCTTCGATGCAAAAGAGGGTATCATGTGCAATTCCGGATTTCTCAATGGCATGAGTGTCCAAGAGGCCATCCCCGCAGCCATCGACTATGTTGAGGCTAAGGGTATCGGTCAACGTAAGATCAACTATCGCCTGAGAGATGCTATTTTCTCCCGTCAGAGATATTGGGGAGAGCCTTTCCCGATTTACTATAAGGATGGAATAGCAGTGCCGATGGATATTTCCTCACTACCTCTGGAACTTCCCGAGGTGGATGTTTTTCTCCCTACGGAGAGTGGAGAACCTCCCCTTGCGAGGGCAATAGGATGGGAGATTGACGGCTACCCCATTGAGACCAGCACAATGCCGGGATTTGCAGGTAGCAGCGCCTATTATCTGAGGTATATGGATCCCTTAAATAGTGAGGCTTTGGTTAGTCGCGAAGCTAATGAGTATTGGCGCAATGTGGATCTATATATCGGAGGCACGGAGCACGCCACGGGACATCTCATCTACTCCAGATTCTGGAACAAGTTCCTCTATGACCGTGGATATATCTGCGAGGAGGAGCCTTTCAAAAAGCTTATCAATCAGGGTATGATCCAGGGTCGATCCAATTTTGTATATCGCATCAAAGGTACCAACACCTTTGTCTCCGGTGGTCTCAGGGAGCAATATGATACCACCGAGATCCACGTGGATGTCAATATAGTTGAGAATGACCGTCTCGATATCGAGGCTTTCAGGAATTGGATGCCGGATTTTGCGGATGCAGAGTTTATCCTTGAGGATGGCGAATATATCTGCGGCTGGGCAATCGAGAAGATGAGCAAATCGATGTTCAATGGTCAACCCAGACATGATTTAGAAAGATATGGTGCGGACACACTCAGGATGTATGAGATGTTTCCTTTGGTCCTCTCGAACAATCCAACCATGGGATACGAGGGGTATCGATGGTGTCCACAGATTCCTTCGTAAATTTTGGCGACTTTACCATGAGCGAGGTGCGTTTGCCGTATCCGGGGAAAAAAGCAACTCCCAAAGAACTCAAGATACTTCACAGACTTATTGCAAAGGTACAAAGTGACATAGAGTCCTTCTCATTCAACACCTCGGTCAGCGCTTTCATGATCGCTGTAAATGAGTTGTCAGATCTCAAGTGCGATAAGAAGGAGATACTTGAGCCACTCGTGATCCTGCTCTCTCCTTTCGCACCTCATATTGCCGAAGAAATCTGGAGCTATCTCGGACATAAAACGAGTATCTCAACCGCATCCTACCCCAAATATGTGGAGAGTACACCATCGCAAAATACAGCTTTGAGTATCCTGTTTCGTTCAACGGCAAGTTGCGTTTCAAGATCACCCTTCCTATCTCCATCTCACCTGAAGAGGCAAAGGCAGCGGTGCTTTCCGATCCTATGACTGCGAAGTATCTCCAGGGAGGCACTCCGAAAAAGGTCAGCCAGTGGTCTTCCTTAAGATTATCAAATGTAGTCTGATATATGCAAAAAAGTTCTTTGCCGTGCGAAGTAGTTTCATACCTGCTGCTTTTTGCGGGTATGTTGCTCTATACCTTCAGTTGGGTCTATTTTCTGATTCCCAAGGAGATAGCCGGAGGAGGCCTTACCGGTCTGGCTTCGGTTATTTCTTATGCCACCGGCATTCCGGTACCCTAAGCACTTACCGCATCAATGCCGTTGCTTGTTGTCGACCATCATCATGGGCAAAGGTTTCCGGTTTTAAACCATCTTCTGTGTAATATGTGGTACGCTGATGCTCAATTCCTGCTGATGCTCGGTTTTGTCAGTACCATAGAGGATTCCCTGGATAAATGCAGTCCTGGGTGGTACCCTCAGTGGTGTGGGTATCAGTATCGTTTTTATGAGTGGTGGCAGCAGCGGGGGTACGGACATTATTGCCATTATAATTTCCAAATACAGAGAGACCTCTCCGGGACGCGTATTTCTTGTATGCGATCTGATTATCATTGGTTCCGTCATTTTTTTGCTTGGTAAGACCTTGGAGAATGTCATTTGCGGTTATATCCAGATGGTTTCGTTTTCCTATATACTGACCCATACTCACGGGCAACAAGCAATCTGTCCAAATTATGATCTTCTCTTCCAAATATGCTGAAATTGCAGATATGATCAACACCAAGCTCAATAGGGGCGTTACCGCCCTAAATTCCATAGGGTGGTATTCTCAGCAGGAGGGTAAGCTGCTGATCGTGGTTGCGCGAAAAAGCCAGTTGCAGGTGATCGCAAGGGCAATCAAAGAGGTTGATGAAAATGCATTCATAACGGTCTCTCAGGCTACAAGTGTTTACGGCAGAGGTTTCGAGCAGATAAAGAGCGGTTTCAAAAAGAAGGACAATGAAAACAAAAAACAAAAAGATCTTATCGGAAATTAGATCCTATGTAATACTTACCATAGGTCTTTTGTTCTATGTGCTGGCCTGGACCATATTCATCCTCCCCAACAATATGGTGGGAGGTGGAGTTACCGGTATTTCAGCCATCATACAGTATTGGACCGGCTTTGAGGTTGGATATTCCTTTTTTATAATCAATGCGGTGCTGCTTATAGTGGCTCTAAAGCTACTCGGACGCGGTTTTGGAGTGAAAACTATCTATGCCATTGTGGTGAGCTCTGCGCTTTTCAAGATTATGCCGGAATTGATTCCCGATTCTTTCATTCAGGAAATTGCCATAAATAACGGTCCGTTGCTTTGTTGTATTTTCGGGGGTGCGCTTGATGGATTCGGGATGGCACTGACATTCGCCAACGGAGGCAGTACCGGAGGTACCGATATAGTGGCTTTAATAATCAACAAATACAGAAATGTCTCTCCGGGAAGGGTACTGGTAGTGTTGGATATGATAATTATAGCCTCTTCCCTGATTGTGCCATCTGACGGCACCTGGGGCTATAAATTTGCTATCGTTGTATATGGTTACATAACAGCTGCCGTATGTAGCTTTACCTTGGATACATTTCTTTCGGGGACCAAGCAGTCGGTTCAGATTTTCATTTTTTCAAAATATTATGATATAATTGCTGACCGCATCACTCAGGAAATGGGGCGTGGAGTTACCATTCTCAATTCACAAGGCTGGTACAGCAAGGAGGAGGGGAAGGTTGCAGTAGTTGTTGCGCGCAAGAGTGAATCGGGACAGATTCTCCGTATGATAAAGGAGGTGGACAAAACGGCATTTCTCTCCGTAGGTAGCGTCATGGGTGTATATGGCGAGGGTTTTGAACAAATAAAGAGTAGTTTCAAAAAGAAAAATAATGAAAGCAAAAAGCAAAAAGATCTTATCGGAAATTAAGTCCTATGTTATTATTACATTAGGCCTTTTATGTTATGTGCTGGCCTGGACAATCTTCATTATTCCCAACAATATGGTGGGTGGAGGAGTTACCGGTATTTCGGCTATCATAAAATATTGGACCGGCTTTGAGGTTGGTTACTCCTATTTCATCATCAATGCAGGTCTGCTGTTAGTGGCTCTCAAGGTGCTTGGACGCAGTTTTGGAGTTAAAACCGTTTTTGCAATAGTGGTGACTTCGGCGTTTTTCAAGGTTGTTCCGGGCCTCATACCACCAACGTTTATTCAGGAATTTGCCGTCAATAACGGTCCCATGCTGTGTGCAATTTTCGGAGGCGCTCTTTCCGGACTTGGAATGGCGCTCACATTTGCCGAAGGGAGCAGCACCGGAGGAACCGATATAGTTGCCCTGATGATAAATAAGTATAGGAGCGTCTCTCCGGGCAAGGTAATCGTAATTTTGGATATGATTATCATTACTTCTTCCTTGATTTTACCTTCTGATGCAACCTGGGGCTACAAATTTGCCATTGTCATATATGGCTTCATAATGTCTGCCGTATTGAGTTTCACTTTGGATATGTTCCTTTCCGGAAGCAAACAGTCAGTACAGATTCTCATTTTTTCCAAACAATATGATGTCATTGCCGACAGAATTACAGAGGAAACAGGTCGTGGTGTAACCGTACTCAATTCACGTGGCTGGTATACAAAAGAGGAGGGCAAGGTAGCAGTAGTGATTGTCCGTAAGAACGAATCAAATCACATTCTCCGTATAGTAAAGGAGGTTGATAAGAGTGCATTTCTCTCTGTGGGCAGCGTTATGGGTGTCTATGGCAAGGGTTTTGAACAAATCAAGAAATAGTCTCAGTTTTATTAAAAACGAATTTTTTCCGATTTTCACACTTGATCTAAAAGTGTGATGCCATTATTAGGTCATATTTGTTGGCTTTATATCTGTTTTGTATAGTTTCGTTGCAGAAATAATAAAAACATGCAACATGAAACTGACAGTATTGATCCTTTTACTGGCCTACGTGCCGCTTTTTATCCTTCTGGCATACCTGACGAATTATTGGAGAAGAAATCGCAAGAGTGAAAAAGCAAAGGAGAAAGTCTATCCGGATCTGAGTGAAAGACTTCCGGAAAAGCCCCGCATGCTGTCTGATGAAAGCCCTGACAATTGTGAATTTGACAATCTCAAGGAGAAATTGCTCGATTTGTTTGAAAGGGAGAAGATTTTTCTCAATTCCGATATCAGAATCAACGAAGTAGCTTCACGCCTTTACACCAATAAAACATATCTCTCTAAGGTAATAAGACTCAAAACCAACAAAAATTTTTGTCAGTTGGTACACTTTTATCGTGTAAGAGAAGCCATTCGTCTCTATGCGGACAATCCTGATCTGACAATCTCAGAATTGGGTAAAATGGTGGGTTTTAATTCGATGACCACATTCAACACGGCATTTGGGAGGAATACGGGCTATACTCCGGCTGAATGGTGCAAGGAATATCGTAAAACACTACAAAATGGGGAGAAGGAGAGCAGAAAAAAGCAGAGATTGTTACTTATAAAGGGTAACAGTCACCTCAAGATAATGATAAGTCGAAAACGACAAGGTGTCTCATACGAAGAGCACTTCTCCAAAATGGAAGAGGTTATAGTGAAGAAAAAACTCTACCTCGACAGCGGTTTTTCGAGGAGCCAACTTGCCCGTGAGGTAGGATCCAACAGGACCTATGTCACCAAAGCTCTAAAGAGTCAGGGAGTGGGATTCTATGACTATCTAAACAGATTTCGTCTGGAGCGCGCCAAGCAGCTTCTAAGTGATGGAGAGAATAGTACAATGCTTATGGAAGAGGTGGCCTGCAGCAGCGGCTTCTCTAGCGTAAGGGTAATGAACTTCTATATGGTTCAATCGGAAGGCTTTACAGCCTCACAGTATCGCAAAAAGATACTTAAGCAATAACCCCAAGCTCGCGTCCAATCTCAGTGAATGCGGCGATACACTGATCGAGGTGCTCTTTTTCGTGAGCAGCAGATACCTGTACCCTTATGCGAGCCTCTCCTTTTGGAACTACCGGATAATAGAATCCTATTACATATATCCCTTTATCGAGAAGTTTGGAGGCCATGATTTGCGAGAGTTTGGCATCGTATAGCATTACTGCGCATATAGCCGACTCCGTAGGTTTGATATCAAATCCGGCTGCCTTCATTCTTGCAACGAAGTATTCGGTGTTAGCGTGAAGCTTATCCTGGAGGGTATTGTTCTCAGTCATCATCTCAAACATCCTAATGCCGGCAGCAGCTATCATAGGTGGAATTGAGTTGGAAAAGAGATAGGGCCTTGAACGCTGTCTGAGCATATCTATGATCTCTTTGCGTCCTGTGGTGAATCCACCTATGACTCCTCCGAATGCTTTCCCGAGAGTACCCGTAATTATTTCAATTTTGCCGTGTAGCTTAAACAGCTCCGTGGTGCCTCGTCCCGTCCTGCCTACAACGCCGGCAGAGTGGGATTCATCCACCATTATCATGGCGTTGTATTTTTTGGAGAGCTCATAGATTTTGTCAAGTGGAGCCACATTACCATCCATAGAGAAAACACCGTCTGTTACGATAAGGCGGTGGCGTTGTGCCTGGGCTCGCTTTAGGCAATCCTCAAGTTCTTCCATATTGGCATTGGCATAGCGATAGCGCTGTGCTTTGCAGAGACGTACTCCATCGATGATGGATGCGTGATTGAGAGCATCCGAGATAATGGCATCATTTTCATCCAGCAGCGGCTCAAATACACCACCGTTGGCATCGAAACAGGAGGCATAGAGTATGGAATCTTCGGTACCGAAAAAATCCGCAATCTTACTCTCGAGTTCTTTGTGAAGATCTCCGGTTCCGCAGATGAAACGGACTGAAGACATTCCGTATCCATGGCTGTCAAGTGCTTTTTTGGCAGCTTTGATAAGTTCTTTGTCGTTGGAGAGTCCGAGATAGTTGTTAGCGCAGAAATTGAGTACTTCCTGACCGGTGCTTACCTTTATGGCAGCATGTTGTGGAGAAGTAATGATGCGTTCCTGTTTGTACAGTCCGGCTTCTTCTATGGCCTGAAGCTCTTTCTGTAAATGTTTTTGAAAATCTGAATACATATTAATTAGCTTTTATTACGTTGGGAAGTAGCACCGGCAGGTTTCTTTTTCGGTGAATCGTCTACAAATATACAATAAATTGTCGTATAGTCAAGGAGTCCGGTAAGGCTTTTTGTTACATAT
>JAXGPW010000002.1:0-8664 GCA_040766795.1 Bacteroidales bacterium | reverse complement strand
GGGCCGAGTTGTTCTGCCCCTAAGAGGCATCTCTGAGGCATTGGGCATCAAAATTGCCTGGTTGGACGGATTGATTATCATGAGTAATGATCATATTGATTTACAGCATCCTCAAACTACAGGGATTAAAAGCGCTATCCGGGAAAAACTGACTGATGCGAGAGAAGAGATAAATTATGAGGAGCGCGTCACCCCTATCACAGAGTATGACAACTCTTTGTATTATCTTAGAACCAAATACACCAATAGTGGCACTGATGACACCCTCTTCCGAAAAACCGGTAATCAAGAGACTAAAATAGACTTACCGGGGCAAGAAAGCTTTGTCCATTCCAGAGTAATCAATAATGAACTTTATTATATTTCTACAACGAAAGGCAAAAGCGCATTGCATATCTTCAGTTTTGCGGATCAGAAGTCAAGAAAACTGTGTGACTTAGGGGATTGGAATCCGAATGATGGCTGGCTGGGCGCCACAAAGTACATGAACGACGCATTATATCTCGAGCTTCATGTAGGTGACGGGATCATGGGCGGAGATACCTTATACCAAGTGGAAAATGGAGCATTAAAGGAAATTGCCACGGCCAAAAGCTTTATGAGCTTTGATATCGCAGGAGATTATTTATACTACGCCGACTTTCATCCCATGTGGGGTAGTACGGCAAATAATCTACACAGAATAAACCTGACCACAGGAGAAAAGGAAACCCTAGGGAAAACAGGCTTTGCCTATGGCATTTTCCGCGTAATCGGTACAGATGGTTCCACCAGTCTTTCCGGCCATAATACCTTTTATCTCAAAGACAATTCGCTCTTTACCTTAGGTTATCAGGAAAGTGACGACAATGATCAATGTGCCGTCTATAAGATCAACTTAGACGATAATACGCAAGAAAAGCTGACTATGCCGGCAGCAGCTTTTTGGTTAGTCAATGACCACATCTACTATCAGGATGCAGCCACCGGATATCTGGTGTGCGTCGATTTGGATGGAGCAAACTCAAAGACGATTGTAGACAAAAGAATCATTGAGACTCAATTTTATGAGGGAAATATCTACTATACGGCAAGTACAAAAGAGGGTCAGGGTCCTTCTTTGGGACAATTATATCAATACAACATCGCCAATAATCAGGAAATAAAATTAAGTGATCATTTGGTCAGTGCATTTTTTGTCGGCCCGTCGGAGGTTTATTATCAGGCGGAAGGTTATGAAATGGGTTTACATAAAATTGATGCTATGGGCAAGAATACCCTTTTGGAGGATGACAGTATTTACAGTGCCCTTTTCACTGAAGATGGTATTGTTTATACTTTGAAATATGAGGACGGCATATATTTTGTGCAATAGGTTACGGCTTAGAAGTGGTAATATTTCCTTTTTCGGATATATTACCACTTTTTTACACTTTTATCTTCATGAGTTTTTCCCTGGAAATGTGCTTTATTCGATATGCCTGGTTTTTAGCATTAATGATACCAAAATTTTTATAAGGGAGGAAATGAAATGAAAAGGAGTAAAGGAATCCTCTTCTGCCCTATTGCAATAGTAATGCTGGTGCTTTTCTCGTTTAGCAGCAGTATTTATGCCCAATCTGCAGAAAATAATGACAGCCAAAAACGGCAGCTCATTATTGACTCGGTGTTTGGATTTGACTCTGATACCATTGTTGCTGATGATCAAAATTTAATCATCGACTATGAAATTCCCGGGTACCTGGCGGATATGATAAATTCAGCAGATCTCGGGGCAGCAAAAGGTGGTGGCATTGGTGCCTTGGTTATCTCCGGATCTAATCACATTGATTATGATTCCTTTGAGGTCTCTTTTCAGGAGGAAGCCTTCAAAATTATTACTGAAGGAGCACAAGAAAGCCGTATTCATCAATTGGAATTACGCAGTCCATTAGTAGGATCAGTGAGATTTATTGACAGAGATGATATCGCCCGACTGGGAGCTGGCTACTTTACACTAAAAATTCAAAAATTAGATCATAAAATATTAAATCAAGAAGCAAAGGCGGTGATTAACGACCGTCCTGTTCTGGTGGTGGACTTAAAGGTAGACAATCAGGAACTACCCGCCTTAGAGGGTGGCATGCTGTTTAGTATTCCTTATGATGCATCAGAAGAAGATTTTAGCCAACTAACCCTTTATCAAATCGATGCATCGGGTGGATTAAAGCAAATAAGAAACTGCAGGTATATCAATGATATCTATAGATATGGGGGCGATGAAAATCAGTACTATCTTCAGGCCTTAATAAAGGAAGCAGGTTCTTATGCCATCGGCTATGACAAGGTTGCTCTAAATGATGTTAAGGGTTGGTATGAACCTTATGTTAATTTTGTCGCTGCCCGGGGCATCATGAATACCAATGATGATGGTGCCTTTATGCCCCATCAATCCATTACCAGGGGAGATTTGGCATATTTCCTGGCTAATATGAGCGATGAGACAATCGAAAACTACACCAATCATGAATTTTTGGATGTCTCTGATGATCATCCTTATGAAAAATCGATTTCCTGGGCCTATACGACCGGTGTGATTAAGGGATACCAGGATGGAACTTTTCGGCCGGATCAGGTGATCACCCGTCAGGAATTAGCTGTAATGCTCAATCGTTATGCCGATATCATCGGAAAAACTTATTTACCACGGAAATTTGTGCCCCAAGACTTTAAAGATGACCGGGAGATTGCATCCTATGCCAAAGAATCGGTTTATTACTTACAGCAAGCCGGGGTAATCAACGGAAGGAGCAATAATCATTTTGAACCCCGGGAAAATGTAACGAGAGCTGAATGCGCTAAGATGATTGCAACTGTTATAGATGGTATTATGGAGTGCAAAACAGAAATTCGTTCCATTGGATTAGTTCTTACCATGACACCCGGAATTTTAGCTGTAGTTTGAAGCGCAGATCACAGTCTCTAATTGTCGAGAAGAACCGGACAAATTGCCCAGTTCTTCTTATTAATCCATATACCATCATCTATATGTTTCTATTAAGACTTGCTGATAAATAACTTTACAGCCTAAGGTTTCCGCCAGAAAGCGCTAGGGAAGTTTATTCTTTAAGAATAAAATCAGACATTTTTGTTTCCTCCCATTCAATTCCTTTTGGGGAGACATTGGAATATAGATTCATGGAGTCATTTTCATCAATAACGACTTTTAAATGGAAATTCATTTCTCGCGGTTCCAAGTATTCATCATACATTTGTTGGTAATTCTTATTGCCGCTTTCTTTTGCTTCTTTGATATACCCTACTGTATCGGGATCTTTGTCATAGTTTTTATGGACGATCGTATAGTTAAAAACCGCCTCCGTCTTCCCATTGACAATCTCTTCCTGATAATTGGAAATTTTAAAATCTAACAGCTCATAATAGGGTGCAAATGTTTTCTTGGATGCGTCCTCCATATAAGCACTAATTTTTTCAAGGTGCTGGGAATCGCCTTGTTCTTTATTGGGGCTTATTGCGTTCTTCTTATCATAATCCTCATTTACTACGATCCAAACGGTGGCCTGTCTTTCTACTCCCTTCTCGTCGGTCAACATTGGCTGGATTAATTTGACTTCTACTTCTCCGTCATCCCATTTAAATTTAACTCCAAATATTGCGGGGTCTGTGGTTCGGTTTTCGTAAGTACCCGAAACCTTGGCTCCCACAAGATTTAGTTGATCTATGGCAGCCGCTGCAGGATTTTCAAGGATTGTTTTCCTGCCCTTATTATACATTACATCATCTGCTTGATATTGATAGACAGCAGCAAACCCTGAGAAATCAGGAAATCCATACTTGTAAGCTTCATTAAAATCAGCCTTAGATTCAATCTTATCAAAACTCTTCCAACTCTCCTCTGTTGCCTTATATTCGCCGTTAATTTCCTTAATTGAAAGAGTTTCTTTCGCAACATAAACTGTTGGATTTGACGTTCTAAAATAGTAATATATATCAATATGAGAAGGATCCACTATGTCTATAATATAATCTTTATTCCAAGGCCAGGGACTGGACACACCCATCCAATACGCTCCATTTTCTGCTTTTGTGCCAATCGTTAAATACAGCTCCTCATTTTCGCACAAGCCGTAAATGGTCTCCGCATCTCTATCGGAATACGCATCCGCCCATTTAATGGCGAAAGCCTCAATCTCTCTTTTATCATCAAGGCTTAAACCCTTGGAATTATTTGGCGAGCCCTCTTCATTATTTGTCGCTGCGGTAAAGGTACAGCCAACTGCCACGATAGCAATCATCAGCACAGCAATTAAGGTCGAAGTTTTCATTTTCTTATTTTTTGCAATTAAAGTAATTCTCTCCTTGATTCCATTGGAAGTACCGTACATGGTCGTTGCCATATGTAAAACATTGCCCTTGTGACCACTTTGTCTGATTAAACCTACTAAGGTCCTGCCATAGGCCAGTCGGTCTTCCTTGCCCATCTCTTTAAGTACACCGTAATCACAGGCTAGCTCGCAGTCTCTTTTGGATAGTATTGCCGCCGCCCAGACCAAAGGATTGAACCAGTAGAATGATAACAGTCCGCCTCTGACCATAGCCCAGACCAAATCATGGTGCTTATAATGACATAGCTCGTGAGCAATGGCAAAACGTAGTTTTTCTTGATCTGCGGCTACCCCGGAAGGTACATAAATGGCCACTTCTCCTTTGTAACTTAAAAGGCAGGGGGAATCCAATTCTGCGACCACATATACCGGCAATAGTTTTGTTTTTGCCATTTTTGCATCTTCTGGCATAAGTCCTTGCTCTTCATCAATAGATCGGCCTCCGTCATCTGCTTTTACTGACATGAGATAGCTTCTGTTTTGAAAGATTTTTCGACCAAACTTGCGGTTCACATAAATGAGCCATGACACTAAGGCAAAGGCTCCTACGGCCCAGATAGCCATCATCACAAGCTGCCAATCTATAGCTGCAGCCGGGGAAATCCCCGCACCACTTGTCATGACACCGGTTTGAAGATTATCCATGATCAATATAGCGTTATCGATGGCTCCTGCCCGCCCGTTGCCGGCAAGGACCTGCCCCACATCTGACGCACCCCGAATGGTCGATACAGCACTTTCCAGTGCATTCATAACGCTGAAGGCACTTTCTACAGGGCGCAGTTCAAACAAGTTAAAGGCGGCCAGCCTAATCGCCACAAGGCCCCACAGGCTATACTGCACCTTGGGATTGATTTTTCCCTTAAAGACAACCCTTATGACCAATATAATTAAAATCAACACAGATGAAGAGATAATTGTATCTATCATTGGTCTTCCTCCTCTGCCTTTTGTAGAATAGCATAGAGTTCGTCAATTTCTTCTTTTGATAAACTGTTTTTCTCAACCATTGTATTAACCATCAGTCCCAAGCTTCCGGAATAGACTTTCTCGAGAAAGTTTTCAGTTTCCTCCAAGGCCGATTCGGCGCGATCTACGAGCGGATAATATTGCTTTGCTCTCGTTCCTTGCTCATATCTTACTACGCCCTTGTTTTCCATGCGGTTCAGCATGGTGATAATCGTATGCTTGCTCCAACCGGTGGATTCTTTCAAAGCCCTTGTAAGTTGGGTAATGGTCTGGGGGGCAGATTCCCAGAGCACATTCATGATATTCCACTCCCCGTCAGACAAACTAATTCGCTGCATATTTACAACCCCTTCTATGAAACTCTAAGTAGACATATGTTTACCTATATAATACTATCTGGGTAAACATATGTCAACCTATTTATTTACCGATTCTCTTCAAGCAGGGACTCGAAAGTAAAGACTGCACCGAAGGATAAAACCTTTAGTGCAGTATTTCTATAATCGAGAACATAAAACGATTTTGTAGGAATGTATTTTTCTAATTAGTTGAATGGGGATACAAACATTTTAATCATTGACTACCGTGATTATAAACTTCTCGCCGTCATGAGTAAGCTCGCAATGATTCCTCCCTCTTCCCAAAACGATCTCCCCTTGAGCAATCTCCAGCGTATCCGAGCTGCCATCTTCTTGAAGACCTATCAGCGCACCGCCAGAGTTTTCAAGATCACTTTCAACAATCGAAACAGTGACCTCCCGTTCCTCACCTGGACTCAGGGCAGTATCATCAACGGTAATAATATCATGCATTGGACTATAAGTGCCCAATTACTGCGGAATATCAAAAACTACCCATCTCAGTGTAAAATCAGTTGCATTTTTGACCACGACTGTCACTTCAACTACTTTTGCCATACAGCCGGTCAGCAAAACTCCAAATATGAAAATAGCAAAAGTTACCGCAAGGATGTGCTTAATTGAAAAAAATAACCTATGCCCTCTATTCATCTGTGTTACCGATTATTAGAGTGAGCTACGAAAAATGCACTTCCTTCATAGGGCTGATCGGTAGGAAGTTCTGGAAGACCTTGAGCGGCCATATCCTCTGGATTCGTGAAAGTAATTGGTTGCCCTTCTGTGTTATAGTAAATCGTCATAACACCAAAGTTCTGGCGCAATGTATCGGCCAAGCTGTCCATCATGAACCAGTTGAGGCTGACTGCATCAAAGAAATGAAATTCATCCTTCTGCCTCTTGTTTCCAATGCCCTTAAGCAATGTCGAACTTTTGGCCCAGTCAACAGTAACACTATCTTCATCAAATCGGACATCATTGAGCGTAAAATCTAACCCGGTCCAATCTGACAGCTCATCAGCCAGATGGAAAGCCATCAGGGCATTGGAAGATGGCATCTCATTTTGTGGTGGGAAAGCAACTTCCTTGATTTTAGTCTGCCCGTCCGCCATGCCATTTGAAAAATTCCCCATCAATGTAAGCGCATCTCCTTCCAGCGAATCGGGAATGATATCTCCACGCCCATCCTCAGTATATTCACTGGAAAAGTCTTCATAAATAGATGCTGTTTTTTCTCCGCTGTAATCCACTGAGACACGATATACCACTTGATAATTGTCGCCCATCAGCCCTCCTTCCGGTGTTCCAATGGCAACGGAATAAATGTAGCACTCACGCATCATAGCTGAATCCAATACAGTAAGCTCATCAAGGGAGATATAAACGCACCGGTCAGCAGGAATCCCGCCGTTATCAACATACAAGCCGGTATCTGCAATGAGGTTATCAACAAGCAATGCTCCATCCCGAGGAGATAGACCGTCGCCGTAGTCGCCGGACATCTCGGCAAGTTCATAGTAGTAAACCCCTTGTCGGAGTACATCGGCTCCATCAGGGACTACCTCGTCGATAAGATCACCTTTTCCATCCTCCGGAGTTTGCGAGGAGCTTTGGGAATCAGGCGTGATTGATGGTTCTGTGCTGTTATCTGCACAGGCAGACAGCGAGAAAATAAGTATTAACGTCAGCATGACGGATGTAAATCTTTTCATTATGTAACCTCTCCCTTCAAAATTTAGTGGACTGTGCTGTAATTTCCTATTGATATTCAACGGTATCAACCTCCAGCGTTTTGGTGACAAAGACAGGAATGCTAATTTGGGCAATACCATCCTCGCAGGTAACAACACAGGCAATTTCGGTTTCACCCTCGCCAATAGCTGTAACGATCCCATCTTCGTCCACAGTTGCAACATCGTCATCCATCGACTTGGCAGTTAATATATACGGCAAATCAACAGGAATAACTGCAAACAACTGCCCGGTATCCCCCGGCACCAGAGTAGAGCCGGAATCAAGTTCAACCGATATAAGCTGCCTTGGCTCATACTCCGTGCTGGTTGCTATTTTTTCTCCATCATTCTCATCAGGTGTTCCATCTGTTTGCGCCATGATATATGCGTCCATCATTGGCTGAGCAGAGCCGAATATAAGGACAGGCTCAATGTCGTCGTCCGCCCGGAACACCGCACTGAGATCCTTAGCAATGAGAAATTTCGCCAGGGTTTTACCACTGTCATTAAATTTCGCCTCCACAGAGTAGAACCAGTCTGCAACCAGCGCATCAGGATATTCAACGGTGTATGCGCCAAGATTACTGTTCAGGCTGGTAGTCGCCGTAGGCAGAAAAGCGAGCATCTCACCAACCGATGTGTCAGAGACTTCGATATAGTTTTCTACGAATGCATAGCGTCCGTCCGGTGAGATTTCAAGATTACCATCGTGGGTCACATCAACGGTCTGTCCGTCTTTCGATAAGGTAAAATGAACAGAAAAAGGGTTTTCTGCATCCGGCACTGTTTCGTAACTACCTTCACCGTTGTCCTCAATCATCAAAACTCCTGAAAGAATCGTATCAATCGCATACTCTTCCGACTCACTGCCTTCCATCAAGCGAAATTCAAACAAAGCGCATCCATTGTCGAGATATTTCATCATTAATGTTGCATTATCATACTGGCTTGAACCCTCGCGTGCAAATGCGGCGTTCATGCTTAGCCATTCCGCAGGAATATTTTCTGTGTTGATCGGTTGTGCTGTTTCAGATTCAGAAACCACACTATCTTGTGATACAGAGGGATTTTGTGAGTTACAACCTGCAATCAGTAGTGTGAGTAGAGCCACCATAAGCGTTATCAGATACTTTTTCATCCCTTGCTCACCTCCAAAATATTCAGTCGTAGCGTCTTTTGCAGAACTTTTTTATTGGCGGAAGAGGTAATCACAAACGTGTATTCACCCGATGGGTATTTTTG
>JAXGPW010000019.1:0-29007 GCA_040766795.1 Bacteroidales bacterium | reverse complement strand
TTTCCTCAACACAAAATATGGCGACATCATTACTCTGGAGATGAAAGACCAGTACTATAATATGCGCGAAGAGGTGGAGCCTCATTATCATATCGTTGACAAAGCAGTCAAGGCAATGGAGCTTGCTGGTATAACACCCAACATCAAGCCTATCCGCGGAGGCACCGACGGCGCAAGACTCTCGTTTATGGGACTCCCCTGCCCCAATCTCTTTGCCGGCGGCCACAACTTCCACGGCAAACTCGAATTTGTCCCTGTCGAAAGCATGGAAAAAGCCGTACAGGTGATACTCAACCTTATTTCACTTTACGCAGCGGAGTAGATATGAACAAAACCATACTCAACGAACATAACAAGGAAGATCATCCGCCTGCGCATACTGCCGAGCATATTCTTAATGGTACTATGGTGAAGATGTTCGGTTGTGGCCGGTCATATAATGCCCATGTTGAGTGCAAAAAGAGTAAGTGCGATTATCGGCTTGAAAAAGAGCCTACTCCTGAAGAGATCGCCCTGATCGAAAAGAGAGTGAACGAGGTGATAGCGTCCAATCTGGATGTGACTGAGAGTTTTCTTACGCAGGAAGAGGCAGCATCAATCGTGGATCTGAGCAAACTACCAGACGATGCCTCTGAAATGCTACGCATTGTGCGCGTAGGCGATTATGACGCTTGTGCTTGCATCGGTGCACACGTGGCCAACACTAGCGAAATAGGCACATTCAAGATTATTTCTTCGGATTTTGAAGATGGGCGCTGGCGCTTACGCTGGCGAATAGTAAAGGAATAGTTTGTAGTGGGTAGTATAGAGTGTGTAGTTGCGGAAGGGTGCAGGGTGGGTTAGTTCCGAGTTCCGAGTTATTAGTATCGATTTCTGAGTAATTAAGAGCGACCTTCGGGTCGCTTTTTTGTGTCAATATTTTTGGACTCGTCAGAATTTCTGTGCAAAAACCTCATTTAGTCGTCAGAATAAATGTAAATTTTCTAAAAACTCGTCAGAATTTCTGTACAATAATTCATTTCGCTCCTTTTCCAATAGAACTGGGAAAAAGCACTTAGTATAATTCAAAAACCAAGAATATAGCGCAATCAAGCTTATTACATTAAACCTGCTTGACTATAATATTCGGAAATGAACGATGATATAGCGGGTCTTTTTGTAATAGGTGCTGTTTCTCCTTCTATATCTAAGTCCCTACAATCAACCAGGAGTCCGGAGATACCGTTTTCCGTAACAGGTTTGAAGTAGTTGTCATTGATTTCCAAGGTCTTTTTAATCCAATTGAACATCTTATTTGGATCATAAATTTCCAGTGAAATGAAATCAACTCCCTCGATCCCCTCCTCATGGTACCATTCCTTAGTCCTCAGAACATCAGGTACGGATACCTTATTTCCTTTATTGTACCTGCCACCAATTAGTTTGATGGGAATTTTGAAATTAACTTTCCACTCTTCAGCTTCCTCGTTAATAAGATTGCCGGCAATCAGGGTAGAGACACAAAAAACGGAACAGGCTGCCCCTTCATTCTCGTACAATGGCCATAAAGCACCTCCGTAAAAATCCATAGGCGCAAAGTGATTATCGAACTTATGTTCAAATCTTTCAAAGAAATCAATTATCCTTTTCGCTGATGCTGCATTTATACGATATTTGATAAAAAGTACCTTACCTTTTTTTGAATTGAACCTCAGAGTACTTTCGATTTTATGCGGCGATTCAATGTAAGCCTTAAAAATACCTCCGAGTATCCCAAGGCCAATCCCTTCCTTAAAAACGCCTTTAAAGACCTCTATTGGTTCAGCTCCCGATATACTATACGCTTTTGTTTCTTCAATATGACTGCTTTTCAGGACAACAATAGTATGTCCTATGAAACGATATTGAAAGCTAAAAATCATCTTTGAAAAGGATTTTATAGCAGAGTTTAATAAATCGGCAGGACGCTGCCAATTTATCGGATAGGGTGGCGCAATTACATATAAGATAATCTCATGCATTTCAAATGGGGCTATTTCCAATCACTCAGTACCTCCTAAGTGACCCATAGAAGAGAGCTAAATAGATGAGTGGTACAACAAAAGGCATTGCTGCGGCAAACGCAATGATTGCCATACCATGCAACAACATATATCCGGCGACAAAAATCACCATTGATATTACAACTGTTTTATAGAAAGCACGGAGACGGGCAACATTGTAGCCACTTTTTCCTTCCTCTCGGCAGAAAAAATTAACATAAAGCTAAAATATAGCAACACCGACAATTCGTCGCCCTGGTTATTCCTTATGAGAGCAAAATCTTCGTTGATATGTATTGTGAATAGAGTGTAAAAAGCATTCCCACTCCAGCCATTGAGGCTTTTTACCCAAATGAATAAAAATATAGACACCGACTGCCATTAACAGCAAAAAAACACCTACGTACTTTAATTGCCACGGCAATAAGGGCAAGCGTTTAAGATCGCCGACTTCCTCCATTCTATTTATATAATTGTTGTGGATACTACCGAGCCATCCTCAAGATGAAGTTCAAAATATACCATACCGAACTTATGGTTATACTTGTATATTAATTTTTTGTAACCGGATAGGGCATGTTTTGCTCGACTGTAGTTACTTTAATGTTGAAAAATCCGTATTCAAAGTCATCAGTCTCTGATTTCGAGATTACCTTACGTACTATTGTTTTACCATCAAGTGCTTTATATTCCCATTTATAACCAACCTTGGCATCATATCGCGCAAATACTGATTGCTCTCCTTTTGCATTGAGAACGGCAAACCCTTCGGTCGAATTAATTATATTTAGGGTATAATCAACACTCCCATCGGGATTTACATATGGTTGCATGAAAAGATGTTTATATTCCGTCGGAAGTTTTGTCGTAATTCTTAAATCAACCACACCATTCGCATTATTCACCACTTCTGCATTGGCCTTGATGCCGGAAGGCGCACCATCAAGTTTTATATGTCCTACGGCCGTATTGCCAACCTTATTTTCAGGAAGATCCGTTTGTCCTCCAATAGTAACTTTAGGGGATCCTAATTGCAGAATATCACAGGAGACACATAATGCAAGGGTTGCAAATAGAGATAATAATAACTTGGTTTTCATAGGTCAGTATTTTAAAAGGTCAATAAATGAGTATATAAATATTCATATTTTGTTCAAAAATACACTTTTTTTCATAATAGCCTAATGTTTCAAAGAGAAATATTTATTTCTTTGATTTAGAGCAATAAGATTTCTACAAATAAAAATGAGACCGACTAAAATATTAGCCGGTCTCAATAATTTATTAGGATATCAACTGTTTTTACTTTCCATCATAGACTCCCGCAAAAAGCATTACGCCGGATGATTTTTCTACTATGGTATAGACGAAAGGATGATCTGCAAAGAATTCAATCATTTTGGGTTGACCGGCGGAAGAGGTCCTCTCAATCATTACCGCAGTGGACGCTGCCGCCTCAGTACCCTGTTCAGCAACAGATATACGTGCCTTTTGAATAACTGACCCAATATTGAAATTTTTGATTTCGGGATGATAAAGCAATTTATCGAATTGAGCATCGTCATTAAAAGCCCGACGAATACCTAAGGCTTTTAACATATCTGTAAGCTCATATTTATTTTCAACCTCAAACTTGGGGAGATTGAGATGTACCATGGCCTCCGTAGTAGAGATTGAAGAGATGGCCTCAGACAATTTCTCTGAAGTGATATACGAGAATAGTTGCTCCAAACCATTGCCACCTTTTATGTCAGGCAGAATGATATACATTGCAAACTTACCACCAGCGTACGGAAGCTCTAAGATTCCATTGTTTCCCACTCTTCCATGACGGAAGTGCCTTGAAGTAACCATATAATCGACCTTACTTTCTCCTCCGCCATCAAGATAGAAGGGCTGCGCTTTCTTTGTTAATTCACTATTGAACATTGGTATATCTCTATTTCCACTCCATCTTGCCTTGAAATATAGCGCGTTGAGTATTGCTGCAACAAAATCTCGTTTAATATCCGATTCCTGTAGAAATGGAAAGATAAAACCGTTGGTACTGCGATATGCCCATTCATTTATCCTGTCGACAACAACCTTCGGATTTGAAGCATTCACATATTCCACCGGGGCATAGTACATCTTTTCGGCTGTTTTGCGGAAAGCATCCTGAGCACGAAATTCTTCATTTATAATCACCGCATCTGTCAACTTCAATTCGACATCTTTGTCAAGTGCAGGCAATTGATTGAGCAAAAGGTTACAATACTTGTTCAGAGCTTCCTGATCTTCCCCATACCCTAAGGTTCCGATAATCTCGGAAGCCGTCTCGCCGCTGGCACCGTTTGCAGTAATTGCAAGAGCAAACTGTAAGCTGAGTGGAGAATAAATTATGCTGTTTTTCTCCTTTTCATATAAAGACCTCAAGCTCTTTAGGGCAAAAGCATTACCGGAGTTGACATAGCTTTTTTGCTCCTCACTCAATGTCACTTTCGTGATTGGAGTTGTAGAAGTGGGAAAATCAATTTCTATGGGGTTCTTTACCCTTGGAACATCGCTCTTTTCACATGCTGAGAAACCAAGAGCAGCAATTAAAATAAATAATAGGGTTGTGATCTTTTTCATAATGATTATTCTATTAGTTTTTGTGTCTTTGAAATAATTTTAAGCGACTCATAGGTTCTATTCGGTCCATCCATAGGTGGATCTGCCAAATGAGTTATTTTCACTTTAAGATGGTATTCATATCCCGATTCATAGGTAAATCCGGATATTCCATCGATCGGCAGTTTTGTCCATGCCGTCTCATTGATTTTGCGAATGGATATTCCCACCATTGGTGGAAGTTCCGGAGGATATTCGCCTGGCCAATAGTCTGTTGTTTTATGTGAAACAATGATTTCAGCACGCTCGCTCCAATTCGGATCTTCTTCCCGATTACAGCCGATAATTACCATGGCGAGTGTTATAAATGAAATAAGCAGTACTATTCGTTTCATAGGAAATATTATTTTAAAATTTTTCAAAGAGCCCCTGAAGGCGACCAACAATAAACGTTTTTACAAATATCAGAAGTCAGTGAAAAATGATACCCGATATCTTCTACCAGGGGATAACCAAAGGTCGTAAACGAGCAATTAATAACAGACATATTTTCCTTTTTCGATTATATTTACCAAACAACATACAAACCTTGATCCTGAACCACGGTCACAGTGTTCATTCTTAGACGGATGTCACTCCCATCATCAAGTGAGAAAGACACGGAAACCGGACTATAATAAACATTACCTAATTGGAAAAAATCTTGTCCCGTATAGTTGGTAATAGTTCCGCTAAGATGCACTTTCGCCTTTTGCTGTAGATGATGAAATACTAATTTATCTCTATCTCCAGATTCGGAAAAGAGCCCAATTTTAGCATCGAAGGAATGACGAAATGTCAATCGGTTATTTGTAAGTGTATAACAGCTTTGAGGAATGAGTATGTTGATACAATCCCTTTTTTCCCCTTTTATTAAAGAAGCGCTGTAACAAGCGATGGCTATGTTGCCGGTAAAATAGTCCTGTATCATATATCCCTTATCCTCAAATTCTACACGAGTATTATTACGGTAAAAGTATGAACCATCTACTTCATTCAAAGGAGCTTTTGAACATGAGACCACAACACAAGAGAGAATGGCAACCGATGATGCTATCAAGAATACAAAATGCAAAGGCTGTTTCATAATCAAATGTTATCTAGTTCTTAATTCATTGTTCAAAACTCAATAATCTCTTTGTAACCGGCAACTCATCTCTTCTTAAGTTTGAAATTGATATCGGGAATATCTGTGTGACCGCCATAACGTCCGGATCCTCCACCCCAGTAATTAAAAACCTTCTCAACCGTTATTGTATCATTCTGATACTTTCCTCCACCTGCCTCTCCATCAATATCTTCTGCAATTACTATCATATCCACCATAAAATCACTATTAAAATCAACAACAAACTTTCCATTACTATCCGTAATAGTATAAGCGGCAAAATAGAACTCTTTTTGTCCCAAAGAATCCGTATAGCTATGATCACAGACAGAGATTTTAATGCCTTCAAGTGCTCTTCCCCTTTCGGTTGTCACACAACCGCTGGTAGTGTAAGATTCAACAGGAGAATCATACACAACAGGACATCCCGTAAGAATTATCGAAGGAAAAATTATTGCAAAAATCCTTACAATCCAATTGCTCTTTCTCAAGCTAAATTTCCGTTTCATGTAAATTATTTTTTCAATGTTTTCAAATTAATGTACAGTAAACTCTAATGCTGTTTATTTCATATACGCAGCAACTCATTAAATACTGCCAACCATACGTGTCCGGTAAACTCCGGACGGGTTATTATAAAGTTTAACAATTAAAACAAAGTTGGTTCGGTAGGAACCATTTCGTTCATTGACAATATTGTAGTTAGGTTTTACAAAGAGGTCTCTTAGGTGGTTGTGTCTGTAATGAGATACTTACACTAGCAGCATCTCATAGATTGATCTTTCAACATTCATCTTTTTTTGCACGATTGCCATCATACAATAGGCAATTATTGCAGAATAAATTTGAATACGTACTGCGTTTTCCGAAGTACCCCAGAATTTTTTAATCTTCAGATGCTGCTTGATCCACTTGAAGAAAAGCTCAATCTTCCACCTGTTGTGGTATAGTTCAGCAATTGTTATAGGACTGATAGTCAGCGCATTTGTGAAGAAGATGAAACTCCTGTGGTTTTCTTCGTCCCGGTATATGACCCGTCTGATCTTGTCTGGATATTTTCCCATGGTCAGCTGTCCGTCCATATAGCCTATTGCGTCTGACAATATGCCTGATTCGGGAGGAAAACGCCTCTTCCACCTCATAGGTTTGAAGTCGTTGTTCTTCTTTTCCCCTGATGACAAAATATGCTCCGATGCTTTCAATGTTGTGAAGACGTTTGAAGTCATTGTAGCCTCTGTCGAAGATGTAGAATGAGTTTTCTTCATAAGGAATGAGGTCCATAGCATTCATGTCGTGAACCTTTGCCGGAGTAATGTGAAAGAATGTAGGAATCTGTGCCTCAAGATCATACAAAGTGTGTATCTTGATCCCACCTTTCTTCTTTCTGAACAAAGCCCATTGAAAAGCGTTCAGACATAGGTCAACTGTCGTTGAATCAAAGGCATAGACCTTTCCGTTCAGCTTGAAGATGTCAACAATCCTGCAACGTTGAGCCTCGGCTATGACCTTGTAGGCAAACTCCTCAAAGATGCGATAATCGCGTTTTGTGTTGGCATCAGCAAGAGTACTCCTGACGGCGTGCTTACCGAACCCAAGATGGTATGCCTTAGAGGCATGAACCTGGGTTGCCAGCACAAGATCTCTGAGACTTTCACGGTTGGAAAGCTGACCAAACATCAGTACCGCGAGTTGATTCCAGCAGGTAAATTGCTTGACATATTTGTCACCGTCATATTTCCTTGCGAGGTAGTTAAAATCGTTGCGATCAATAAAGCCTAAAAGCTGTGAGAACACGAATTTTCCTGTATGCATGTGCCATTCTACGTTAGTCTGGCAAAGATAATTTCAAATCCGTTGACTCGAAAAAGCCTCGTAATTACCTAATTTTCAATATTTTCAAAGAACTTTTATGGTTTTTTACCGGACACTAGTGACTGCCAACATTAAATAAATATAAAATTTTTTACTTTTTGGAAGTATTTGTAACTATCTTCGTATATATGTATAGAAAGGCATAGAGTGAAAGATAAGAATCTCGCTAACCATGATGCCCTACTTGCAGCCAAATGCACTAAAGGTGACAATAGGGCAAGGGAGCAGCTGTATAAGGATTATGCGGCAAGGGTTTATATGCTCTGTATGCGATATACCGGAGATTCTACTTTAGCAGAGGATCTAATGCAGGACTCCTTTATTCGGATCTTTGACAACATTCGTAAATATGATTCCAACAAGGCATCGCTTAAAACCTGGATATCGCATATTACGGTTAATCTCTTGATTGATCATTTAAGGCGGAATAAGAAATTCACTTTTGTATCAATAGACGAACAGAAATTGGATATTGTGGAACCTGAGTATAATAGTCTGATTCATGTCCCTCAAGATGTCATATTGAAAATGATTGCGGATTTGCCGGATAGTAAAAGGACTGTGTTTAATTTATATTGTCTGGAAAACTATACCCACAAAGAGATAGCTGAGTTATTGGGAATAAAGGAAAATACGTCATCATCGATCCTCTATAAAGCGAGAGTTATATTGGCAGATAAGGTAAATGCATATATTAAGGAGAAAGGCTTATGAAAACCGACTTCGACAAATACATCTCCGATCAGATACAAAACATTGAAGATAACCTTCGAGTTGGTAACTGGGGAAAATTCCAAACGCGCTATGCACGACATAGAGGTGTTAAGATGGTGCGTATCATAATACCCGTAGTTGCCGCTGCCTCCGCTATAATTGTGTTGTTGTTATCCGGAATAAATAGGATAGATAATGAAATAAAACGGATAGACGACAACTATCTCTTGATTGCCGAAAATGCTCCAACCATCAGGACAGAGGTCCCTGCTTTTAGGAAAGTATTTATGCCTTCACTTAGACATCAGGAGCCTACAAAGCCTGACACCTTTCATATACCAGATTCCCAACCGCAGATTGATGCGGAGACCTTAATTCAAGAGAATGTCGACGTACCCAAGTTTGAACATGCGACAAAAAAGGATTCCATACATCAACCAATTCCATCCTACGACTATTTTGATGCTGATAATGATGCTACAGCCTATATTCCCAAGAAGAGTCTTTCCATATCATCGATAGGTATATCGGGAAGCCAGGGCTTAGTAGGTTATAGTCAGTTCGATATGCCCTTTGGGGCTTTTCAGCTTAGAACGTCCTATGCGGAAGAAAAACCAAGAGGTGATATTTCACACGAAAAACCAAGAGATAGTATCCTAGTGGATAAACCTGTGGATAATATTGTCCTCGGAGAGACAGAAGAGGTAAAATACAGGCATCTGCCCCCTATAACCGTCGGAGTTTCCTTGGCCATCAATTTCACTCAACGACTTGTACTTATCACCGGGTTGGATTACTCATTATATCTTTCAGAGAAAAAAGAAGTCATATCTCCCGACAAAGTGAGAATTGAAAGGCAACAACTCCATTATTTGGGATTGCCTTTTAGATTAAACTACACGATTTATTCAAAAAAATCATTTGAATGGTATGCCGGCGGAGGTTTCAAAGTAGACAAATGCATATATGCCAAATCCGGAGCCGAAGTTCTAAAGGAATCCAATTTCTTATTATCTGCATTACTGACTACAGGAATTCAATACAATATTACACGCAACTTCTCCATATATTGCGAACCATATTGCAGTTATTTGTTTTCGGATACAGGACTGCCTTCATACCGTAGTGAAAAGCCTTTTGAAATATCGGCGAGTCTCGGCATCAGAGTCAATTTATGAGGTGCGGGTTAGGGTATGAGCAACTATTCTTATTTCCCATCGTAAACTCCTGCAAAAAGTATTACGCCGGATGATTTTTCTACTATGCCATAGACGAAAGGATGGTCGGCAAAGAAATCAATCTCTTTATCAGGTTGATTGGGAATAGAGGTAAATCCAATTTGCACTGCTGTGACGGCTGCCGCCTCTGTACCCCATTCTGCTACATTTATACGTGCCTTTTGGATAACTGATCCGATATAGAAATCTTTGATGGCGGAATGGGAAAGCAATTTATCGAATTCAGCCCTATTGGGATCAAAAGCACGACGAATACCAAGTATGTTTAACATCTTGGTAAGCTCATATTTATTCTCGGACTCAAATTTGGGAAGTCGTAGATTTACAACGGCATCATTTGACATTGATGATAAGGCCCCGGAAAAGTTCTCCGAAGTGAAGGATGAGAAGAGGCGCTCAATACCATTCCCTCCCTTTAAATCAGGCAAAATGATATACATGGCAAACTTTCCGTGTGCATACGGAAGTTCCACGATAGCATTTTTTCCAATCTTTCCATAGCGTAAACTCCTTGAGGTAACCATATAATCAACTTTCCTTTCTCCACCGCCATCCAGATAGAAAGGTTGTGATTTCTTTGTAGATTCTTTTTCAAACATTGGTTTCCCTGACTCCTCACTCCATTTTGCTTTGAAATAGAGTGCATTTAGAATTGCGGCAGCAAAATTGGGGATAATATCACTTTCTTGGAGGAATGGAAATATAAATCCGTTTGTACTGCGATATGCCCATTCATTGATCCTGTCCACAACAACCTTTGGGTTGGTTGCATCTATATACTCGACAGGGGCGTAATAGACCTTTTCGGCTATATTTCGGAAATCCTCCTGTACACGAAAGTCCTTATTTACAATAACCGCATCGGTCAACTTGACCTCGACAGAATCATCAAGCGCCGGCAACTGATTGAGCAAAAGGTTGCAATACTCATTAAGGGCCTTCTGGTCTTTCCCATATCCTAACGTACCGATAATCTCCGAAGCCGTTTCACCACTGGCTCCGTTTGCAGTACTCGCAATGGCATATTGTAAACTGAGTGGGGAGAAAATAACGCTCTCTTATTCTTGAGCGTATAGAAGTTTCAAACTATTAATCGCAAAAGCATTGCCTGCTCCGACATAAGCCTTTTGTTCTGCAGTCAATGTCACTTTTGTTATCATACGTTCCGGAGATGGAGACTCAATCTCAATAGGATCTTTCACCTGCGGGACATCACTTTTTTCACATGCTGACAAACCCAGGGCAGCAATGAAAAGGATTAAAATAATTTTTACCTGTTCCATAACTGTACAAATGTAGGATAAATAATCGTAAAACTCAACACCTCATATAGTTTAGTAGTATTTTGATATAGCAAATTCTATCTATCATATATACGCAATAACAGACCAAATACTTCCATAAGTTTCAAAAAAATAGTTGCGTGTTGCGTGGTGGAAGGTTAGAGGTTTTGGATGCGTGTTACGGGGAGAAAGTTAGTTCTGAGTTCCGAGTGTGTAGTATGTAGTAAGACGATTGAAGTCTCCACCAAAGAGAAAAGGCAACCGAAGTTGGTTGCCTTTTCCTTTGGTGGAGATAGTCGGAGTCGAACCGACGACTTCCTGCTTGCAAAGCAGGCGCTCTAGCCAACTGAGCTATACCCCCATATGGTAGTCTCTACTGGAATTGAACCAGTGACCTCTACATTATCAGTGTAGCGCTCTAACCAACTGAGCTAAGAGACTATATTATAAATGGAAGACAAAAAGCGAAACGCCTTGTTGTATCAAGTCAAACTCCAAAAAGGAGGTGTTCCAGCCACACCTTCCGGTACGGCTACCTTGTTACGACTTAGCCCCAGTTATCAGGTTTGCCCTAGGCCGTTCCTCGCGGTGACGGACTTCAGGCACCCCCAACTTCCATGGCTTGACGGGCGGTGTGTACAAGGCCCGGGAACGTATTCACCGCACCGTGGCTGATGTGCGATTACTAGCGAATCCAACTTCACGGAGTCGAGTTGCAGACTCCGATCCGAACTGAGATGGCTTTTCGAGATTGGCATCCTGTCGCCAGGGAGCAGCCCTCTGTAGCCACCATTGTAACACGTGTGTCGCCCCGGACGTAAGGGCCGTGCTGATTTGACGTCATCCCCCCCTTCCTCACACCTTACGGAGGCAGTCTCGATAGAGTCCCCGGCACGACCCGATGGCAACTATCGACAAGGGTTGCGCTCGTTATGGCACTTAAGCCGACACCTCACGGCACGAGCTGACGACAACCATGCAGCACCTCGACAGACGCTCCGAAGAGCCTGATCATCTCTGATCAGCACATCTGCCGTTCGAGCCCGGGTAAGGTTCCTCGCGTATCATCGAATTAAACCACATGTTCCTCCGCTTGTGCGGGCCCCCGTCAATTCCTTTGAGTTTCAACCTTGCGGTCGTACTCCCCAGGTGGATAACTTATCGCTTTCGCTTGACCACCGAACATCTATCGCCGGCAGCGAGTTATCATCGTTTACAGTAGTGGACTACCAGGGTATCTAATCCTGTTTGATCCCCACACTTTCGTGCCTCAGCGTCAATAACGGCTTTGTGAGATGCCTTCGCAATCGGTGTTCTGTGTAATATCTATGCATTTCACCGCTACACTACACATTCCTCCCACAGCATCCGCATTCAAGAACGACAGTTTCAACGGCACGGCACAGGTTGAGCCTGTGAGTTTCACCGCTGACTTATCATTCCGCCTACGCACCCTTTAAACCCAATAAATCCGGATAACGCTCGCATCCTCCGTATTACCGCGGCTGCTGGCACGGAGTTAGCCGATGCTTATTCGTATGATACTCTCATCGGTGCACGCGTGCACCTTATTGCTCTCATACAAAAGAAGTTTAATATCCATAGGACAGTAACCTTCACGCGGCATGGCTGGATCAGTCTTCCGACCATTGTCCAATATTCCTCACTGCTGCCTCCCGTAGGAGTCTGGACCGTGTCTCAGTTCCAGTGTGGGGGACCTTCCTCTCAGAACCCCTAGACATCGTAGCCTTGGTGAGCCGTTACCTCACCAACAAGCTAATGTCCCGCGAGCCAAGCCGTTTCCGATAAATCTTTAATCATCAAACGATGCCGTTTGATGATGTCATGGAGTATTAGGCAGAGTTTCCTCCGGTTATCCTCCTGAAACGGGTATGTTGCTCACGTGTTACGCACCCTTGCGCCGGTCGCCGACAAGTATTGCTACTCTCGATGCCCCTCGACTTGCATGTGTTAAGCCTGCCGCTAGCGTTCATCCTGAGCCAGGATCAAACTCTTCATTGTATAAAAAAGTTTATATCTACAGTCTGAACCTGATACTCATTATTGAAGTGATTATTCAAAAAAATTAACGTTTCGCTCGAATTTTTGTTACAAAATTCGGTACTTGCTTGTACTTTTTGTCTTCCAATTTTATCAAGGAACGGACGTCTCTTTTAAGAAACGGGTTGCAAAGATAAGAACATTTTTAAAATTAGCAAAATAAATTGCAAAAAAACAGATAATTTTTACATACCTTTGCTAGCGTATAAATATGTGCTGATATGAAAAAAATCATACCTATTATATTATCATTGCTAGCGTTGCTGGCAGGATCAGGATCATCATGCAGCGTAATGGATCTTCCTGATCTGAAGGTCAAGGATATGGTACTCACCATAGAGAGCATCGAAGGTTCCACTAAACGCACATTGCTAAGCACCGCATACAAGTGGACAATTACTGTGGATAGCGATGATGGCGAACATTTCGATTGGCTGAAAATCTCTCACATGGCAGGAGAGCCGGGAGATATCCCTCTCGCATTTACTGCACTGAACACTAATAATACCAATGCCATAAGAAAAGCATATGTAACTATCTCAAATAAGAAAGGTTCGGCAACAATCGAGGTCTCTCAGTTGATAGATTGCATCAATTTCACAGACACCAGACTTAAGACAACGCTGCTTGAGCGCTATGACACCAACAACGATGGAGAAATCTCAGATTACGAAATGAGGACTCTATCCATACTTGATTGTTCGAAAGGTAAAGCGAAGTCGCTCAGGGATCTTTACGGGTACCCCTTCATAACCATCAACTGCTCTGAAAATTTGATAGATAGTCTGGATATCAGTAACTTTCCTTATCTGGTATCCATTGATTGCCGGCGCAATTTGATGAAGTATTTCGCCGCCGCCGGATCACACACTATTGTAAATATTAACTGCTCACACAACACCATCAGTCACCTTGATGTAAGCAACTGCTCATCGCTCAGGAACCTGGAATTTTCATACAACGTGCTGGATACCATTAATATAAGCAATACAAATCTCACCAGCTTCGACTGTACCATGGTTGGTCTCGGCACTGTAAAAACTCTCAACGCTAGCAATTGCACCAACCTCGAAGAACTCAACTGCAGGTTTAATTCCATAACGGAACTCAATCTTGCGGGATGCGTCTCCCTAAAAAGCCTGATCTGCAGCTACAATAAACTCGCTTCACTTAATGTCACACAAAGTGGCGCTATTGAGTATCTGGACTGCAGCAATAACCTTCTCACAGATATTAATACAACCCAGTCACTATTTCTTGAAAAGTTGGATGTCAGCAGTAACAATTTAAGAAACCTGGACCTGCGCAAGAACAAAAAACTCACCCACGTCTGGGCTATGAACAATCCTTTGGAAGCCATTGAGATCTCTGCCTACCCTTCGGAGACATTTATCTACTCCGAAGAGACCACAAATAAGGTAGAAGTCAACCGCGAACCTGTAGTAGGTGGATATATCCTCTACTATTACTATCTGCCGGCAATATTCCTAAACGGAGTCTTGGCCAACACCATTCACCGAACTGTTGTTTTGCAGTAGCTATTCCTTTTTCCCGGAAACCGGCTTTATTACACAGGCGGGCTACAGCCCGTCAACCTCAGAAGAGTTTGGGATAATTGTCATCCACCTGTTGGAGAAGGTGAGAAATTATTATATCCCTAAATAGAGTCGATTTAGAAGAGATTTTATATTTATTGCAATACTGCTCTATAAGAGAGATCTCCCTTTCATTGAAAAGAATCGTTTTTCTATGTCTTCGGATGAGCTCGTCGCGCTCTTGAGCGATAATATCCGGAGATAATTTCTGCTTTTTGGATCTCTTTTTCACTTCGTCTCTAAAAATATAGCACCAAAGGTAACAATTTTTAAAGAATTATATCCCTTGTTAAAAAAGATTGGTATCTTTGCTCCACTTTATGAACAGGGATTTTTTCATATTTTCTTTTGATGGAGCGACTTTCAGAGTCCGAAGATAGACCTGTACGGCCTGATACGTGGGCTTTACGGGTTTCCATTAATTCCGGAGGGATGTCCCTCCCAAAATACTCTCTGTTTTTTTTCAGTTTTATCATTTGTAATGGATATAAATGTAGTTGTGGCCGATGAGAGCCATATCCAATACGCTGAACGTATATGTGAACTTGTATATGTTTCAGCACAGGAAAGGGGTACCGGCATAGCCAAAAGAACGCCGGAATATATTTCTGCCAAAATGCTTTCAGGCAAAGCCGTCATTGCAATAGCGGAGGATGGTGAACTTGCCGGCTTTTCCTATATAGAGACCTGGGGACACCAGAAGTTTGTAGCAAATTCCGGTCTGATAGTAGCACACAAATTTCGACAGACCGGCCTTGCCAGACGCATAAAACAGAAGATCTTCGACCTTTCCAGAACTCTTTACCCAAATGCTAAGATATTCAGCATCACCACCGGTTTGGCGGTAATGAAGATTAATTACGATTTGGGATTTCACCCTGTAACCTTTTCCGAACTTACGGACGATGAGGAGTTTTGGAAGGGTTGCAGCGGATGCCGCAATTTTGATATTCTTCAGAGGAATGATTACAAAATGTGCCTTTGTACAGGTCTGCTCTATGATCCTGCACAACATTCGGGCGATCCCAAAAAACAAACGGAAAACAATTAAAAGATATGAATAAAAAAGTCGTACTTGCATTTAGCGGAGGTCTGGATACCTCTTTTTGCATTCCTTACCTCAAAAATGAAAAGAATTTTGAAGTTCATACGGTAACTGTCAATACCGGCGGTTTTTCCGAAGAGGAAGCAAAAAACATCGAAAAGAGAGCACTTGAACTTGGAGCTGCTTCTCACACCACTGTGGATGCCACGGAAACATACTACCGTAAAGGCATCAGATATCTTATTTTCGGAAATATACTTAAAAACAACACTTATCCCCTTTCCGTAAGTTCAGAGCGCATATTCCAGGCACTGGAGGTACTAAAACAGGTCAAAAAGATTGGTGCCGATGCGGTAGCGCACGGCAGCACGGGAGCAGGCAACGACCAGGTACGATTTGATATAGTATTCGAGATCCTGTCGCCCGAAGTGGAGATTATTGCCCCCATAAGGAAATTGGGCTTAAGTCGGAAAGAAGAGATTGATTACCTGCAGAAGCACGGATTCAATTTCTCCTGGGAGAAATCCAGGTACTCCATCAACCAAGGCCTCTGGGGTACCAGTATTGGAGGAGTGGAGACTCTCTCTTCTCACGGCTACCTCCCCGAGGAGGCATATCCGGTACAGGTGACCCGCGATGGGAGCGAAATTGTGACCATAACCTTTGAAAAGGGAGAGCCGGTGGCGCTCAATTCGGAGAAAATGACTCCCGTGGAGCTGATCCGTAAACTCAGGGAAATTGCAGCTCCCCGGTATCGGTCGTGACACTCATGTCGGGGATACAATTATAGGCATCAAGGGCAGAGTGGCATTTGAGGCGGCATTTACTGATTATAATAAGGCGCACCTACTCGAGAAGCATGTGCTGACTAAGTCACAACTCTACTGGAAAGAGCAGCTGTCCACGGGTTCTACCGGCCAGATGATGCATGAGGCGCAGTACCTTGACCAGGTGATGCGCAACCGTGAAGATCTATCTTGAGGACTCTGGCGCGCTGTTACGGGTGAAATTACCAGGTTCGTCTGCAACCCTACAATTATCAGGTTCTGGGCTGTTTGATTTCTCGACCTTATGAACTCCAAATTCGGTGATTGCGGAGGCCAATAAGGTATTCACCGGCAGGGATGTATCAATAGAGTTGCAAAATTATTGGCAATCCGCTCAAGATCTGTGTCCGCACGATGAGAAAATATCCTCTAAGAAAAATGATACAATGGGAAAAATCAAAGCCACGATAGCGGGAGGCCTGGGATATGCCGCCGGTGACGATCAGGATTTTGATCAACCCATCCCG
Source organism: Bacteroidales bacterium (assembly GCA_040766795.1). GTDB lineage: Bacteria > Bacteroidota > Bacteroidia > Bacteroidales > UBA932 > Cacconaster. Next base: position 12,145 of record JAXGPW010000019.1, on the reverse strand, counting down.
AGGTTGAAATCACCAATATTGCCGTAGCTCAGGTTGGTGATATGGTTTCCAGTGTCTGAGATCTTTTTGGAAGTGTGACCTAAAATTCACCGATCCAGTGGGGAGGTGCTCTTCCTATGTCACGGTTACGGCATTTCACGTGAGTTTCTCTCCACCCCTCCCATCTCGGGAGTTACCGTATCATAGATTTAGGCAATGACCGAAATTGACGATTATATAGGAAGGGATTTTGTCTATGGACTCTGCGAAATGAATAGGGAGTTGATCAAAGGTAGTTATTCCGTAGCCAATCCCGGCTGCTTTGCAACAGCCATCGAGTTAGGAATAATACCGCTCCTTGAGAAAAAGATGGTGTACGACGAAATCCACGTTCACGCCATTACCTGGTCTACCGGCGCAGGCAAAACACCTGTCGAGACCACCCATTTCAGCTACAGGGACAACAACATTTCTGTTTACAAATCCTTCAGACCTCAACATCTGGCAGAAATCTCCAGAGTTATCCGCACACTTACGGGTAAAGATATCCGTGTCAATTTCGTGCCGATGAGAGGCAATTTTACCCGAGGCATATTTGCCAGCATCTATACAAGGTGTGCACTGCCAGCAGAAAAGATATCCGCAATTTACAAAGCATATTACAAGAGTTCGCCTTTTGTCTTTGTTTCGGATACCCCCATCAGTCTCAAAGAGGTGGTTAATACCAACAAAGGGCTTATCCACATTGCTTCCTACGATGGTTATCTGCACATTACCTCTATAATTGACAATCTGGTAAAAGGGGCATCCGGACAAGCCGTACAGAATATGAACCTCATGTTCGGCTATGATGAAAGCAGCGGATTGAGACTCAAAGCCACCACATTCTAAAGATCAGGTATATGAAGCTCTTCGATGTTTACCCTCTCTGGCCCATTGAACCTGTCAAGGCATACGGGTGCAGAATTATTGACAAGGAAGGAAAAGAATATATCGATCTCTACGGAGGTCACGCCGTTATTTCCATAGGTCACTGCCATCCCACTTATGTTGAAATGATCAGCGGGCAGCTTCATAAAATAGGTTTCTATTCCAATGCCGTGCAAAATTCCCTTCAACAACAACTGGCACAAGAGCTTGGTAAACTATCTGACTACGGGGAGTTTTCACTTTTCCTCTGCAATTCCGGCGCAGAAGCCAATGAAAATGCCATAAAACTGGCCTCTTTCCATACCGGAAAAGCGAGAGTACTGGCACTACGGAAGGCATTCCACGGCCGTACTTCCGGTGCCGTGGCTGCCACCGACAATCTCGCAATACAGGCTCCTTTCAACCGCACAGGCAATGTCACCTTCATACCTATGGGCGATCTTGCTGCTGCCGGTGCCGAGATGGCAAAGGGGGAATACGCAGCTATCCTGATTGAAGGCATCCAAGGAGTAGCGGGTATATTTGAACCCAAAGCAGACTACCTCGAAGGCATCAGGGAACTTTGCGACAAGTACGAAGTAGTGCTCATTTTTGACGAAGTGCAGTCGGGATATGGAAGAAGCGGCCGTTTTTTTGCCCACCAACATAGCGGAGTGAGAGGTGACATCATCACCGTAGCCAAAGGGATGGGAAACGGCTTCCCTATTGGCGGAGTGCTTATTTCCCCACTCTTCCAGGCTCTACACGGTATGCTCGGAACCACTTTCGGGGGCAACCACCTCGCCTGTACGGCAGCTTTGGCGGTATTAAAAGTAATCAGAGAGGAATCTTTGATGGAAAATGCTGCCGCAATGGGTGACTATATAACTAGTTGTCTGAAGGGAAACAGAGCCATCAAGGAAATTCGGGGTAAAGGTCTGATGATCGGTATTGAATTGAAAGAGGGGTACGAGACTCTACGCAACCGATTACTATTTGAAAAACAAATTTTCACCGGAGGTGCGGGCAAAAACATCATCCGTCTGCTTCCTCCTCTGAATGTTGATAAACAAACAATAGATATCTTTGTAGAAGCTTTTAATCAACTAACTGATGATAACAACAAACAATAATAACCTCATGAAACATTTTACCTCAATACATGACATCGCATCCATTGACGATGCGCTCGCCAAGGCCAAATATGTCAAGGCTAATCCCCTCGCAGACATTGAACTGGGACGAAACAAGACCCTGCTTATGATATTTTTCGACTCCAGTCTCCGCACAAGACTCAGCACTCAGAGGGCAGCCCTCAACCTTGGAATGAATGTGATAGTCCTCGACATCAATCAGGGTGCCTGGAAAATGGAGACTGAAAGAGGGGTTGTCATGGATGGAGACAAACCCGAACACATACTCGAGGCTATACCTGTGATGGGGTCTTATTGCGACATGATCGGAGTTAGATCTTTTGCCAGATTTGAGAGTAAAGAAGATGACTATAAAGAAAAAATACTCAACCAGTTTGTCAAATATTCCGGAAAGCCGGTTTTCAGCATGGAGGCTGCCACAAGACACCCCCTTCAAACATTTGCTGACCTCATAACCATTGAGGAATATAAGAGAACCGAAAGGCCCAGGGTGGTGCTAACCTGGGCTCCACACCCCAAAGCCCTGCCTCAGGCTGTGAGTAATTCATTTGCCGAGTGGATCAATGCCAAAGGGTATGAACTTGTAATTACACACCCCAAAGGTTACGAACTCGCTGATGAGTTTATCGGAAAAGCCACGGTGGAATATGATCAGGAGAAGGCATTTGAGGGTGCCGACTTCATCTATGCCAAAAACTGGTCTGCATACAGGAATCCCAACTACGGCAAAGTATTGCATATGGATCACTCCTGGTGCGTGGACAGCAGGAAAATGTCCCTTACCAATGATGCCTATTTCATGCATTGTCTGCCTGTAAGACGCAACATGATAGTGACTGATGATGTCATAGAGTCTCCTAACTCCATAGTTATCCCACAAGCGGCCAACAGAGTAGTCTCTGCGCAGGTAATAATAAAAGAACTTCTTCTCGGAATCCAATGAAAACTCTACAGGTCATAAAGATAGGAGGCAACGTGGTCGATGACCCCGCTGCACTCAAACGTTTCCTTTATGATTTCAGTAAGATAAAAGGAGCTAAAATACTCATACACGGTGGAGGAGTGATGGCTACAGAGATGGCTGAAAGACTCGGCATAGAGACCCGAATGTATAAAGGGCGGCGTATCACGGATTATGAGACACTCAAGACCGTTGCGATGGTCTATGCTGGATGGATCAACAAATCGATAGTTGCAGCTTTGCAAAGCAGGGGTTGCAATGCCATCGGCAACTTTCCGGTGCAAGTTGCAATATAGTACCCGCTACAAGACGCTCACCTGAGCCTATAGACTTCGGATATGTGGGAGACGTCGATCCCTCTAATATTAGCAGCGAAGAGCTTTCGACTCTGCTTGAGAAGTCTTTACCCTGTTTTCTGTGCCATCACGCACGACGGAAAGGGTTCGCTCCTCAACACTAACGCCGACACTATGGCATCAACGCTTGCAATAGCGATGACCGGCAGATATGATGTCCGTCTGATATTCTGTCTTGAAAAGGATGGAGTACTCCTGGACCAAACGATGAGTCCTCAGTTGTCCCAAGGATAACGGAGGAATATTTCGCGAAGCTACTTGAAGAGGGTATAATTGAAGGAGGAATGATTCCAAAACTGGAGAATGCATTTGCCGCCATAGGCAATGGGTAATAGAAGTTTATGGTGCAGCGCATGCTCGCAACCTGAATAATGAGAGGGGTACAACCCTTATAAAATAGAAAATCATGGAGAGTATCGGCAGATATTGCGAAGAGGCAATCTTATTCCTCGAAAAAATGATTACCATTCCTTCGCTCTCATTCGAAGAGGCAATTGGGGCGGAATTTATAGTGAATATCTCAGGAAGAGGTCTCTCGAACCTCAACATCGCTTAATAATATTATTGTACGCCTTCTCAAATTCTCTTCCAACGACCGCCCCGTGCTAATGCTCAGCAGTCATATAGACACGATCAAGCCCTCCGAACTCTACACCTTCGACCCATTCCCAATCCCCCTTTGGACAAGGAGCGGATACTCGGGGTTGGAAGCAATGATGCCAGTGGAAGTCTCTCCGCTCTCCTCCATATATTTATCTATTTTGCGAAGCATAAGGAACACGGAATCCCTCAAAGTAGAGCCGCTGCTGCTGCTTTCAGCTGAAGAGGCGCTCAGGACACGACGGTATGCAAAGAATAAGCGCAGAAATGCCGGATCTTGCAGATATGGCGATTGTTAGGAGAACCTACAGGCATGCGCGCAGCTATCGCTGAGAGGGGGTTGCTGGTGATAGATGCTACTGCAAGGGAGTCAGCAGCCGCCGCGCAATGATGGCGATAATGCAATCCTTATCGCCCTTGATGACATCTCAATTCTCAGAGATTTTCCGATTTGATAAAATATCTCCGACAATGCGGGGCATACCCATATCAATGTAACACAGATTAATGGCAGTACTGCACACAATGTTATACCGGATGAGTGTACTTTTGTGGTGGACATCAGACCGACAGCGCATACAGCAATCCGGAGATAATGGAAATCCTACAAAATAACCTACGCAGTACTCTAAAAACACGCAACCTCACCAACCGATCATCTGCAACACCTGGTATCCCTGCTTGAGGCTGCTGAGAGATGCTCAATAGAGCAATATGTCTCCCCCACCACTTCCGATTGGATGAGACTCAATATCCCTGCTATAAAAATGGGGCGGGGAGTCTTCACGTTCACACAAGGCGGACGAATATATACTCAAGGAGGAGATATGCCAAGCTATTCACACTTACATTAAATTCATAACCAATCTGAAATGAGCACTCTTTGGAACAAAGACACATCTGCCACGGAAATTGTTGAAGAATTTTAGTGACAATGATAAAATACTTGATCTGCGCCTCGCAAAATATGACATAATCGGCTCCAAAGCCCACATTGCGATGCTGGCCACCATTGGGGCTTCTCGAAAGGAGAAGAGATCATACTCACTCAGGAGTTGGACAGGATCCTCGCCGAGATAGAAAGGGTGAATTTTTCAATAGAAGATGGAGTGGAAGATATCCATTCGCAGGTGGAGCTGCTTCTTACCCGCAGAGTAGGCGACCTCGGCAAAAAAATACACTCAGGACCTTCCCGTAATGATCGAGATTGCTGGTGGACCTCAAACTCTACTTAAGGATGAGGCTAAAGCGGTTAGAGATGAAGTTCACAGCCTTTTTGACACGCTGCTCAAACTAAGTACAAGGTTCGCTGACGTTCTTCTCCCAGGTTATACACACGGACAGATTGCAATGCCCTCATCATTCGGCATGTGGCTTGGAGCTTATGCGGAAACGTTGGTGGATGATATGACGCTGTTGGCGGCTGCCATGTCTAGGGTAATTGACCAAAATCCTCTCGGCTCCGCTGCCGGGTATGGCTCCTCATTTCCGCTGGACGAGGGAACAGACCACCCATCTGCTTGAATTTAAACACTTCACTTCAACTCCATTGCAGCGCAGATGAGTCGTGGCAAATGTGAAAAAGCATTTAGTAATGCCCTGGCTGCCATAGCCTCCACCCTCAACAAACTCGCTTCGGACTGTTGTCAATATATGAGCGGCAATTATGGTTTCATCTCATTTCCTGACGAACTTACCACAGGCTCGAGCATAATGCCTCACAAGAAAAATCCCGACGTTTGGGAACTTATCAGAGCTAAAAGTAATCGACTGCAGAGCGTTCCAAATGAGATTTCTCTCCTCGCTACAAATATGCCTCATGGCTACCACAGAGATTTCCAGTTGCTGAAAGATATTCTTTTCCCCGCCATTGAAACCACCCATAGCATAATAAGAATGTCGCAATATATGCTGGAACATATGCAGGTGAATAAAAATATTCTGGATGACCCCAAATATGACTACCTGTTTACGGTAGAAGAGGTAAATAAACGCGTACTATCCGGAGTTCCCTTCAGGGATGCCTATAAAAGTGTAGGACTTGAAGTAAACAACCACACTTTTGCTACAGAGATCTCAAAAGGATATGATAGCGTTAAAAAACTCAACCATACCCATATAGGAAGCATAGGCAATCTCTCAAATGAGAGAATTGCCGCTAAAATGGATGATATATTGAAGGAGTTTTAGTCCAGAGGATCGCCCTTGCGGTCCAACCATCGGGTCTGGATGATGGAATAGTCGGTATCTCCTACCACTTTTATAGTACAACCGTACTTTCTCGACCATTTATAACGAATGCTCAACAATCCTTTTGTAAGATATGCTGCAAGGATTGGACTTGTACGGAGTATAAAATCTTTAATCTTTTTCTCCTTTACATAAAAAGCCAGCTCTCTCTCGAGAGTTTCATCTATAAGGAGTGTGGGGCCGATCTTACCCGTACCGGTACAGGTGGGACATACCTCCGAAGTATTGATTTCTTTTGTAGGACGAACCCTTTGACGGGTGATCTGCATCAGGCCGAATCTGGTCAGAGGAAGGATGGTATGTTTTGCCCTGTCCGAGGCCATAACCTCACACATGTGTTTATAGAGCAGATTTTTGTGCTCATTGGTGTCCATATCGATAAAATCGATGACCACGATGCCTCCCATATCCCTCAGGCGAATCTGGCGTGCGATCTCATCAGCAGCATTGATGTTGACGTCAAAGGAATTGTTCTCCTGTTCCTTGTTTTTGGTGCGGATGCCGCTATTAACGTCAATTACATGCAGCGCTTCGGTATGTTCTATGATAAGGTAGGCTCCCTGACGCAATGAGACTATCTTGCCGAATGCCGCTTTGATCTGCCTTGTAACCTCAAAGTAGTCAAAGATAGGCTCCGAGCCTTTATAGAGTTTGACTATCTTTTCTTGCTCCGGAGCGATGAGTGATACATATTCACAAACCTCTTCATAGATGGTCTCATCATTGACATAGATATTGGAGAAGGAGTCGTTTAGCAAGTCACGCAATATGGTGGTAGTCCTGCTGTTCTCCGTAAACAGTAATTGAGTAGACTTTGATTTGGCAATTTTCTGCCATGAGTCCTCCCATTTCTTTATTAGTGACCTGAGTTCCGCATCCAGTACGGCTGCTTTCTTGCCCTCTGCGGCAGTCCTGATGATTACTCCGTAATTCCTGGGAAGAATACTATAAACGAGGCGCTCAAGACGGCGTTTTTCCTCTTTGGATGTAATTTTCTGCGATACGCTGACCTTGTCGGCAAATGGCAGAAGTACCATATTGCGTCCTGCGATGGATATTTCCGCAGTGAGTCTCGAACCCTTAGTGGAAATGGGCTCCTTGACTATCTGAACTACTATGGGCTGCCCGGGAGAGAGAAACCTCTCAATTTTACCCTCTTTTTCAAGAATCTCATCAATCCGTACTCCAGAGTAGAATGATTTGAAATTCTTATTGGTATTGATCTGGCGTGTAAAAAAGTCGAATGCCTTGAAATTGAATCCGAGGTCGAGATAGTGGAGGAATGCATCTTTCTCATCCCCTATATCCACAAAGGCCGCATTGAGTGCAGGTAGGAGCTTCTTGACTTTGCCGAGATATACATCACCGACATTGTAACTTTTGCCCCCATGCGCCTCCTTGTTGAGTTCCATCAGACGGTGATTCTCCATCAACGCAATGGTAATCTCAGTCTGCTTGACATCAATTATCAGATCTCTCTCCATCGAAAAACAGTTCCTTTATAAAAGACAATAATCTGAAGCGGGCCGCAGATTGCTCGCGAAACCACTTCAGATTATACACTGTAAGGCCAAAATCAGCAGCAAATTATTTCTTCTTGTGTCTGTTCTTGCGCAAACGTTTTTTACGTTTGTGCGTGGCCATTTTATGTCTCTTTCTTTTCTTACCGCTTGGCATATTTTTATTATTTTATTAAATTATTGTGCGTTTTTAACCTTGTCGACAAAAACTTTCGCGGGCTTGAATGAAGGGATTTTGTGGGCCGGGATAACAATGGTAGTGTTTTTTGAAATGTTGCGGGCAGTCTTTTCTGCACGTTCCTTCACGATGAAACTGCCGAAACCGCGGAGATACACATTGTCTCCTTTTTCAAGTGAATTTTTAACGCTATCCATGAAGCACTCTATCACTTTCTGTACTGCGATCTTTTCCAAACCGGTAGCCTTTGCAACCTCGTTTACAATGTCTGCTTTTGTCATAACAATTTAGTATTTAATGGTTCATATTTCTTATTGGGGATGCAAAATTAAAGTTAATTTTTTAATATTCAAAAAGTAATGCATTTTTTTTCCCTTTTTAAGTTTGGCATAATGATTGACCATAATAAGGGTAACACCTGAAAAGGTGTGAAAACGGTTTATTTATGTTTTATTACTGACATTTTGACACATGAAAGATATATTTGACAACATTTTCTCAGCAAACTCACCAGATGTAAACATTATACCTGTGATGAACATCGACAACATACAGAATCTCAAAGAGAGTGAAATGCCTCCTGTGTTACCGATTCTGACACTCAGGAATGCCATTCTATTTCCCGAAACTGTAATACCGGTAACCATAGGCAGGGAAAAATCCATCCGTCTGATTAACGAATCATACAAATCCAATCGCTTGATTGGGGTGGTGACTCAAATTGATGCAAAAGTGGAGGATCCCCAACCGTCAGATCTCTTCGAAGTGGGCACTCTGGGCAAAATTATCAAAATTATCGAGATGCCCGATAAAACTATAACCGCTATAGTGCAGGGGTTACGCAGATTTAAGATTGATCAGATAAACATCACTGCACCCTATCTAATGGCGCAAGTGACCTATCTCGAAGATCTAGTTCCTGACAAGGACGATAAAGATATGGATGCCATAACCGACAGTATCAAGGATGCTGCACTCCATATCATAAGGCTCTCCCCCAACCTCCCTTCGGAGGCAGGATTTGCCATTAAAAATCTGGAGGGATATGAGTTCCTGATCAATTTTATAGCCTCGAGCATAGAGATTGACAACATTGTCGACAAAGTGGAATTGCTTCGACTCTCATCGCTTAAGGACAGGGCGCTAAAACTGCTCGAATTGCTTAACCGCCAGATTGAGATTCTAAAAATCAAGGACGACATACAAAGGAAAGTAAAAAGCGAGATTGACCAGCAGCAGAGAGAGTACTATCTGAGCAACCAGCTCAAGACCATTCAGGAAGAGCTGGGAATCGGCTCCGAGCAGCATGACTTTTCCCAGTTGAGGGAGAAGGCCGCAAATAAAAAATGGCCCCAATATGCTGCCGATGCCTTTGAGAAAGAGCTTAAGAAACTCGAAAACACCAACCCTAGTTCACCCGACTTCAACATACAGTTTTCTTATGTGGAATTCCTTACAGACCTTCCTTGGGATGAGGTTACAGAGGACAATCTGGATATGAAAAATGCCCAGAAAATCCTTGACGAGGACCATTACGGCCTTGAAAAGGTCAAGGAAAGAATTATAGAATACCTTGCCGTTCTCAAGCTTAAGGATGATATGAAATCCCCTATAATATGCCTTCATGGCCCTCCGGGAGTGGGTAAAACCTCTCTTGGTAAATCTGTGGCGCGTACACTCGGCAGAAAATATGGAAGAATCTCCCTCGGAGGACTCCATGATGAGTCCGAGATCAGAGGACATAGGAGAACCTATATCGGAGCTATGCCCGGCCGTATAATACAGACCATTAAGAGGGCCGGTAGTTCCAATCCGGTAATTGTGCTGGATGAAATAGATAAGGTAGGAGATAATTTCAGGGGCGACCCCGCATCGGCATTGCTTGAAGTGCTCGATCCGGAACAGAATACTGCATTTCACGACAACTATCTCGACATAGATTACGATCTGTCGAGAGTGCTTTTTATAACTACCGCAAATAACGTAGAGCCATACATCCCGCACTCCGTGACAGGATGGAACTCATCAATGTCTCCGGCTATCTTGCCCAAGAGAAAGTTTCCATCGCAGAAGGCTATCTCATCCCCAAGCAAATTGAGGCCCACGGCCTGAAAAAGGAGGATATGCAGCTTTCAAGAGAGGCTATAGATACAATCATAGATTACTACACCCGAGAGTCCGGCGTAAGAGGCCTTGACAAACAGATAGCCAAGGTGGCACGTATCACGGCCAAGAAGATAGCCCTAGAAGAGGAGCTTAAGCCTCTGCTCGGCAGCGACGATATTAAGGAGTATCTCGGATTGCCCACCAACCAACCCAACATTCAGGAGGGCAATGAAGCCCCCGGAGTAGTCACAGGCCTTGCCTGGACTGAGATGGGTGGTGACATTCTATTTGTAGAGTGCAGCTTGAGTGAAGGGAAGGGAGTACTCTCAACCACCGGTAATCTCGGAGATGTGATGAAGGAATCTGCAACGATCGCACTCCAATACCTTAAGGCTCACCCTGAGCTTTCCGGAGTGGATGGAAAGAGTTTCTACAAAAAAGATTTCCATATACACGTACCGGAAGGTGCCATTCCGAAAGATGGACCATCGGCAGGTATCACCATGGTCACGGCAATTGCTTCAGCGCTGCAGGGCAAGAGTATCCGTAGCGGCATAGCCATGACCGGTGAGATCACTCTCAGGGGTAAAGTGCTCCCGGTTGGCGGTATCAAGGAGAAGATCCTTGCTGCCAAAAGGGCCGGAGTAAAGACAATAGTACTCTCGCATGAGAATGAAAAGGATATTAAGGAGATCAAGGAAATCTACATAGAAGGCCTTGAGTTCAAATATGTGAAAACCATTGACGAAGTAATTAACTACGTCTTTTCAAATAAATAGTTATGGATGTGAAGATTGAAAGCAGTTGGAAAGAGGCTCTGAACGAGGACTTTAAAAAACCCTATTTCGCTTCTCTCGTGGAGACTCTTCGGGACGAAAAGCGTCAGGGAAGAATTATCTACCCTCCCGGGCCGCAAATTTTCCATGCTTTTGATCTCACACCAATAGATAAGGTAAAGGTGGTAATCCTGGGGCAGGACCCCTATCATGGGCCCGGACAGGCTCACGGCCTCTCTTTTTCAGTGCCTAAGGGAGTCCAGCCGCCCCCTTCCCTACTGAATATTTACAAAGAGATAGAAAATGACCTGGGCATCACTCTGAATAAAGATGGTTCGTTGGAGGGATGGGCACGCCAAGGGGTCTTTCTGCTCAATGCGGTACTCACCGTAAGGGCTTCTGAAGCCACTTCCCACAGCAGGATAGGCTGGATGGAGTTTACGGATGCCGTCATCAGCATCCTTTCGCAAAAGCGCGAGGGTATAGTTTTCTTGCTCTGGGGCAATTTTGCAAGGAGCAAAAAGGAGCTGATCGATACCTCAAAACACTTTGTATTCGAAGCGGCACACCCTTCGCCTCTGGCAAGGGGTGCTTTTTTCGGATGCAGGCATTTCTCTATGACCAACGAGGCTCTTGTCAGCCGAGGGCTCTCTCCTATTGACTGGAGTTTATAATAAGTTTTTGAAATATTGTTTTTTAACTATAACTTCGCGGTGTAATATCTGATATGAAAAATATGAGACTTGCGCTTTTCCCGGGTTCTTTTGATCCATTTACAATGGGACACTTGGATGTATTGAAATCTGCACTGAAACTTTTTGACAAAGTCATCGTGGCAGTGGGATACAACAGTTCCAAAGGCGGACTCTTTTCCCCTGAAGCCAGAGTTGAGATGATAAAGAAAGCCATCGGAGATATGGAACGAGTGGAAGTAGACTCCTATACGGGCCTTACTGTTGATTATTGTAGAGCAAGAGGTGCGGTATGCATTATTAGAGGCTTGAGAACCACCACCGACTTTGAACTGGAAAGTGTCATAGCCCAGGCCAACCGCAAAATGGCACCGGAGATCTCCAGCATCTTTATTCCCGCGGGACACGAATATTCATTTATCTCCTCGACAGTAGTAAGAGATGTACTCATGAATGGCGGTGACGCCAAATGTTTTTTGCCCCCCGGCATTGACATCGACGATTACATTAATAAATAGCCTCCAAATACAGGCATGAAACTAAGGGTAATATCTTTGGTTTTCGTCCTGGTCATCGGAATCTTTTCCACATCGGGCCAGAACACGGCCAAACTCCACAAAGGCATCGAAGAATACTTCGATAGCCTGATCTATTATCCCATCGA
>JAXGPW010000018.1:0-34856 GCA_040766795.1 Bacteroidales bacterium | reverse complement strand
ATTCTTGTTGTGTAGATCGGCTTGAGCCAAAATTTTCCCACACCTGAATTATGAAGACATTATTTGATGAGATCTCAAATCCTCTTTGAATACTTATTTTATCGTAGCCTATAAGATATTTGTCTGTATATTTTTGACCGGGTATAGTATATTCAACTTGGGCCTTCATTTCATCATCTAGTTTTACTTTTCCATTCTCCAGAAGAATTGCCAGCGAAGTTAGTTTGAGTACCGACCCAGGTTCACTTCTCTGGCCAATGGCATAATTATACCGCTCGACATAACTATCGTTGTACTTTTCAAGATTGACCATAGCCTTGATTTCTCCGGTAGCCACTTCCATAACTATTACCGCACCGGCATTAAGCTCATCGCTTTGAGAAAGTCTGTTGCGTAGTGCCCTTTCTGCCATGTTTTGGATATCTATATTAAGAGTGGTTTTAATATCAGTACCATTTATAGGCGGAATAATAGGCCTCTCACTGTCGGGTATCATCTGATTACCCTCGGTCTTTTTCATTGGCCGTATACCCGGTTTGCCCCTGAGTATGGAATCGCAGCTTCCTTCAAGACCCACTCTTATCTGCGCCGTATCACTTTTGAGGTGACCCAGAGTGCGATAGGCGAGGTGACCGTAGGGATATTCACGGTGATCATCTACCTCCTTGATGATGAGACCGCCTCTTCTTTGTCCATGTTTAAGAATAGGGAAGGTCTTGACGAGTTTCATTTCCTTATGCTTGAGCAGCCTTTTATTTATCAGGAGATATCTCCTCTGCTCTTCGCGCGCTCTCTCCAAAAACTTCTTGTATTCTGCTGCACTGCGATCTTTGTAAAGTTTAGAAAGCTCTACGGCAAGAGCTCCTACATTGTTGTAAAAGAGAGTGTCGGAGATTACACTCTTGTGCAGATCCATGTAGAGTCCATATTCAGGAATGGAAAAGGCCAAATAGCGCCCGTCATCCGAAAGAATGCTACCTCTACGACCCTTTATCTCCTCTGTGTCGGTACTTGAACCGACTTCGGTTTTGTCGGGTGTATAAAAAAACTGAGTATGTACTATCCTCGCAAGCACTCCTATTGCGATGAGGACAAATAGGACATACGCCATACCTACTTTGCCAATGTTAACTTTCATAGCTTATTCTCCTTTTACTCTTTTAGGTGAATCATTAGGTGCATGGAGCCTGGAACCGAATCCTTGCAGTATCTTTTCCACTTTTATGTCAATGCCCATCAGATCAAGAGAGTGCTGCTGGTGGCTTATCTCCAGATCCTTTATTATGGCAGAATTCTTCTCTATCCTTACAAACCTGCTCTCTATGTAGAGATTCCAGCTGATGAAGAGCACAAGAAGTATGAATATATAGATGAAGAACCACACAAATCTATCGAGTCTTCTTTTCAATATGAATGACCCGCTGAAAAACGAGGTGGTTTTATCTATAATTTTTCTTCTGAGTCCCATGTTTACCTCCTTTTAGCCACCCTTAGCTTGGCACTCCTTGCACGGGTATTACCGGAAATTTCATCCTCTCCGGACATGATAGGCTTTTTATTGAGCAGTTCGAAAGGCGAAGAGCCGTGTCCCATCAGATCTCTCTCTATCCTGCCGCTTGCATTACCGGACTTGAGGAAATTCTTGACTATCCTATCCTCAAGAGAATGGTAACTGATTATTGCAACTATTCCTCCGCTCCTGAGTGAACGTATAACGCCCTTCATCAGCCCCTCCAGGTCACGCATTTCGTCATTGGTCTCTATTCTAAGAGCCTGATAGATTTTTGCAAGGTATTTATGTTCTGAAAACTTGGGCAGAACACTTTCCAAAGCTCTGCCCAAATCTCCGGTTGTCTCTATGGGAGAGATTCTCCCGGCCCGCCATACAAGATCTGCAACCTTCCTGCTTTCATCTACCTCCCCGTAGATCCTGAACACCCTATCCAGCTCTTCCAACGTATAACTATTAACAATGTCTCTGGCACTCTTACGTGCATCCAGGTTCATTCTCATATCCAGCGGAGCTTCGAATCGAAAGGAAAAACCCCGTTCACTCGTATCAAACTGATGGGATGAGACCCCTAAGTCTGCAATAATTCCATCTACACTATCAAATCCATGGTATCTCACATAATTGTGGATAAACCGGAAGTTGTTGTTAACCGCTATTACTCTGTCATCATCGGGCAAATTGGCAAACGCCTCGTAGTCTTTATCAAATACCATAAGCCGACCTTTGCTGCCAAGGCGTTGAAGGATAGCCCGGCTGTGGCCTCCACCTCCAAACGTGGCATCCACATAGACTCCGTTTTCCCTTACGTCAAGAGCCGATACGCTCTCCTCAAGCAATACGGGTATATGGTAGGCAGACATCTCTCACCTCCTTCTTTTCTAGCCGAGAATTTTTTCGGCAAGTGCAACATAGGCATCACCATCGAGCTGCTGGGCTTCGAATTTCTCCTTAGCCCAGACCTCGATCTTGTGATTGTTGCCGAAGAATATCACATCCTTCAGGACGCCGATAGATTCGAGCTTATCCTTGGGAATGGAGATTCTGCCGAGTTTCTCATCAGGCTCCACGACATGACTGCCACGCATATATTCTCTCCAGAATTCAGCGTGTTCGCGCTTGAAGAAGTTGAGCCGGCTCCTAACCAGTTCGGACTCCTTCTCCCACTCGTCATAAGCGTACATCTCGAGACACTCGGAGAACAGGGAATTTTTTATGACAAAACGACGATCGGCTCCGCTACCCATAGCGGATTTGAAGGCAGAGGGGAAAATTAATCTCCCCTTGTCGTCAACTCTTGCTTTGTATTCGCCGATGAACTTTGCCATTCAAATGTGATTGTATAGTGTTTTATATGATGTGTAGTGCAAAAGTAATAATAGTTTTCCACTTATTTACAAATTTTTCCAAATTTTTCCACAAAAATATCAACAGAGTGATGAAATTTGGTTAACTTGCAGGAAAATTCAGAGAAAAAAGATGCTTAAAGAGAGTTCTACAGGTAGATTTGTCAGGTTGTTGCCATATCTGGCAGTATTAATGATTTTTACTGCTTTGTCGGTGGCATGCAGTGAAAACAGTACAACCGAAGAGGTTTCCGAGGAGAAGCCGATAATGGCTAAAGAGGTTATTACCGATCGTTTCGGTATACCGAGGGGAGAATATAGGGTAGTAGAAGGTAAGGTGAGCAGTAAAGACTATTTTTCCACCGTGCTGAATCGTTACGGAGTGTCCCATACCAAGGTAAATGCTCTTGTAAACAAATCCCGGGGTATATTTGATGCAAAAACTTTCAAATCCGGGCAGCCTTATTATGTTTACCTACCCGCAGAGGGGGAGGTCCCCGACTATTTTGTCTACCAGAAAGATAATCTTTCCGCAGTAGTTTTCGACCTGAGGGATACTCTTGGCGTATCACTTGTGCAGAAACAGGTGGACGTGGAGCAGCAGTATGTTGAAGTTACCATAACCTCTTCCTTATGGAATGATATCCAGGAAGCCGGAGCTTCACCGCTTCTTGCCATCAAACTCTCTGAAATATATGCCTGGAGCGTGGACTTTTTCGGGTTGCAAAAAGGTGATTCTTTCAAAGTGTTATATAATGAACACTCTTGTGAAGGAGAGGTGACTGATATTGGCGAAGTATGGTTTTCCACCTATACGAGTGGGGGCAAGAGCATGGAATGTATCTACTTTGAAGAGGAGGGTACATCCAATCGTTATTGGAATGCTGAAGGGGAGAGCATGAGAAAGTCTTTTCTCAAATCACCTTTAAAATACTTCTCAAGGATAAGTTCAGGATTTACCTACGCAAGGAGACATCCCATTACCAGAGTGGTAAGGCCACATACTGGTGTCGATTATGCAGCTCCTACAGGTACTCCGGTGTTAACGATAGGAGATGGAGTGGTAATCGAAAAGGGTTATAAAGGAGGCGGTGGACACACCGTTAAAATTCGCCACAATTCCGTTTATACTACAGCCTATCTTCATTTGTCAAAGTATGCCTCCGGCCTAAAAGTAGGCTCCAGGGTTTCTCAGGGGCAGGTAATAGGTTATGTTGGCAGCACTGGCATGTCTACCGGTCCACATCTTGATTTTAGGGTTTGGAAAAATGGCTCACCAATCAATCCGCTTAAAATGGAGTCTCCTCCTGCGGAACCTATACGGGATGCACATAAAGAAAAATTCGAGGCAAGTCGTGACTCGCTTCGCCAACTTGCCTCGAATTATCTTGTGGATAAATACTACCGTGAATATGTATTGAATCTACTCTGATCCACACGTCACTTTTTAAGTGCATCACGGATCTCTTTGAGAATTTTTACCTCGTCGCTTTCAGGAGCCGGAGTCTCAGCGGCTGCTTTAGCTTGCTTCAGCCTCTTCTCTTGCCTTTTGTGCCTTCTCGGATTCAAATTTCTTGGACATCTTGTTGATCCCTTTAATAACAAGGAAAATAGAGAAGGCTACGATAATAAAGTCAAACAGTACGTTGAGAAATTTTCCGTACTTGATGTAGAGGCCGTCTACTGCCTCAGTTGTCTCTGTCGCTTCTATAGCGGGACGCAGGGTTATTTGCCATTCCGTGAAATCTATTCCGCCGGTAGCCCAGCTAATCAGAGGCATTATCAGGTCTCCGACTAGTGAAGTTACGATTGCTCCAAATGCAGCACCGATAATCACACCAATCGCCATATCCATAACGTTGCCCTTCATTGCGAATTCCTTGAACTCTTTTAGAAATTTAGACATAACTGATAAGTTTTATTAAGTTAATATTGTTGTTTTAGAGTTTTCTGATGATGTTGAGACCGTCACGAAGAGGTATTATTACATTCTCCACACGGGGATCTTCGGCCACGATACGATTGAATTCAATGATACCATGCGTCTGAGCATCTGTGGATGGGGACTCTTCATATACCTTACCGTCCCAGAGTACATTATCAGCCAGGATGAAACCTCCACTGCGGAGCAGCCCGACAGCTGCTTCAAAATAGATCGGATAGTCTCGTTTGTTGGCATCTAAAAAAATAAGGTCGTAACCCTCCTCGAGAGTAGGAAGCACCTCTAGTACATCCCCGAATATGAGTCGAACTCTATCGGTGATGCCCGCCTTTTCATATCCCTCGCGTATGAGATCTTCGAGTTCATCGTTGATCTCTATGGAATCGATCGTGCCACCCGGAGCAAGTCCGCGCGAAATCGCTATTGTGGAGTAGCCTGTAAATGTACCTATCTCAAGGACTCTGGAGGGGGATATCATTTTGGTAACCATTTCCAGAAATTTGCCCAGAATAGGGCCTGAGAGCATTCTGCCACGATTGGTACGAAGGTGCGTCTGCCTCGTGAGCCACTCAAGTGCCTCTCCCTGAGAGGAGGAATGTGCGATGAGATATCTGCCCAAATGGTCCATTCTCAATTACCTGTATATTAGAGTCGATAGCCGTTCCGGAGCCACTAATTCAAAAGTTACCCGGCGAATGTCTTAATCAGTAATATCTTATATCAGCCGACGGATTTCACTGTCAGGCATTACATTGCCGTAGGATAGCAGGCTCTTGCCCATCGATAATGCCTGTACTTCACCGTTGTCCGAGGAGATCGCATGCTGACCGAGGAGTTGCTTTTTAGCAGCTTTGAGCTGTGCTTCAGTCAATTTGCCCTCGCGGAAATACCCTATCTCTTTATCTGTCAAAGATAGGCATTTTTCGACATTTCCCTTATCACATCCGAAGTAAATGGCTAAGGTGCCGGTATCGGAGTACTGGGTGTAAGAGGATTCCACAGTGTAGACGAGAGCGGAGCGTTCCCTAAGGCTCTGGTTGAGGCGAGAGTTGGAGGAGGGGCCGCCAAGCATATTGCAGAGCAATAGCAGTGCAAGACGATTCTTGTCGTAGAGTGAATAGGCACTCGTACCTAAGATACAATGGGCTTGATGATTCTTGCGTGAAACTTCTTTATTGAATAAGCCCCCTTTATCTAGTGAAGAGTTGCTTTCGGAGGTGGTCGGTAAAGGAGTTTCCATCTCTTTCGCTCCGGTATAGTGGCGTGAAAGGGCCTTTTCAACCATATTTACAACAATTTCCGGATCCATATCCGCAACAGCCGTAAAGCAAAGGGCGGTTGGTATAAATCTCGACCTGGTATAGTTTCGCAGATCTTCCGTTGAGATTTTTTTAAGACTTTTGGCATTTCCGAGAATAGACCTGGAGAGAGGGTGATTGCCAAAGAGCAACTCTTCAAACTCATCATATATCCTCTCGGCAGGGGAGTCTTTGTACATATTGATTTCATCAATAATTACCGAGCGCTCCTTGATAAGTTCCTTCTCAGGAAATGTTGAACTGAGCACTATTTCAAAAAGCAGATCTACTGCCTTACCGATATCCTCTTTGAGGGTGGTAGAGTGAACTACCGTCTCTTCTTTGGTTGTAAATGCGTTAAGTTCACCTCCCAGACGCTCCAGGCGGTTGTTTATTTCGCGCTGGTAGTGCCTCGTCGTGCCTTTGAAGAGCATGTGCTCCGCAAAATGGGCAGTACCCGGGAGTTCTTCCGGTTCGTGACGTGTGCCGGAACGTATGCTGAGGGCACAATATGCCACCGGAGAAGGAGTCATTTTGAACGCAAATTGGATACCGCAGGGAAGTGTTTGTATATAAATATTTTGTGAATAATTATCCATCTATTGTCGCTTGAGTGGCGCAAAGTTATAAATTATTCCTATTTTTGTGAAATCACTCAAACCCTATCGTAGAGACATAATATGGGACAGTTCATAGTATCTGCACGCAAATACAGACCGAATGATTTCGATTCGCTTATTGGACAGGAAAATATAGTAGGACCTAAAGAATTCCATTCTTAGAAATCAGTTGGCGCATGCGTATCTATTCTGTGGTCCACGGAGTTGGGAAAACCAGTGCTGCGAGGATTTTTGCCAAAACCATCAACTGCTCCAATATTTCGGAAGATTTAGTACCCTGTGGTATTTGTGAGTCCTGCCTCTCATTTGCTGAAGGACGCTCTTACAGCATTCATGAACTGGACGCTGCTTCCAACAACTCCGTAGATGATATCCGCAACCTTACCGATAAAGTTCGCATTCCACCACAGATAGGCAAATATAGTGTCTATATCATAGACGAGGTGCACATGCTCTCACAGCAGGCTTTCAATGCCTTTCTAAAGACACTTGAGGAACCACCCTCTTATGCCATATTCATTCTTGCTACCACTGAAAAGCACAAGATACTCCCCACCATACTCTCCAGATGTCAGACTTATGATTTCAATCGGATATCGGTGGATAACATAGTGCGCAATCTTAAGGATATTGCTCAAAAAGAGCAGGTGACCATAGGTGATGATACTCTCCATATAATTGCTCAGAAAGCGGACGGAGCTATGCGTGATGCTCTTACTCTTTTTGACCAGACGGTGGCTTTTTGTGGCCATGAGGTGAGCTACGAGCAGGTTATCCGCAATCTCAACGTGCTGGATTATGAATATTATTTTAAACTCACCGATGAGTTTCTTAAAGGTGATTATGCGGCGGCATTCCTCATCTTTGATGAAATACTTTCCAAAGGATTCAATGCTCTTCACTTCATATCGGGTCTTAGCAATCATTTTCGCGACCTGCTAGTTTGTAAACATGATGCATCACAGGCACTCCTTGAGCTTGCTCCGTCGATAGCCAAGAGATATAGGGAACTTTCCGAAAAATGTTCTTCGGACTTTCTTTATGAGGCACTTGCAACTACTACTGAATGTGAAGTCTCCTACCGAAACAGTGGCAATCCGAGACTTCTGATCGAATTTGCACTGCTCAGGATAACCCGTATAGGCACAGCTCCCTCTGTTGCACAACCAACTGCCACAGTACAGGCAGCACAACCCACCGTCGCTAAGCCGGCCGCAGTACAGGCCACTCCTACGGCAACCCGTGACCCGGAACCAGGAACTCAGAACCCACAACTCCAAACTACAGACTCCAAACTACAGACTCCAAAAACATCTCTCTCCATAAAAGATGTTATGAAAGAGGTAAAATCGGGATCATCCTCAAAACAGATGGAATTTGCGCAGGAGATAGTCAAGGTGGCTCTTAACGAAGAGAATCTGAAGCAGGTTTGGGAAGAATTGGTCTCCAGTCAGTCCCGTTCTCCCAATCTCTCTTCCGCCCTTGCCAAGGGAGATCCGCAGATTGACCTCTCTCGTTCCGTTGTCTCTTTTTCAGTCAGCAACATTACGCAGAAGGAGTATATAGACCGTCATTTCCTTAAGCGTCTTGAAGCATTTCTTAAGGAGCGAATAGATCTCCCTGCACTACGTCTCGAGGTTACTCTCAACGAGGTCGCCGATCAATGCAGCACTTCAAAATTGTATATGCCTTCCGATAAGGCAAACTATTTGCAGAAGACATCCGAAGAGTACCGCGAACTCAAGAAAAATCTCGGACTTGATACCATTTAGAATACCGAAATATCCGATATGAAGCTTTTTTGTACAAATCTGGTTAAAAAATATGGTAAGAGAACTGTTGTAAAAGGTGTCTCTATTGAAGTTGAACAGGGTGAAATTGTGGGACTTCTTGGACCAAACGGGGCCGGAAAGACTACCACATTCTATATGATTACCGGGTTGATCAAGCCCAATGACAGCAAAATTTTTCTGGATGAAGAGGAGATTACAAAGCCTACCATGTACAAGAGGCGCAGAAAGGTCTGGGCTATCTCGCTCAGGAGGCCTCCGTATTCCGTACCCTCAGTGTCGAAGAGAATCTTCTGTCGGTTATGGAAATGGCGGACTACTCTAAAGAAGAGCGGTATGAACGCCTGGAGTCACTTATTGAAGAGTTTGGCCTTCATAAGGTGCGCAAAAATCAAGGGATACAACTTTCCGGAGGTGAAAGACGTCGCTGTGAGATAGCCAGGGCGCTCGCCATAGATCCTAAATTCATTCTTCTCGACGAGCCTTTTGCCGGTGTAGATCCCATAGCCGTTGAAGACATCCAGCACATTATCGCAAAACTCAAAACCAAGAACATCGGTATAATCATAACCGACCACAACGTTCACGAAACTCTTGCCATTACAGACAGAGCCTATCTTCTTTATGAGGGATCAATTCTGGAAAGCGGTACCGCTGAACAACTGGCAAATAATCCTGAAGTTCGCAAGAAATACCTGGGGCAGAATTTCGAGCTTCGCAAAGCGGTACTCTGCGACCAGTAATTATTCCATAGAACACCCTTTCGGATTGTGCATTGAATTAAAAACACAGGTTTCGCAACCCCCATCGGGGCATCCGGCGTCAGGCATACCTTTTCCTTTACGCCCCCAGAGCCTGAGCTCTTCCTCCTTGGCACAGATTATACCCTTCTCCCGGAGAGTTTTATTATGTGAAATTTCTCCGTCGGGGAATTTTCCATTCTTTTTGAAAATAATTGAGACGCTCATCACCAGGACTGAGAATCCAACTAAAATTAAGGCAGCTATCAATATTTCCATATCAGATGCATTTATAGTTAGGAGCCACCGGCTTATCCGTGACGGTGATTACAGGGGGTATCTGCGCGAGTTTGAAAGAGTAGGTACGGTTAAGTGAAATAATACGTTCCACAATAACTCTGTCAGCCCCTTCCGCAATTACTTCTTCTGCGCTCTTGCCCTCTTCGTGGAGAGCGTAGATGATCGGGTCAAGCACATCATAGGGAGGCAGCGAATCGCTATCCTTCTGTCCCGGCCTGAGTTCAGCCGAAGGTGTTTTCTGTATTGTGGAAGCAGGGATTACATTGCCTAGTGAAGAGTTGATGTAGCCTGCTATTTCATAAACTTGCAGTTTATAAAGATCGGCAATCACCATCATTGCGCCGCAGAGATCGCCATAAAGGGTGCCGTACCCTACAAATAACTCGCTTTTATTGGAGGTGTTGAGCAGAAGAGCATCAAAGCGGTTGGAATAGGTCATCAGAATTGTACCTCGGATTCGTGCCTGGAGATTTTCCTGCGCAACACTCCATTTCCCTATCTCAAAAAAGGAGAAGAGCTCCCTCATAAAGCGGTTGTAGATCTTTTCGATTGGGACAATCGTATATTTGATCCCTAAATTGTTGGAAAGGTCTACTGCATCTGAAACGGAATGGAGGGTGGAAAACTGAGATGGCATCAGCAGACCATGAACATTTTCCTTACCGAGCGCTTCGCAAGCTATGGCCATGACAACAGCCGAATCGATACCTCCGGAGAGTCCAAGGACGGCCTTCTTCATGCCTGTAGCATGGAAAAAGTTACGCATTTTGGTTACTATCGTCTCGTAAGCCACTTCGATGGGGATGTTGTCATTTAGTATCATATCATTAAGGTTTCTAGAATACAAATGTGTCGCTGATGGACTTGAACTTGTAGACCTTTTCGATAACATCAGCGAAAGTTTCGGCTATGGAAAGGACGGTAAACTTGGATGTGTCGGTTTCCGGATCCTGCCTCATGGGGATGGTGTCGGTAACGATAAATTCTTTTATGCCGGATTTGGCGACGCGAGCACAGGCACTACCGGAAAGCACAGCATGTGTGCAGACTGCCCTTACACTTATGGCGCCTTTATCCAGCAGCATATCTGCACATTTGGTTATGGTACCTGCCGTGTCGACAATGTCGTCTACAATAACTATATTTCTATCCTCCACATCTCCTATGGCCGTCATAGTTCCCACAACATTGGCCTTTTCGCGTGATTTATGGCAAATGATCATCGGTACGCTGAGTATCCTGGAATAGGCATTCGCCCTCTTGGCACCACCCATATCCGGAGAGGCGATGGAGAGATTTTCCAGTTTCAGGCCTTTAATGTAGGAAAGAAAAAGATTGCTGGCATAGATGTGATCAACGGGGAAGTCAAAAAATCCTTGAATTTGATCAGCGTGAAGATCGGCGGTCATAACCCTATCGCAACCGGCGGCGTGGAGAAGATTGGCCACCAGTTTTGCACCGATGGAGACTCTCGGACGGTCCTTTCGGTCTTGTCTTGCCCAACCGAAATAGGGGATTACGGCAATCACCTTATAGGCTGATGCCCTTCTTGCTGCATCAATCATTAGTAATAGTTCGAACAGATTCTCAGTAGGAGGGAATGTCGACTGGACGATGAAGACTGTAGCTCCGCGAACGCTTTCCAGAAATGCCGGCTGAAATTCTCCGTCACTAAATACGGTTACTTCAGACTTGCCAAGCTCTGTATGTAGGCTTTTGGCGATTTTTTCGGCCAGATAGCGCGAGTTTCTGCAGGAGAAGATTTTGAATTGATGATCGCTATGTACCATATGTTTAGTTTTGAGTTTAGAGTTATGAGTATGGAGTTATGGTTTAGTTCTGAGTATCGAGTTCTGAGTTTAGGATTGTGAGTATGGAGTCAATATACGAAAGAATTTCTTCACGTCCTGAACCGGTTACAGAAGAGCTTAAAAATATGGGAGGAAGTTCTTCCCAATATTCGAGCAGTTGGTTCCGGTTCTTCTCAATCTGTTTCTCAAGAACATTCTTAGGAGATTTGTCGCATTTGGTAAAAATTATTGAAAATGGAATGGCTCTCTCTCCTAGAGATATCAAAAAATCGAGATCTATCTGTTGGATGTCATGCCTGGAATCCAGCAAGACAAAAAGCAGTATCATTTCCTGAGAAAGGTCTATGTAGCCGTCTATGATTTTCGCCAATTTGGCTCTAGCGGTCTTGCTTATTTTGGCGTAGCCGTATCCGGGAAGGTCTACGAGATACCAACTGTCATTTATCAAAAAGTGGTTGATCAGCTGTGTCTTGCCCGGAGTTGAAGAGGTGTGGGCAAGCTTTTTATTCTGACACAAGGAGTTTATGAGTGATGATTTGCCGACATTTGACCTGCCGATAAAAGCGAACTCGGGATAGAGTGCTTTCGGCTTCTGGGTAACTCTTTCGCTGCTGCCTGCAAAAATGGCCTTTTTGATAATCATCACTTTGAATTCTTATTTGCAAATGTACGGAAGTAACTTGAATTATAGAAATATATTTACCCAATAATCATTATCTTTGTCATGTTATGGATGATAGAAAACTCTATACGCTGTACCAGTTGCAGAGCGATATCTCCGAGGTACTGGCCGAGGCTTTCACTGATTCTTTATGGGTCAGATCGGAGGTAAGTGAATGCAGCGTAAATCGCTCAGGCCATTGCTATCTGACATTAGTGGAAAAGGAAGAGAAGAGTGGAAGGTTGCTCGCAAAATGCTCTGCAGTAATATGGGCCCAGACCTATCGCATCTTATCTGCACACTTTCGTAGCGTAACCGGCAGCGACATCGTAGCCGGAATGAACATATTGGTAAAGGTACAGGTAAATTATAGTGAGCTATACGGCCTTTCGCTAAATGTACGGGATATCGACCCTTCCTTTACGGTTGGAAATTTGGAATTGGAACGTCAGAGAACTATTGCACGTCTCTCGGAGGAGGGGATGATGGATATTAACTCTTCTCTTGAGTTACCTGCGCTCCCCCGTAGTCTTGCGGTCATTTCAGCTGAAACAGCAGCAGGTTACCGCGATTTTATGGAACATCTTCACGGCAATCAATATGGTTTTACTTTTGCCACCACACTATTTCCTGCTCCGATGCAGGGTGCAGAGGCTCCTTCAGACATTATTGCTGCCCTCGATACTATCGCTCAACGCATTGATGAATTTGATGCAGTATTGATACTTAGGGGTGGCGGTTCGGTCATGGATTTGGTCTGTTTTGATGATTATGAGCTTGCGCTAAATGTAGCCCAGTTTCCGCTACCGGTTCTTACCGGCATAGGGCATGACAAAGATTACCATGTCATAGATATGGTTGCCTGGCACAACCTTAAGACTCCTACCGCTCTGGCTGATTTTTTCATAGAGATGTTTGTTCATGAAGAGCAGGCTGTGGCAGCCTTGATTTCCCGACTTAAATTAGCTCTTAAGAGCAAGAGTCACCGTGAACTGGCTCTTTTTGACAATATGAAAGTACGCATCAGGAGTGCCGTCTCTTTAAAAGCTTCAGAGGCTTTACGTAGGGTAGACCTTTTGCAGACGCGTCTGATAGCTGCAAATCCGCGTACTCTGATTGAAAAGGGTTATCTTGTAGTGCTAAAAGATGGACGCAGGATCGCCACCGGTGCGGAACTCGTGCCGGGAGAGCGACTTAAAGTAATGTTCAGTGATGCGGTGGTTGAATGTGAGGTTATATCAAGCGAAATAAAGAATAATGCTATATGAAAGAGAAAATGAGTTATGAAGAGGCCTTTACCGAGCTGGAACGGCTCGTAGTAGGCATAGAAGATCCTGAGAGGGACCTCTCCGGCATTGAAAATGATGTCAAAAGAGCTATGGAGCTGATAGAATATTGCCGAAGTGCCATACGCGGAGAGCAGGAGAAGATCGAAAATATCATCAACAAAAGTGATCTCAGCAATGAAAATATATAAAAAAGACAAATACCTTGAACCCTACAAGGAGATTATAGAGCGCCGTAATGCTATGGTGCTTCAAAAGAAACGGCAAATGGCCGGAGAGGGCCGCCTGTCCGATGTAGTCAACAACCATCTTTACTATGTGCTGCATCGTGATAACCGGGGATGGGTTTTCCGCGAATGGGCACCCAATGCCACAAGAATCTGGCTTATAGGTGATTTTAATGGCTGGAAAAGGGAGGAGAGGTATACTTTTACACCTACCGACGGAGGTAATTGGGAGTTGGTAGTACCTGCGGAAATCATATCCCACGGGACCCTTTATCGTTGGTATGTCGAATGGCCTGGCGGTGGCGGAGAGCGCCTACCCTCCTATGCCACTCGTTGTGTCCAGGATGAACACACAAAAATCTTTTCTGCCCAGGTATGGGCTCCATCCACACCATACAAATGGAAGAGAAAATTCCGTCGCAGGGTGAAATACCCTTTGATCTATGAGACCCATATCGGTATGAGTTCTGAAGAGGAGAAGGTGGCGGGATTTAGCCAATTCAGGCGTAGTGTCCTCCCAGGATTGCAGCCGGAGGATATAATACGATACAGATTATGGCCACACAGGAGCACTATTATGGCTCTTTTGGCTATCAGGTTTCCAATTTTTTTGCTCTTAGCAGCAGATTCAGTACTCGGAGGAGTTCAAGGAACTGGTGGATGAGGCGCTGGGCTGTCAACGTACCGTAATAATGGATATTGTCCATTCTCACGCAGTAAAAAACGAGGTGGAGGGTCTCAGTCGTCTCGACGGCTCTTATACTACCTATTTCTACGCGGAAGAGAGGGGAGAGCATCCCGCCTGGAATTCGCGCTGCTTTGATTATGGTAAGGACGAGACACTCTATTTCCTGCTTTCCAACTGTAAATATTGGTTGGAGGAGTACAATCTCGATGGATTCCGTTTTGACGGAGTTACCAGCATGCTTTACTATGATCATGGTCTGGAACGCAATTTTATAGGGTATGATTGCTATTTTGACGGCGGTCAGGATGAGGATGCGCTGGTTTATCTGGGTCTTGCCAATATTCTTGTAAAGGAAGTAAAACCATCGGCATTCACCATTGCCGAGGATATGTCCGGCATGCCGGGTCTGGCAGCTCCGATAAAAAAGGGTGGCTTTGGATTCGATTTCAGGATGAGTATGGGTGTTGCAGATCACTGGATCAAGTGGATCAAAGAGTTGTCGGATTGGGATTGGAGCATGGGAGATATCTTTTACCAACTTACCAATAAACGTGCTGACGAGAGGACCATCAGCTATGCGGAATGTCACGACCAGGCTCTTGTAGGAGATAAGACGATAATATTCCGGCTTATGGACAAGGAGATGTATTCATCCATGAACAAGGAGTCGGAGAACATCATTGTAGACAGGGGTATGGCACTCCACAAGATGATACGCCTGGTTACACTTGCAACTGCCGGTGACGGCTATCTAAACTTCATGGGTAATGAATTTGGGCATCCGGAGTGGATCGATTTTCCTAGGGAGGGAAATTCCTGGTCATATTTCTATGCACGCAGACAGTGGTCATTGGCCGATGCAGACTATCTCCGTTACAAATCGTTAGGTGATTTCGACAAATCTATGATACATCTGTTTGCCGACAACAATATATTGAAATACAAGATCGTATCTCTCCGTCAGGACGAGGAAAAGAAGATTCTCATCTTTACCAGAGGTGCATTTCTATTCGTTTTCAGTTTCAATCCGGAACATTCTTTCGAAAATTACTGTTTTGAGGCCCCTGCCGGCAAATGGGTACCGATACTCGACAGCGATGCTCCTGAATTTGGCGGTTTTGGTAGGAATGATGCTGGGTGTGAGCACTTTACCCGGTATAAGGAGGGGCAAAACCTGCTATCACTCTATATACCATGTCGCAGCGCTCTGGTTTTGAGATATGACGATTAGGTGACAAAATTGAAATATTGATTTTTTTATATCTAATTTTGCGGAGTTCAGAACAAGGTCAAAATAGGTGCAAACATCACGATAATTAGAATATAACTATATGAAAGCTTACTTGAAATTCAACAAATCGGAACTGGTAAATCTCGAATACTCTCAAGCGGGAGTTGATTTCTATTTCAATATGGCCGGTGGCTATACAAATACGACCATCGTGTGTTGCAATACGAGAAAATATCATGCCCTACTGGCAGTTCCCGTTGACAATTTCGGCGGGAGCCGGCATATCTATTATCCTCTCTCGATGAGACGCTCATTCCAGCACGGACGACCTTTTAGCCTCGGTATTCATAACTATGGCTCCGTATTTGAACCCAAAGGTCATAAGTATATTATTGACTTTGAAATGGACCCCATACCTGTCATCACATACCGTGTCGGCGGTATGGTGTTCCGCAAAAGCATCATCTTCTCTACTAAAAATGAAGACCAGCTGCTGATCAAATATACCCTTGTGGATGCACATAGCAACACTATCCTTAGGCTCAAGCCTTTTCTTGCATTCCGCAACATCCACTCTCTGACAAGGGCAAACAGTGATGCCGATACCCGTTACAGGAGTATAGAAAACGGAGTGGCTTTTAAAATGTACGAGGGTTTTCCCGATCTCAACTTGCAGATTTCCAAACCTTGCGACTATGGCCGCTCTCCGGATTGGTACTACAACATCGTTTACAGAGAGGAGTATCGTCTCTGGATTTGACTGTACCGAAGATCTATTCGTTCCCCTGGATACTACAAATGCCTATCAATAAAGGTGAGACGATAATATTCTCCGCCTCCACTGGTGAATGTAACCGAACAGCCTAAAAGTGACAGTAACTGCGTGAGCCTCAGGAGGATTATGAAGATTGTCTCAGGGATGCAGCAATGCAGCTTTTCACATTCCGGAACGATAAAACTGAAATTTGTGCCGGATACTCCTGGCTCGAATCGGGTCTGTTGAGAGAGACTTGCGTAGCGCTTCCCGGTTTACCCATACAACAACGGTGATGTGAAGCTCTTCAGGCGCATTCTCGATACCATTTCCACCCATAATGAGGCCATTCTAAAAGGATGTGATCAGGTCGAGCCCTGCGTATAACCGAGTTGGTACAGCATCTCATCTCTTATACCCAAAGAGTCGGCTAAGGTTTGGTCAAAATATGGGCCAATCCTCAAGGATATCATACACTCCTTTATCCGGGGGCGTCCTGAAGTGATCCTTCATAATAACGGTCTGTTATGGGCACAGAAGTCCGGTGTACCCCTCACACATGGATGGATGCCTATGCCGGAGGCCGTCCCGTAACCGGGCGCCTCAGGATATAGGTTGAGACCAATTGTTTTGGTATAGCGCGCTTTGCTTCGCTTCTGCGATGGAGAAGAGTTTTGCAAAAGAAAATGACTTCACCCGCGAGTGTGATGCAATTAAGAAAAAAATAGAAGATAATTTCTTTAATGTGTTCTGGGTTGAATCGAGACATCATCTTGCAGACTATGTTGATGGTCTTGGACAGAATATTTATACGAGACCTAACCAGATATATGCCTGCTCCCTCGACTACAGTCAGGTCAGCGAGACGGTACAGGATGATATTCTGCGCTCTATCAATCAGGAACTCATAACGACCTTTTGGTGTCGGGACTCTTTCACCTAAGAATCCCCACTATAAAGGGGTCTATGAGGGCAACCAGGTGGAGCGTGATCTTGCCCTACCCACAATGGAAGCACAAGGCCTGGCTTCTCGGTGCCTACATCGCCTCTTGTCTTAAACTCTACGGAGCTTCTTACCTACGCACTTCACAAACACTGGTAAGTGGTTTGAGGAGGATATGAATATCCACGGAATAGGAATGGTAGCTGAGATATATGACGGAGATCCTCACACCACCCTCATGGAGCCATACTATCGGCATCAGCGACTGCTGAGATTATCCGTGTCAAATATCTTATAAACAAATATAAATTGGAGGAGTAGCCATGAGAGTGCTGATGTTTGGATGGGAGTTTCCTCCTCATATTGCAGGTGGCTTGGGTACCGCCTGTTACGGATTGACGAAAGGACTTGCCCACCACAATGTGGAAGTGCTTTTCGTGATGCATTCTGCTTCCGGGGATGAGGACCAAAGCGCGGTAAGGATTATAAATGCCAGCGATGTGACTGTTTATGATACTTGCAAGAATATTGACGAATTTTTGGGCAAGGTGGATTTTCTCCGTGTAGGCTCCAATCTCAGACCTTACATTGACCCTATCTCATTTAGAGAACTGGTTACGGAGGAACAGAAGTATCAGACCGAAGAGTTTAAGGGTTATTTTAAGGAGAAATATAAGTTTTCCGGCAAATATGGGGCAAACCTTATGGAAGAGGTGGCCCGTTATGCAATGGTTGCAGGTGCTATTGCTCAACAGCATCAGTTTGATGTCATCCATGCGCATGACTGGCTTACCAATCTGGCAGGCATAGCTGCAAAGAAGGTTTCCGGGAAGCCGCTGGTAATCCACGTTCATGCCACCGAGTTTGACCGTACAGGCGAAAATGTCAATCCAGAAGTATTCCGTCTGGAGCAGACAGGCATGCGCGAAGCTGATAAGGTCATAACCGTTAGCAATCTGACACGTAACATCGTAATCAATAAATACGGCATAGATCCCTCCAAGGTTATCACCGTACACAATGCAGTGGATTTTTCAGGCCGTAGTGATATCGAAGTGCAGCGGGGTGTGAAAGAAAAAATTGTCACCTTCCTTGGTCGCATTACCTTCCAGAAAGGTCCCGAATATTTTATTGAGGCTGCCAATAAGGTACTGAAAATGTATCCGAATGTTCGCTTCGTTATGGCAGGAAGCGGTGATTTGATGAATCGCTCCATTAAACGTGTGGCACAATTGGGCATATCAGACAGATTCCACCTTACAGGCTTCTTGAGAGGACAGGATGTGCAGCGTATGTTTGCATATTCCGATGTCTATGTGATGCCTTCAGTCTCTGAACCCTTCGGTATCTCACCCCTTGAGGCTATGATTTCCAATGTGCCTACCATCATTTCCAAACAGTCAGGTGTAGCCGAGGTGTTAAGATATGCCATCAAGGTAGATTTCTGGGACATAGATGCCCTTGCAGATGCGATCTATGGCTTGCTCAACTATCCGGCTCTTTCAAAAATGGCGATAGATAGTGGCCTTGAAGAGGTTAACTCTTTGAAGTGGGACCACGCAGCAGCCAAGGTCAAGAGGGTCTATGAGGCTGCGATAAACGCAAAAAAATAAAAATTACAGATATGAAGTCAATTTGTTTATACTTTCAGGTACATCAGCCGGACAGACTCAGGCAATTCCGCTTTTTTGATATCGGCAACGATTTTCATTATTTCGACGAGTTTGCTAACCGGACTATACTCAGGAGAGTGGCAGACAAATGTTACCTCCCGGCAAATAATATCCTGCTTGACCTAATTAAAAAGCACGGCAAAGATTTCAAAGTGACATTTTCTATCTCCGGTGTGGCTGTAGAGCAATTTCTTATTTATTCACCTGAGGTGATTGAGAGCTTCAAAGCCCTTGCTGCAACGGGATGTGTGGATTTCCTCGCGGAGACCTATTCTCATAGCCTTGCCTCTCTATCATCACCCGCTGAGTTTAAAAAGCAGGTGAAACAGCATGCAGAGATGATTACAAGGGTGTTTGGAGTAAAACCCACCGCATTCCGCAACACCGAGCTTATCTACTCCGACTCCATAGGAGATGCAGTGGCTGATCTAGGATATAATGTAATGCTAACCGAGGGTGCAAAACATATTCTTGGCTGGAAGAGTCCAAATTTTGTCTATACCAATGCCATTAATCCCCGACAGAAGCTTTTGCTCCGAAACTCCAGTCTGAGTGATGACATAGCTTTCAGATTCTCTAATAAGAGTTGGGATGGATGGCCTCTTACCGCAGATAAATATGCGGCCTGGCTAGTAGATTCTCTTTCCGGTGAGGATATCGTAAATCTTTTTATGGATTATGAGACATTTGGTGAGCATCAGAAGGAGTACACCGGTATTTTCGACTTCTTAAAGGCACTTCCTGAAGCTATTCTTGCAAAAGGTGATATTCGCTTCAGAACTGTTCCGGAGGCAGCTGCCTTCCACCAGCCTGTTGCGCCTCTTCACGTACCATACCCTATATCCTGGGCTGACGAGGAGAGGGATACCAGTGCCTGGCTAGGTAACGAGCTCCAGAACGAAGCTTTCAACAAGATATCTGCCCTCGAGGCAGACGTGCTTAAAACCAAAGATGAGAAACTGCTCAACATATACAGAAAGCTTCAGGAGAGCGACCATTTCTATTATATGTGTACCAAGTTTTTCTCCGATGGATCCGTACATAATTACTTTAATCCCTATAATACCCCTTATGAGGCATTCATCAACTATATGAATGTATTCAGCGATTTCGAGATCAGAGTCAAAGAGAAAATAGGCTCATTGAAGAGGGATAAAAAAATAAATAGAACCACTATAATACATTTATGAAACAAAATCTCGATTATGCCCGACTACCTGTTTGAAATCAGTTGGGAAGTTTGTAACAAGGTAGGCGGTATACACACTGTCATTGCTACAAAATCACTTTTTTTAGGAAAAGAATTTAAGAAAAATCATATTCACATAGGTCCCGACGTATGGAGGGACATTGCCCAGAACCCCGAGTTTAACGAGGATCCGATGCTCTTCCGTTCCTGGAGAGAGGCTGCTCTGAGTGAAGGTTTGCGTGTGAGGGTAGGCCGCTGGAATGTTCCCGGCAATCCCATAGCGATCTTGGTGGACTTCACCCAGTTCATCTCCAGAAAGGACGAGATCCTGACGGACTTTTGGAAAAACTTTGGGGTTGACTCACTCAACGGCAATTGGGACTACATTGAGTCGGCTCTTTTCGGCTATGCCGCCGCTAATGTAATTGAGCATTTCGTGCGCTTCAATGTCACCCCGAATAAGCGTGTGGTGGCGCAGTTCCACGAGTGGATGACAGGATCCGGTCTTCTCTACATAAAGCAACGGGAGCTCCCAATAGGTACTATTTTTACCACTCACGCTACCGTTATCGGTCGCAGTGTGGCCGGTAGAAATCTTCCCCTCTATGATCAGCTCTCCAACCTCAATGCGGATGACATTGCAAGAGAGTTTGGTGTGGTTTCCCGTCATTCGCTGGAGAAAGCGGCTGCTCTTAATGCCAACGTATTCACTACGGTGAGTCAAATTACGGCTATGGAGTGCAAGCAGTTCCTGGGCAGAGAGGTGGATGTCATTACCCCTAATGGTTTTGAAAAGAGTATAACTCCCCCTGAGGAGCAATTTCCCGAGTATGAGGCAAGAGCCAGAAAGAAACTGATTGAGGTGGCTTCCATCATGTCGGGGGAGCAGTACGAGGAAGATGCTTTGCTGATATGTATCAGCGGGCGTTACGAGTGTACAAATAAGGGTATCGATATCTTTATTGATGCTCTGAGTCGTCTAAACAGCGGCGGTTACAAAGGTAAGCCGGTGCTGGCCTTTATAATGGTGCCATCAGGGCATAACGGCCCTGACAAGGAGCTTTTGGCAAAGCTTCACGGTGCCGATTCAAATTATACTACCAATGTGTCACATCTTTTGAGCGATGACTATGATATGGTGGTGAACCGTCTTAGGGCACTTAAACTGAACAATAGTTCCGGAGATAAGGTCAAGGTCTTCTTTATCCCTACCTACCTCAACGGCAGTGATGGTATATTCGATATGAGTTACTATGATTTGCTTGTAGGTATGGACCTTACCGTGTTCCCCTCTTACTATGAGCCCTGGGGCTATACTCCACTCGAGTCGCTTGCATTCAAGGTACCAACCGTTACTACTACCCTTGCGGGATTTGGTCTTTGGGTACAGGAACATTATCCCAAAGATAAGAGTCGTAAATCGATAGATATAATCACCCGCACCGATTCCAATTATGATGAGGTTGTAAATGACGTAGTCAACCGTATTCGTGAGATTGCAGCTCTTTCTCCTGCAGAGAAAAAGTCATACAAGGAGAATGCAAAGGAGGTTTCAGAGATTGCCCTGTGGGAGAATAATATAAAGTACTACAAGAGAGCTTTCTCGCTTGCCATTGAAAAGTTGGTTGAAGCCAAAGGTGAATTTCTCGGCATAGTGGATGATATGCCCCAGTCATATAATAAGCTCACCACCAATGATCCTTTCTGGACTAATGTGCTTGTCAATAGGGAGCTGCCCCAAAGTCTCAGACATCTTGATACTTTGGCGAGAAATCTATGGTGGTGCTGGAATCAGGATGCCATTGATCTCTTCATTTCTTTAGATGCAAAACTTTGGGAAAAATGTAAGGGTAATCCCATATCTCTACTAGACAAGATAGATTTAAAGAGATATAAGGAACTGGAGAATGATTCCGCTTTCCTCGCGCGTCTTGAAGCGGTTTATGCCGATTTTCATGCCTATATGGAGGGGAAAAGGCATCGTAAGGGTCCGAAGGTGGCCTATTTCTGTATGGAATATGGTTTGGACACCTCGCTAAAGATCTATTCCGGAGGATTAGGAATCCTTGCCGGCGACTACCTCAAGGAAGCAAGTGATATGCAGGTTAATCTTACTGCTGTCGGTCTGCTTTACAGATACGGATACTTCACCCAACACCTTTCGGCAATGGGAGATCAGATTTCCGAATATGAACCGCAAAACTTCATGAAAATTCCTGCTACTCCCGTAAGGGATTCTGCTCACAATTGGGTGACGGTTAAAATAGCCTTCCCCGGTCGTAATCTATACGCAAGGGTTTGGAGAGTAGATGTCGGTCGCACCGAACTATATCTGCTCGATACCGATTTTGAGGACAACCGTCCGGAGGATAGGCAGATCACTCACCAACTTTATGGCGGTGACTGGGAAAATCGTCTTAAACAGGAGTTTCTGCTGGGAGTGGGTGGCATAAGGGCACTCAGGGCTCTTGGTAAAGATGCAGAGGTCTATCACTGCAATGAGCGCCATGCTGCCTTCATTGGCCTTGAGCGTCTATATGAATATATTTCTAAGGAAAATCTCTCCTTCCCTGAGGCAATGGAGGTGGTAAGGGCCTCCTCCCTCTTTACAACTCACACTCCTGTCCCTGCAGGACACGATGCATTTACCGAGGATATGCTGAGGGCATATATAGCGCACTATCCCGATAAGTTCAAGATTGATTGGAAGACTCTTATGGGGCTCGGTAAGATGGATGTCGACAATCCTTCAGAGAAGTTCTCCATGAGCGTACTGGCTGCTAACCTTTCTCAGGAGGTAAATGGGGTAAGTTGGTTGCACGGAGTGGTTTCCCAGAAGATTTTTTCAGGAATGTGGCCGGGTTATCTGCCGGAAGAGCTACATGTGAGCCATGTAACCAACGGAGTTCACTATCCTACATGGACGGCTCCCGAGTGGAAAGAGGTCCACGCAGAGGTTTTCGGCGAGGAGTTCAAGACTCACCACTACGACAAGAGTTGCTTCGACGGCATACACAAAGTATCAGATGAGAAGATCTGGAGTATAAGACAGCAGTTGCGCAGTAAGCTCATCAAAGCCGTAAAGGATATAATGAGCGACACTGCCGCTACCAGCCACTATTCCCCTCACCAGATTGTCAAGATTAAAAAGACTCTGCGCGATGATATTCTTACCATAGGATTTGCCCGTCGCTTTGCAACCTACAAGAGAGCAACCCTGCTTTTCAGCAATCTTGATAGGCTCAATGACATAATCAATAACCCTGATCGCCCCGTACAATTCCTTTTTGCAGGAAAAGCGCATCCCGCAGATAAAGCGGGTCAGGATCTGATCAAGAGAATCATAGATATTTCCAAGATGCCCCAGTTCATAGGCAAGATAGTATTCATACCCAACTATGATATCACAATTGCAAAACTTCTAATACCGGGTGTCGATGTATGGATGAACAATCCTACCCGTCCCCTGGAGGCCTCCGGTACAAGTGGTGAAAAAGCCGTGATGAATGGAGTAATGCATTTCTCCGTACTCGATGGATGGTGGGTGGAGGGCTACAAACCGGGAGCCGGATGGGCTCTTCCGATGGAGCGCACCTACGATGATCAGCAATTCCAGGATGAGTTGGACTCTGCTACCATTTACACCATCATAGAGAACGAGATAGCTCCTATCTTCTATGACAAGGACAAGAAGGGCATCTCGGCAGATTGGATTGAAATCATCAAAAATACCGTATCCCAGGTAGCCAGCAACTTTACTACCAACAGGATGATGACTGATTATCTTAACCAGTATTATATTCCTCTGGCGAAACGTCAGAGCGAGATGGTTGCTTCAGATTTCGCAAAAGCGAGGGAAATGGCATTCTGGAAGAAGCGTCTCCGCAGGGAGTGGCCTCATCTGGAAATAATTTCACTCTCCAAGCCCGATAATACCAAGGATTCACTTACCCTCGGAAAGGAATTTACAGCGGAATTGGTTATTGCCATAGGAGATCTCACTCCTGAGGATCTCGGAGTTGAACTGATAGTGGCAACTCAGAATAGAAGAGGAGAATTCAAGATTCGTGAAAGCTTTGAATTCAAGACTGTTTCCTTTGAGAATGGCATAGCTACATATAGAGCCAACGTCGTTCCGGATATGGCAGGCTCTTTCCATATGGCAATGCGCTTGTATGCTAAAAATGAGAAGATGCCTCATAGGCAGGATTTCGAACTTGTAAAATGGTTGTAGCGGCTACAGGTTTTTTTGACGGACTTCACCTAGGCCACAGAAAGGTCATAGAGAAGCTCACCTCCATTGCAGCAGAGCAGGGAGGAGAGAGTATGATTATCTCTTTCTGGCCCCATCCGAGAAACGTACTTCAGCAAGATGCCTACAAGCTCAGACTACTGACAACCCTCGAAGAGAAGCGCGAATTGAGCTTCTCTTTGGGGATTGACAGATTTGAGGTAATCTGTTTTGACAAAGAGTTCAGCCAATTATCCACAGAAGAGTTTTTCAGAGGCTATCTTATAGAAAAATACAACGTTTCCACGCTGGTAGTGGGATATGACCATCGTCTTGGACATGGGAAAGATGAGAAGAATATTGAAGAAATTGCTGCCTCCTGCGGTATTCGTACTGTGCGTGTAGGAAAATTCCAGACAGGGAAGAGGGTGATCAGTTCCACTGCTATCCGCAACTGTTTGCTCAAAGGGGATATCGCTTGTGCTAATGAATGGCTTGG
This sequence comes from Bacteroidales bacterium, assembly GCA_040766795.1. GTDB lineage: Bacteria > Bacteroidota > Bacteroidia > Bacteroidales > UBA932 > Cacconaster. The sequence continues at coordinate 10,117 of JAXGPW010000018.1, read as the reverse complement.
TTATCGTTATTCTCTTCATGGAGTGGTTGTCTCAGGTAATCGTCTTGGCCGTACAATAGGTTTTCCGACCGCCAATATGCAGCTGTATGAGCCTCTCAAGCTGGTTCCTGCGACCGGAGTCTATTTTGTGAAAGTTGAGGTAACCGGTGGTACCTATAAGGGCATCTGCAACATAGGTACGCGACCTACTGTCTCCAGCGATACCAGCCGTAGGATAGAGACGCATATTCTCGACTTTGATGAGGATATATACGGTCTGGATATCAGGATATCTTTTATTGAGAGATTGCGTGATGAGCGCCGTTTCGGTTCTTTGGAGGAGTTGCGCCAGCAACTTTTGCTTGACAAAAAATGCTGTATTGATAAGAATATTTTCTAACTTTGTATAAATCTCTGGGTTATGGATTTAGATATATTAGTAGGAGTTATTGTGTTTTTTACTGCCATGATGTTCGCGGCTATTAACGGCAGTAAGAAAAAACAGCAACAATCAGGTAAGACCGGTCATATGGGCTTGCCGGGCACTAACTCGCGTCCATCACATCCTGTAAGACCAAACTCTCCGCAAGGTGCTCTTGAAGAGTTGAGGCGAATCCTGGAGGAGGCTGACGAGCACTTTTCAGAGGTTGAGGATGGGGTTGAAACCTATATGGAACCGGAGTCAGTAGTTGTCACGCCTGTTGAGTTTGGAGCCGAGGAAGGCGTCAGGAGTACTGTAACTATTAAAGAAGAGCAATATTCATTAGATAAAAAAAATAATGAGTCCGCAAAGGGTGTAAAAGTTGAAATAGAGCCACGCAATCTCATCATTTATTCTGAGATTATGCGTCCCAAATGGAAGGAATATTGATTTTTTTAACTATTTTTGCGGAGTGATTTACAAATGAAAGGATCCCAAACGGGATTCCTTTTTGATTTTTTATAATATTTATAGAGATGTCTACAGAGATAAATTATGTTACACGTGAAGGTCTTCAAAAACTTCGTGAGGAGCTGGCGCAATTGTTTGCCCAGAGACCTGTCATATCAAGACAGATAGCAGATGCCAGAGATAAGGGTGACCTTTCCGAAAATGCCGAATATGATGCAGCTAAAGAGGCACAGGGGCTTCTTGAGCTAAAAATAGCCAAAATGGAGAGCCTTATTGCAACTGCAAGAGTCATAGATGAGTCTAAAATCAATACCGATGAGGTGCAGATGCTCAACAAGGTTAAGATCAAAAATCTTGGAAACAACTCCATTGTGGAGTATACTCTCGTTGGAGAGAGCGAGGCCAACTTTAAAGAGGGCAAACTCGCTGCTGCCACTCCTATCGGCAAAGCCCTCATAGGTCGCCGTAAAGGTGATATAGTTGAGGCAGTAGTACCTTCAGGTATTTTAAAGTTTGAAATTCTCGATATTTCAATATAGTCACAGATATGGCATCAATTTTCACAAGGATTGTAAATGGTGAAATACCATCTTACAAAGTGGCGGAGGACGGCAGGTTCTACGCATTTCTCGACATAAACCCTCTGGCTGAGGGACACACCCTCGTTATTCCCAAAATTGAGGTTGATTATATTTTTGACCCGGACGAGGAGACCTATAGGGGATTGTTTGCATTTGCTCGTGTAGCTATAGCTCAGAAGAGTGTAATTTCCTGTAAAGAATAGTATGGCCGTGCTGGGGATGGAAGTTCCCCATGCGCACATCCACCTTGTGCCGCTCCGTACGGAAGGAGATCTTGATTTTCGTAAGAAAAATTTCCTTGACTCCGAGCAATTCAAAGAGATTGCCACTTCGATATCCAATGCTTTCAACAAAATATAGAAAATGAAGAGATATTTTTCAATAGCCCTTGTGGCTCTACTCTTCGCAGCCTGCTCCCAGCAGCCTACAGCAGTAATTGAGGCCTCAATAGAGGGTGGATCAGGCACAGATTGTGCTCCGGAAACTCAACTTTAGTAAAATACAGGTGGTTGACACCATCACCACTGCACCTGATGGCAGCTTTACTTATAAGGTGAAGCTTTCCGGTACCTCGCCGGGCTTCTACTATCTCTATCACGAAGGCACCAAAGCCCATGGTCCTCCTACCCAAAGATAAGGTTATTCTTAACGCTGACCTGGAAGGTAATTTTACAGTAACAGGCGAAGAATCACTACTTTTGCACATTGATCAGGAGTTCCTCAAGACCCTGCGCGCTCTCCGAGTTGGCTGACAAGAGTCTCTCAGGCGAAGATGTCGGCCTGATATGGGAAAGACCTATAGAGTATCGTAAAACTGCCTTGAAGCATATTTTTGGCCACCCCAACTCCATTACGGCAGCCACAACGCTGTTTCAGCGTTTCAACGATAATCTCCCGGTATTTGGTGAGGTGAGTGATTTTTTCATATTTAAGCAGGTTTATGACTCGCTAAAGGTAGTATACCCGCAATCCGAGTATGTACTTGCACTCAAAGATGAGATTGCGGCCAGAGAAAGGGCTTTCGAGTTGAGCAATAAATTTTCCAATGCTAAAGAAGCGCTCTTTCCCGATCTGGAAATGCCCGATAACAATGGAGAGATGAAGCGTCTTTCTGATTTTACCGGCAAAGTGATTATCCTCTCCTTTTGGAGCGTAGCCCAGGATGCTCACAAAATGTTCAACAATGATCTTGCAGAACTCTATCAAAAATACAATTCCAAGGGGCTGGAGGTCTACCAGGTTTCTCTGGATATTGACAAGGCCTCCTGGGCCTCTATCGTAAGGTCTCAGCAACTACCATGGACCTCAGTAAATGATGGTAACGGCATCAGTTCACCCGCGATGACAGCCTACAATATAACCCAGTTACCAACATTTTTCATAATAGGAAGGGATGGCACAATCGCCGGCAAAGACCTGTTTGAAAAGGATGAATTGGAAAAAGTGATCAAAGCGCAGCTCTAGAGCAACTGCTTCTTGCTGATACCGGCAACGAAATCTTTTAAATAGAAGGGTTCAAAGTAGGCAACATCTTTGAACTCTTTTTTTGCGAATGCCTCTGTAGCGGGAATAATCATATTCTCCGCCAAAGGACTGCACTGTTCAAAAATAGCATTTGGATGGCTGATTATTTCCCGTAACTTATCTGCTGCATTCCCGATAAAGATTACGCTGCCTTCATCCAGTAGCTCTTTAAAGCTCTCCTTGTCAAAAATAAGAGACTCCACTTTGCTCAGAGGCTTTCCGTTACTGTCAAAAACAGCACAATAGTCCTCCATCCTTCGGGCATCGATAAGGGCTATAATCTTATCAGCCTTGCCTACTGCGGCCATTGCCAGAATCTTCAGAGTGGAAATGGCAATCAGAGGTTTGCCGGAACCGAAACAGAGACCCTTGGCAGTAGAAACGCCTACTCTAAGCCCTGTATAAGAGCCGGGACCTTCGCTCACAGCTACGGCATCACAATCTGAGACAGTTATACCGCCTTCAGCCAGGACTTCACTGATTTGCACCGCAAGTTTTGAAGCATGGCTCTTGGGCAGGTCGCAATATCGGGAGGCTATCACTTTGGCTCCTTTAGTCAGAACTGTGGAGCAAACCTCGGTGCTGGTCTCCAGCAGTAGTAATACGGTATCTTTCATGTCAATTTATTATTCTTCAATATGTCGTTCCACGCACTTTCATCCCCCTCTTCCAACTCTTTGCTTACGGCTGAGTAGGGTCAAACACTATCCTGTTTCCGGGTTCCAGTCCCGAGACAATCTCAATGGAGCTGAAGTCCTGTATGCCCGACACCACAGGTGTAGCGTGTACCTTATTTTTTTCATCCACTTTCCAGACATACTCCATAGAGTTGCGGATGAAAACAGCCTCGATAAGGGGACAGTCACTATATCTGCCCTTTGACCTGTCACTATTGTAACTCTTGCCGACATTCCCGGTCTGAAAGGTAGTGCTTCAGGGAAAGTTACTCCTGCTATTGTATCCCTTTTGATGCCGATCCTGACCTCAAAGGTAGTAACTTGTTCAAAGTTTGAGTATAAATTTGTGGCAGAATTTGCAATTTGTGTCACAACTCCTTCAAATAGTTGTCCCGGACAGGCATCAATATCTATTTTTGCGCTGTTTCCGGGATTGAGTTTAAGAATATCATTTTCGTTGACATCTCGCCACTACTTCCATGTCAGCTTTCAAGTCAGCTATCCGCATTATTTCAGTACCTGCCATCTGACTTGTACCGACAACCCTTTTCTCCGATTTTAACCGCAATCATCGAGACAGTCCCATCCATGGGCGCAGATTACCGTTTTTGTTAAATTTTCTGTGGCCTCTTTCAGGGCCGCTCTGCCGCTACTCACACCATATTGTGCAGCCGTAAGCTGTTCTCTGGCTATTTCAAAATTGAGTTGTGAAGTCTCATATTCGGCTGCGGATATTACATTCTCCTTGTAAAGAATATTGTTGCGCTTATAATTTATTTCAGCTTGCTTAAACTGTGCTTTTTGCTGAAGGTAGTCGCTTCTGGCCGCGTTGAGGACAGCTTCGGCTCTCTCTACCATGGAAATATATACATCCTGGCGGATTTTCACAAGCACATCCCCTTTGCTGACATTATCCCCTTCACGGCAATTGAGCTCCACGATCTCTCCCGATACATCCGGAGTTATGGAGACCTCTATTACCGGCCTCACTTTGCCGTTGGCCGGAATAGTTTCTACCAAATCCATCTTTTCTATGGTGAACAGACGCACTTCCGCCACGCTGCCTCCACCGGAAGCTACAACTATCACAATCAGTACCACTATGGAAATGAGCGTAATGATATGCCATTTCTTAAATTTTATTTTTCTCTATTTTCATTCTCTCTATTTCAATGGTTCTCTATCTGCCTAAGTAGTGCTCCACGATCATTCGCTGGAAAATATACTGGAAGTAGGCTTGAACATGCTCTGACGTTGCTTTTAGGCAAAGGTTTTTGGAAATGATATAATCGGTAGCTGAGATTTCTCCACTTCCGAGTTTGAATTCATTCATCCGTAAAAGCTCTTCGGAGCCTTGCGACTCTTTTCCGCGGCAATGCAACGGCTGCGACAGCTGCGGCACCCGGCTACGGCAAGTTCTATCTCATCGGAGAGTCGCCTGCGAGCCTTTTCCAAAGCGACATTGCTTCCTGAGAGTACACTCTTTGCTCTTCTGATCCTGTGGACTGTTGCAATGGAGCTGCTTATAGGCACTTTGAGTGTTAATCCTACAAAAGGGGTCAGGTGCTCTTTGAATTGCTCGCGGAATTTCTTATCAACTGCATCGTGGTGAAGTATGTACCATACCCCGCGGAGAGTGATATGGTGGGATAAATGCTGCTCATAGCTACTCTATGGCAGCCTTATCCCGCCTCCAGCGCAGCCTTTGCTGCCCTTATGGGAGGATGCGCATCAGCCAGCTTGTAAGCAGATAATTCCGGTAAATCCTCCGGTGGCAGCGTATCAATCGGTGGCACTTCTACGTTGAACCGGCTCTCATAAAGGAGGTTAAGTAGCTGCATAAAGAGCAATTCGGCTGCTCTCTATCTGCAGCAGTTGCGGTAATAGTGTACTGTTCCTGAGCTACCATTGCCTCAAGCTCCATTAGGCTGCTCAATGGGCGCAGCCCAGCCCAATACCATTTTACGGCATTTCTCCATCTGTCTGACGATGCTTTCAAATTTGTATTCCGCTATGGAGTGTAATTCTCTCGCCAGCACCATTTTCAGGCAGCTGCAGATTACGCTGACTTTGACTGCGTCACGCACCCTTCAAGGGAGTTTTTCGCCTGATTGAGCGAGTGACCGGCCTCTTTGATGCTGAGTATCCCCTTAGTCCATCGAACAGAGTCACATTAAGTCCAATGGAGACGTTGGTACTTTGTTTACCCTTGAGTTTGTAGGGGGAGAGTCGTTCCCAGTTGAAATCCTGTCCCATTTTCTACCACCGATCAGGAGTCGTCCATGAGATCTCGTTGAGTGCGCTTTTCGCTCTCTTCCAGTGAGGAAACAGGAGCACTTCTGATATCGTGGTTGTGCTCCAATGCATGGTTTATACATTGCTCTAGAGTCCAATTCTGCCCCGAAGAGGTGAGTATGCTTTACGTGCAGCATTGCTGTCGTTAGCACGAAGACACTTTCTGGTTTTTCATGGTTTGATTTTTAATAAAAGGGGCTCACGGGTGTCGTCAGCACCCGGAATCCCCGCTCATTAATGGTTATGTATTCTTTCCTCCGAAAACATTTTTAATTTTTTGAGACAGAGAGCAGATGTACTGCGCTACGAGTCCAATTACATAACCGATGTAGTAAAAAGTGCATCATGGGCCATTTTATCTATGCCGCCGATGATGCAGGCCGACTCGCTTACCCTCAATAGGTCTGAGTCCCGGTATTGTAAATCCTCTCTCATAGTTCACTTCCTCCATCATTTTTGGTCGGCGCGAGACTGTTCCATCCGTCAATGATTCCTTTTACAAGTTTTGGCAGATAGTCAGCAAATAAAATTGATGATGGCCGCTACTTTTTCAAACAGCGAGATGGCACTCAAAGTTGTCCCGCCTGCCGACTGGAGTTCAATGGAAGTCATTTCCCTCAATCAGTTCTTTCAATCTTTTTTCTTCCATAAAGCTAAAATTTTTTATTATTCCTCAATTTCTTTGGTCAGGTGCCCGGAAATGGCCTACATGAGTGCGCACTCATCGTGATGATATTGTCTGCAATCAAAGCATTCTCTTTGTTGTGTGTAATCAATATTACGGTTTTGCCCTTATCCCTTAGGTCTTGCAGTTTGCGCAGAATAAATGCCTCCGATTCGCTATCCAGGGATGAGGTGGCCTCATCCAGTATGTATATGAATGGATCACGGTAGAGAACTCTGGCAAGTGCTATACGCTGTCTCTGGCCACCGGAAATGCGGGATCCATGTTCTCCGGTGCGTGTCAGGAGTCCCATCTGCAAGCCCGAAATAAATTGACGCATACCCAGCTCTTCGAGGATGTTTATTACCCGTTCCACATCAGGTTTAGGGTCGTGGCAGGTGATATTTTCCAGTATTGTACCGCTGATAAGGTCTGCATCCTGGGGAACAATCGAAATATAGTCACGCCATTGACCTATCTCAATTTGACTGATGTCGATATCGCCGAGGGTTATTTTACCTTTTTGTACCTTATAGTCCCGCATAAGCAGTGAGGCGAGGGAACTTTTCCCACATCCGCTGGCTCCTTTTATAACCGTTATTTGTCCTTTTGGTATAGTTATGTTGAAGTTGCTAAGCAAAGGTTCATGTCCGGGATAGGAAAATTCCACATTGTGGAATAATATATCCTCGCATCTGTCCGGCACGTATGGAAGGGACTCTCCACCTTCGCTTTTTAGGTCGAGGATTTCAAAAATCCTCTCTGATGCCGTGTTGAACTCGGCTAAATCGTCCGTTAATCTCACCAGTTGGCTTAAAGGACCGGAAAAGAATGAGGTTAGAGAGTAGAAGGAGACCAGTTCCCCGACGCTAAGTTTTCCTTTAAAGATAAACAGCGAACCTATTAGTATCAGGCAAACTGTCAGCAATCTGGAGATGGCATCCGCAGATGTTGCAAATATGCCTGAATAACGCCCTCCGCGATAAAGTTTCTCTGCAAATGTGACATATTTTCGCTCGATATTGCGGTAATAGTGTTCTCCGTTACCGAAATACTTGATTACTTTTATGGAGGAAATGCCTTCTACGCTCTTCTCCTCAAATTCGGCAGCACTCTCTATTATCTCCCTGCTGGTCTTTCTGTTGATCCTTCCGGCAATTATGTAGACCGTACAGAAAAGTGGGATGAAAGCAAATGTCATCAATGCGAGCTTCCAGTAAAATGAAAACATCAGCACGAATGAGACTGCAAGTGTGAGAACGCTTGTTAGTATAGTGGTGACACCTTCTATCAGAAAGGAGCGGATGCGCATTGAATCCCCTATTCTGGAATTGAGTTCGCCCGCGCCCCTGCCTTTGAAAAATCCGACAGGCAGAGAGAAGAGGTGGTTTATATATTTGAGAATTATATAACTGTCCATAGTAATTCCTGTACGCAAGGTGAAAATTACCTGACCGTACCCGACAAATAGTGCGGCAGCCATTATGAGGATCATAAGTGCACCTGTGACGCCCAGGGCTCTCATATCTCCGGCCGGGAGTACATTGTCTATGATATGTTGCAAGAAAAGAGCGGTGCAGATGCCGGCCACAATGTAGGCAGCAGCCCCGGCAAGAGAAAGGGAGTAATCCCTTTTTGTTAGTAAGAGTAGTGAAGCGTATTTAGAGAAATGTCCGCGTTTTCCGCGGAATTGGGTGAAATCGGGGTCCGGTCTCATTATAACCAGGTACCCGCTCCACTCTTTATGCAACGTGTCGATATCTTTTTTAACACGACGGCCCTCTGCAGGATCCATCACGATGGCTTTTTTACCATTTATTTTGTAGAGAACATAGAAATGAAGGTCTCCGTTTTCCTTGAGAATGTGAAGAATGGCAGGGCAGCCAAGTCCAAGCAGGGGAGTGGTATCGCCGGTTTCCGACTTATAGCCTTTGGCCGTGAATCCTATCTCCCGGCAAGCATCCAGAATACCTTTGACCGTGGTGCCGTATGCACCTGTACCGGAGGCCTCTCTGATGACGGTCAATGGTATGCTGTATCCATACCAACCGGCTATGGAGGCGATGCAGGCTGCTGCGCAATCCGTCCTGTCATGTTGCCTTATATTTGTTCTCCTTCTCATTACCATTCTCCTCTTCGATTCATTAAAAAGAGGGAGTCATCCTGACCCTTCAGTGTCCCGTCCGCCATCAGGACATATCTTCAACACAGGCTCCCTCTTAGATGAAAGCTGTAGCCGCGAAAATGGAGAGTAAGAGACAAAGCAATGAGACTGCCGCGTATAGAAGCACGAAACCCCTTCCGGCGTCAGGCACCATTCCCGATACTGTTCGGTCGAGTTCAGATGCAGGCAATATTTCTCTTTCTCTTTTCATAATCCGTGGCTCTGCCAAAAAATCCATAGGCAAAGTAGTAGATAAAAAAGAGAAAAAATATGCTTGAGAAAGCAACTATAACAGTTGTTGCTTCAAGCGTCAGCCATTTATTTTTTTTGAAAAAATCAGAATTTTTTAAAAAAACGACTCAAAATAGGGAAAAAGCTTGTATGAGAGGTCGAGCAAAGAGGGATATAGCTTTGACTCAGCTATTTTATCTTCGGAAATAAAATGGAATGTGTTGTTGGCGGCGTCTACAAAATGGATAATGGTAGAAAGAAGTAGAACAAAAATTGCCAGAGTAACAACCACTCCGAGGAGTCTGTTTAGCCATCCGAGCAGTGCGATTTTTAATATTTTCTCTATAAGAGTGCCGAAAAGATTGAGCAAAATTGCTACAACTATAAATATCAAAACGAATGAAATAGCCTTTACCCAGAAATCGGATAGTGTGACAAGTTGCAGAATCCAGGTAGAAACCTTATCTGAAAATCTCAGAGAGAGTACGATGCCGAAATATACGACTGCCACGGATATTATTTGTTTGACAAGACCATTCTTGATGCCAAAGTAAAACGCGGGTAGAAAGCAGACGAGAAGGATAATGTCTATAACTCCCATATACTTAATTTTTTAATGATTGGTCAAAATTAGTGAATTATCGTATCTTTGCAAATTCAAATGAATGAAATATGAGTTTTAACGAGTACAAAAAGCTCGATTTGGTTGAGACAAATAGTACAGTATTAGAGAAATGGAACAAGCAGGATACTTTCCGCAAAGTGCTTGCTGCTGGAGAGAAGGCGCCGAAATTCATCTTTTTTGAGGGTCCCCCTTCGGCTAACGGAATGCCCGGTATCCACCATGTGATGGCCAGGGCCATAAAAGATGTTATTTGCAGATATAAGACACAGAGCGGTTATAGGGTGGAGCGCAAGGCGGGATGGGATACTCACGGTCTCCCGGTAGAGCTTAGTGTGGAAAAAATGCTTGGTATCACGAAGGAAGATATTGGGAAAAAGATTTCCGTAGAGGAATATAATGAAGCCTGCCGCAAGGAGGTGATGAAATATACCAGGGAATGGGTCTCACTTACCGAACTTATAGGTTACTGGGTGGATATGGACAAT
>JAXGPW010000017.1:0-37262 GCA_040766795.1 Bacteroidales bacterium | reverse complement strand
GAGCATGGAGATGTCGTGATTGTCGAGAGTCTGGCAGGGGGCTACTACTATGCTCTCTCCCGTATGTATGCCGAGTGGGTCAAAATTCTCCATATTTGCGACCGTGATGCAGTTGTCGTATCTGTCACGCACCACTTCGTACTCTATCTCTTTCCAGCCCTTAAGCGATTTTTCTACCAGTACCTGTGAGGAGTAGGAGAATGATTTTTCCGCTAGCAGGTTCAACTCCTCCTCGTTGTCGCAAAAGCCGCTACCCAGCCCACCGAGTGCATAGGCAGCTCTTAGAATCACCGGATAACCGAGCTCCAAAGCCGCTTTACGGGCATCTTCGATATTTCCTACAGCATGACTCCTGATGATCTTGACCCCGATCTCTTCCATTTTTTTGTTGAAGAGATCCCTATCCTCAGTGTCGATAATTGCCTGGACGGGAGTGCCGAGCACCTTGAGGTTATATTTCTCGAAAACACCCGCCTGGAAGAGCTTCACTCCGCAGTTAAGAGCGGTCTGGCCTCCGAATGCCAGTAGAATACCATCCGGACGCTCCTTTTCTATCACTTTCTCTACGAAGTAAGGAGTCACGGGAAGAAAATAGATTTTGTCTGCAACACCTTCGGATGTCTGTACCGTGGCGATATTGGGATTGATCAGGATAGTATATATGCCCTCCTCTTTCATTGCCTTGAGAGCTTGTGAGCCTGAATAGTCAAATTCGCCCGCTTCACCTATCTTAAGTGCCCCGGAGCCCAGCAGGAGGACTTTCTTGATGCTTGTATCTATCATAGTGCCGTCAGAAAAATATCAAAAAGATAACTTGTGTCTTTGGGATTTCCGGTCATATCCGGAAAAAATTGAGTCGAGAAGAATTTATTGCTTTTGTGCCGGATTCCCTCGTTGGAGCCATCGTTCATATTGGTAAAGATGGGTTCCCAATCCTTGCTGAGGGTAGTTGTATCTACTGCATAACCATGGTTCTGCGTTGTAATGTAGCATCTTTTACTATCGGTAGCCTGAACGGGCTGGTTATGGCTTCTGTGGCCGTATTTTAGCTTAAAGGTATTGGCACCGGCAGCCCTCGCCAGCAACTGGTGCCCCATACAGATACCGAATATGGGTTTCCCGAGTCTCATAGTATGACGTATGTGTTCTATTGTAGCAGCACAAAATTCAGGATTGCCGGGGCCGCTGGAGATAAGCAGACCGTCATATCTTCCGACTGAGCCATCGTTGAAATCATAGTCCCACGGGACTCTTATTACCTCGATGTTTTTTGAAATCAGATATCTCAATATGCTATGTCTGACACCGCAATCTATAAGCACCACCCTTTTGGAGCGTATCGCTCCCGGATAGGTGATGACCTCTTTACAACTCACCCTTGCAACAAGGCTTGTGGTGTTGGGGTCTTCCACATCCCATTGTAAGGATGCGCCTTCGGGAACTATTCTTCCGAGCATGGAACCGTTATCGCGGATCACTTTGGTAAGTTCACGGGTATCCACTCCGTAAATGGCCGGTATCCTGTTTTCCCGGAGCCATTGGTCAAGACTCTTAATCGCACTCCAGTGACTATATTTCAAGGAATAGTCGGAGATGATCAGTCCACGGACATGGATCCTGTCGGACTCGAAATGTTGTTGGACTCCTCCGACCTTTATCGCTTCGGGGACGCCATAATTGCCTATCAACGGATATGTGGCGCAGAGTATCTGACCTTCGTAGGAGGGGTCGGTCAGAGACTCCGGGTAACCGGTCATAGTGGTGGAAAAGACCACTTCACCATCTGCAGGGGCCATATAACCAAACGAATAGCCCTGAAATTCAAGGCCATTTTCCAATTGAACTATAGATCGTGATCTATTTAAAAGTTGCATTATATTATGCGGTTTAAGGTTGTGCAAAGATAGTCATTTCATTGCTACTTGTATGATTTTTCACTATTTTTGCGAACTAAATTGGTTACAAAAACCGAAAAAATACCTAAATATGAAATTCAAAAATTCCACCTTGCTGATTGCAGCACTTTTTATTTTTACAGGCAATCTCTTTGCTCAGGAACTTTATGACCGCATGGAAGAGCAGTACAAAGAGAGTTGTACCTCAATTATGGTAGCCTCAGGGGCCTCATTCGACGGGTCCGTAATGGTTGGGCATACCTGTGATGCCAATTACCGTACATGGCTTACGATAGAGCCGCGTAAGAGTTTTACAATCGGTGACATGGAACCGGTCTATGAGGGAATGATGCATAATGAAGAGCCCTGGGATATGCGTAAGGTAGTGGAAAAAGGTCGTATCCCCGTGGTAGGAACAGAGACATATAGATTTTTGAATGTGGCCTACCCCTGCCTGAATGAAAAACAACTAGCCATTGGTGAGACTACTACTGAGGGACGCCCTGAGCTGCTCAACAGGGCAGGTATCTTTTATATAGAAGAGCTCCAAAGGATGGCGCTTCAGTATTGTACTACTGCGCGTGAAGCCATCTCGTTGATGGGTCATCTGGCAGAGGAGTATGGTTATGCCGATTGGGGAGAGTGCCTAACAGTCGCTGATAAAAATGAGGTATGGCATTTTGAAATATATGGTTCAGGCCCCGGTAATCCAAGTGCGATGTGGGTAGCCCGGAGGATTCCGGATGATCACGTGGATTTCAGCCAATATACCCCGCATCGGAAAGGTGGATTTCAATGATAAAGATAATTTCATGTATAGTCGTGACCTCAAGGAGCGTGCAAAGAAAACAGGATTTTGGGATGGGAAAGAGGATTTTATTTTTCATAAAGTGGTGTCGGGAAGAAAACCCTTTTCCATTCGGGAATTCCATGTGTTTTCAACTCTTGCACCTTCGCTCGGCCTCACTTATGATGCAGACGAACTGCCTTTTTCTGTAAAACCTGACGAAAAGGTAACGCCTGAAATGTTGTTTGAACTCTATCGTCATACATACGAAGGCACCGAATACGATATGGTAAAAAATCTCTCATACACAGCTCATGAGACGCGTTCGCCAGCCCGATGGGACATACAAGGAGTATGACGAGACAGTATATCCTCTTTCTGCTTTTATGCCGCGTGATCTTATGAATATGCTAAATGAGATCAAACCCGGGATTATTGAGCGACAGCGCACTATAGCTGTTATACAATGCTCATACTCACATGTTACACGTCTCCGTAATTGGCTTCCCGATGAAATTGGAGGTGTGGCCTATTTTGCATTTGACAATCCGGCTCAAAGCCCCAGAATTCCCATCTATGCCGGGGCTACGGAGCTTCCAAGGAGTTTCGCAGTGTGTGGACAGCACCGTTATCGCGAGGATGCTGCAATTTGGGCATTCAGGGAGACCAACCGTATCGCTACCATCAACTGGGATAAGACCAGAAAGCTAATTGGACCTGAGATTACTGCATACGAACGCGAAATGATGGTTTCAAATAAAGTGGTTGAGGCGCAGGCTGTGGCACTGCTCAAAGAGGGTAAAAAGGATGAGGTTACCGAGCTGCTAAACAGACATACGGGTTCATTTGCCGCCTCCGTGATGGCCCGCTGGCGTGAACTTAAAGGAAGAGTGTTGGAGATGTTTATAAGGAGTATGTAGTGGGTAGTATGTGTAGTATGTAGTATGGAGTATGGAGTATGGAGTATGGAGTGAAGTATTGAGTTTAGAGTTAGTTATGAAGAATTAAGTATTAAGTATGAAGATAAAAGGTTTGAAAAATTTTCGGGATTTGGGTGGTATTAAAGCAGGGGAGAGCTATTTGAGAAAGGGAGTTATCTTTCGAAGTGAAACGCCGGTGAGAGTGCCGGAGGAGGAGATGCCCAAGTTGAATGAACAGTTCGGGATTGATACCATCATTGATCTTCGTACATCTCAGGAAATGGAAGATAACCCTTATAACGTGCCTGAAGGAGTGGAATATCTGCATATTCCGATGTTTGCGGAAGCAGTGATAGGTATTACCAAGGAAGCAGGCACAAATTATCGTCAATTCATTATAGAAACCCGTGACAGAGAGAGATTGAGGAGCGCTATTCCCGATATTGATATCCTTTATTCAGGTATTCTGGAAGAGACTTCCGTAGTAAGGATGACACGGAAGGTAATTCAAACAATAATCTCCAATGTGATGGAGGAAAAAGCTACCCTTTTTCACTGTTCCTGGGGTAAGGATAGGGTTGGTGTAGTGGCAGCATTCCTACTTTCGCTTCTGGGAGTTGGTATGAAGGAGATTTTGAGAGATTATACCCTTACAAACAAGGCCGTCAAACGCAAAGCATTATATGATGCAGCTCTTGTACTTATTTTCAAAAGAGATTGGGTTGTGACAAAGAAGGTATGGCGCGGCTCAATTGCAAAGCCGAAATACCTACAAAGCCTGTTTCAGGCGATAGAGAAGCAATATGGCTCTTCTGATAATTTCTTTAGAGAAGCCCTCGGAATCAGCGACGAATTGAGGGACTCTTTCCGCAATCGCATGCTGGTATAATTCTTGATTAAAGGGAGATCAGCCTTTGTCGTTTTCGATGAGTTCGAGAAGTCTGTCTATGGCCTCTTCCTGAGGGACGGAACGCATTACCGGTGTTTTCCCACGGTAAAGAGTAACCTTTCCGCCTCCCTCACCAACATACCCCCAATCAGCGTCAGCCATTTCACCGGGACCATTGACTATACATCCCATTATTGCTATACGTAGTCCTTTAAGATGGGAGGTACGTCTCTTTACTTCGTTGAAGGTCTCCTCCAGATTGTACTGTGTACGACCACAACCAGGACATGCAATATATTCAGGTCTGGTAAACTTTCTTCTGGTGGCTTGCAGCAGAAGATCTCTGAAATACTCTTTTTTTTCCTCAGAAACGGGCATGCCGGCAATGGTGGCTCCGTTTAGGTCTATCTCATCAATCTTGCAGTCGAGCAGCGCAGGACCATATTTGCAAGAGGCACGGATTATCCATTCATTCCAGTTTTGTGCTGTTAAGGGAGCATCACTATCCGGTTGAAAACCATTACCCATCATTTGAGAGGATTTTACAATCTCTTTACCCGCCGCTATCTCATTTACAGGATTCTCGGTAAGTGATACGCGTATGGTGTCGCCTATGCCTGCGCTCAGAAGCGCAGAAATGCCTACCGCCGACTTGATGCGTCCCTCATCTCCGTTGCCCGCTTCCGTGACTCCCAAATGGAGTGGGTAAATCCTTCCCATCCTCTCCATCTCTTCGTAGAGGAGGCGATAGGCATCTGTCATAACTCTTGTGTTACTTGCTTTAAGTGAGATGACTTCACCTTATGGAAATCCTTTTCAATGCACATCCGGAGCCACTCCATAACAGCCTCTTTCATGGCAAAGGGTATTACCGTAGAGGTGGGTAATCCTCTCTCCGAGAGAGCCGTGATTGAGCCCTATCCTGATGGCAGTATCATATTTACGGCACTTATCCAGAAGTAGGGAGAATTTATTACAGGCATCTTCGTGAACGGGAGCAAAATTCCCGGGATTGATACGCACCTTATCCGCCACCTCCGCAGCTGCGAGGGCCACATTGGCCGAAAAGTGGACATCGGCTACAAGAGGTGTAATAATGCCCTCAGAGCGCAGTTGTGTCTTTATCTGCCGCAATGCTTCTACCTCTCTGACTCCTTGAGTAGTCAGGCGGATGATATCCGCACCTGCCGCTGCCATCTCTCTACACTGCCTTACAGATGTTTCAATATCCCGTGTGTGTCGGTGTTGCACATGGTCTGCACCGATACCGGAGCCCCTCCTCCGATTTGCCACCCCAATTGCAAAAGAAACTTTCTTCATAACATCATATTACATATCTCGATTCACCAAAGATGTACAAAAAGTGAAACACTAAGCATAATGTTGCGCGGATAGCAGAGCATCCAGTACTGGTCGCTGAACTTGTTTGTATGATAGATGCTATTGAGCGAAAATTTATAGTTGCCTTCAAATTGAATTTCAAAGGGTTTGAAGACCACAGCAAAACCGCCACCTGCCGAGATCCCATAGTCGTGACGAATATCATACTGATCCCAGCCTCTCTCCCTTGCTGTGGAAAGACGGTAGCCGTAGTAACCGCCAGCATTGACCAGTATCCTGAACCTCGAAAAGTCTATTTTGAACTGTGAAACCAGCGGTATCTCTATGATCTCATATCTTTCACCCCACTCTTCATATTTGGAGTAGTAGCCCTCCTCGCCATAATTTACACCAAACTGCACTCCAAAATTGAAAAGCTGGTCCCAGAGTGCGTGATAATAGGTATAAAGCAGGGAAAAGTTCTTGGGACATTGAATATATTCTTCACCTACCGTAGGAGAGGAGCTGACAGTACAGAAACCGTAACTATATCTGACCCCCAGCATGTGGATGTTTTTGTACTTTTGTGGCGGAGCAATGGAATCGATATTTACAAAATCATCCTCCAAGTCACCTATTATTACATTTTCCTGGCCATGTAGCTGGAAACAAAGTAATGTGGCAAAGAGTATAAAGGCTATCTTTTTCATTTGAACATCTCCTTTATGTTGATGGTCTGCTCCAGGTCGGCCATCTCGGGAAGCTTGATGATATAGACACCCGGGGAAGTCTGGTACATACGCACCTTTTCGGGCTGTCTTTTGTCGAGGAAATTACCTGAGTCAAACAGCCCATTCTGATTGCGGTCTTCTGTAATCCTCACCGAATAATCGTTTGCTTTGAGATAGGGGAATAGGAGAGAAGTATCTCTGGAAACATTATATTTTCGGAAGACATTCTTACGCTCTTTGTCAACGAGTTCCACAATGTATCTGGTGTCTACACCATTCAGTACCAGAGTAATGGAGCTGGCGTCCTCACTCTTCGGAGGAGTGAATTTGTTGCTTACTTCTGCATTCGGCAGATTGTCAAGATTGAAAAATGCACCCTGAGGTACAATAAACTCATATTCGTGGCCATCTTTTATCTCCCTGTCCATATACATGACAAAACGACGGATTTCCTGGGGATCCTGTTCAAACTTGAATGTGATGGTGTCTACCTGATGTCTTGGGTTTTTTGCGGTAAGCACGAGCATATCTCTATTCCAACGTAATATCGGGAGTGCAGAGACCAGGCTGATACCATCATGGGCTATGTTTTCATTCTTTGCTACTATACTGAACTTGAAAACGGTATCCTTCGGTTGTTCTTTTTTCTGCTGACCGCCGGTTGCACCCTCAGGCTTAGGCAGTCCCAGGGAGATATTTTCTATCGTATCGCGAAGCACTCCGGTAGAATCGGTTCTTTTATAGCTTAGCTTAAGCAGCAGACTATCCTCCAGCTTGTAGGGAGTATTGATCCAGAAATCGAGGCTATCCTTCGCCGGAGTGTACTGGATAATCACAGAACTGTCCGCAACGCCGAAAAAATCGATGTCGGATATTTCGACATCGGGAGCATTGAAGGAGAGAAATCCCGATTTTTCGCTTCTCCTGCCACTGTTTTTGAGGAATTGGACACTCTGAAGTTCTGTAAACATAAGTAGCTCGAACATTGACTTACGCTCCATGCAGGCGAGGGTATCTTTCTTGTCAAAGGACTGCAATTCGTATATGGAGTCGCGGATTACCTCTGTGGGTCGAATAAGCGTGTCCAGAAATGCAATCTGATCTTTTGTCGGATCATACCTGTTGTCATTGTCACTATCAGTGAATGCAACTATACGATAAAGTGTATCACTTATATTTCTTATGGAGAAAAATCCCCATTCGTCGCTCTTTGAGGCAGCATCGGGAAATATTTTGAAACAGGCTGAGTCGGAGTGGTCGGTATAGAGCGCCACAAGTACCTTCTTGACCGGCTGGAGAGTCTGGCAGTCGATAATGTTGCCGGTGATATAGAGAGAATCCACCGTATCACCTGTCGAAAAAGCATAAACAAGCCTCGGGGCTATGTTGCCCTCGTTGTTGTCGGCCAGCCCCTCGCCAAAGTCAAGAGTGTAGGTCCTGTTTTCGGCAAGAGTATCGGGAATAGAAAAAACGATGTTCTTCCCCTTTATCTTGTGGGTTATTCTCTTTTTGATAGGCGGAGAGAGATAGATCTCTGCCACATTCTTTACCACCGTATATTCATCATAAGTAAGGGAGATTGTTCCATCATACCTGGGAAAGTTGGTGGCATTGAATTCGGGATTTATCTTTAGGAGTACGGGTGGTATGGTATCTTTCGGACCTCCGCTTGGGGGTGTGGTAGTATTGGCGCATGATTTGGAAAGCAACAGGCACAATAGAAAGCCGGCCATGGCCAGCGCAGTCATCCATACTCTTCTATTATCTTGCATTGGTGTCGTTTTACTATCTGTTTGAGTTGAGTTCCACACGTTTAACGCTCTCTATTCCCTTTATGGCAGAGAGTGACTTGATGAGTTTGTCAAGGTCGTCAGTATTGCGCACATAGAGATCTACAGTACCTTCGAATATTTCGTCATGAGTTTCGATACATATTTTACGCATATTTACACCGAGCTGCAGGGAGATGACCTTTGACATATCACTCACAATGCCCATCCTATCGAGACCTCTAATTGAAATCCGTGCCAGGTATGACATCATAAAGTGTTTACTCCACCTTGCCGATACTATTCTGTCAGCCTGTTTTGCTGCAATGTCGGTAGCCTTCTGGCAACTCTTCTTATGCACAAGTACGCTTCCGTCATCTTCTATAAAGCCAACTACATTATCTCCGGGGATAGGAGAGCAGCAATCGGCAATGGTAAATGTTGTAGTGCCTTTGGATAGGTCCTCCCTTAGTTCGTAGTCTCGACTTTTATCAATTTCGCCGGTATTTCGTTCGGGTGTCAGGAGTTTCACTCCCCACATTTGTACATTACGCTTCTCTACATTGGTTTTGAGTGCCGTTTCAAGGTCTGAAAGATCAATCAATCCGATACCTATCTTGTGGTAGAGCTCGTCCTTGCTCCCCGCCTTATAATAATCTATGAGTTTCTTGATTACACGGCTCTTTATGGTGATATTACGCTCCTTCAGTTTGGATGTGAGGAACAACATTCCCTCCTTGATACTGTCTTTGGTTTCAGCTTTAATAGAGTCAAGGATAAAATTTCGCGCCCTGTTGGTGCGGATAAAGTCCAGCCACTCCCTCTTGGGTTTGCCGCTATCCGAGGTAATGATCTCCACCTGATCTCCATTGGAGAGCTCATGCGAAAGAGGCAATAATTTTTGGTTTACCTTTGCCGCAATAGCTCTATTGCCTACCTCCGAGTGTATTACATAAGCGAAATCGAGTGCCGTAGAGCCCTTGGGCAGATTCTTGGATTCACCTTTAGGTGTAAATACATATATGTCGGAGCTAAGGAGTTCCTTGTGAAAGCTATCGAGGAATTGCAGTGCGTTGGAATCGGGATCTTCGAGTATGTCGCGTACATGCTTAAGCCATATATCAAGCTCCACCTCACCGGTTGAGGAGCAATCGCCCTTTTGTAGATCCAGTGGGCAGCTACACCTCTTTCGGCTATGGAGTTCATCCTTTCGCTGCGGATCTGGACTTCGATCCATTTACCTTCCGGCCCCATAACTGTCAGATGCAATGCCTCGTACCCGTTACTCTTTGGTTCTTTGACCCAGTCGCGTGTCCTGTCGGGCTTGTACTGATATCTTTCTGTAATAATGGAAAATATCTGCCAGCATTGTTCCCTCTCGCTCAGACCCTGTTTTGGCTCAAAAATAATACGTACTGCATATATGTCAAATATTTCCTCGAATGGGACATTTTTGGAAGTCATTTTTCTCCAGATGGAGTAGGGGGTCTTAAGTCGTTTAAGTATCTCAACTTTGTATCCGGCTGCCTCCAGCCATGATTGTACGGGGTTGACAAAATTGTCGATACTGCTGGAACGCTCCAACATTACCGCTTCAAGCTTGGCCTCAATAGCCCGGTAGGCCTCCGGCTCCCTATGGACGAGCCAGATATTTTCCATCTCCGACTTAATGCTATAGAGACCGAGACGGTGTGCAAGCGGTATGAAGATATACATCGTCTCGCTGAGGATTTTGTCCCTTTTGTATTCTGGCATAAAGCTGATAGTTCGCATATTGTGCAGGCGGTCTGCCAACTTGATGAGAACTATCCGGACATCGTCATTGAGAGTGAGCAGGATCCGTTTGAAATTTTCGGCCTGCATACTCTTGGAATAGGTAATGTTGTCACTGTCTAGAGCAGTCTTTATCTTGGTCAAACCATCAACCAGAGAGGCGATTTTAGGGCCGAAATGATTTTGTATATCTTCGACCGTATAATGTGTGTCCTCTACTACGTCGTGCAATAGCGCTGCACAGATGGATTTGTTTCCCAATCCGATTTCTTGTACCACAATCCTCGCCACAGCTATCGGATGGAGTATGTATGGTTCTCCGGAGCGTCTCCGTACACCTTTGTGAGCCTCGTTGGCAAAATCAAAGGCCTTGAGCACCAGTTCAAACTCTTCCTGATTGGCGCAGCGCTTAAGACTGAATTTCTTCAGCGTTTCAAATTCTCTGTTTATGACATTGTAATCCTCTTCCGTAAACATACTCTACCTCCATTAAAAATAGAGATCTCTGATACCCTGTTTTACCATGTTCAGTCTTTGTGCAACAAGATTTTTTCTCTGACCGGCAGGCAATTTAGCCACCTCTTGTTCAATTAGTTCATATCCTACCTTCTTTGTCTCCTCCGAAGCGTAATCCTCAAGATATTCGGCAAGGGTGATAATAGCATTGGGGGTACAGAAATTTCCGATGAATCCGGGTATGGCAAATTCCATAAAATGCTCTCCTGTACGTCCCAAACGGTAGCAAGAGGTGCAGAAACTGGGAATATATCCCCTCGTAAGGAGCCACCTGATCACCTGATCGAGGTCGCGGGTATCGCCAATCCGGAACTGCTCCTTATCAAGTTGTTGCTCATATTCCTCCTTTTGGTAGCCGCCAATTTCCAGTTTGGTGCCGGCATCTATTTGGGATACTCCGAAATCTATGACATCGTCCCTTACCTGACTGCTTTCACGGGCGGTCATAATTAGTCCCGTATAAGGTACGGAGAGACGCAGAATGGCCACCAGTATCTTAAACTGCTCATCTGTTACGCGCCAGGGGAGATCCAAATCCATACCATGGGCGGGTTGGATGCGGGGGAATCTGATGGTGTGAGGTCCCACCCCGTGAGTCTCCTTGAGATGGATTGCGTGAGCTACGAGTCCCAATACCTCGAAGCGCCAGTCGTAGAGTCCGAATAGAGCCCCGATGCCCATATCATCAATTCCTGCTTCAAATGCGCGGTCCATAGCGTGAAGACGCCAGAAGTAGTCGCCCTTGTGGGTGTTTTTAGGGTGTACCCTCGCATAAGTTTCCTGGTGATAGGTCTCCTGAAATACCTGAAAGGTGCCGATGCCTGCCTCTTTTATGATCCTATAGCCCTCTACTTCTTGAGGGGCGGCGTTGATATTCACACGGCGGATCTCTCCATTGCCTACTTTAGTCTGATAGCAGAGTTTTACCGTATGCGCAATGAACTCGGGTGAGTACATAGGGTGCTCTCCGTATACCAGGATCAAGCGTTTGTGGCCTATGTTTTCGAGATTGACTACTTCGTTGACCAATTCCTGGTCACTTAGAGTTTTGCGGACTGCGGTGCGCAGCGAGCGGCGGAAACCGCAATATTTACAATCATTGATACAATGGTTGCCGATATAAAGGGGTGCGAAGAGTACTATTCTGTTGCCGTAAATAGCCCTTTTGAGCTCTCTTGCAGT
The DNA here is from genome assembly GCA_040766795.1 of Bacteroidales bacterium. Classification (GTDB taxonomy): domain Bacteria; phylum Bacteroidota; class Bacteroidia; order Bacteroidales; family UBA932; genus Cacconaster. The sequence goes on along the minus strand of JAXGPW010000017.1, from coordinate 25,480 downwards.
TTCGTAAAGCTCCTCTTTCATCTCATCGGACTCGATCGCGAGCAGTTGAGCAGTCTCCGCGAGGGTCAGTGGCTCTTTTGCCTTGCTTTTGGCGAAAATGGCTCTGATTGCCTCCTTATCCTCTTTTGTATCCCTTATAAGGGAATGGATAAGATCTTCGTCAATAAAATTTTTGTATTTATTTTCCATTTTTTGTTATTGGTTTGATATGTTGTTCAATAAATATTTCTTTTTCGTTACTGCTATCCTCCATTCCTATGGGATTTTACAGGATGCTCATAGTCCACTTGCTGAAATCCGTACGAAAGTTGAGATCCGAAGAGGATTACTCCCCAACAGAGGTTCATCCAGATCATCAGAAGCGGGATGGCTGCAAGCGCTCCGTAAACACCGCTCAGTCGTGTTACCATCAACTGGGTGTTTAGATAGAGATATTGTATACCTACAAATGCCACGCCTGAAACGATTGCTCCCTTTATGGCAGAGCTATATCTTACCCTCGTATGGGGAATGAATTTATATAAAAGGGAGAAGACCAATACGGCTACTCCGTAAAAAACTACCCAGAATAGGTTTGTGGTAAGGAAACTGAAGGGGCCGAGATTTTCGCTGACTGATGAGAGAAATCTGATATAATAGCCCCACCCGTAGAGGAAAAGGATTATCATGAAAGGGGAGAGAAGAAGAATGGCTATATAAGCTACTACCCTCTTACCTATACCTGAATACTCTTTTACCACCCAGATACGGTTGAATGCCGACTCTACATTGATCATCAACCAGATTACCAGCCAGGCAAATGCCCCGAAACTTATCCATCCGAAAGTCCCCTTTTTGGTGGTAACCAAAATATTGTTTGCAAAGTTGAGAACGGCGTCGATCATCGGGGAACTGTTGGGAAATGAGGAGTAGAGCAAGTCGGAGAGCATTTTGTCAAGTCCGAAGCCGCTGGCGACAAAGAGTATCATAGCCACAATCGGTACTATGGCCATCAAACCGAAATAGCTCAGCGCAACGGCTTCCCGTGCAATTCTCTGTCCTGAAAAACCCCTGAAAGTGATAATCAGTGCCTTGAGATAGCGTATGGCTCTCCTGCGGGCTTTTCCAAACTCGCTGAAATCGAGCCTCCAGATGTCTCTCGTGAGAAATTTGAAGATGATCCGGTAAAGCTCTTTCATTCTTTGTATAAACAACCCTCATGTTAGCTCTCCTTCAATCATTTTGAGGAGTTCATCCTCGGTTATCACCCGTATGCCGAGTTTCCCGGCTTTTTTAAGTTTTTCCGGTCCGCTCTTGTCGCCGGCAAGGAGATAGGTAGTCTTTCCGCTGACGGAGCCGGTATTTTTGCCGCCGTGGGCGGCTATGAGAGATTTCATTTCCTCCCGGAAATGGAAAAATTACCCGAAATCACGATGGAGCTCCTGCGAGCCGATCGGAAATCTCACTCTTTTTCTCCCCGGAGAGGGCAAATTGAAGTCCGAAGCTGCGCAACTCTTCAATCGTACGCCTATTGGACTCGTTTGCAAAATAAGAAACGACACTCTCCGCCATAATCTCACCAAAATCATCCACCTGTATCAAATCCTCCCGGGTAGCTGATGCGAGAGCATCTATATTGCCGAAGGCATTGGCAGCTACCCCGGCGGTAGGCCTCTCCGATATGTCTTATACCGAGAGCGTAAAGTACCCTATCAAATGGCACCTGTTTGGATCGCTCTATGCTGGAAAGCAGATTGTCAACCGACTTCTGCTGCCACCCTTCGAGTCCCAATATATCTTCCGCCTTCAGTCGGTACAGATCGGGAAGCGTGCGTATCAATCCTTTGTCGTAGAAGAGCGAAATGGTCGCCTCTCCGGCAAGTATATCCATAGCCTTCCGGGAGACGAAATGGGTGAAGCGCCCCTTGATCTGCGTGGGGCAGCCTTCGCTGTTTGGGCAGTAGTGCCGTGCCTGCTCCGGGTCTCTCTCCAGGGGCGTGCCACAATCGGGACATACCGTAGGAAAAACCGGCTTTTCCACATCCGCATGGCGCTTAGAGAATTCCACACCGGTTATCTTGGGAATAATCTCGCCGCCCTTTTCCACATATACCAGATCGCCTACGCGTATGTCGAGCAGCTCCATCTGATCGAAATTGTGGAGTGAGGCGCGTTTTACGGTGGTACCTGAGAGAGGCACAGGCTCAAGATTGGCAACCGGAGTGATCGCACCCGTCCTGCCCACCTGATAATCTATGGAGAGCACCTTGGTAAGAGCCTCTTCCGGTTTAAATTTAAATGCGGTGGCCCAACGCGGAGATTTGGCCGTAAAGCCCAGCTGACGCTGAAGGTCGAGCCGGTCCACTTTGATCACTATGCCGTCGGTAGCGTAAGGGAGTCTTTTCCTGCGCTCTTCCCACTCTTCGATATATCCGGTAACTTCCTCAATATTCCTGGCTACGATGCTATGTTCCGATACATGCAATCCCCAGGATGCTGCTGCCTCAATAGCTTCGCTATGCGTGCTGAAAGGAAGGTTCTCTCCGAGTAGGTGATAGAGGATGCAGTCGAGGCCGCGTTCCTTAACCTTGGAAGGGTCGAGAAGTTTCAGGGAGCCTGAGGCGGCATTCCGGGGGTTGGCAAATGGGGCTTCCCCAGCTTCCATCCTCTCTACATTCAGGCGCTCAAAAGCCTTATAAGGCATGAATATTTCGCCCCTGATCTCAAATTCGGCAGGTATATTTTCTCCATGGAGAATGTGAGGAATGGATTCTATGCTGACAATATTGCGTGAGACATCGTCACCTTTGATGCCGTCACCTCGTGTTATGGCTTGTGCCAGTTTGCCTTCTCTGTAGATGAGACAGATGGCTGTCCCGTCTATTTTCAGCTCGCAAGAGTAGGAGAAGGGAGCTTGTGCCACATTTTCCACCCTTTGGTGAAAATCAATCAGCTCACCTTCATTATATGTGTTGCTGAGTGAAAGCATGGGATAACGGTGCTCAACCTGAGCAAATCCCTCGCTTATTTCCGTAAGATCGCTGCCCACCTTGCGGGTAGGGGACTCTTCGCTCGCAAATTCGGGGAATCTGGCCTCCAATCCTTGGAGTTCCATCATCAGCATATCATATTCGAAATCGGATATGACAGGAGTAGAGAGCACGTAATAGTTGCGGTTGTGCTCTTCGAGCTCACGCCGCAATTGCTCTATTCTCTCCTTTGCTACCGATTTAGAAATTTTAGCCATATCCTGCAATTTGCTAATAACTTACAAAATTAGTACAATTTTATCAAAAAGTAGTACATTTGCAACCGGAAAATCAAATACGAACATTTTATGAAAGAATCTATCATTATTTTAACAGGAGGAGGACCCGCTCCCGGCATAAACACGGTTATAGGTAGTATAGCGAAAGCTTTTTTAGCGAGAGGATATAGGGTACTCGGCCTCCATGGTGGATATAAAGGACTTTTCACTCCCGACCCTTCATATACTGAAATAGGATTTTGTGATGGCCGACTCTATCTTCAACAGAGGCGGCTCGCACCTTATGATGAGTCGATACAAGCCCACCGAAAAGGACTATGAAGGAAATTTTAACCATAAACTTTTTCAGGACAACAATATCAAGCTGCTTGTGACAATTGGCGGTGACGATACTGCTTCTACTGCCAACAGGATTACCAAATTCCTTCAGGCAAGGAACTACAAAATCTCCAATATTCACGTTCCCAAGACTATTGACAACGACCTTCCTCTTCCACTCAATACTCCAACATCTGGTTATCACTCAGCAAAAGCTGAGGGTACACGTATCGCCACCACGGTATATGAGGATGCGAGGACCCTCGGGCAACTGGTTTATCGTGGCCGCGATGGGGCGTTCTGCAGGCCATCTGGCCATAGGTATCGGCTCTTCCTGCCACTACCCGATGATTATCATCCCCGAGATGTTCAACAAATCCAAAATTACCGTAGACAAGATCATAAAACTCTCCATCTCTTCCATCATCAAGAGAAAATTGATGGGTATTCCCTACGGAGGAATAATGCTCTCCGAAGGAGTCTTCCATCTTCTGGATGAGGATGAGCTGAAGGCTACGGGCGTGAGATTTACTTATGACGAGCATGGACATCCCGAGCTTGGCAAGATATCAAAGGCTCAGCTCTTTAACGACATTCTCGAGATTGAACTCAAAAAGCTCGGAATGAATATAAAGATGCGTCCCATTGAGATCGGTTATGACATCAGATGCCAGGCTCCCATCTCTTACGACCTGCTCTATTGTACCCAGCTCGGTTGCGGAGTTTATGAACTCTACACACGCGGAGAGTCGGGATGTATGGTCTACGTGGATACTATCGGTCGTATCAAGCCCCTTTACCTCAAAGACTTTCAGGATCCCAAGACAGGTAAGATCCCCCCGCGTCTGGTGGACATCGAGGGTGATCAGGCACAGGGCATCTATAAACACATAGTACACTACATTACCCCTAACGACTACGAGGCTGCCAAAGAGTACGTCAGCAACCCTGAAGAGTACGACTTTCACAAGATACTAAACTGGTAGTGCAAGGGAAGGTGGTCATATACCAGCTGTTACTAAGAGCTTTCGGCAAACGCAAGAGCGTACCCGGAGGCTCTTACAGTATCAATGGCAGCGGTAAGTTTGACGACGTCACCGATGAAGTACTTAAAAAAATCAAAAAGCTCTCGGTCAGCGCAATCTGGTATACCGGAGTAATATCTCATGCAACCAAGACGCACTTCAATGGTATAAAGGATTGCAACGGCTCGATCGTGAAGGGAGAGGCAGGTTCCCCTTATGCCATTCGCAATTATTTTGACGTGAGTCCGGCTCTCGCCAATAACCACGACAACCGTATGGCGGAGTTTGAAGCGCTAATCCATCGCACTCACAAGGCGGGGATGAAGGTTATCATAGACTTTGTGCCAAATCATGTGTTTCGACAGTATGATACTTATTTTACGAAGGACAATTTCTACCTGCTGAACGGAGCGTTGGTGCTGCCGGAGTCTCTCAACTCCGATTATGTAGAAAATCCCGCCAAGGCTACCGGCAATGATGTGTTCCACACCTCTCCTTCAATCCATGACTGGTATGATACTGTCAAGCTCAACTACGACAACCATGGCACCTGGGTTAAAATGCTGGAAATCCTCAAATTTTGGGTGTCGAAAGGGGTGGATGGTTTCCGCTGCGATATGGTGGAATTGGTGCCTGCGGAGTTTTTCGGCTGGGCTTTCAGTGAGATAAAGTATATCTATCCCAATACCTTTTTCATTGCAGAGGTTTACGGTAAGGAGAATTACAGACACTATCATGAGATAGGCGGCTTTGACCTTTTGTATGACAAATCGGGCTTCTACGATACTTTGAGAAGTATCATCTGCGAGGGGGCCAGCACCTGACTACTTACCGGAGAATGGCAATTTCTTGGCGATTTACAACCCAGGATGCTCAACTTTCTGGAAAATCACGATGAGCAACGCATTGCCTCGGACTTCTTTTGCAGGTTCGGGCAGGGGCTGCATTCTGCTCTTGCAGTCTCTCTGCTTTTCAACAAAGCCTCTTTCATGCTCTATTTCGGGCAGGAGTTCGGTGAGCGAGGGATGGCAGGAGGGTTTCAGCACTCTTGGACGGACGTACTAATATCTCCGATTACTGCACTGCACCTTCGATCAGACGCTGGCTGCTCGACCGTCTGACTGTTGAAGAATTGGTGCATTTATAAGGAGTATAGTCGTCTGTTGAAAATAGCTACCTCAGATGCTATTTTTGCCCACGGAGAAACATTCGATCTTATGTATGCCAATCCCGATTCCGAGCGCTTCAACGGTAATCGTCAGTTTGCTTTCATGCGCGGATATGAGGATGCCTGTATGCTTGTGGTGGCCAATTTTGATGGTCGTCCTGCGGAAATTGAAATTAACATTCCTTCGAAGCTCTACTCATTTTTCGGCATAAATAAAGCAGGGAGAGGGTACGGCTCGTATGCAGGGAGCAAATGATTATACGCGCCTGAATCTTGTGTAGTGGTATGTTGCGGGGTAGGCGGTGCGGGGTACGGGTTGTGAGTTAAGGGTTAGTTATTGGGTTTCGAATTTTGGGTTATTTTTTATAGCTTTGAAGTTTGAGTAGTTGGTAGCGAAGATTATTTAGACAAAAAATTATAAATACATATCATGAAAAGGTTTTTTTTAATTTCTACAATTTGCATGCTGGCCAATGTCAGCATTGCCCAGAATATTATAGGTTATCAAAAGCGTACCTCAATTTGTGTCCGACTGAGCTTGAACTCTGTTTTGACATAAAGGAAGCTGACGGTACCCTATCTGCCACGATGGATGTACCGCTCAGGAGCCTATAACATTTCCGTTACATCATTTCTTTCGAAATGATGAAACTTACGATGGCCATCGCGCCGCTGAATGCCACTTACGAAGGCACACTGGTGCTGAATAACATAGTAGGACTTACACAGATGGGCATGTCGCTGTCTCTCAATCTCTCCAAAGGTGAAAAGGCGGAAAAGCCCGGGCGCCTGCAGGAGCCAAAAGCCCCATTCCCTACAAATCCGAAGAGGTATTTTTCAAAAATTCGAGAGAAGATTTCACTCTTGCAGGTACTTTGACCATTCCCTGAAGGGGAAGCCGCCCCTTTCCGGCCATGATCCCAGTAACCGGTAGGCGGAGCTCAAAATCAGACGAAGAGTTGATGGATCACAAGCCTTTTGCGGTGATTGCCGACTATCTGAGTCGCAACGAGAGTGGCTGTTCTAAGATTTGATGATCGTGGAGTAGGTTCATCCGAGCCCGGCAATCCCGATGCTACCTCCTTTGACCTTTCCTATGATGCCGAGGCGGCATTTGACTATCTGCTTACCAGAAAAGAGGTAATTCCTTCACTTTGCGGCATTACCGGCCATAGCGAAGGGGGTTTTATAAACTTCATGGTGCTCAAAGGCGGCCTGACGTTGCTTTTTCTTATTTCGACTTTGAGTCCGGCAGTGACAGGTGCAGAGGTTCTCAAACTCCAGCAGGTTGAAGCGGTATTCGAGAATGAAAGTGCCCGAGCAGGCCATCGAGCAAAACAGAGTGGTCTCAGAGCAAGTTTTCGCCATAGTGGAGAAACATGATGCTCCGGATGAGAACTTCCGCAAAGAAGCGCTGAGTTATCTTGCGTCTCTGGGAATGCCTGATGATGTCGCAGTTCCTATGATTGACCAATACAGCTCTCCCTGGATGTTTTATTTCTCAAATATGATCCTCGGCCCTGGCAATTCGAGAAGTTACCGTACCGGCATTGATTCTCAACGGCACGCTTGATAAACAGGTATCATATCAGAATATTCCTGTTTTCCGTCAAATAGCTTTGAAGAGACAGGCAGAGATAATATGCAGATCGTGGAGCTCGAGGGACTCAATCCATCTCTTCCAGCATGCTACCACAGGTCTCCCTACTGAATATGCCACTATAGAGGAAACCATTTCGGAAGAGGTGCTGGCGCTGATGTTGGATTTTGTAAAAAACTATTAAGAAATGACCATAGCTATTGACTTTGACGGCACTATTGTGGAGCACGCCTATCCGGAAATTGGCAGGGCCTATTCTTTCGCCATAGAAACACTATTGCAGATGCAGAAAGATGGGCACAGGCTTATCCTATGGACTGTTCGGACCGCGACCTCCTGCAAGAGGCTATAGATTACTGTGCTAAGAAGGGATTGCATTTCATGCAGAAAACGAAAACTACAGGGGAGAAACGGAGGAGTTGCAACCGGGTGAGTACCATCGTAAGTTGGATGCTGATATGTTTATAGATGACAAGAGCTTAGGAGGATTGCCTGACTGGGGGGTTATCTATAATGCAGTAAAGGTCACGCTGGATGGAGGTGATGCGCTTGAAACTATGGCATCCGGTTCTGCAATGCCGGAGCAGAAGAAAAGGCGTTGGTTTAGGTAACGGTTTCCAAAAAAAAAATATCGACAATTTAACATTTCTGCCACTCTATTTTGTAAAAAGACAAAATAGACTACCTTGTTGTTCGTTTTTTTTAGATTTCAAGTATTTACTTCAAAGATTTGTTGTATATTTGCATGATACAATGTTAGTAATAATATCACGGGAACTAAATCTTAAACATGTAGAAAATGAAGCAGCAATTATTAAACAAGATTTCAAGAAAAGAGATTACAGTCGGCGTAGTGGGGCTAGTGGTTATGTCGGACTACCTTTGGCCGTAGAAAAGCCGGTTTTAAAACAATAGGATTTGACGTTCAACGCCAAAAAAGGTTGATATGGTAAATGCCGGACACAACTACATCGGCGATGTAGTAGATAGTGATCTGGAGGAGATTGTTTCAAAGGGATTGCTATCGGCCACTTCCGATTTCAGTTTCATTAAAGATGTCGATTTTGTGGCTATCTATGTACCTACCCCTCTTGATATTTATCAGCAACCCGATATTAGTTATGTCAAGTCTTCTACTGAAGCTATTTCCAAATATATGAAGAGAGGGACGATGGTGGTATTAGAATCCACTACCTATCCTGGCACAACAGAGGAGCTGATAAACCCATTCTGAAGAGGGCTCCGGATTAAAGTGCGGTGAAGATTTTTATCTCGGTTTTTCGCCCGAAAGAGTTGACCCCGGAAATCTGATTTACAAAACCAAAAATATGCCAAATAGTTGAGCAATCGGAGAGGATGCGCTTGAAGTAATTGCAGCTACAGAGAGCGGTTCTCGAAAGCGATGTGCATACGGTTTCGAGTCTCGCGATTGCCGAAATGGAGAAAATTCTCGAAAACACCTATCGTAATATAAATATAGGGGCTGGTCAACGAGTTGGCTATACTCTGTCATAAAATGAATATCAACCTTTGGGAGGTAATTGACGCAGCCAAAACAAAACCCTACGGATTTCAGGCTCTCTACCCGGGTCCCGGATTGGGTGGTCACTGTATTCCCCTCGACCCTTATTATCTCTCATGGAAAGCACGTGAGTTTGGATTCCATACCTCTATGATCGAGTCTGATGATGATCAACGACCGTATGCCCGGAGTATTGTACGGAGAGAGCCGCCCATATTCTCAACAGATATAAAACGTTGGAATGGCTCCGATATACTTGTTCTGCGGTGTAGCTTATAAGGCGGACATGATTATCGTGAAAGCCCCGCCTTAGTGGTTATCGACATTTTAAAGGGGCTGGGAGCAAACATAAAATATTAACTCTATTACCGAATATATATATAAAGGAGAAAACACCGGTGAGAATGCCTTGACCAAGGAACTATTGGAAGCGGCTGATCTGGTAATAGTGACAGCTGCTCACACTAAGGTGGATTACAATTTCGTCCAACAACACTCTAAGTTCATTTTTGACACCAAAAATGCAATGAAAGCTGTTGTCAATAGGGAAAACATAGAGTTGCTGTAGCAATTCTATGTTTTCAGTTCCGAGTATAAAGTATTGAGTTCTGAGTTATGAAAAGAATTTGCGTTATTGGTGGGGGTAAATGGGGACAGAATCATATCCGCACACTATTCGAAATGGGAAATCTCGGCGGTATCGTTGAATCCAACCCCAAAAGATTGAAAGAGCTGCTGGAGAAATATCCGGTAAAGGGTTTTCAGGATGTTGAGGCAGCTGTTAAAGAGAATTTTGACGGATTTACAATAGCAGCGCCGGCACCACTTACCATGAGATTGCTAAACCTCTCTCTCTCTCTTTTTTTTTTTTTTTTTTTTTTTTTGACACAAAAACCGCAAAAACGTATTGGTGGAGAAGCCGATGACCCTCTCTTCCGAAACATCTCTCGAATTGGTTGAGCTTGGCCAAAGCAAAAGGAGTTCGACTGATGGTTGGCCATGTACTGCTCTTTCATCCTGCAATACGTAAATAAAAGAGGTCATAGATGGACGGTAAAATCGGGGAACTTACTACATCATTCCAATAGACTAAATCTTGGTACTGTACGGACGGAGGAGAATGTTTTGGTCCTTTGCACCACACGATGTTTCGGTATTGAACTATTTCGTGGGAGCCAATTCCGAGTTCATAGAGTCTAAAGGTGCAAAGTTTTTGCAAAAAAATGTCTATGACTACACTATGACACAACTGACCTACCCGAATAACATTCATGCTCATATCTTTGTCTCCTGGCTGCATCCCTTTAAAGAACATCGTTTGGTGGTAATCGGAAGTAGGGGGATGATTTCATTTGAAGATTCCTCGCCTGAAAAAGAGATTAAATTCTACAATAAACATATCGAATTTGAGCAAGGTATCCCGATTAAAGTAGAAAATCCTACCGAGATCATTCCTTACGAAAACAGACAGCCTCTTACTGAAGAGTTAAAATATTTTGTGGAAAATCTCGACAAAAAGATAGAAATCGCAGATGGACAATCGGGCTATGAAGTGGTAAAGGTGCTGGAGAAGGCTCAACAATTAATTGACGAGAAATAATTATGGAAAAAGAATATTTCGTACACGAAAGCAGTTACGTAGATGAAAATGTAACAATAGGAAAAGGCACAAAAATCTGGCATTTTTGCCATATACAAAAAAATGCTATCTTGGGCGAAAACTGTTCGCTCGGACAAAATGTGAATGTGGCTAACAATGTGAAGATAGGTAACGGCGTTCGAATTCAGAACAACGTTTCGGTATATGAAGGCGTGGAATTGGAGGATAATGTTTTCTGCGGCCCATCTTGCGTATTTACAAACGTTGCCATTCCGCGCTCTCACTATCCCGTTCACGGAGTATATGATAGGACTCTGGTTAAATGGGGAGCCTCAATAGGGGCAAACTCAACCATCGTTTGCGGACATAATGTGGGAAGATGTGCCCTGATAGCTGCCGGAGCCGTAGTTACCAAAGATGTAAAAGACCATGCTCTTATGGCGGGAGTACCTGCCAGGCAGATAGGCTGGGTATGCGAGTGCGGTCATCGTCTGCCTGATAATTTGGTTTGTACAAAATGTGGTAAAAAATATAAAGAATCGGATAACGGATTAATAGAAATTAAATAAAAATATGGAATTCAGAGATTTAGTTAAACAATATAACATACTCAAGCCTGAGATTGATAAGGCTATGACAGATGTAGCTGCTTCTGGCGGTTATATTATGGGTAAAGCCGTAAAAGAGCTGGAAGCCTCATTGGCGGAATATGTGGGCGTCAAACATTGCATTGCGTGTGCAAACGGAACGGATGCGCTCACACTTGCCCTCAAAGCCTGGGGCATTGGATCAGGCGATGCGGTATTCGTACCCGACTTTACCTTCTTTGCATCGGCTGAAGTTGTCTCTCTTGAGGGTGCAACGCCCGTTTTTATCGATATAGATGAAGATACATTCAATATAGATGTAAAAAGTCTTGAAAAAGCCATTGAAAAAACTTTGAAGGAAGGTAGGTTAACCCCCAGGGTTATTATTACCGTGGATCTGTTCGGACTTCCGGCCGATTATTATGCCGTGAAAAAAATCGCAGATAAGTACAATTTGCTCATTTTGGAAGATGGGGCACAAGGCTTTGGCGGAAAGATAAATGATCGCATGGCTTGCAGTTTTGGCGATATCTCCACTACTTCATTTTTCCCTGCAAAACCGCTCGGCTGCTATGGTGATGGCGGAGCTGTCTTTACCAATAATGACGAGTGGGCCAAAATCATGGATTCTTTGAGGGTACACGGCAAAGGATCATTCAAGTATGACAATGTTCGCATCGGTTTAAACTCCCGATTGGATACTATGCAAGCTGCTATTTTGCAAGTGAAGTTTGATGCCTTTAAGAAGTATGAAGTTGAAGATGTCAATAAGGCAGCTGCCATTTATACCGAAAAATTGAAAGGTATAGTAAAAACGCCTGTTATTCCTGAAGGATATTACTCCAGCTGGGCACAATACACTATCCAACTGAAAGACAGAGAGCAGAGAGATGGTCTTCAAGCCTATCTGAAAGAACATGGTATCCCCAGCATGGTCTATTACCCAACCCCTATGCATGGGCAGACTGCATATAAAGAGTTAAACTATCCTGCCGATAGCAATCCTGTGACACAAAGGATTTGTAGTACAGTGCTCTCTTTGCCGATACACCCCTATATTACGCACGAGGATATTGAGAAGGTTTGTGAATTTGTAGCATCATACGTGTGAAAAGAAGTAAGAGACATTTATTCTCATCTTGACTGGCGATTTTATAATCGCTCCTTTCGCATTTGGATTACTTCCTCTATTTTGGAAAAGTACCTCGTTGGTACTACCCGGTATTGTCTGCAATTTTGTGGGTGCTGTTAGGAGTTGTTTTACAAAAATTGCGTTTCAGCTCCTTCAAACGCATTTGGTGCTGTCATGGGTATTTTTCTGCAAACGGCTTTTGCAGGCTCGCTCATTTTCTTACTTTACCGAATTATAATACCCGGATGGAGATACCATTACTCAATTGTTGTAGTATTGTTGATTATCTTCTTACCGGAACTACTGCTTTATTCTTCAGAAGATTTGTCTATAAAAAGATACTCCTATTTTTATGAAGAGCCCCTTGTCGAGGGTGTTAAAGAGAAAGGAGTCAATCCTTTGGAGGATAAGAAAGAGGTCACCCTAAATAAGGATGTTGAAAAGATTATTGCAATTTATCCCTGAAATAACGATTGAAAGTGACGATGTAGAAGAGAAGATTAAAGAGGTTAAGCACCGGTTCTCGGAGGATACGATATTCATAGAAAGCAGCAATCCGGAGGAGATTCTTCGTTCCGCGTTTAAGTCCCCCAATACTTAGTGGTACATCTCTGTTCTTTAAACAAAGTCATCGTATATCAATACACTGCTTTCGTACGCAAACTACTGTATGTATGAGGGAGGATCTTATCGCTTGTCATTGTGTGACCTCAGCGTTGCATCGCGAAAAGGTTTTACGTCAAAGTCCCCCCATAATCAATAGAGTAGTTTACGCTTTGGATTTTTTATGGCACCGTATATGTGCCAAAATGCCGGTTACACGCCCACTATATTTTTGGATTACGGGTGGAAAGGCTCGGGTGCTGACACGTGTAGAGGTATTGGTGATATATAGAGCAGGATTTGACGTGGTACATGAAGAAATAAGCAACGGACGCTTTTATGTAGTAGCTACAAAGATAAAAGAGTTTATTCGTGACGACAAACCCACAAATGGCATGTTGATTCGTCTGGTAGAGACAGGGAAAGGGAGGTGAGATCATAGGTGTCTATAAATTAAGGACTATGCATGCCTATTCCGAATATATACAACCTTATGTTTACAAGCAGCAGGGGCTTGCGGTTGGCGGAAAAATTTCAGATGATTACCGTGTCAGTCCTCTCGGTCATTTTTTGCGTAAAACATGGCTGGATGAGCTGCCCATGCTGATCAACTGGGTAAAGGTGAACTTAAAATTGTGGGAGTAAGGCCTCTTAGCAGGCACTCATTTGATCTTTATGACGAGGACTTAAAAGCATTAAGAATAAAAACCAAGCCCGGACTCCTGCCTCTTTTACGCAGACATGCCGGAAACCCTTGAAGGGATTCAGGCGAGCGAAAGACGATATTTAAATGAATACTTTAAAAATCCCATTCGTACAGACTGGAAATATTTCTGGAAAGCGGTACGTAATATCGTGTTGAAAGGGAAGAGGAGTCAGTAAGAAAACGTTCTGAATTTCATAGGCAAATGAATTGAAAAAATGAAAATACTAATAACAGGTGGTGCCGGATTTATAGGCAGTAATCTTTGCGAATATTTTGTGCAAAATGGTTATGAGGTTGTTTGTTTGGATAATCTCTCCACAGGATTTAAGCGCAATATAGAACCCTTGCTAAGTAAACCCAACTTCACTTTTTTGTTAAAGCGGACATTCGTGACATGGAAGTTTGCACATGAGGTAAGAGGCTGTGATGCCGTACTTCATCAGGCAGCATTGGGGTCTGTGCCACGTAGTATCAACAATCCGATAGCTACAAATGCCACTAATATAGATGGTTTTCTGAATAGCGTTAGTGGCAACAAGAGATGCCGGTATAAAGAGATTTGTGTATGCTGCAAGCTCGTCAACTTATGTATACATAAAAAGAGTTGCCTAAAATTGAACATAACATTGAATGTCCTCTTTCACTCCTGGCGCAATAACAAAGTTTGTGAATGAACTCTATACAATGTGGTCTCTGATTTCCATGGTTTGAAACCATTGGACTGCGTTATTTTAATGTTTTTGGTCGCAGGCAAGACCCTAATGGAGCTTTGCAGGTACAGCATCCCATTATGGTGAAAGCCTTTATCAATCATGAGTCTCCCATGATAAACGGTGATGGTACCTATTCGAGAGATTTTTTAGTCTATATAGATAATGCGGATACAAGCCAATGAACTGCAATATTCATATCCAAAGAGGAGATTATTAAGCGTTCAGAGTTGTATAATATGAATTTACCCCGAATGCCTCTCTGATTTGGTGTTTAATATTGCCTACGGTGGAAATACTACACTGATGCAATCCTTTGATTGTGCCTGAGGAGCAACTTGGCGAAGTTTGATCCTGAAATTGCCTCTATACTGCCTGTTTTTAGAGAGAATAGGAGATATACCACATTCACAGGCATCTATTGAGAAAGCCAAAAGAATTTTGGGATATAGTCCGCAATATAGTGCTTTGGAAGGCTTTGAACAAGCCTGTGAGTGGTATTGGAATAATTTGAAATAAACAGTTACTGTAGGATAGGTAAGAAATATAATAATTGTTACAACGAAATATTATTAATTAAATAAATAAAAATATGACACCCTTTACAGATAAAACGCTCCTAATCACAGGAGGTACAGGATCATTTGGAAATGCAGTCTTAAGGCGCTTTTTGATACAGATATTAAAGAGATTCGTATTTTTAGTAGAGATGAAAAGAAACAGGATGACATGCGTCATTTGTTGCAAAATCCGAAAGTTAAGTTCTATATCGGTGATGTGCGGGATAAGCGAAGTGTAGATAATGTAATGAACGGTGTGGATTATGTTTTTCAAGCGGCAGCGCTGAAGCAAGTAATACCGTCTTGCAGAGTTTTTTCCATGCAGGCAGTACGCACAAATGTTCTGGGAACGGAAAATGTTGGATTCTGCAATTGAGCATGGCGTGAAAAATGTAGTTGTACTTAGCACTGATAAAGCTGCATATCCTATCAATGCAATGGTGTCTCCATGATGATGAGAAGGAATATTGCCTGGCGGTCGGGAGTTGGGCGATGATGCCTGCACCAAGATATGTTGTACTCGTTATGGAAATGTAATGGCTTCCCAGGGATCCGTTATTCCTCTTTGGGTGGAGCAAATGGAGCGAGGTAATCCGCCATTACCAATCCGGAAATGACACGGTTTATGATGACACTTGATGACGCCGTGGATTTGGCTGTTTGGTGCATTTACACATGGTCATAATGGTGATATGTTTGTTCAAAAAGCACCCGCGGCAACGTTGACAACTCTGCTCACGCACTCAGATCTGCTCATACCAAAGTTGACCCCCAAATTTGGCGGGGGGGGGGGGGGGGGAAAAAAAAAAAAAAAAACTGATTAAAATCATAGGATCCCATGGTGAGAAACTCTATGAAACTCTTGTCACGAGGAAGAGATGGCGCAAGCGATTGACTTGGGTGATTACTATCGCATTCCTTGTGATGCCAGAGATCTTAATTATGATAAATCCTATTTTGAAAGGTCCTATGTCCAAAATGGTTGAGCCATAATAGCCATAATACACGTAGTTAGATGTTGAAGGTGCTGATAGAGCTCCTTCTCAAACTTCGTTTCATTAAAGAAGATCTTGGTCTTATTCCCAGAACCCAATTAGAGGCCATTCGTTCTGAATAATGTCGGTAAAGGAGATACTTTCCGGATTTAAAGAGAGATTTAAGGATAATCTTCAGGCGAAGCAAGCTTTTCGTCTGCTGATATGGAATTTCATTGCGCTTCCACTTAGCTTTGTAACCAATATTGTGGTCACCAGGTATATGGGGGCAGAGCAGTATGGCAATTATCTCTATATTCAACGTGTACTGGAATTTGCATTTATCGTTTTAAACTTCGGACTTTTTCGCTCTATCAACCGCGCAGTGTTGCTCGCTGATACGGAAGAAAAGAGACGGGAATATTATGGTATAGGATTATTGTACCTTGGAGCGATTTATATATTGATTGTCATCTCCCTGGTATTGGCGGCTTTAATAATGCCTAATTTTTCTGAGAAAGGCATCACTGAGATATTTTTGTGCATAATCCCTTTTTGTTTCATCTATTATTTCAATCATCTTTACGAACAAATCTTGCCGGCAAATAACCGCATCGACTTGTTGATCATTTCACGTTATTATCCTAAAATTGCGTTTTTCGTCTTATCCGGGGTGATATATTGGTTATTCAAGGGTAACGATACTCTGAATCCTGTTATTGTGGTATGGCTGTTTTTTCTTTCCACACAACTAGCTATTTATCTTTATGTACTATTGAGGCTTAGGCCTAAATTTACTCACGTGAAGGAGAGGTTGCGTGAAGCATTCAGGTATAATAAAGTGTATGGTATCCACGTTTACTTCGGTGACCTGTTCTCAACTGCATTTGGAGCATTGATGCCTCTTTTAATCAGCCGGTTTAGTGCCGACAACGTAGATGTGGGTTTTTATTCCCTCTCACTTATGCTGTCGTCACCTTTATCCTATATCCCCGTTGTGATTGCAACTTCTCACTATGCAAAATTTGCGAATTACAAATCAATTCCCAAAAAACTGTTTTTAGTTACCGGAGGTTTTTCCCTTTTTGCATTGATTTGTTTATGGGTTATCGTAGGGCCATTTGTGAATATTTTTTATACACCCGACTTTAAACCGGTGATTTTTCTCACCTTTATTACAAGCGTTGGTACCTTGTTGTATAGTTTATCGGATTTTATTTCAAGGTATCTTGCCTCACATGGAGATGGCAAAGCATTACGTAATAGTTCATGGATTGTGGGTTTCACCACCCTATTTTTGAGCCTTATTTTGATTCCTAAATATAAAGCAACAGGTGCATCTATTACTCATGTTGTGGCCGGTGTTGTTTATATTTTGACTATCATTTTCTATTATTTTAAACGGGTGAAATTCAATAAAACCGATGCAAGCCAAATCTTTTAGGCAAACTAACTTGATTTTTAGTTATCTGTAAAGATTTTTATTTCTAAATTTATTATTCTACCTTTGTTTTTCAGTGTATTTTCGAATTTTTGTGTTACAATTCAAAGTTGTTGAATTTCAACAATCAGCAACTTGATAGGTTAGAGTGTTATTTTAATAAAATTCAGCAAGTTAAAAACTTGCGATAGTCAAATAAATAGTTATGGCAAACAAGCAAATCAAGTTATTCAACGTTTTTATGCCTGAGACTGCTATTGCAGCTCTCAATCAGACTCTATATTCCGGGTTTGTTGCAGAAGGGCCAAAGGTCAAGGAATTTACTCAGATGGTATCGGATTATTTGCAGAATCCGCGGACGATGATGGTTAACAACTGCACCATGGCGCTTCAGATTGCCTGTCAGCTTTCTGATGTCCAACCCGGGGATGAAGTAATTACGACGCCTTTAACCAGTATTTGTACCAATATTCCTATCCGTCACCTTAAGGGTAAACCCGTTTGGGCGGATGTGGATCCGACAACGGGTATGTCCGATATCAATGATGTGGAGAAACTTATTAATAAGAGGACAAAAGCCATAATGCTCCTCCATAAGGATGGGGATATCGTAGATTTGGATAAATACGTGGATCTTGCCAGGTCTTATGGTGTCCGTCTCATCGAGGATTGCGCTCACACTTATGGTGCCAGATACAACGATAAGATGATTGGCAATCACGGGGATATTTGTTGCTTCTCCTTTCAGGCGATCAAGCATTTGACTACCGGAGATGGTGGTTGTATGACATTCAGAGATGAGGAACTCTACGAGCGAGGCAAAAAACTTAAATGGTTGGGAGTAGATCGTGATACGCGTGTCGGTAATCCTTGGCTTTCAGATGTCACCGAATTAGGTTACAAAGCAAACATGAATGATATCGCTGCCACAATAGGAATTGGAGGCCCAGAAAGTTATTGAGCCGATTATTGAAAAATATCATCACAATGGAGAGCTTTTTACAAAGACCCTAAAGGATATGGATATCCCCAAAGCAGCACTTTCATACGCCGTGACCTCAAGCGCATTTCCGTTTGTTGGACTCTATGTGATTATGTCTGAAAAGAGAGATGGTCTTTGTGCATACCTCGAAAATGGTGTTTTCGGGTTACAAAATCATCCGAGTAATGATATCTGACTATCTTCAAGATTCGCGTAGAGAACTTCCGGGTGTTGATTTTGCCACCCGAGAACTCTCCTTGCCTTGTGGATGGTGGGTGGATGATGAGGATATTTATCGTATCTGTGATTTTATTAAGAATTACCACAAATAAATATAGCCGAATTGAACTGAAAACCATTTGACGAACTGGAGCTTGTTTTACACACAGACCAACGCGGTGCACTTTTCGAGGTGTTTAGGTTTAATGACTTTAATATACCCGAGGGTGGTTATGTCTATACCTTTTCCATAAATCCAAACCATCGAGGAGACTACTATCACCGCGTAGCGAAGAGGTTTCACTTGTGTAGTTGGTACTGCTGGCGCATTGCCATTCACTGTGGATGGCAAGCATCACCATGTTATTGAATTGTCTGCTGACAAACCATCATTAGTGTACATGTTCCCGCGGACAACACATGCAGTGGTTAATCAAGGAGGAGGTGGCGGTGCTGGTATCGTATGGTACAATCCCTCATGTTGATGGCGCGAAGATGGCCGATACGCAGGGTAAAAAAGCTTTAAAGTGCTGATTTGGAATAAATTTATAGGAATATGCATATTCCAATTATTTACATTGCGGCCTTCCCCGTATGGGGATGCGGCTGCAAATCGTGTCCTATCTTATGCAGTTGAGATGGCTAAAAATGGGTCACGAGGCAGGTGATAAGCCTTGTCACTTATGACCAACCTTACTGATGATGAAAGGGAGTGGATTTGGTGAGGCGTTCTGCAATTACCTATAAAGCGAAATAGATGTTCAGTATGTCTCTGAAGGGATTTTTGGCCGAGGGAGAAAGGAAAGAAGGTGAAGAAGTTGTATTTATATTTAAGAGGTACTCTAAGAGCGGGAAGTTTGCTTAACAAAAGAAAAGGGAATACAATTTCTGTTATGATGCTTAGCTCCAGTGTATTCCAGCACTATTGGTTTTCTTACGTTGCCAAGAAAATAATGCAAAACTGGTTGTCGAGCGTGCTGAGTTGCCTTCCATAGAGTAGGATAACATCAGGTATGAGAAATCGTTTATAGGACGCGTGTTCATTTACTTTACAAAGAAAGCCTTCAAAAGGCCTGACGCGTGGATACTTGAGACCTGCATTTGGTTGACTATTATGTTCCGCTTGGAAAGCCGAATTCTCCCTATCTAATTGTTCCTATGACGGTGGATATTGCCAAATATTCGGAACCTACCAAGACACTCTCTCCATATTCTCCTTATATTGCTTACTGTGGTAATATGAGTGAAGCAGATGGTGTATCAATCCTGATAAAGGCCTTCGCATTGATTGCAGACAATTCCCCATATAAATTGGTACTGGCCGGAGATCGTCAGCGGTGCCTGCCCAGAAACAGTTGGTAGGCCGAGCTTTTGGGTCTGTGCGAGCGTGCGTTGTTTTTCCGGTGAGGGGATCGTTTTTTTGCGCAGTTCCTCAATTTCTGCAAACGCATCATTTCTTGCTCTGGCAAGTCTTTACTTCCCGCCAGGGAAGTACTACAACGGCGCCTGTGTAGCGAATATTTGTGTACATCCAATCCGGTTGTGGTAACTAATCTTGGTGAGATACCTAAATACCTGACTGATGGTGTTTCGGCTTTTCTTACTGAGCCGGATAGGCCCAGAAAATTTGCCATAGGGTTGGAAAAGGCAATGAATATGGATAAGGAGACACTTTTATTTAATAGAGAAGGATATAAGGTTGCAGATGCAAATTTCAATAGTACCGTTCAGGCAAAACGAATAGTTGATTTTGATCGAGTTGGCTAAAAAGTAGGGTTTATGGTTGCAATTCAAAAGGCTAAGACTAAGTTTACAAAGCTGCATTTATTATTACTCTTAATTTTTCTGCTTTTTTTGGATGGATCAGCATTTTTTGTGGCATCAGAAATTTTTGTAATAGTGGTTTTCCTGGTGCTCTTGGCAATATTTCTGTATAAGAGAAATCTTTTGATCTCGAATTCTTTGTTGTATTGGCAGTCTGGATCGCGATCAATATGATATCCTATCTTGTAAATGGCAAGTTGCCGATAAACACTTTTCTAGGTTATATTCTAAAAATGTTTATTCCATATTTTATCGTAAAAATCATAGGAGCTTCATTTTTTGAAAAGTTATACCGTTTTCTTTTTATCCTTGTTATAATAGCCACATCTTTATATATTGTAGAGGTAATTGCACCCTCATTTGTGAAGAGTCTTACTCCGTATCTGAACTTTTTGTTGCATGGAAGAATGCTTGCAAATGGAGATTTTTATATTATTGTTTATAAACATCTTGGCGCGTATGCTCACTATTATGGTATTTTTCCGAGGAACTGTGGTTTTATGTGGGAGCCTGGTGCGTATGCATGGATCCTCAACTTTATGATAGTCTATAAGCTCCACAGAGACAATTATGTACTTGACAAGAAGGTTCTA
This sequence comes from Bacteroidales bacterium, assembly GCA_040766795.1. Classification (GTDB taxonomy): domain Bacteria; phylum Bacteroidota; class Bacteroidia; order Bacteroidales; family UBA932; genus Cacconaster. The sequence continues at coordinate 4,669 of JAXGPW010000017.1, read as the reverse complement.
CTGCTTGTTCTTGCCCTTATTTCGACATTCTCCACGGCAGGTTATTTAGGTCTGTTTTTCATAGTTATCTTTTATCTTATCAAACGTGGAACCCGAACAGCCTTGTTGATACTTCCTTTTGTTTTCTTGGCCTTTATATTTGGGTCTGTGAAATTGTTCAATTCGGCTGATTTTATGTCCGAAAAGTTAACGTATTATCAGGAAATAGGAATGGATGTTAGAGAGGCAACATTTGGCGAACAATCCTGGGAGAGGGTTACCCGGATTGCCATGGGTAGGATCAGTCTGGAGAATTCTTTGGTGCGTCCATGGGGAGATGGTATCAACCTAAGCTCCTATATTGTAAGAAAATATGGAGAGATATCTTCTCCAAATGCATTGGCATCGTTATTATCAGAGTGGGGATGGTTAGGTTTTATAGCCTTTGTTATTGCAGTGTGGAGATTTAATCCGGCTGGTTTTAAAAAAGGTTTTGGTCCATTATTGTTGATACCTCTATTTATTTCGCTCTTTTCAAATCCTTTTAATAATTGTAGATATCTTATGTTTGCCATTTTTTATTATTCGATAATTTGTAAAAATTTTAGAAATAGAAAGATATGTTGATATCCATATTGGTAGCCGGAGATTTGGTCCCTTCTGAAAGAACAGTGCCACTTTTCGAAGCGCGTAAGACAGAGTATCTTTTTGGTGATGTCTTGTCTACCATTCAAGAATCGGATTTCAGTGTTGTCAATTTTGAGGCCCCCATTGTTCTGGACAAACCTACTCCGATAAGAAAGTCGGGCCTAACTTGTATGCTCCTTTAGCAGCAATGGAGGTTGTGAAAGATGCCGGTTTTGATATGTTGACTCTTGCGAATAACCACTTTAGGGATCAAGGACAAACAGGAGTGTGTAATACGTTGATATGTGCTGATTCTGTTGGGCTGAATTATGTTGGAGGTGGAAAAAGTTTGGAGGAAGCTCGCAAGATCAACTATCAAAGTATTAAAGATATAATTTTCGCATTTATTAACGTTTGCGAACAGGAGTATTCTATTGCCGAAGATGAGTATGGGGGAAGTAATCCCTATGATTTGATTAATATTCATAAGGATATTGTTGAAGCTAAACAAAGAGCAGATTATGTTATTTTGATTATACATGGTGGAATAGAACATTATCCTTTGCCTTCGCCGCGGATGAAACGAGAGTATAGATATTTTGTGGAACAGGGTGCAGATGTGGTTATTAACCATCATCAACATTGCTGCTCGGGCTATGAGGTTTACCTGGTAAGCCAATTTTCTACGGTATAGGTAATTTTTGTTTTGATCTAAATATATATCGTAATAATGGTATGTGGGACAAGGGGTGGATTGTGAGGCTTTTGTTTGATGACGATAACATAGAGTTCTCCCTATTTCCCATTCAGCAATGCGCAGACACTCCCAATGTGCGACTTTTAGAAAGGGATGCTTTCTCTTCAACACTGGATAAATTGAACCAAATTATTAGTAATGACAGACTGTTGGAAGAAGAATATGAAAATGGGCTACCCAAAAGACCAAACAAAGGATATCACAATTGAACGCCTTTGGCAACAAGTATTTTGACAAGCTGTACAATAAAGGATTGTTTGGTACTCTTACAATATCCAACGGCTATATCTTATTAAAAACTTGTTATATTGTGAATCCCATCTTGATGTTATTAAGCGCATATTAAAGTTAAATATTAAAAATTGATAAACTATAAGATATGAATATTACAAAAATATTAGACTTTCTTACGGGCAAAAAGGTACAGGACTATTATAATGAGTATATAAAAACTCAATGGTTTTCCTCAGAGGCAATGAGAGACTATCAACTTGATAAGTTTAAAAACTTGTATCTCATTGTTATACCAATGTGCCTTATTACACTGAATTAATGAACTCAATAGGATTTACCCCTGAAGATATTCACTCTCTTGAAGATATTAAACGATTTCCCATATTGACAAAAGAAATAATAAAAGAGAATTATTCAAAGTTTTATCCTTTGAACATAAAAAATATAAAAGGCGTAAAAACGAGTCAAACTGGCGGAACAACAGGCAATATTTTATTTAAACGGAATGATGCAAACACTAGAAGTTCTACTTGGGCAGCATATAGACGATTTAATGATTGGATGGGGTTTAAGGAGGGTGATAAGGCTCTAATTTTAATGGGCGGACATGTTATCGGAACAAGTTTTAAAGATCAATTAAAAACTAAGTTTTATAACCTGCTCACAAATAGTATTGCGTTTAACCCTTATGATACTAAAAATGAAAATGTTGAGTCTATAATTAAATCAATCTGATCTAATAAATTCAAGTTAATACGCAGTTATAGTCAGTTTCTATATTTTCTTGCAACGAAGGTTAAGCAAATGGGCGAGGTGTTTCCTGTCGGTGCTATTACTACAACTGCAGAACCCTTAATGCAAGAGCATAGGAATATCTTTAAAGAAGTTTTTTTAGCAGATACCTTTGATCAATATGGATGTGGTGAAATTGGTGGAATTGCCTTTGAATGTGATCATCATCAGGGTTTACATGTGACCGAAGAGAGAGTATATATTGAGGTTAATGATAATTCTGAGATCATTGTTACGGACTTGGACAATTATGCAATGCCGTTTATTCGTTATTGGAATGCTGACCAGGTTGAGTTAGCTGATTCCCCATGTTCTTGTGGTCGTAAAAGTTTGCTTATAAAAAGAGTTATGGGACGTACTTGCGATTATATTATAGGGAAAAATGGAGAATATCTTCACTGGGCCTATTTTTGGCACTTGTTTTTTGATAGCGGCATAGCAAAAAATAATAACCTACAGAAATTTCAGGTAGTTCAAGAGTCTCCGGATAAAATAGAGATAAATCTTATTTGTGAAAAAATTTCTGATGAATTGATTTTGGTTTTAAAGCAAAACATTCAGTCCAGAATTGGTCCGGTTGATATTGTTTTTAATTATTCTACAAATATTGAAAATACTAAGACCGGCAAGTATAGACCCGTCATTAATAAATTGATTTAAATATATAAATTCTCATGCAAGAGAAGTGGCAATAATGGATTAACAATATTTCATAACTCATGAAGTTATAAATAATCTGGTATTATATAGTAAACAGTGAGAGTGTTATTTGTTTGTAGCGGAAACTCTAATAGTGGAATTAGCCCAATTATTAATAATCAGGCATCTGCATTGAGAGAACATATTGATGGTTTGTCGATAGACTTTTTCCCGATAGTGGGTAAGGGTTTTAAAGGCTATGCGAACAATATTATTCGGTTAAAACGAAAACTCAAAAAAGAAAAATATGATATTATTCATGCCCATTATTCTTTATCTGCGTTTGTTGCAAGTTTAGCGGGAGCAAAACCGCTGATCGTATCGTTAATGGGAAGTGATGTTAAAGCAAGCTATTACTACAAATTAATAATAAAACTCTTTCAGTATTTTTTTTTATGGAAGGCCATTATTGTTAAATCTGAGGACATGAAAAAATCGTTAAAGAGTCAGAATGCTATTGTACTTCCAAATGGTGTTGATTTTAAACGATTTGTTCCGATGATAAAAGAAGAGTGCCAAGAGATATTGAAGTGGGATACTCAAAAAATGCATTTATTATTTGCATCCAATCCCCAAAGGCCGGAAAAAAACTTTGCATTGACACAACAGGCACTTGAATTATTAAATCGAGAAGACATCGAAATTCACTTCTTGATGAATGTTTCCAATGAGCAAACTCCTATATGGTATAATGCAGCAGATGTAGTGATACTTACAAGCCTCTGGGAAGGCAGCCCGAATGCAATTAAAGAAGCAATGGCTTGCAACAGGCCTATAGTATCTACAAATGTTGGAGATGTCTCATGGTTGTTTGGAGATATCCCAGGTTGTTACTTGACTGATTTTAACGCAAAAGTATGTGCGGATAACATCACAAAGGCATTGCTGTTTTCAATTGAAAAAGGAGGGACCAATGGTAGAGAAAGAATTATAAAACTGAGGTTAGAAAACAGACAAGTATCTGAAGCTATTGCGAACCTCTATAAGTCCGTAAGTAATAATTAAAGTAAGTTAAAGATAATATTAATAGACACTAGAGATTTTGAGCAGTTTTTGTTTTTTAATATGATATGCCTTTTAGAAATAATAGATAGAACTGAAAATTATGAATAAGAAAAAAATATTAATCTTTTTAGCTCATCCTGCGCATTTTCATCTTTTCATAAACAATAGTGCACATTTGAAGACCAATGGCAACACTCCAATTGTTGTGATAAAATCAAAGGACATTCTGGAGGAACTCCTTAATAACGAAGGTGTTGATTATATAAATGTTTTAAGAAGAGAGAAAACAAAAAAGAGCAAAATAGGGCTACTCTTGGAGGCTATTACCGGTTTATTAATTAGAGATTTCAGGCTGCTGAAAATAGTTATGAAAAATAAACCAAGATTACTAATCGGGACTGATTGGTCTGTGGCTCACGTGGGTTTTTTAACAAGAATCCCATCGGTTATTGCTAACGAGGATGACACTTTTGCAACACCGGAGAATAAGTACTTTTATCCATTTGCAAAGCACCTTCTACTGCCAAGTTGTTGCGATCAAGGAATGTGGTTGAATAAAAGAATTACTTATAATAG
>JAXGPW010000016.1:0-38390 GCA_040766795.1 Bacteroidales bacterium | reverse complement strand
CAATCTGTACGGTGTCAGCCTTTTCTGTTAGCAGGTCTGTGAATACGATGACAGCTCCCGGAGCAGAAGCGGTTTCATCGGTAATAGTGCCTGTTATTGAACTGGTTTTGTTGCAACTGCTTAAAAGCAGTGCGATGCCGGCAATTGCCAGCAAATAAAGGAATTTTTTGTTCATAATTGATATTTTTTTGTTTGTTTGATCTAACTATAAAGTTCAAGAAACTACAAAGTTAAGCAAAAAAAATATATTTTTGTGAAATATTAAACTATTTCTTATGGATATAATAAAAGTGAGGGTTGCAAGACCCCGGGATCGCAAAAGTTTGACAGATTTTCAGGTGCAGCTGGCTCTTGAGACCGAAGGTCAAGAGTTGGATCGTCGTATAGTCTCTCAAGGCGTTAAGTCAGTTCTGGATGACCCCCAAAAGGCCACTTACTTTGTAGCGGAGCTTGAGGGTGTAAGGGGTATAGTAGGATGCCTTATGATTACCGATGAGTGGAGTGACTGGCGCAACGGATGGGTTTGGTGGATACAATCCCTCTATGTTTTGCCTGAGTATCGTAATAGAGGGATCTTTACCGCCCTTTTTGAACACGTTTGGATGATAGTTGATTCTACCTCCGATGTCAAGGGAATTCGTCTTTATGTAGATAAACGCAACATCAGCGCCAGGGAAGTCTATGAGGCGATAGGCATGACCGGCGAACACTACACCACTTATGAGTTGATGAAAGAGTGATTTTAATCGTTTACACAAAACAATATGAAAAAACTTTTCGCATTGTGCATGATCTGCACATTAATCTTCACTGCCGGTTGCACGCAGGTGAAAGTGGACTCTTCAATGCCATATAGCGTAGAAAATGGCAGAATCGTACTTGAAACGCCTAAACGTCCTGCCGGACAGCAGAGCGCTCTGGCAATGACTGCCGAGCCGCTTGACACCGTCAGGGTGGGCTTCGTAGGACTCGGTATGAGAGGTTCTGATGCCGTTATTCGCTACACATACATAGATGGAGTGTGTATAACCGCACTTTGTGATTTGCTTCCCGAAAGAACGGAGGCCTCCAAAAATGCACTTCTGGAGAGAGGTTGGCCCGAGCCTGCACTTTATTCGGGAGAGGAGGGGTGGCGCGAACTCTGTGAAAATCCCGATGTCGATCTGGTCTATATCTGTACACCCTGGCAGAATCATGCAGAGATATCGGTTTATGCTATGCAATGCGGTAAGCATGTAGCCGTAGAGGTACCAGGAGCTATGACCATAGCTGAGTGTTGGGATATCATCAATACCAGCGAGAGTACCCGCAAGCATTGCATGATGCTGGAAAACTGTTGCTATGATTTCTTTGAGATGACTGCGCTCAATATGGCTCAGCAGGGTCTGTTTGGCGAGATTCTGCATGTTGAAGGAGCCTATATCCACAACCTCGATCCCTATTGGAAACTCTATCAAGGCAACTGGAGGCTTGACTACAATCAAAAGCATCGCGGCGACAACTATCCCACCCATGGCCTCGGCCCCGCCTGTCAGGTGCTCAATATCCATAGAGGCGACAGGATGGAGTATCTGGTCTCAATGGATACCAAATCTGTACACGGCAAAGAGGTTTCCAAGGAGATGATGGGTACGGAAGAGTTCGGCTAACGGCGATCACACCGTTACTTTGATACGCACGGTGGGCGGAAAGCAGATAGAGATTCAGCACAATGTCTATACTCGTCGCCCCCATAACAGAATGTACCAGATTACGGGTACCGAGGGCTTTGCAAATAAATATCCGGTACGTGGTTTTGCTCTTATGAGCCACAATCTTCCCGAAGGTCGCGAGGAGTACGCGGGACTGGATGGAGAGCGCTTTGTCAGTCCGGAGCTGTTGAAGATACTTCTGGAAGAGTACAAGCATCCGATAACTGCAGAGATTGAAGAGAAGGCACGTATGGTGGGCGGACACGGCGGCATGGACTTCATCATGGACTATCGTCTGATCTACTGTCTGCGCAACGGACTTCCTCTCGATCAGGATGTATATGATCTGGCAGAGTGGTCCTGTCTGATTGAACTCAGCCGTATCTCAATCGAGTCCGGTTCGATGCCTGTAGCTGTACCCGATTTCACACGAGGGGAATGGGACCGCATCAAGGGATATTGCCACGCTTTTGTTGAGAAATGACATTGCTTACTCTTGTAATTCTCCTTTTTTGTCGCCTTTATACATAACTGACGTAAAAATGAAGTTTTTTATGTAAGTTTGAAGAATATTTGAAAGATTTTTAAAATTAAACAATTCAACAATATGACAAACGTCAAGAAACAGAATTTTGCACTGCCGATTGCAATAATGTTTGCTCTCTTCTTCATGATTGCCTTTGTGACCAATTTCGCGGGCTCGATGGGAGTAATCGTAAAAAATCAGTTCGGAGCAAGCAATGCCCTCTCACAGCTCGGTACGCTTGCCAACTTCATCGCTTACGCCCTAATGGGTATTCCTGCAGGCATCATCCTGAAGCGTAGAGGCTATAAATTTACAGCACTTACAGCCGTAATAGTGGGTTTTGTAGGGGTAGGAATTCAGTTCCTCTCCGGGTATGTATCTCCTTCGATAGCTTTTGGAGTATATGTGTTCGGAGCATTTGTGGCCGGTCTTTCGATGTGTCTCCTAAACATCGTAGTCAATCCGCTCCTCAATACGCTCGGTGGCGGAGGCAATCGCGGCAACCAACTGATCCAGTTTGGCGGCTCCTGCAACTCCATCGGAGGGACGATAGCTCCCATTCTTCTCGGTTACCTTATCGGCGGATCGATGGAGAGCGCTACGGTAAGCGATGCAGCTCCTGCAATGATGATTGCTATGGGCATCTTCGTTCTCGCAGGAATAGTTCTTGGGGTTACCAATATTCCTGAGCCCCACATGGAGACTACTGAGCAGAAAGCTGCCCGCAGGGCAGGTAATGTGCAGAAAGACAAATATGGACCTATGTCATTCCGCCATTTTGTCCTCGGTGCAATTGCAATATTCTTCTATGTTGGAGTAGAGGTGGGTATTCCCAATACCGCCAATCTGTATATGTCCGGTAATCCCAATGTCGGACCTGCGATAGCGGGTACCGTGGTGGGTTTCTACTGGTTTATGATGCTGGTTGGAAGGCTTGTAGGAGCTCCTATAGCCGGTAAGGTTTCCAGCAAGAAAATGCTTGTTTCGGTTTCGCTTTTGGCGATAGTTTTTGTGCTCTGCATACTCTTCATACCTGAGACTGTTACCATCTCTTTCCGTGAGAAAGCACTTCCCTTGAGTATGCTCTTTGTGGTGCTATGCGGTCTCTGTACTTCTGTGATGTGGGGAGCAATCTTCAACCTCTCGACCGAAGGTCTCGGAAAATATACCCCTATGGCTTCAGGTATCTTTATGACACTTGTTTGTGGCGGTGGTATCCTTCCTTTTGTGCAAAATTGGTTTGCAGACTCCGTGGGTCATATCAATAGCTATTGGGTGGTTGTTGCAGGATTTGCATATATCCTATTCTATGCTCTTTCGGCAACAAAAATGTAAATACGGACATTGTAACAGCATAATATCATTTAACAATAATATGATTGATAATATGTCAAAAGAATATGTGATAGGAGTTGATATCGGAGGCCAGTCGGCCATGATCGGTATCGTGGATAGACGAGCCAATATTCTTGCCAGGAGCAGAATGGACACCAAGGTCTACGGCGAGGCTGATGCGGAGAAATTCATGGATGATCTCTGCGCCAATATCAGGAAGATTTCAGAGCAGGTCGACTGGGAGAGTATCGAAGGTATCGGTATAGGTGCTCCCAACGGCAATTACTATCAAGGGACCATTGAAGGTGCAGCCAATCTTCCATGGGGTAAAGGTGTTGTGCCTTTGAGAGACTATATTGCAAAAAAAACCGGTAAACCCGTGACGGTTACAAATGACGCAAATGCGGCTGCTATCGGGGAAATGCACTACGGCAATGCCAAGGGTATGACTAATTTCATAGAAATTACTCTCGGGACCGGCGTGGGCAGCGGTATTGTTGTCAATGGCCAAATGGTCTATGGACATGACGGCTTTGCCGGCGAATTGGGCCACACCACTGCGGTAAGGCACAATGGTCGCCAATGCAACTGCGGTAAGGTGGGTTGTCTTGAGACTTACGCTTCAGCTATCGGAGTTGCGCGCACGGCGCGTGAATGGCTAGATATGAGTGACGAACCCTCATTACTCCGTTCTCTTGAAGTCATAACCTCTAAAGATGTCTACGATGCTGCTGTCGCAGGAGATGCCATTGCAAAAAAGGTGTTTGAATTCACCGGTCAAAAGCTAGGCGAGTCCTTTGCAGATTTCGTTGCATTCAGCACTCCTGAAGCAATCATCCTCTTCGGAGGTCTTGCAGAGGCAGGTGATCTTATTATGAAACCCCTTGTGGAGGCGATGGAAGCCAATCTTCTATCTATCTGGAAAGGTGGTAAAATTAAAGTGCTTCGTTCCGGTCTCAAAGAGTCCGATGCAGCTATTCTTGGTGCAGGCGCTCTCGCCTGGTAATTTTTTATTAAAATGAGACTATCATCTATTATTATCTATGTTGGAGTGGCTATTGCTTCCGCTGCAACACTTTTTTCCTGTAGTGACGGCACGACTTTTACTGCACGGGAAAAACAACTCATTGGCACCGACACTTCCGCTGCCATAATGCCACTCTACACTATTGAAGAGCCCACAGAGGCAGAATTTTTACGTAAGGTTGCCGTCCCTCTGACGGCAAAAGATGTTGCTTCCGACATATACCGTGTTTTGAGAGATAGAATGCTTAGTACGGTCACTAACCCTGAAAATCAGGGAGTAGGAATAGCAGCACCGCAAGTCGGCATAAGTAGACAACTTATCGCCGTAGTAAGATTTGACAAAGAGGGGGCCCCCTTTGAATTTTATCCGAACGCAGAGATAACCTTCTACTCCCCTGAAAAGAAATATGGCTGGGAGGGTTGCCTTTCTGTCCCCGGACAACGTGATACCGTGCTCCGCTCTACATCTATTGTTGTTTCATACAATGATGAAATCACTTTCGAACCCCGTACCGATACAATTTCGGGGTTCACGGCAAGAATTTTCCAGCACGAAATAGATCATCTGAAAGGTATACTTTATATAGATTATAAGGAGAGTGATTTTGTCCCCCACAACTAACTAAAAATTCCTTACTCAATACTCATAACTAAAAAACGGCCTCACTCTGAGGCCGTTTTTTAGTTTACTTTTCCAGTTTGTGGATCGTCAGACCGCTGCGGAGCTTAGGCTCAAACCAGGTAGTCTTTGGAGGCATTATATTGCCTGTGTCAGATATGTTGATCAGCTGTCTCATGGAAACCGGATAGAGAGCAAAGGCTGCTGCCATCTCTCCTGAATCCACCCTTCTCTTCAACTCGCCAAGACCGCGGATACCACCCACGAAGTCAATTCTGGTACAGGTGCGTAGATCCTTTATGTCGAGAAGCTTGTCGAAAATGAGGTTTGAACAAACTGTAACGTCGAGAACACCGATAGGGTCATTGTCATCGTATCTGCCGGGCTTTGCAGTAAGCGAGTACCATTCGCCTTCAAGATACATCGAGAAGTTGTGGAGTCCGGAGGGTCGGTAAGGCTCCGCTGAACCCTTCTTTTCAATTACGAAATCCTCTTTAAGAGCTTCGATAAACTCTTTTGGAGTCATGCCGTTGAGGTCCTTCACAACGCGATTGTAGTCGATAATCTTGAGGTGGCTTTCCGGGAATACAACAGCCATGAAGTAGTTGTACTCCTCTTCGCCCGTATGGTTGGGATTCTTGCGACGTAGCTCTTCTCCAACAAGAGCAGCAGCTGCTGTTCTGTGGTGACCGTCTGCCACATAAAATGCGGGAATACCGGCAAAAATCTCAGTAATGCGTGCGATATCTTTCTTGTCGCTGATTATCCACAAATGGTGTCCGAAACCATCGTCCGCAACAAAATCATACTGGGTTCACCGGCAGCATAGCGGCCCACGATAGCATTGATCTCATCATTGTCGGGATAGGTGAAGAATACTGGCTCTACATTAGCATTCTGGATGCGAACGTGGATCATACGATCCTCCTCCTTATCCTTGCGGGTAAGCTCATGTTTCTTTATCTTCCCGGTCAGAAGTCCTCTACATTGGCACAGACAACGAGGCCGTATTGGGTACGTCCATCCATGGTCTGGGCATATACATAGTAGTTCTCAGTAGCATCTTGTACAAGCCATCCTTTCTTCATCCAGAGTTTGAAGTTTTCAACTGCCTTATCATAAGCGGGCTGTGAATGCTCGTCTATGATGGGGTCGAAATCAATTTCCGGTTTTGTGATATGTAGGAGTGACTTTTCTCCTGCTTCGGCTTTAGCCTCAACCGAATTAAGCACGTCATAAGGGCGCGCCGCCACTTCTTTAACAATCGCTTTTGGAGGGCGGATAGCCGCAAAAGGTTTTACTTTTACCATATTATCAGATGAAATTATTTGTTGAGTTGGAATGTTCTGTCGCCTGTGGCGAAGAATTTACAAATTTGACTGGCGGCGGCGAGGCCGGCGTTTACATTAGCTTCTTCGGTCTGAGCTCCACATTTTTTAGTAGATGCCAGATAACGAACACCAAACTTTTGAACCATTTCCTCATGGTTGCCGGGCATAATGTCGGTTCCGTACTTAAACTTAGGACGTTCCTCCATAATACGCACCAAATCAGCTTCATTTATCACCTCTTTTCGTGCAGTATTGATAATGACGCCATTTTGGGGTAAACGACTCATTAAATCATAATTGATACTTCCTTTAGTTTGGTCGTTAGCAGGCATATGCAGAGAAACTACATCGCTCTTGTCATATAACTCTTCAGGTGAAGTTATGGCTGTAACACCATATTGCTCTCCCAGTTTAGGATTACGTGCCAACGAAGGCGAGAAGGCATACACTTCCATTCCAAAACCTTTGGCTATGTTGGCAACAATTTTTCCAATATTACCGAAGGCGTGCAATCCCAATTTTTTCCCTTTGAGTTCCGTGCCTGATGCACCTGAAAAGCCTGCGCGCTGCAGATAGATCAGCATACCAAACACAAGTTCGGCTACAGCATTGGAGTTTTGACCGGGAGTGTTCATTGCAACAATCCCTTTTGCAGTGCAAGCTGCAAGGTCCAGATTATCATATCCGGCTCCTGCGCGTACGACAATTTTGAGTTTTGGTGCAGCGGCAACTACTTCGGCAGTAACTTGATCAGAACGTACGATAAGTGCGTCAGCATCTGCAACTGCTTTCAGAAATTGGTCAGTAGAGGTGTATTTCTCGAGGAGTACCAGCTCATGGCCTGCCTCTTCAACAATAGTGCGTATGCCGTCAACGGCAACTTTTGCAAAGGGTTTCTCAGTAGCTACTAGTACTTTCATATTTCTTATTTTTTATGGATTTTTTCAAATTCCTGCATACAATCAACAAGTGCCTGAACGGACTTTTTCGGACACGCGTTGTAGATAGAGGCGCGGAAGCCACCTACAGAGCGGTGACCCTTGATGCCAACCATACCTCTCTCTTTGGCAAATGCCATAAATTCATCCTGAAGGGACTCATAGCCTTCAGCCATTACGAAACATACGTTCATGATGGAGCGGTCTTCCTTGGCTGCAGTACCTACAAAGAGGGAATTACGGTCGATTTCATTGTAGAGAAGATTTGCTTTCTCAACATTAATCTTATTCATTGCTTTTAGACCACCGATGCTCTTTACCCATTTGAGAGTCTCCGTCATTACAAAAATGGGGAATACGGGAGGGGTATTGAACATTGAACCGTCATTGATATGGGTCCTATAGTCAAGCATTGTGGGTAAAAATCTTGAAACCTTACCGAGAATATCCTTGCGTATAATTACAAAAGCAACACCTGCGGGACCAACGTTTTTCTGTGCTCCGCCATATATGATGGCATACTTGGAAACGTCAACCGGACGGCTCATGATATCGGAAGACATGTCGGCTACAAGATTCACCGGGCAATCCATATCATATCTTATCTCCGTACCGTAGATGGTGTTGTTGGTGGTGATATGGAAATAATCGAGGTCGGTAGGTATCTCGTATCCCTTGGGAATATAGCTATATGTCTTGTCAGCCGAAGAGGCGATGCAAACGGCATTTCCGATGCTCTTAGCCTCTTTGAAAGCCTTCTTTGCCCATACACCCGTCTCGAGATAGCCTGCTTTATTCTCGAGGAGGTTCATTGCAACGTAGAGGAACTGTAGAGATGCACCGCCGCCAAGGAAGAGTACTTCATAGTCGTCGGGAATGTCGAGGAGTTCTTTCCAGAGTGCACGGCACTCATCCATGACAGATTCCCACTCCTTTGAGCGGTGTGAAACTGAAATAACAGGCATTCCTGTACCCTTAAAATCTTGTAATGCAGCAATTGCAGCATCGATGGCCTGCTTAGGCAATACGCAAGGGCCTGCGTTGAAATTGTGAACTTTTTTCATATGTTTGATTATATTTTATTTGTTATATATCCTACAAAGATATAATAATTTCGCAATAAATCACTTTTTACTTACGATTTTTAAGTTTCGGGTATCGGTGGTCTTTTCACAATAGTGGCAGAGAAGCAAAACCTCGTTTCTTTCTCTTATTGTTGTAAATTTTGTTGGGATATCCTGGTGGTTCGTTACACACATGGGATTCATGCATTTGAATATGCCGATGAAACTTTCAGGAATTGATATTATTTTCTTTTCTACTACTTCATAGTCGCGAATTATATTTATGGTGGCATTTGGTGCAATCAAGGCGATTTCGCCTATCTCCTCATCTCGAAAAAATGCTCTGAAATTTTGATAATACCCTTTTACCCATACTGCGACTATCCAGATTGCTGCCGATGGTAATCTGGTTGGGACGCTTCAGTTGAGGATGTCTATTACCTTGAAGAGGCTTTCGGCTGGTATGTGGTGCGAAGTACGGTGCCATTATTGATGGCTGTGACCTTCAAATGTTTGTCTTTCTGTTCATAATTCTCTGTTTATCTGTATCCCAATAAATATGCTATGATGGCCATTCTCACGTACATTCCGTTTTCGGCCTGTTTGAAATAGTATGCATAAGGAGTGTCATCCACATCGGCGGCAATCTCATTGATTCTGGGGAGAGGGTGAAGGATTTTAAAGGTTATGCGCGAACGTTTGAGAGCATGGATGCCTCCAGACGGAAGACATTTTTACATTCTCATACTCTATCGGGTCGTTGAAGCCTCCTGCACTCTAGTCATATAGAGGATATCCGTGTCATCAAGGTGATCTGAGAGTTGTTTGGTTTCTGTATAGGATATTCCTTTTCTATCAAGAAATCTTTTGTATTCGAGGGTATCTTTAGCTCATCCGGTGAGGTGAAGAAGAAGTGGGGTGAGAAGTAGGACATTGCCTGAAGCAAGGAGTGTACGGTGCGTCCATATTTGAGGTCACCCACCATATTGATTGTAAGGTCGTCGAGGCGTCCCTGAGTCTTGTTGATGCTATAGATGTCGAGCAGAGTCTGGGTGGGATGCTGGTTGGCACCGTCACCTGCGTTGATAACGGGAACGGGTGTGACTTCGGAGGCATATCTGGCAGCTCCTTCGAGCGGATGCCTTATCACGATGATGTCAACATAGTTGGATACCATCTTGATGGTGTCCTTAAGGGATTCTCCTTTGGCAATACTGGTATGGGCTGCATCAGCAAAGCCTATTACGCGGGCTCCCAGGCGGTTGGCCGCAGTCTCAAAACTGAGACGAGTCCTGGTGGACGGCTCGAAAAAAATGCAGGCAACCACCTTGTCATTGAGGATATTCTGCGATTTATTCTTTTCAAAATCTGCGGCTATTTCCACAATGTGGAGAATCTCCTCTTTTGAGAAATCGTGAATTGAAATTAGGTTTTTCGGCATATCTGTGTGTTTTTCAGTGATTCGTAAAACTGTTCAATCTGTGTCAGACGCACTCTTACTTCCATAGTACAGGTCAAGTCAAAACTCTGTGAAATGGTGGTCATATTCATCTCTTTGAGCACTTTCATAACATCGTTCATCTGGAGATAATCAAAGGTTATGGTGAAAAACTCTACGGCAATTTTCTCTATAATCTCAGCATTGGCAATTGCGTCAGCGGTTGCACTCTTATAAGCTCTTATGAGGCCGGGAACACCGAGTTTGATACCTCCGAAATACCTTACCACAACCACCAGGATATCACTCAATTCATTGGAAAGAAGTTGCCCATATATGGGTCTGCCGGCTGACGAAGAGGGTTCTCCATCATCATTCATGCGCCATTTATCTCCGGTAAGTCCGATACGGTAAGCGTAACAATGGTGTCTTGCGTCGAAATATTCTTTTTTGAGATCGGCTACAATCTCCATTGCCTGCTCCTCTTGTTCCACGGGATATGCAAAAGCGAGAAACTTGCTACCCTTCTCCTTATAGAGGCCCTGTGAGGGTTCTGCGATGCTAAGGTAGCAGTCATTAACAACTTTTGATGATGAATTCATTCCGAATTGTAAAAATATAGCTTTTTTAGTAATTTTGCAATACTAAACTTATCGCCAATGATTATTTACAGATATAGGGCCTACCATACCGAAGAGCAAAGTTTTCTACAGGATATATGAGGTAAAGTCCAATATGACTCTTTTTGCTTTTAACAGCTTTATTCTTGCAGATTTGGAATTTGCTCCCGACCAGGTTGTAATGTTTGAGGGATGTGATGCCGAAGGTTATCTGAGCAGCGAGTATGGAATGTTTGATACGGGTGACGGCACCATGGATTGTGTAACATTCGAAGATACTCTAAAAAAGGGTGAGCCTATTTTAAACTATATTTACGACATCTCTGATGACAGATATATTCGTCTGGAGTTCATTGACGAGGTTAAGTTTCTACCGATGCGCTCATATCCCCACAACTCGGAGGGTAAGGGCCATAATCCGGATCAATTTTCATCACGCTATGAAGATATCGTGGAATACAGGGAGGAAATTTTAGAAAAGCCGGAAGAGTTATTGGATACAGAAGATCTCTCCGAATGAGACGAGTCGTTATATTGCTCGGCCCTACGGCGGTGGGGAAGACAGATTACAGCATAGAGCTGGCACTCCATTTCGGGTCTCCCATAATCAGTTGTGAGTCTCGCCAACTATTCAGAGAGATGAGTATTGGTACCGCTGTCCCCTCGCAGGAGCAACTTTCCCGGGTAAAACACCATTTCATCCACTCACACTCGGTAGAACAATATTACACTGCCGGAAAATATGAAATTGAGGCTCTGGCACTGGTAGATGAGCTCTTCCGAAGCCATAATACTCTCGTTATGACAGGAGGTTCGGGACTCTATATAGATGCTTTTTGCAAAGGGCTCGATGATTTCCCGAAAGTGGATCAGGAGTTGCGCAAATCTCTGACTGCACGCCTGAAGAGAGAGGGAGTGGAGTCTCTTCAACAAGAGTTGAAAACAGTTGACCCCGAATCCTACGATTCCATAGATATCAGCAACGGACAGCGTGTGATAAGAGCACTGGAGGTTACTATTGGTACCGGTCGTAAATTTTCTTCCTTTAAGACTGGCAGAACAAGAAAAAGAGAGTTTGAAATTCTCAAAATAGGTCTGAGGCGTCCGCGCGAAGTGCTTTACAATCGTATAGATCGCCGGGTTGATATGATGATGGAAGCCGGATTGGTAGAAGAGGTGCGTTCCCTTGTACAATATCGAGATATGCCGGCACTAAAGACAGTGGGATACAAGGAAATATTTGACTATTTGGACGGAAATAGTTCTCTGGAAGAGGCTGTAAGGCTGATAAAACGCAATACCCGCCACTACGCCAAACGCCAGCTTACATACTGGGGTCGTGACGAGGAGATAAAGTGGCTGGAAATCGGAAGTCAGTTGCCCAGTTCCGATACGAACTTGATTCTTACGAGTCTTACCTCTTCTTCCGTATAGGCAGGACCCAGCTCTTTCAAAGCATCATTGACTGAATCAGAAACGGCCTCCTCTCTGAAATAGTTATAGATATCATCAATTTTGTCTTCGTCAATGGTCTGGCGAATATAATAATCTATGTTGAGCCTGGTACCTGAGCTTACGATTGACTCAATTTCATCCATAAGCTCTTCCATATCCATATCCCTGGCACGAGCAATGTCTTCAAAAGGCAGACGTCTGTCAATACACTTTATTATATATACCTTATTGGCGGAACGGTTGACCACCGTACGTACAACAAAATCATCAGGTCGTTCGATCTCATTCTCCTCTACATATTTGGCAATAACTTCCAGAAATGGTTTACCATATTTGCGTGCCTTTCCTTCGCCCACTCCCTGACAATTCTTGAGTTCCTCAATTGTGATAGGGTATTGGATGGAAATGTCATCAAGTGAGGGATCTGTAAATATGATCCAAGGGGGAAGATTCAGCCTCTTTGATTCACTTCTGCGTACATCCTTTAGAATTGCAAGAAGTTCGGGATCGCCTCCTCCGGAACCGGCAACCCTGGGGCCGGCTGTACCACCAAATTCGTCATCGTCGTCATCATCGTATTCCGTAAATGTCCTCGCTCCCGTGAGCATGAGAGGGTAGGGTGACTCGTAAAAAGCATTGCCTTTTTCGGTCACACTTATCAGACCATAACGCTCAATATCCTTGTCCAATAGTTGCAGGACTACTCCCTGACGTATTATGGCAGCCCAGAAGCGTACTCCATCCTCCTTGCCTATGCCAAAAAGTTCATGCTTATTATGCTTGTACGAATTGATCTTGGAGTTGCTCTCTCCGGCGAGGATGTTAGCCAGATGCTCTTCCACAAAATACTCCTTGAGGGAGAGGTTCAATAACGGTAAGCATCTGCTCCTGACCGTCAAAATGTTTCTTCGGATGGAGGCAGTTGTCGCAGTTACCGCAGCCCTCCTTAAGATAATTTTCTCCAAAGTAGTTAAGAAGAATTCCGCGATGCCGGCATTGATTGGATTCTGCATAAGCAACTGTCTCCATCAGTAGCTGATTTCCAATCTCCTGCTCGGAAATTGGCTTGCCCTGCATGAATTTTTTGAGGCGCAGGATATCCTTTAAATTCATAGAATGCTATGCATTGACCCTCTTGATCATCCCTGCCTGCACGCCCCGTCTCCTGATAATAGCCCGCGCTTTTAGAATGTCGTAGTGGATGACAAATCTCACGATCAGGCTTATCTATCCCCATTCCAAAAGCTAAGAAATAGGCAACTATTACATCCACTTCCTCCATCAGGAACATATCCTGATTGTAACTTCGGGTATTGGAGTCCATGCCGGCATGATAGGAGAGCCTTGATGCCATTAACATTTAGAAACTCCGCTATCTCTTCGACACGTTTTCGACTCAGGCAGTAGATGATACCGCTCTTGCCGGCATTCTCTTTTATAAATTTGACTATATCCCGTTTTGGATTGGCCTTTGCTTCGGTATTTCATAATAGAGATTGGGGCGGTTGAATGAGGATTTGAAGACGCGGGCTTCCGTCATGCAGAGATTCTTTTGGATATTCGATTGAACTTTAGGAGTAGCGGCTGTCAGCGCTATTAGCGGCGCTTCGCCGATTTCCTGTACTGCTTCGTGAATTTTGCGGTATTCCGGCCGGAAATCGTGTCCCCATTCAGAAATACAGTGGGTTTCGTCTATGGCGTAAAATGAGATTTTCAGCTGCTTAAAACTGTGGAATGTTCTCCCTTTGTAAGAGATTCGGGAGCCACATGCGCAGTTTGGTTATTCCTTTAAAAGGTCTTCCCTTTCTCTCTCTCAATGTGCAGTGTGTGTACAAGTCTCTCTCTCCCTCCTGTGGCATACAGGGGTGATTTGTGTTTTATTTAGGAGTTGGGGAGAGAGAGAAGAGACAGAGGGGGGGGGGGGGGGGGGGGGTTTTTTTTTTTTTTTCCTTTTTTTTTTTTTTTTTTTTAAAGACAGCCTTCAGTCACCACCCTCCTCCTCCCTTCCTTGATAAAACTCGTATGGCATCCACCTGATTCTTCATAAGTGCGATAAGCGGAGAAATGACAATGGCAGTACCATCCAGACACAAAGCCGGTGCCGGTAACAGAGAGATTTTGCCGCCACCTGTAGGCATCAGTACGAAAGCGTCATTGCCTGCTATCAGATGCTTTATAATCTCTTCCTGTTCACCTTTTGAACGAATTGAAGCCGAAAATTCTTTCAGTTTTGCGTGCAGTTCTTCTGAGGTAATCTTCATATATAAAGGTTTTCCTTATAATTCTACAAATTAAACAATATTTTTCGTATTGTAAAATTTTGTTCCCCCCAAAAAGCGCAATAAAGCAGCTAAGAAATTTTCAATATCTTTGTGAATTATTTTTCGTAAAACAATCACTAATCAATAATCATAAATATCAAAATAGTATGAAAGCTATCAAATTTTGCGCTATTTGCGTTATCGGAGCAATGATGATGATCTCTTGCTCCACCAAGAATTTCCGAGGAAGGCCAGCCTTGCAGGCATTACAAAGGCTCAAGTGGACTCAGTAAGCTATGCTCTCGGCCAGAACTTCGGAATGGTAATTTCAATGAATGACTAAGAATCTGAATTTCACCTCTATACTTCAGGCGAGCGATATTCTGCTACGGGTAAATAGATCCTCAGGAAGCCAACCGTATTGGCGGCGAGTTTTCCGAAGTGATAAACAAGTTTATGGAGGATCGCATGAGGATCAGCAAGTGGTGAGGAGACTCTTGCCAAAGGCAAGGAGTTCCTCGAGAATAATGCCAAAAATGAAGGTGTGGTAACTACAGAATCAGGTCTTCAGTACAAGATAGAGAGAGCCGAAAATGGTGTACTCCCCACAGCTGAAAGCACCGTTGAGTGCAACTACGAAGGTAATTTATTGACGGTACTGTTTTCGACTCTTCATACGAAAGAGGCAATTCTGCAACCTTTAGTCTTCAAAATGTCATTCAAGGTTGGACCGAGGGTCTGCAACTCGTTGACGAGGTGGCGAAATTACCTCTGGATACCCGCTGAACTTGGATATGGAGAGCGTGGTGCAGGCGCCAGCATGCGGGTTCCCAATGAGATCAAATTCAAAGTTGAGCTCATCCGGGGTTCCGGCAGAAGAGAAATAAAAAGGATATTCTAAAAGAATTGCAAACGGGAAGACAATGCTCTTCCCGTTTGTTTTTTGGTAAGTTTGATTTGTTTTTGGATTTGCAGTTCTGCTATTTTTTTTAATATCTTTGTAAGATAACACTATTTGGCATCTGTTGTAGATGGAGACATTCAAGAGAATACTGGCGTATGCGAAGCTATGGGGAAGGCATTTATTCGGCTATCTGGCCTTGTCGATCTTCTCGGTAATATTCGGCATTGCAAATTATGCCCTTCTCGAGTCCCTTTCTTACCGTATTATTCGAATCCGATACGATACCACAAATAGCTGCAAGGCCTGAGTTTTCCTTTTCCATACAGTATGTAAATGCTCTCTTTTCATACTATCTCTCCTCAATAGCTGCTTCAGATGGGGTGGTCAGAGCTCTGCTGTTTGTTTCTCTTTCGCTGATCGTAGCCTGTTTCTTCTCTGATTTGTGCAGATATCTTTCCCAGAGGATTCTGGTAAGTATGAAAACCAACCTGATGAAGAATGTCAGAAAAGACCTCTATAATAAGATTGCATCCCTGACATTAAGAGAGATATATGTTGTAGCAATAAGTAAACATTTTCACATTTTTCAATAGGACAAGCGGCATAGCTATTTTAATAACAGAAAAAAAGGTGACATTCTTTCAAGTATATCCAATGATGTCAATGAGGTGCAGAATAGCGTTGCCAGCAGCTTTCACGTGATGTTCAGGGAGCCTATACTGGTGATGGGATTTCTAATCATGCTCTTTTACATGTCGCCTCGTCTGACGGCAGTCTTCTTAATAGCCCTGCCGATATCAGCGCTGATAGTTACTCGTATAACCCGCAATTCGCAGATCGGTGGAGACGCAGTCTTTGATGGGACAGATCCTGAGCCAATATGAGGAGGCTATCTCAGGGTCATTAAAGTCAATGCTCAGAAATATGTGGAGAATCGCTTTGAGCGCTACAATGAGCGTCACCGCAAGTAAGCAGACAGGTCTCCAACAGACAGGAGCTGGCGTCGCCTACTTCGGAGTTTCTCGGTATCTCCATAGCTGCTCTGGTACTCTTTTATGGCGGATGGCTCAATTTTATGGTAATCTCGGTATGACATGGCCACAATTTATAGTCTACATAGGCTTTTATTGGAAGGTGCTGGAGCCCGCAAAAGCGATGGCAAACCTCTTCGCAGCAGTACAGAAAGGGCTTGTCTCGGGAGATAGGATTTTTGAGATTCTGGATGCTCCCTCCGATATGTTGTGCTGACGATCCTTTGCCGCTTACCTCATTTGACCACTCAATAGAGTTTAAAAATGTTTCATTCAACTATACGGATGAGCCGGTACTTAAGAATATCTCCTTTACCATCCCTAAAGGTAAGATGGTGCAGTAGTGGGTCCCTCCTTGCCGGAAAATCCACCATGGCAGACCTGTTGCTCAAGGTTTTGGGATGTTACAGGTGGCTCCATTGAGCTTGATGGCATTGATATCCGAAAGTACAAGCTTGAGCATCTCATATCACAGATGGGCATCGTAACTCAGAGCCTATTCTATTCAATGATACCATAGCCAACAATATCTCCTTTGGGATGGAGAATATTTCGCAGGAGCAGATCGAGGAGGCGGCCAAAATCGCAAATGCACACGACTTTATATTGCAAACGGAAGAGGGCTACCAAACAAATATCGGAGATAGGGGCTCCAAACTTTCCGGAGGTCAGAGACAGAGAATAGCAATTGCACGGGCCGTGCTGAAAAATCCTCCGATCCTAATACTCGATGAGGCGACCTCCGCACTTGACACCGAAAGTGAGAGAGTGGTGCAGGATGCCCTTTCCAACCTAATGAAACACCGTACTTCACTTGTTATTGCGCACCGTCTTTCTACTATTCGCCATGCCGATGAGATCATCGTGCTACAAAACGGAGCAATAGTAGAGCGGGGCGATCACGATACATTAATTAGTAACCATGGTCTTTACTCGCACCTTTGCGAGCTGCAGGCCTTTACATAATTTCAACAAATGAAAAAATCTGTAAACAAACTGTTCGAAGAGAGTTTTAAAAAGAACTGGGATTACCCTGCGCTCTCTGACTACAAAGGTCTTACTCTCAACTATCGCGACGTGGCACGAAGAATCGCAAAACTGCATATATTCTTTGAGAGCTGCGACATCGTCAAAGGAGATAAAATTGCAATTTGTGGCCGCAACCAGTCCAACTGGGGAGTGGCTTTTCTTGCTGCTCTTACCTATGGAGCCGTACCTGTACCACTTCTTCACGAATTTAAACCGGCAAACATACATAATCTGGTCAACCACTCCGACTCAAAAATTCTTATTGTCGGAGACTCAATCTGGGAGAACCTCAACAGCGCAGAGATGCCTGAAGTGGAGGCAATACTCTCAATGAATGACGTCAGTGTCGTGTATGCAAAGGATGAAAAATACGTTCAAGCCAGGGAGCATCTAAATGAGATGTTCGGTAAGAAATATCCAAATAGTTTCACCCCGGCTAACATCAAGTATTATGAAGACTCTCCCAATGAGCTCTCGATGATCAACTATACCTCCGGTACTACCGGTTTCTCAAAGGGAGTAATGCTTCCTTACAGGTCTCTCCACTCCAATATCCTTTTTGCGAAGGCCGTACATCCGCAACTGAACAATACCTCCAATCTTGTATCCATGCTTCCTACGGCGCACATGTATGGGACGATGTTCGAATTTATGTTTATTATGTCTGTGGGAGGACATGTACACTTCCTTACCAAACTGCCCAGCCCTAATATCATCCTGGATGCTATGGCTACTATCAAACCGGACATAATCATAGCTGTTCCTCTGATCATCGAGAAAATTTACAAGAAGATGCTTTCTCCCATCATAAGCAAGAATAGAATCAAACTATTGCTGAATCTTCCCGTAATGAATCAGATGATTCAGAAAAAGATACTCAACAGCATAGTCTCTGCATTTGGTGGCAAGTTTAAAGAGGTTATTATTGGCGGGGCCGCCCTTAACCGCGAAGCCGAGGCATTTTTCAAAAGAATCAACTTTCCTTTTACAGTTGGTTACGGCATGACCGAATGTGCTCCCATTATCGCATACGCACCATGGGACAAGACCAAACTTTACTCTTGTGGAAAGGCTGCTCCCAGAATGGAAATTAAGATTGACTCTAAAGATCCCAAAAATATTCCCGGAGAAATATATGTAAGGGGCGACAATGTATTCCTTGGATATTACAAAAATCAAGAGGCAACTGATGAAGTTCTCTCCAACGGTTGGTTAAAGACCGGTGATATGGGTGTGATGGACTCAGAGGGATATCTCTTCCTTAAAGGGCGTAGCAAAACTATGATTCTCGGTCCTTCGGGTCAGAATATCTATCCCGAGGAGATAGAGAGTATCCTCAATAACATGCCCTATGTAGTGGAAGCGCTTGTAGTTGAGGATAAATCCTTGTTGATTGCGCTCATCTATCCCGACTTTGATCAGGCAAATGAGGAGGGACTTTCGGAAGAACAACTTCTCGAAAAGCTCCAGGAAGGTATCCAGATGGCCAATATAGAGCTTCCTAACTACTGTAAATTGGCCGGAGTAGAAATTGTGCCTGAAGAATTTGAAAAAACACCAAAACGCAGTATCAAGCGCTTCATTTACCAAAGAAACAGTTCACCTACGGAAAGTAACTGAAAGAATAATTAGATGAATAATAAAAATCGAAACAAATTTGACTTGAGCTATCTCGAGATGGCTCAAGTTTGGGCAAAAAATTCCTATTGCAAGCGCAAGCAGGTGGGAGCCCTTATTGTAAAGGACAGAATGATAATATCAGATGGGTATAATGGCACCCCCTCAGGATTTGAAAATGTGTGTGAAGATGAAACCGGTGCTACCAAACCTTATGTCCTACATGCCGAGGCAAATGCTATAACAAAAGTTGCCAAGAGCGGTAACAGCAGCGAAGGGGCGACACTCTATGTGACGGCTTCTCCCTGTCTGGAATGCTCAAAACTCATAATACAGGCGGGCATCAAAAGAGTGGTCTATCACGAAGATTACCGTATCACTGATGGTATCGACCTGCTCCGCAGGGCCGGCATTGAGGTTCAACAGCTGTAATCCCCTTTATCATGAGTAGTGACAAAACTATGAGACTACTGAGGATATCGGTATGGATTGTAATCATTGTGATGTTGGTCATAATGATTATGAGGCTTCCTAAAAAGGGTGTGGTAGATCTGGATTCAACAAAGGAAGATTGGGCTAAGCTGATGCTTGTGCTAAATAGCGTGGACAAAGATTATGTAGACGATATAGACCATAAGGCTGTAACGGAGAAACTCCTTCCTGCAGTCATGGCTGAACTTGACCCCCATTCGGTATATCTGCCTCCTGTAGATCTGGAAAAAGCCGATGAGGCACTTCAAGGAGGGTTTGATGGTATAGGTATCCAGTTTAATGTCCCCAATGATACGGCAATAGTTACCAATGTCATTTCCGGTGGGCCTTCCGAAAAGGCGGGATTACTCAGCGGAGATAGAATCGTCAAGATTGACGGCAAAAATATTGCCGGAGTGGGTATGAAGCAGGACTCAATGGTCTCTATGATGAGGGGACCAAGGGGTACAAAGGTAAAACTGGAGCTCAAGAGGGAGGGAGAAGGAGCTCTTATACCATTTACCATTGTCAGGGATATGATCCCGGTTAACAGCCTGGATGTCGCATTTATGATCAACGATACCACCGGATACATTAAACTCTCCAAATTTTCCAAGACAAGTTATTTCGAATTCCTCCAGGCTACGCTAACTCTTCGTGAGAAGGGGATGAAGCGACTTATTTTCGATTTGAGGGATAATACGGGCGGGTATTTTGATCAGGCGATGATGCTTTCCAACGAATTTCTGGAGAAGGGAGACATTGTGGTCTATATGGAGGGTAAAAGTCGTCCGCGCCAGGATTTTATAGCGGATGGTAAAGGCAGTTGTAAGGATATAGAGCTGGCGGTCCTAATTAATGAAGCTTCCGCATCTTCCAGTGAGATTTTTGCAGGAGCAATGCAAGACAACGACAGAGCACTTATTTATGGCTTGCGCTCATTTGGAAAGGGTCTTGTGCAGGAGCCGATCTATTTTTCGGATGGATCCGGTATCCGCCTGACAGTGGCTCGATTCTATACGCCTACGGGAAGGTCTATTCAGAAACCCTACTCCGACAAATATGATATGGATATCATCGAGCGATATGAGCATGGAGAAATGATGAGTGCGGATAGCATCAAGGTGAATGATTCTCTCAAATATGTCACACCCGGAGGTAGGGTAGTCTATGGTGGAGGAGGAATAATTCCGGATGTTTTTGTGCCTCTGGACACACTAGGAATCTCCGATTACCTGATAAAGTGCAATCGACAGAGTTTGGTTATTAAGTTTGCTAACCAATTTAGCGATAAGCATCGTGCACGTATGAGAGGCATCAAAGATATGGATGCCCTTTATGCCTTTTTTGCTGAGCGTGATCTAAAGAAAGAATTCATCGAATATACAACGGCTAATGGTGTCATCCCTTCCAAGAAAGATTGGGAGATTTCCGGAGAAATAATGATGACACAGGTAAAAGCGGTTATCGGTAGATATACTCCGATGGATGATGATGCATTCTATCCTATCTATCTGAAGAATGATAATGTTGTTAAAAGGGCTCTGGGAGAGTAGTTTAGAGTGTGTAGTATGTAGAGTGCGGTTTATTGTCCGATAAATCGATAAACGATTTCGCCGGTTTGGCGGGATCCGGCACTTTCGGAGGCAGTGAAGCGGGAACGCTTGGCGGCCTCTACGGCAAAGTCGTGAAGTGATTTGTCCGGGCTGGAAATAGTTTCCAATACGCGTGCATCAATAACCCGTCCTCTCGGATTGACTGCGATTTCAACAAAGACATCTCCCGATCCATAGCCTTTGTAGGCTGGAACAGGCAGATGCTGTGCCTTACGTCCTTCAAGACGGTAGGAGATGACGGAAGGACCTTTATAGGTGGGAGCTGCCTCTTTTTTCTTCTGTTCATTTTCCGGTTCAGGGGTGAGGTCGGCAGTTTCAGATGACTCCTGCTTCAATGCATCTTCATGGATGCATTCAATTTGTCCTGTAATTAACGTGCCTCTTCATAAATCCGATTTGGGTTGGAATGGCGGTCATCCCTGAGGTTGAGATCCTATATCCACTACCATTCCGTATTTGCGCTCTGGGAGTGGCAGGAGTTGGTCCAATTCTCGACTGATATCTTCCTTTAACTCTATGGCTTTCTGTTCCTGCTCAATCTGTTCTTGTTTGGTAAAATCAAGCACAAATGAAGCTTCGGGAGCTACAAGTGAATTGATCGATACAAGCAACAGCACTATAAGCACCGAAAGGTGGAAAATAAGGGTCAGGTACAACCCGACCCTCTTCCCGGTTTTATTTTTATGGAATTCGTCGCTCATTAGTTGTTGTTTTCGAGCGCCTGCCCGATTGTCGCAATTAGTATGTTAATTGCCACCTTGTTATGGCCACCCTGAGGTACGATTATATCGGCGTAGCGTTTACTGGGGGCTATAAATTGCAGGTGCATAGGCTTAACCGTTTTTTGATAGCGCTCCATTACCTTTTCCACACTTTTACCTCTCTCCATGATATCCCTGGAAATAACACGTATCAGACGGTCGTCATCATCTGCATCAACATAGACCATAATGTCCATCAGCTTCCGTAGTTCCTTACAGGTGAATATAAGGATACCTTCTACTATGATTACGGGAGCAGGACCTACTTTTACCGTCTCTGTAGCTGATCTGGAGCAGGTTATGTAGGAGTAGACTGGTTGATCTATTATTTTTCCCTCCTTGAGCTCTTTGAGCTGCTGTACAAGCAGTTCAAAGTCGATAGCATCCGGATGGTCAAAATTCAGCTCCTGGCGCTCCTCAATCGACGAATGGGAGGAGGGAGGGGGAGGTGGGAGGGAGGGAGAGGAAGGGGGGAGGGAGAGAGAGAGAGAGAAAAAGAGAGAGAGAGAGAGAGAGAGAGAGAGAGAGAAAGAAGGAAAAGGAAGAAAGAGAGAAAAAAAAAAAAAAAAAAAAAAAAACTTTTGATCTTTGTAATAGGAGTCTTGGGGAATTACAACTACCTTGTTGTGAAGTCGCTCCGAGATTTTCTTAA
The DNA here is from genome assembly GCA_040766795.1 of Bacteroidales bacterium. Taxonomy (GTDB): domain Bacteria; phylum Bacteroidota; class Bacteroidia; order Bacteroidales; family UBA932; genus Cacconaster. The sequence continues at coordinate 16,005 of JAXGPW010000016.1, read as the reverse complement.
CTACTGTGGTCTTGCCTGAGCCGGTGCCACCGGCTATACCGATGATGAGCATGATGATGATATTATTGTGTTAAAATTCCGCGTTCTTTGGAGTTCTGGGGAATGGAATGACATCCCTGATATTGGCCATACCGGTTACAAAGAGCAGAAGCCTTTCAAATCCAAGTCCAAATCCGCTATGAGGAGCTGTGCCAAACCTGCGGGTATCGATATACCACCATAGATTGGAATGATCCATATCGAGTTCAGCTATTCTCTTTTCCAATTTTTCCAGAGATTCTTCCCTTTGAGAGCCTCCAATAATTTCACCTATCTTGGGGAATAGCACATCCATTGCCCTAACTGTCTTTCCATCCTCGTTGAGCTTCATATAAAAAGCTTTTATCTCCTTGGGATAGTTTGTTAGGATAACCGGTTTCTTAAAGTGTTTCTCCACAAGATACCTCTCATGCTCACTCTGGAGGTCAATGCCCCAGGCTACGGGAAATTCAAATTTCACCCCTGAATTTTCAAGAATTTCTACACCCTCGGTATAGGAGAGGCATCTGAATTTTGTGTTCACAACACTTTCAAGACGGGAAATAAGCTCCTTATCGATCATATTGTTGAGGAAGTTGAGGTCCTCTCTGCAATTGTCAAGAGCATACTGTACAAGATACTTGATGAACTCTTCAGCAAGATCCATATTATCTTCTATCTCGTAGAATGCCATTTCCGGCTCAATCATCCAGAACTCGGCCAGGTGGCGGGGAGTATTGGAGTTCTCAGCACGAAAAGTGGGACTAAAGGTATAAATTTCTCCCAGACCCATAGCTCCAAGTTCTCCTTCGAGTTGCCCGCTTACAGTCAAGAGATGTCTGTCTAAAGTCCTCATCATAGTTAACACTGCCATCTTCATTTTTGGGAACATCTTCCAGATTAAGCGTTGTAACATGGAACATTTCGCCCGCACCTTCACAGTCGGAGCTGGTTATTATCGGGGTGTGGAGATAGAAAAACCCTTTATCATTGAAAAACTTGTGGATTGCAAATGCCATTGCGTGACGGATTCGCAGTACGGCGCCGAAAGTGTTGGTACGAGGGCGCAGGTGAGCTATCTCACGCAAAAATTCCATACTGTGCCCCTTCTTCTGAAGCGGGTAGATGTCGGGGTCGGCAGCACCTAAGAGGTCAATGTGGCGTGCCTGGATCTCAACTGCTTGTCCGCTGCCCAAGGATGCTACAAGCTCTCCGTTGACGGCGATACAGGCACCTGTCGTAACCTGTTTGAGCAGTGCTTCGTCAAAAGCCTCCGTGTCGCAGACAATCTGTATGTTGTGGATGGTGGACCCGTCATTGAGAGCTATGAATGTCACGTTTTTGTTGCCTCGTTTGGTCCTAACCCAGCCTTTTACAAGTACATCACCACCGGGCTCCTGTTGAAGCAATTTAATAACTTTAGTTCTTTTCATTACTATTCTGATAATCAAAATGACAAAGTTAGACAATCAATGACAAACTACCAAAAGTAGGAAATCAGAATTTAATGCCGGCAGCTTCACAGATTTTCTTGGGTATTTCAGTATTATCCATTCGCCCGCTGAAAAGCGAACTTCCGGCTCCGATTGCAAACACCGGTACTGCACCGCCTGTATGCGACATAGTGGTCCAGCCTATATTTGCTTTATCTGACACATAAGATATAACCTCTTTTTCTGACATGTAGCTGAAGACATCAGGAGTCTCTCCGCTCTCAACCTCTTCTTTGTTCTCTCCTTTTTTGATATCATCGAAAATTTCTTTGATGATGGTAAGATCAAAATTGTATCCTGTCTTACTACCAAGCGTAATTCCACCTGTTTCGTGATCTGCTGTCACAACAATGAGTGTTTCATCGGGATGCTGTTGATAAAACTTATATGCTACCTCTACTGCGGCATCGAAATCGAGTGTTTCAAAAATGGTATTGGCAAGGTCGTTTGAATGGGCTGCCCAATCGATTTTACCCCCTTCGGCCATAATGAAAAAGCCCTTTTCGTTCTCCAGAAATTTTATTGCCGCATCAACCACTTGAGCCAGTGTCAAATCGCCTTCCTTAACATCTTTCATGTATGGAAGTATATTATTCTCCTTGCCTTTATCTTGGAGCATGATTATTTTTTCCGCACTCTCTTTCTGCGCAAGATAATCCTCCATGCCATAAGAAACGGTGTAGCCCTTTTCAGCCACTATCTCATATATGGAGCGCTCTGAATCCTCTTTGCCCAATGGCTTGGCAAAACCACCTCCGCCGAAAAACTCGAATCCTGTTTCGGGCAACTCCTTTGCTATTGCATAATAATCGCTCCTTGAGGGGTTATGGGCATAGAATGCTCCGGGAGTTGCGTGATCAATCGTTACGTTACTGATAATACCTACTTTCCGCCCCAAATCGTGAAATTTGTATGAGATTGCAGTAATGCCGGTAGTGTCGGGAGTTACCCCAAGCATGCCGTTACGTGTTTTAGTACCAGCGGAAAGAGCTGTCCCGGCAGCCGATGAGCATGTAATGAAATTACTGGCTGAGTAAGTGGTGGCCATACCCATTACGGGGAATTGTGAGAAGGTAAGGGGTTCGCTCCCTATTTCACCCTTTTCAACAGCTTTGAAGGCCTCCGTTACTGCCACATGCGAGAATCCCATACCATCCCCTATAAACAAGAATACATATTTGGCTTTCTTCTCACTGCAGGATGTGGCCACAAGCAGGGTAAGAATAAAAATTAAAATTTTTTTCATTTTTCTACATTACTTCATGTTTCATACAAGAAAGGGTGACACTCGGCCACCCTTTACTAGTAAACTGGATAATTATTAGTAAGCGCTAACTTTACGTGCGCCATACATTATTCTTAAGGCCGAACAACGACGAAGCTCCTGCTTAACGTCTGTGATAATACCCATACGGGTGTTTTCGTCTGCTTTTATGGATACTGTCATCCATTGACGATCAGCCTCGCTAATAGACTCACGCTCCGCTGCGATAAAGTCACGGATATCCTCGATGCTACGAAAAGTATCGTTGAGCTGGATCTGTGACTCCGTACCATATAGACTCTGATATTGGAGAGTAGGCGTACCGATATAGATGTAAGATGCAAGGTCTTTTCTTTCCAGTTTCGCAATTTCCGAAGCGGGAAGGGATACTGTCACCTTACGGTCAGTCTGACGCATACTAACGGATGCCATGAAGAACATCAAAATCATGAATATGATATCAGGGAAGAGATGCGGTACTGATACTGGGAGTGTCTCCAGAACCTTTTTTTACAAATTTTGACATAATAAATCCTCCTTAACGTCTTCTCTTGGTTACATCCTTGGGTTCTGCCTCTGAGATACTGAGGGACAGCTTTGCGCACAATGGCTTGTTGCTCATCATTGAGTCTGGAATATTTCCTGCCATAGTTGGCCATAGACCATTCATCACGAAGCTCATTGATAGCACGGATCAGTTCATTCTGTACCTCAATATACTTGGAGTAGCTGGTGCCTCGGTCATTCTGCAGAGAAATCACACCTTTGGATACGAGACAGTCACCATATCCCTCTATGAATGTCATCTCCTTATCCGGGAGATTGGGGTCATTTTGAGGATTGGTCATGAACTCCTTGATCTTGTTCTTGAGTTGGGTGATATCCATAATCTCATTTCCTGCAAAAAGTCTATCTTGTGCATTAACCTTCACCTGGATGATATTACGACGGTTGACCTTCTGGTCCTCCACCTTCATGTCAGGGGGAGGCATAACCGGGAGACGTCTCGATATACCTTCCTCTTTATCCATGGTACTCACCATCAAGAAGAATATCAACATCAAGAAGGAGATGTCTGCCATGGAACCGCCACTAACTTCTGGTGTCTTTTTGGGTGCTCCCATCTTGATTACCTTTTAAATGAATTACGAACTGCACTCCATAGAAGTGCTATAACTGAAGCCGCAACAAAAACATATGTTACATACAATGCCGTGTCAGTGAATTTGAAGGTGGCTGCTGAGACTTCCTTATTTAACTCAATGGGAGTTCCAGGAGCAAGCAGGTAGCAACCTCCAATTACCACCACCGCGCCTGCTATCAGAATAAGAAAAGTAATAACACCCTTCTTAGTCTTAAAGGCTTTTGCAAGCGGGAAAATCAATGCAAGTACCGCTCCTATGCCTATAAGCGCGTATGCCCAGAATAGATTGATGTCAAGTATTTTGTCATCCATAGACCCGGTTTGAGTCGCATAGAAAACACCGATCAATACTATTGATACAGCAAACAGCAAGTATTGGATATACTTTAAATATTTCATAATTGGATGATTAATTCGTTGTTAATAATTGTCTTACACTATTGATTGATCCGGATATGGACTATTTCTGATGTTTAACCAGGAGGTCAACAAGAGAGATAGAAGCATCTTCCATCTGAACTACGATGGAGTCAACTTTCGCAATCAAATAGTTGTAGAACAATTGGAGGATAATAGCAACGATCAAACCACCTACAGTTGTAATCAAAGCAACCTTCATACCTCCTGCTACAAGTGCCGGAGAGATGTCACCTGCGATCTCAATGGCGTCAAATGCCTGGATCATACCGATAACTGTACCCATGAAGCCCAACATCGGAGCAATAGCGATAAAGAGGGTAATCCATGAAAGACCGCTTTCAAGCTGACCCATCTGTACGGAACCGTATGAGGTAACTGATTTTTCAACTGCTTCAAGACCCTGATCAGCACGTAGGAGACCCTGATAGAAAATGCTGGCAACGGGACCGCGGGTATTGCGGCATACGTCTTTTGCCTTCTCAACGCCACCTTCTTTGAGAGCTTTATCTACATTGGCAATAAGCTTCTTGGTGTCTGTCTGTGCAAGGCTCAGTGTGATGATTCTCTCAATAGCGATAGCAAGACCGAAGATGAGACACAACAGAATTGTTGCCATAAAGCCGGCACCACCTTCGATGAATTTCTGTTTGAGGGCCTGGTGCATAGGCTGGTCAGACGCACCTGCAGCAAAGGGGTCAACGATTTCTTCTTCATCAACTTCAGGAGCTGCCTGAACATCTTCTGTAGTAACTTCAGGAGTCTCTTCCTGTGCATAAGCTACCTGGAATTGTGCAGATACGGTCATTAGGCCGAGAACTGCCAAAAACATGAAAAATTTTTTCATAAGTTCTGTTTTAATTGATTATTAAACGATTTGTTAAAGTTATATTCTTCGACTAGTAAAATATCGCGCAATTTAGTTATTTTTTTTTAATAACAATTCATTTATTTGAAAATTCTCCTTTTAATGGCCTCTTCATATACGATTTCACCTCTTCATTATCAGAAAACCTGCCCAAAAGATGGAACAATTTGGTAACAGCCGCCTCGGTGGTCATATCATATCCGCTGATAAGTCCGCACTCCATGAGAAAGGCTCCATTGGCATAGGCCGACATATCTACACTTCCGGCATGACACTGGGTTACATTGACGATGAGCACACCCCTGGAGACACTTTCAGACAATAATTTTCCGAACCACTCCATAGAGGGGGCATTTCCGCTGCCGAAACTTTCGAGGACCACTGCCCTGAGCCCCTTTGTGTTAAGTACCGCCTCTACATAAGCCGGTGTGATACCCGGAAAAATCTTGAGGATTGCAACATTGGTCTCCATTTCGGTATATAGGCGTAAGCCTTCACCCCATTTTTCAGGATAGTGGACATATTCCCTATAGTATCTGATATGAATACCGGCTTCTGCAAGTACCGGATAATTGGCTGAGCGAAATGCCTTGAAGTTTTCAGCATTGTATTTTGTGGTACGATTGCCACGGTAGAGATAACTGTCAAAATAGATGCACACCTCCGGTACCAAGGCGTGACCGTCACTATCCATGGCAGCGGCCGGTTCTATCGATGAGATAAGGTTTTCTAACCGTCCGTGCAGCAATTCAGATTGCGCGACTTCCGGTAAATACTACAGGTTTGTCAAGTCTGTCCAGCATGAAACTCAGTGCTGGCGCGGAGTATGCCATTGTGTCCGTACCGTGTAGTATTACAAACCCGTCATACTTGTCGTAGTTGTCATAAATAAGGGTTGCAAGCTCATATGCCGAAAGGTATGCTTACGTCCGACGAGTCGATGACCGGATTAAAGGAGTGAGAGACAATCCGGTAACCGAATTTTTAAGTTCAGGGACCTCCCCTCGGTAATAAGTTCGAAGTTGAAGGGTTTGAGAAGCAGGAGTTTCCGGATCCTGTTTCATTCCGATAGTGCCTCCTGTATAGATCAAAAGTATAGATTGGCTCATAATGAGAAAGAGTTTTCTTGCACGTTATTTGTGGTGATGGTAGCTACAGTTTCCATAGGAATACTGCTGTCGCAGCAATATTGGCTGCAATGTGAATCAGGTAAGAACTTTCGTTGCGTTTGCCGCGGAAAGGGACAAGGTGAGCCATGGAGAGTCGGTTTCCAGCACAATATCATCGATTGAGACGACCTTCTCAAGTGTGACTGCAAGGCCTGCATTTTTGTAGGTTGAAACACCCCCGATACCTATTTTGAAGTCTCCATGCCGAAGAATCCTTTGATAAGTTTCGTAGCTTCCTGAAAAGGCATGGAACACACCTTTGAGGGGTATTCCTCTCACCTCCGAGAATACTTTGAATATCTCTTCGGTGGAATTTCTCAAGTGAATGATTACCGGTAGGTCAAGTTCGGCAGCAAGCTCCAGTTGCTCGGCAAAAATCCTCATCTGCTGCCCGAGGTATTCGGTTGACCAATATTTGTCAATGCCTATTTCTCCGATGGCCGCGAAACGGCGCTCACTTGCATGCTCTTTGACGAAAGCGAGTTCCCTCTCCCAATCTTCACCAACGGAGGTAGGATGTAGTCCGATGCAGGGTGAGAAAAGGTCCGGACGGCTATCGGAGAGCAAAATCATCGCATCGTATGCTGAGATGTCTATCCCCGGAAGTATGCAGTGGACCACGCCGGCCTCCTCCATCCGTTGGATCACCTGCAGAATATCATCGCTGAATGCATCGTCGTATAGATGTGCGTGAGTGTCTATAAATTCCATCATAAACTACAAAGTTATGGAAAATAATCAAGCAATAGAATACTTGTTTCCCATAATCTGCACTATTTTCCCCATGATCTCGAGTTGAAGGAGTTCGGAAGAGAGTTCACGAAGTGAAATGCCTGTGCGTTCCTCAATTTCTTCTGCCGTCAGAAAATCTCTTTCTTTAAGTGCACTGAGTATTGCACGCGAGTTACTGCTCGTAATTCCATAGAATAGATCGCCCGCAGAGGTTTTTGGACGTAGTCTCCTCTCTCTCCATCCCATCGATGTGCTGATTGTACCGGGATTGGTGACTATTCTCGCACTCTCCCTTTCAATTAGGGTATTACACCCCTCAAAGGAATCGTCTCCGATGCGTCCGGGTATTGCAAATACTTCGCGTGAGTAAGAAGATGCAAGGGAGGTAGTTATAAGTCCGCCACCTTTGGAGTAACACTCCCCAAGCAGTACGGCATCCGCCATACCTGCGATGATTCGGTTCCTCTTGATGAAATTGACCTTTATGCTCTGGCTGCCCCGGTAGAAATCGGTGATTATGCCTCCCTTTTCCAGCATCTCTTCCGCCAGGGCCCTATGCTGCGGGGGATAGATGGTGTCTATACCGGTGGCCATAACACCTATGGTAGGAAGTCCGTACTCCATTGCTGCGCGATGCGCCGTTGCATCTATACCATATGCTAGCCCGCTTATCACCAAGGGTTTGCCGGTTGAGGCGAGTTCTTCGATCACCTTCCTGCAACTGCTCTTTCCGTAGTATGAGGCCTTGCGCGTGCCTACTGAGCAGAGGATTACCCTGCGTGCGTTACGGTCCGCATTTCCTTATAATAGAGCAGGATAGGGGCACCATAACACTTTCAGCCTATAAGGGTAGCGCTGATCGGTTATGTAGAGTGTTTGCACTCCGTTAGCGCGTGCCCAGTCTATCTCTTTCTGAGCCCAACTCAAGGAGTGCCAGCGGTAAGAGCCGCAACTATTTCTTAATATCGCGGGGAGTACCTCACCGGGGAGCCTTTTTTGTTGAGTTTAAATATTGCGCCAATCTCGCCGACCCTTTCTATGAGTTGGAGAGCAACAGCCGGCTTGTAGGCAAAAAGTTTACTTAATGCCGTTGCATAAATAAAAATCATACTCCATAACAGCTTTTTTGTTGCTAAATTATGAGTATGATTCAATTTGAGGTGCTTAAAAGACAATTTTAGATAATCAGCATCGCATTCCCATAAGTACTTAAAAGCGAGTACCCCTCTTCCATCGCAACCTTGTAGGCATTCATCACATTATCATAACCTCCGAATGCAGCAAGGCAGCATTCATCAGCATTGTGGATGAGGGGAGATGGGAAGTTGGTGACTATCGCGTCAGGAATCGAAAATTTGTAGGGAGGAATATGAACCTGTTTGTCCGTGTGTCCAGCTCTTTGATCTCGTTTTGAGTGGTAACATAGGTTTCGAGTGCGTACGGTGGTAATACCTACTGCAAATACCTTGTTGCCATTAGCTTTTGCCTTATTAATCTTAGCCGCTGTTTTCCGGAGATGACCACCTTCTCGGAGTCCATTTTGTGTTTCGAAAGATCTTCTTCTGCGAATCCACAGGATTGTGGAAATGGGCGTTGCTCATATAGAGAGTAAGGAAAGTGGTGTCAACATCCTTGAGTTCCATCTTTTTGAAAAGAATCTTGCTGAAATGGAGACCGGCGGCAGGACAGGCTACAGCACCTTCTTTCTTTGCAGATGGTTTGGAAACGTTCGGTATCGCACTCTTCGGCTCTTGTGCGTATCCATTTTGGAATGGGCAACTCCCTGCTGTAAAAGAGCCGTTCCGTTTGAAACTCCTTTCGTATGTGCCGTCAAAGAGGAATCTCAATGTACGGCCTCTGGATGTTGTGTTGTCAATGACTTTCAGCCGCTATAAATCATTTTCCAAAATAGAGCTTGTTGCCGATGCGTATTTTCCTTGCAGGATCTACCTTCAGCACATCCCATAAACGCTGGTCTTTGTTGAGTTCTCTGAGAAGGAAAACCTCTATCTCGGCGCCTGTTTTTTCCTTGTTGCCGTAGAGGCGTGCAGGGAAGACCTTGGCGTCGTTGAACACGAAAAGATCGTGAGGATTGCAGTAATCAATAATATCCTTGAAAATCTTGTGCTCAATCTCTCCGGTCTCTTTGTTAAGTACCATAAGACGTGATTCGTCCCGGAAATCTGCCGGATATTTGGCAATCATTTCTTCAGGAAGCTCAAAGTAAAATTGCGATAATTTCATTGTTTAAGAAAATGTACAAAAAACACTCTCTTTATACGAATAAAAAACCAAAAAGTTTCAAAAGTCAATTACTTTAGTGAAAAAATCCTGAGGCGGTCCTAGAGGAAGGGCTGTCAGATAGCTCCACTTCCGAGAGCGCAACCGAGTCACGGGCGAGGGAACGCATATAAGTCCTTTGCTGCAACGCACTCTGATTGTAGCGCTTGGACGGCTCCCGTCACTCTTTTCACTTGAATGATGATAGAAATATTTCCGCCCGGAGATGACTCCCGGATACTTTCTTCTTCGTTTTCTTCCAACTTTGAATCCCCTACGGAGGCCTCCCTGAACGAGAGCAGTTCTATCTCCGTGATGTTGATTAGGGATTTGCGTAGCTTCACCTCTCTGCTCTTGTGACGAGCATATTCGTAAGCACGCAATCCATCGATAATCTTTGCGGAAAAAAGAGGCGGCACCTGTAGTTGTTCTCCAATAAAATCCTTTAGCGCTTCGGCAACCTTCTCTTTGGTAATGTGTTCAAAGGGATAGTAGTTGTCAATTTCCTGTTCAAGGTCAAAAGAGGGGGTAGTTGCACCAAACTCTATAGTGGCAACATACTCCTTTTCGTGAGACTGAAGTTCTTCAGCTATCTTGGTGGCTTTAATATGCATACGATTAGCAGAATTGGGAAGCGTTGCGGGATCAAGTGTGCCGGCATGGCCTACTTTTTATTTTTTTCTGTTTGAAATGTTTCTGGATTTGGAATTAATCCTCTACCACATCGGCAGAACTCCACCTGTAGGGCTTGTTCAGAATTCAGCCATGCCTTCCGGATATTCGTCTATAGAAGGAGCAAGGTGCTCTTCAAAAATCCGGAGAGTGATTCATCTTCTATATTGCATCCTTTCAGTATGAAAAATGCCATATCTATTTGCTTACTGCAATTTTCTCCACCCTTGGTGTCTATGCCGGCCACCTTCAAATTTATAAAACTCCTGACAATCTCCAGGCAAGCTCATGCGAGATAAATCTGGCAGGAAGCGCAAGGACATTTGCATCATTGTGCTGCCGTGAGAGAGCGCCGAGTTCGGGATTCCAGCAAGTGGCCGCCCTTACCCCTTGATGCTTGTTAAGGGTCATTGAAATGCCGTTGCCGGAGCCACACATGGCTATACCCCAATCCACTTTTCCGGATTCCAGAGCTTCTGCAAGGGGATGTGCCGTGTCCGGATAGTCCATGCTATCGGTAGAATGGGTGCCGAACCATAATATCGTATCCCATTGATTTGATATATAGTTTAAGGAACTCCTGAGTTCAAAACCGGCGTGGTCAGACGCCATTCCAAATAGTTGCCATATTCTTATATAGTATCGTTAACCCAACCGGCTATTGCGTTATTAATCCTTTGCAAAACCTCTTTACCAAGAATCGCCATGATATCCGCCACCCCGGGGCCGGAACTTCTACCTACAAGTATGAGTCGCAGGGTATTCATCACCGTACCCATACCCCAACTGCTTGTGGTAATGAGATTCTGAAGTTTTTCCTCTATTTCGCTCTTGTCAAAGGGTGCCAAACCCTCTAAAAATTTTGCAACTTGCAGCATAATCTCTTTGATATCCTCTTTCCAGAACTTGTTTACTCCTGCAGGGTCATACTCCTTTGGTGCTTCAAAAATGAAATCGCAAAGAGTCCGGAACTCATGCACAAAATAGGCCCTTTCTCTAATGAGTTCCACCGCTGCACCTACATACTTGTCGTCAAATGCAGCCAGACGCTCTCCCTCAACCGCCCTGAAAGCCTTTACAAGTTCCTGAGTACTTTTTCTACGCAGATATTCCTGATTGTACCATTTAGCTTTATCGGGGTTGAATCTTGCGCCGGATTTCACCACTCTTTCCAGTGAAAAGACCTCCGTCAATTCGTCCAGAGTAAAAATTTCCTGTTCAGTACCGGGATTCCACCCCAGAAAGGCCAGGAGATTGACAAATGCCTCCGGGAAATAGCCATCTTCACGGTAGCCACGAGAAATTTCCCCATCGCTGTTGACCCACTGCAGCGGGAATACGGGAAATCCCAATCTGTCGCCATCCCTTTTGCTAAGTTTTCCTTTGCCGTCGGGCTTAAGCAATAGTGACAGGTGCGCAAATTGTGGCCGGCTCTCTTCCCATCCGAAAGCTTCGTAGAGCAAGTAGTGGAGAGGGAGCGAGGGTAGCCACTCCTCACCCCGGATAACCTCTGTAATCTCCATGAGATGATCGTCAACAATGTTGGCAAGGTGGTAGGTGGGGAGTTCATCAGCTCTTTTCCAGAGTACCTTGTCATCCAAAGTTGAGGTGTTTACCTCGATATGGCCCCTTATAAGGTCATTCATCTTTACCACTCTGTTTTCAGGAATTTTGAATCGTATGGTCCATCCGCTCTCCTCAGCAAGACGACGTTCTACTTCTTCAGCAGGAAGGGTAAGCGAGTTTTTAAGCGATGTGCGGGAGCTATGGTTGTATATGAAACTGCTCTTATCTGCTTCAGCCTTTTTCCTGAGTTCCTCAAGTTCTTGCGGGGTGTCAAATGCGTAATAAGCATTTCCACCGGCTACCAGTTGTTCTGCATATTTGCGATAGATATGCTTGCGCTGGGATTGTCTGTAAGGTGCGAAAGGATGTTCCGCACTTGGTGTTTCCACTATCTTTCCATCTTTATCCACACCTTCGTCAGGCATGATGCCGCACCAGCTGAGCGATTCTATCACATACTCTTCGGAGCCTGGTACAAACCTCTGGGAGTCTGTATCTTCAATTCTCAATATGAATTTGCCACCTGCCTGCTTAGCATACAGATAGTTGTATAAAGCAGTCCTGACACCGCCCATGTGAAGCGGTCCGGTAGGACTCGGCGCGAAGCGTACTCTTCTTAACTTCATTAATCGCTCTGTTTTAGTTTCTGTTTTTGCAACATCATTTCCCGTCTGGTTAAAGCGGGCTCAGACTCAAGTTCGCTGATAGTCTGGGGATCATCCGTAATGAGTGCAGGTATACCTATTACCATCTCCTTCTTTGTGATTTGAGATTCAATATCGGGGCACAAAGGTACGCCTCTTTTGTTATTTGCCAAATCATATTTTACCTCGATTCTGTTATTTTTGAGTGCATCTTCGCTGATGATTGGCAATTGCGTCATCTCAAATCCGGTAGCGATGATAGTCACTCCGATATTCTCTCCCATGTCATCATTCTGCACAAGCCCCATCTTGGAATTGAGTTCGGGATTGGTGAGCTCCTTAATGTACTCCATAAGAGCCGTAACCTCACTGCCGTGTATAACATGTTCCCCGCTGGATGTGGTGATGTTGACCAGAGCCCTTTTTGCAGTTTTCAGGTCTAACTGGTTGAGCAGGGGAGAGGTGAGCGCCATTTCAACAGCTTTACTGACCCTATCTTTGCCGGAAGCGATGCCTATTCCCATTAAGGAGACATTGCTGTTCTGCATTATTTTCTTGACGTCGGCAAAGTCCATATTGATTTTGCCTCGGACAGTGATGATTTCGGCTATGCTTCTGACTGCAATGGCCAACACCTCATCTGCTTTGGGAAGGAGTGTCAGAATGTCCAGATCAGCATATATGTCAAAGAGTTTTTCATTGTCAATGATAAGGAGACTATCCACATGTCTGTAGAGCTCCCTAACTCCCTCGATAGCTCTGAATAGTACTTCGTTGCCGAGAAAACGTGCCGGAAGAGTAACCACCCCGACTGTCAGTATGCCTTTAGTCCTGGCGATTTCAGCTATGACGGGAGCTGCTCCCGTGCCTGTACCGCCTCCCATACCGGCTGCTATAAATAGCATTTGAGTATTTTCACCCAGGTGTTCTTCGATTGCCTCTCTGGATTCAAGTGCCGATTTTCTGCCTATGGTAGCATCTTGTCCGGCTCCCAGACCTTTAGTTAAAATTCCTCCGATTTGCAGTTTTACAGGTACAGTGCTTCCATATAGAGCCTGTCTGTCGGTATTGCATACCACAAAATCTACCTGCTCTATCTGTTGTGAATACATATATTGTACGGCATTGCTGCCGCCACCTCCAACACCTATAACCTTTAGGATGTTGTTCGAGCCCTTGGGCCAATTGGTTGGTATTAATATCTCTTCCATAATCAGCAATTGTCATTGTTTTCACCAAAAATTCCTTCAAATAGGGTTCCCAATCCTCTTTTCTGACTCTTGTTACCGCCTCCTTTCCGCTCACCAGATTCCTTTTGCCCTTTTTCTTCGAATGTCTCTGCTTTAATATCAGCTTCAGCTTCAATCTCACTAACTTTTACTTTGTCATTCTCTGAATAGGTGAGTATGTTGGAAAAACCCTCCAGAAGAAGTCCTACGACAGTGGAAGAGAAGGTATCTTGTGCTTTCTCATGCGAATCTATAGTTATACAGCCTCTGGGTGCAGCAAGACGCGTTTTTTTGCCCAGAAAAACCTTTGCAAGGTCCAGAAAACCTTCCAGATAGCAGGTACCGCCGGTTATAACAACTCCGGCCGAGAGTTTTCCTTGCGATTCATTCTCTTCCTTTATATACTTGATCGCTTCCAGAATTTCACTGGTGCGCGCTTCGATAATGCGGGTGAGTCCTATAAGGGACACTTCATCCTCTATTATGCCGTCATTGCCCCGTAGTACCAGTTTTTTGTCCTCGGGAGTAAACTCTTCAACACAGCATCCATGTTTCAGCTTGATTAATTCGGCCCATTTGGGACTTATCGAGGTTACGTTCTGTATATCTACCGTAATTGACTCTCCTCCAAAGGGGATGATTCGCACATCGGTTACAATGCCTTTTCTTACAACTGCAATCTGTGTAAGTCCTCGTCCAATATCCACCAGCATCACTCCGTTTTCCATCTCCGCTTCAGTTAGCACCGCTCTGGCGGAGGCAATGGGCGAGAGTACGATTTTGGATATCTCTACACCACATGCAGAGAGTACCTTTTTGCATCTGGAGAGCAATGCTGCTTTGCCGTAGAAGATTTTGTAGTAAGCCTTAAGGTTCTTTCCCGAGGTTCCTATGATTTCATGTTGTTGGTATCCTATCAGATCATCGATATCGTATTTCTGAGGGAGGACTGCATAAATCATATCCCCTTCGTCTACGGAATATTTATAACGCTCACGGCGGTAACCTTCCAGTTCTTCAGCGGAAACATATTTGCTGCTTAAATTCCTGATGATTGTGCTTTCTATCTCCTTACGGAAGAGAATTTTTCCGCTTATATTGATCACGGCCTTATTGATCTCTTCTCCAATATCGGATGATGCAGCACCAAGTGCCGCTTTGAGGGCTTCGATAACCCTGCCCTCATTTATTATCTCCCCGTTTTTTATGCCGTTAGGAAGGGGATGACTGTGAAAAGAGACCACCTTTATGCCATCGGCACTCTTGGTGCCTACTGCCACGGCAACTTTAGATGATCCGAAGTCTATAGCTGTAATAAAATTGCTCATATATCTTTTTATTTGCAAATAATCTGTTTGTTGTATTTGAGATTGACGACATCATAAGTATTCCATCCCTCTGACGGAGCAATTGTTTTATAGAATGTCGCCAATTTTTTAAATTTAGCATCTATATTACGGAAGTTGCCGAATATGATTTTATGATGGCTTACATGTGAAACAATACAGATATCCCCATTTTCAATATATATCTGCTCAATGTTTTTATTCCAGTACTCATTACTGCTGATATAGTCAGTCAGGCGAATAATACCGTTTACCCATTCACTCTCTTCCCCTTCGGGAATGCCCATATATTCTCTGCCCAGACGCAGAGGTATATCACCCGTAACAATAGGTACATTGTAGCTATTTAGCAAGGGGAACAGAAAACCGCTACCATCCGCATAATAGCCTTCAGTCTCATTTTCAAACCTTACAACAGGTTTCCTCTGGACTATATCTATACTTAGAATAGTGGGGGAGGAAAAATAGACCTCGGACTTTAATATCTCGCCTCTGTTGTCCAGCAAAGTTTCGATACGCTTCAGGTTCACTTTTTTACAGTTTGTACCCATCACCTTCTCTGCCTGTTCCACCAGGGAAATAATCTCTTCTCTGCTGATGAGATTTACCTTAAGGGAATCTTTAAAATTTACATTGATACCGCTGCATCTCGTCTCTGCTATGGCCGCTTTCTCCATTTCAGCTACAAAATAAAAGTATGGCACTACCACTCCCAGAAATAGAAGGGATATCAGTACCACCAGCAATATCTTTTTAACTCTCATTTCTTTATTCTCGCCTTTAATTCTTCCTCTATGGGCAATACAAATCTGTCAATGTCTCCCGCTCCAAAGGTTATCAAGCAGTCAAAATCTCTTTTACGGATAGTCTCCATCAATTCATCCTTACCTATGAGTATCTTGTTTTCAAGTTTTACCTTATCAAAGATAATCTTAGAGGTCACCCCTTCTATCGGAAGCTCCCTGGCAGGATATATATGTAGTAATATCAGCTCATCCAGTCCCCCTAACGCATCTGCAAATTCATCAACGAAATCCCTTGTACGAGAATAGAGATGGGGCTGGAATATGCCGCACAGCCTCCTTCCCTTAAAAATACCTCTCAAAGAACTGATGGCATGGCGTAATTCATTGGGGTGATGCGCGTAATCGTCAACATAGGCA
>JAXGPW010000015.1:0-43708 GCA_040766795.1 Bacteroidales bacterium | reverse complement strand
GACTAAATTAGACCACATTTGCGGCGTCATTTCCTCCGGATCCCAAATCACACCCGCTACCAGCGGACCCTCTTGCAAAAGCACCTCAGTACGGTACTCTCCGGCTGTATCCCTAAGTGAAATATCCACCTGCGCCAGCTCCGGTGAACCTGAAATCAGCTCTGTCCTCGAATTGACAAATGTCCAGGTGGAATCGGGCAGATCGTTGAGGTCGAACTCCTGTTGTTTGCCATCCTTGGAGTAGAGAAATATCGTCTCATATTCGGCGTGAGACTCTCCGGTAAGCATATCAAGATCGGTTCCTATCTTGTATACAGTAAAATCTATCTGAGGAATATTGTAATAGGTCGGAATTGCAATCATAAGTGCAATGCCAAAGAAGAGTCCTACGCTTACCCACTCGAAAGCGGCGTATGCTATTGGTATAAAGCTTTTGCGGTTGAAAAACAGCACCAGCGCACAGGTTAGCAGAACGAGATTTTTGTAGAATGTCTCCCAATTGGTCAGGTGGATCGCTTCGCCGAAACACCCGCAATCGGTTATCGGGTTGAATAGTGCCAGATAGAGTGTGAGCAGTGTGAAAAAAGAGATGAAACCAAGCCCCAGCCAGGTAAAAAACCTCATTCTCAGTCCCAGTAATATGGATATGCCTATAACAAACTCTATTGCTGAAAGTGCAATACCCAGTCCAATTGAAGCAAAATCCAGAAATTTCATAGAGAAAACAGTGAGGTATTCCTGAATGATCAATCCCGTACCAATAGGATCGGTAAGCTTGAGAAAACCTGAAAGTATGAATGTAAGGCCGAATATAAGCCGGCACAGGGCTTTGGATAACTTCATGACAATCTCTCTATCTCCGTTCGTATTTTAATAAAAATGTCGTTTGCCGGAAGCATGTTGCCATATATGTCACTACAATCTATCCTCTTGAAACTCCTATCCAGAGCACATTGCTCCAGATATATATCCCTCACTTTGACCTGAAATGAGATGTCAGCTTCGTGAATGTCATTTTTGCCCTCAAGGTAGGCGCGGTCATCACCCTGGCGAGAGGTGTTAAGCTTCGAATCGACAAACTTGATAGGTACGTCGAGGAACAAGTTGAGATCCGGTACAGGAATAGCGAAATGGCCCAGTTCAACATCGAGAATCCAATCTCTAAGGCGGCGAGATTCTTCATCCGATTCGAGCTTGGAGCACTGGAAGGCTATGTTGGAGTAGAAATATCTGTCCAACACCACACATCTTCCTTCATCCAGCCATTTGCGCAACATGGGAGCGGCATCTCTGCGGTCCTCAGCAAAGAGTAGCGCTACTAGCTGGGGATGCACTTCATCTATAGTGCCGTAATCTCCCCTAAGAAACCCTGCAATGAGATCCCCGAATACCGGAGCATCAAATCTGGGGAAATGGAGGTATTCGACTTTGTGCCCGCGAGATTCCATATAATTGGAAACCATCTTTAGTTGCGTGGATTTACCGGCTCCATCAAGTCCTTCAAGTACTATCAGCATAAATGTCTATCTTTGTCTTTTGTACCACAAAGTTAATTGATATCTTCGGATTATGGAAAAACAGAGAGTAGAAATTATGGGAATCGTCAATGTAAATGACGACTCATTTTTTGCGCAAAGCCGTGCAAAAGAGAAAGATGCCTTTATTGCAAGGGTTGAGATGATGTTGAGCCAGGGTGCAGACAGCATAGATATCGGTGCTGTTTCCACCCGTCCCAATATGGCACCCGTCTCTTTGGACGAGGAGTGGGAGCGGTTGTCGCCGGTAGTTCAACTTTTTGCTTCGCGCTTCACGGGAGTAAGATTTTCTGTGGATACCTACAGGGGAGAGATTGTGAAAAGGGTATATGAGGCAGCCGGACCTTTTGTTGTAAATGATATTTCGGCAGGGGAGGAGGATCCTCAGATGCTGGATAGAGTTGCAGAATTTGACCTGGAATATATAGCAATGCACCGCAGAGGAGATTGTGTGACTATGCACCATAAATATGAGTATGAGGATGTGGTAGGTGAGGTTGTGGAGTATTTCAGGAAGTTTGACGAGCTGGCGGTGGCAAAAGGTGTCAGAGATTGGATTCTTGATCCGGGTTTCGGCTTTTCTAAGAGTTTAGAGGACAATTACCGTCTTTTTAAGGGATTACCTGAGCTCAGGAAGTGTGGCAGGAAAGTACTTGTGGGTATCTCGCGTAAGAGAATGATATACCAGCCCCTCGGCATAACGCCGGAAGAGTCTTTGGATGCAGTTTCAGCACTCCACTTACAAGCCTTGTTGGCAGGGGCCGATATTTTGAGGGTACACGATGTGGCAGCAGCACGCGGTTGCGTTACTCTCTATGAATTTTTGAAATAAATAAGTACATTTGTAGTTCATATTTAATAAAAGGAGTATGCTGGATCCTTTGATGTCAATATCGCCGGTAGATGGCCGATACCGCGCTCAGACTGAGCAGCTTGCTGACTATTTTTCAGAGTTTGCGCTTATACGTTATAGGGTAAGGGTGGAGATAGAGTATTTTATTGCGCTATGCGAAATTCCCCTTCCGCAGCTTAGTGGAGTGGACCCTTCTCTTTTTCCCGCGATGCGGAAAAATTATCAGGAATTCACTCTCAAGGAGGCCTCCGAAATAAAGGCCACCGAGAAAAATTACCAACCATGACGTCAAGGCAGTAGAATATTTCATAAAGGAAAAATTCAAAAAAATGGGTCTCAGGCACTATATCGAGTTTATCCACTTCGGTCTTACTTCGCAGGATATAAATAATAGTGCCATACCACTTTCACTCATGGAGGGTATCAGGGATCTTTATATGCCCCTTCTCGATAATCTTATTAATTTTCTTGAAAAGATGGGGAAGGAGTGGGCCAAGGTGCCAATGCTGGCCCGCACACACGGTCAGCCCGCATCACCTACTAGACTCGGTAAAGAGGTAGGTGTCTTTGTAGCAAGGTTGGCAGAGCAGAGATCTCAATTGGCAGCATTATCATATCCGGCCAAATTTGGCGGGGCTACAGGCAATATGAATGCCCATTACGTGGCATATCCCTCTATAGACTGGAATAGCTTCGCATCGCACTTTGTCGAGGATACTTTAGGCCTGAAACGCTCTTATCCCACAACACAGGTAGAGCATTACGACAATCTTGCGACCTTATTTGACAATCTGAAACGTATCAATACCATATTGATCGATCTTTGTCGCGACTTCTGGACCTATATTTCCATGGAATATTTCCGTCAGAAAGTAAAAGCGGGAGAGGTGGGCTCTTCTGCAATGCCGCACAAGGTCAATCCCATAGATTTCGAGAATGCCGAAGGCAATCTTGGAGTGGCCAATGCCTTCTACGAGCATTTATCAGCCAAACTTCCACTATCCAGGCTACAGCGCGACCTTACCGACTCCACGGTGTTGCGCAATGTGGGAGTTCCTTTAGCACACTCGCTGCTTGCGCTAAAATCGCTTCTCAAAGGGCTGGACAAACTTATACTAAACCCTCCTGCAATAGAAGCAGATCTTGAAGCTAACTGGGCGGTGGTGGCAGAGGCCATCCAGACCATCCTTCGCAGAGAGTCTTATCCCAATCCTTATGAAACACTTAAGGAGCTAACCCGCGGCAATGAGCATATAACCTCTGCATCCATAGCAGATTTTATCGAAACTCTCGATATCTCTGAGGAGGTGAAAAAGGAACTAAGGGCCATTACCCCGCACAATTATACAGGAATCTAATTGATAAGCGATATGAGACATTTTTTAAATATTGCAGCGCTGATGCTGGTGCTGCTTGCCAACTCTTGCAGTGCGCAGGTCAGATACAATGACCATTTTACTCAGGATAGGCTCAGGATAGATCTGATGTTTGCCGGCAACTCGACTACTCAGAGCGTTTATCTCGACGGACTCCATTTCGAGAAGGAGTGGAGTGGTACCAGAGAGCACCTGTTGCCCGATTTTGACTATGGGGAGTATGCAATTGATCTTTATACCGCCACAGGTAAAAAGATATTTTCTCAGGGATTTTGCTCGCTCTTTGCTGAATGGAGGACTACTCCGGAGGCTTCCAAGGTGGATAAAGCCTTTTCCAACTCTTTGAGGATACCCTTTCCTAAAAAGGCTGTAAGAGTGGTAATATCCGAGAGAATAAAAAAGAGCGGTCAGTTGTCTCCGCTTTTCAGTTTCGAAATTGACCCTGAGGATTTCTCCATCAACCGTGATAGGGAAAATGATTTCGAAGTGGTACAGGTTATATACAACGGTCCTTCCAAAAACAAAGTTGACCTGGTGTTTGTGGCTGAAGGCTATAGGGCGGATGAGATGGAGAAATATCGTCGTGATGTGGAAAAATTTGCCGGTTATCTTTTCGATATCGAACCTTACAAATCACGCAAGAATGATTTCAATGTCTGGGCAGTAGAATCTATCTCAGTGGATTCAGGTACCGATATTCCACATCAGAATATCTGGAAAAATACCGTTGCCTCCTCCAATTTTTATACATTTTTCATAGACAGGTATCTTACTGCCCCAGATCACAAAAAGGTAGCACAACTCGTTTCCAATGCCCCTTATGATGCAATTTATGTGATTGTAAACACTGACAAATATGGTGGTGGGGGTATTTACAACTACTATGGACTGGGCATGTCGGACAACAAGTATGAAGCTGAAGTTCTCGTACATGAATTCGGACACAGTTTTGCCGGTCTGGGTGACGAGTATTACGATTCGGAGGTTGCTTATGAAGATATGTACGATATGTCGGTAGAGCCATGGGAACCCAATCTGACCACACTGGCAGATTTCTCTTCCAAATGGGCCCATATGGTGAGCGAGGGGGACTCCTATCCCTACACCTAACGAAGAGGCTTATAATGGAGTTGTTGGGGCATTTGAAGGGGTGGGTACTCTGCAAAAGGAATTTTCAGACCCTATCTTGATTGCCGTATGAAAAGCAATTCAGCCGAGGGTTTCTGCCCGGTATGCAACGCCGCAATTCAAAGAATGATTGACTATTACTGCAAGTAGCCGATGATAATTGAGAGATACGACTATTTTCTTATAGACCTTGACAGGACGCTTTGGGATTTTGATGCGAATACGGATGCAGCAATGGATATGCTGCTTGACAAATGGAATCCTCCGATAGGGGATAGGGAACTCTTTTTGGAGCGATATGAAGTGGTCAACCGTCGCCTCTGGGATGAATATGAGGCCGGAGTGATATCAAAAGAGTATCTGAGACGTGAAAGATTCCACCAAACTTTAAGAGAACATTACGGAATAGATGATGCAGATGCTGCAGAAGAGATGGGCAGGGATTATCTCGAATTTATGGCTCTTGGTGATATTCTTATGCCGGGGGCACGCGAGGTGCTTGAAGCCATTGCCGCTCGTGGCGGCAAAATGGCAATTGTCTCCAACGGTTTCAAAGAGGTGCAATACCGCAAGCTCCGTATTTCGAAGATTGACCACTTTTTCAGTGCCGTGATGATTTCGGAAGAGGTGGGAGTCCATAAACCGGATTCTCTGATTTTTCAGAAGGCACTCGAGGCGCTTTGCGGAGAGGGTGTGGAGATTGATGAAAAAGTAAAGGCCCGCACAATAATGATCGGAGATGATTATCCCAATGATATAGTGGGGGCAATCAACTTCGGAATAGATAGTTTCTACTACAATCCTTCCAATAAAGAAAATCCCGGAAATGCCGTATGGCACTCCCGGGATCTACTTTCACTACTGTCTGATTAGAGCTTGCGCTTGATTTCGACAATGGTGTAGGCCTCGATGATATCACCGATTTTTACATCGTTGAATCCATCTATATTCAGACCGCAGTCAAATCCGGAAGCAACCTCCTTTACATCATCCTTAAATCGCTTGAGCGATCCAAGTTTGCCTGTATAGATCACAATACCGTCCCGGATTACTCTAACTTTGGCAGTACGGGTCAACTTACCCTCTTTTACCATACAACCTGCAATGGTGCCGACTTTTGAAATCTTGAAAATCTCTCGTACCTCTGCCGTGGCAGTAACTTCTTCTTTCTCCAGGGGAGCGAGCATACCTTCAATACTGCTCTTAACCTCATTTATGGCATCGTAAATAACCGAGTAGATACGTATCTCAATACTCTCACTTTCTGCAAGTCTGCGTGCTTCCATGGAAGGACGAACCTGGAATCCTATAATTACAGCATTGGATGCCGAAGCCAACATAACGTCATTTTCAGAAATAGCGCCCACGGCCTTGTGGATAACCTTTACCTGAACCTCCTCTGTAGAGAGTTTGATGAGTGAGTCTGCGAGGGCCTCTACGGATCCATCCACATCGGCCTTTACAATGATGTTGAGCTCCTTGAAGTTGCTCAGCGCGATACGACGTCCGATCTCCTCGAGAGTAATGTGAGGTTGGGTATGGATACCCTGAATACGTATCAATTGCTCTCTCTTATTGGCAATCTCACGTGCTTCCTTTTCATCCTCGAGAACATTGAGGATGTCTCCTGCAGTGGGAGCCCCATTGAGACCAAGTACCGATACGGGTGTCGAGGGACCCGCCTCTGTGATATGTTGTCCTCGTTCATTGAACATAGCTTTGACGCGTCCGCAGTAGGATCCTGCAAGCATAACATCTCCGGGCCTGAGTGTACCCGACTGGATGAGTACTGTGGCAAGATAGCCGCGCCCTGTCAGTGATGACTCAATAACGCTACCCACGGCACGCTTATCGGGATTGGCTTTCAGTTCGAGCAGATCTGCCTCGAAGCACCTTTTCAAGCAGTTCCTTGATATTGATACCTTTTCTTTGCGGAATTTCCTGGCACTGATATTTTCCACCCCAATCCTCTACAAGGATATTCATGTTGGCGAGTTGTTCCTTGATTTTTCAGGTTGCACCCGGTTTGTCAATTTTTGCAAAAATCATAGGTACGCCCGCTGCTTGCGCATGGCTTATGGCTTCAACTGTTTGGGGCATTATGGCATCGTCAACGGCAACGATAATGATGGCCGGTCACCTTGGCTCCTCGTGCACGCATCGCAGTAAAGAGCCTCCGTGTCCCAGGGTATCGAGGAATGTGATTCGTCTTCCTGAAGGTAGCTGTACGTTGTAAGCACCTATGTGCTGAGTTATGCCACCTGCCTCTCCGGCAATTACATTAGCCTTGCGGATATAGTCCAGTAGTGAGGTTTTTCCATGGTCCACGTGTCCCATCACGGTAACGATGGGCGGACGCTCAACCATATCTTCCTCTTTGTCTTCCTCTCCTGCTCAATGGCACCCTGTAGTTCTACAGTCAAAACTCTATCTCATATCCGAATTCCTCTGCCACAAGTACGAGTGTCTCTGCGTCCGCGCTGGTTGATGGAAACCATCATTCCGAGGTTCATACAGGCCTCTATAACCTTTTTGTAACAGGGTATTGTTCATCAGGATTGCAAGTTCGTTGGCTGTAACAAACTCCGGTTTTGAGGATATTGCTGGAAGTTCCTGAAGTATTTGTTCCTCTTGTGCCTTCTGGGAAATTATTTCCCTCTTTTCACGGCGACGTCTTGACCCCTTGGTCTTTCCTTTGCCTTCGGTCATGCGGGCATAAGTCTCTTTGATCTGCTTTTGTACCTCATCCTCATCAATTTCAGGACGTACTGATTTGAAGCGATCCTTTTTGCTATACTTTGCCCTTACCTCCGACATGAGGCTCCTTTTGATTTTATGATCCTGATGAGCTTTGGTGACATCCACTCTTTTGCTGTTTTGGATACGCTCTCTCTTACCTTTATTCCTCTTCTCACCTTGCTGCTCTCCTTTTCTCCCTTTTCACTCTTTTCACTTTTTGGCTTCTCTTTTTTCTCAAATTGAGAGATATCTATGGAACCTACTATCGTTAAGCCCGGAAGTTTGCGGATATGACTCTTTACCTGTTTTGTCTCTTTGGCTTTCTCTTCTTGTAAGGGTGTACTCTTTTCTCGGGCTTTTTCTTCTTCTCGGGTTCGGATGGTGCTACAGAGCCTTTTCAGGTTTCGGCTTTTGCTCAGCTTCGGCTTCTGTTTCGCTACTTCTACCTTTTCCTGTTTCTGTTTTGAACAGGTTTTAGGCTGTATCTCGTCAATGTCTATATGTCCTATGACATTTATACCGGAAGTTCCGGCTTTTTCTCAGGTATTGGTTCAGCAAGAAGTGTTTCAGGAGTTTAACCTGTTTCTCCGAAACAGTCAGAACATTGCTCTTTATTATGACCTCTTCAAAGCCTGCTCCTCTTCCTGTTGCTCCTTGCGGTTATCCATATCAGTTATTGCCTTAACCCTACTTACAATCTTCTTCGATTCCTCCTTGATCGCCTTATCATGTCCAAACTCCTTCTCAACGATGTCATAGACATCCTGCGAAATTTTAGACGTGATAGTCAGGTCGCTTCCTTGTCCTTTCTTTTCAAGGAATTCGAGCAGTGTACCTGTGCTAATGTTAAAGGCCGTAGCTACCTGTTTTATTCTGTATTGTTGCTGATCCGACATATAATTTCTCCCGATATTAATTGTTAAAACTACTCTTCAAATTCCGCTCTAAGGATTCTTTGCACCTCGATTGCAGTCTCTTCTTCAAGGTCAGCCCTCTTTACGATATCTTCAACTGAAAGTGCCAAAATGCTTTTGGCTGTATCACATCTATTTTCTGTAATTGCTCTATGATCCGGGTATCGATTTCGTCGCGCTGAATTCAGTGAGCAATACGTCTTCTTCCGGCTCTTGTCCGTCATCGCCATGATAAATCTCAAGTTTGTAGCCTACAAGTTCACCTGCAAGGTTAATATTGCTGCCACCCTTGCCTACTGCAGGGAAACTTCGGAAGGTTTTAGATAGACATTCACCTGTTTTTGCCTCTTCGTTGAATGTCATTGAGAGATTTGCAGGACTTAAGCTCTGCTTATAGTAGTGATTTGTTGTTCGTCAGGTATAACATCTATATTTTCATTGCGCAAACTCAGTACTATACTGTGAATACGGCTACCTCTTACGCCTACGCAGGCTCCAACAGGGTCAATGCGCTCGTCGTATGACTCCACGGCAACCTTGGCTCTTTCGCCGGGTATTCTTACGATTTTTTTGATGGTAATCAGACCTTCGAAAATTTCTGCAACCTCCTGCTCGAAAAGTCTTGCAAGGAAGTCAGTAGACGTACGTGAAAGAATGATTACGGGGGCGTTGCTCGCGTTGAATCTTACCTCTTTTATGATGGTTCTTACGGTATCACCTTTTCTAAAGAAATCACCCGGGATCTGCTCATCTTTTGGAAGAATCAGATCGTTAACTTCATCATCACTTAGTACAACCACTATCTTACATACCTGGTAGACCTCTCCTACGAAGAGATCACCCACTTTTGTGCGATACTTGTTGTAAAGGTTGGCCCTCTCAAGGTCCATGATTCGTCCTGAAAGACTCTGCCTGAGGTTGAGAATTCCCCTGCGGCCAAAGTCTGAGAGTTTAATTTCCACAGAACTCTCCTCTCCGAGGTCATACTCGTCAATCTTGTTGGCATCCTCGAAAGAGATCTCCGTCATGGGGTCGGTAACCTCTTCCACTACCTCCCTGTTCCAGAAAATCTGGAGGTCACCCTTATCGATGTTGATGATGATGTCGAAGTCACTGTTTTCGCTATACATCTTCTTTAGTTGTGAGAGGAATACCTCCTCTAGTACGCCCATCATGGTGGCCCTATCTATATTTTTCTGATCTTTGAATTCAGCAAATGTGCTGACTAGGTTCAAACCTTCCATTTTTTATCGTTAAATAGTTGTTATTTTATCTGTTTTTATAATCATCAAACTTAATGACGGGTTTTGCCGATTTTATCCGGTCAAAAGCGTACTCTTCTACCACCTCCCTGGTCACTTTCTTATTCCGACCTTCAACTTTCTCAGAAACTTTCGTTAAGAAAGTGATGCCCTCTTCCGATACCGCTTTCAGCATGCCTTTAAGTGATTCCCCGCTTTTAAGTTTGAGTTCAATCTCTGAACCGACTGCTTTGAGATACTGTCGGAGTACTTTAAAAGACCTTGAAAGACCTGCAGAACCTACTGTAAGCGAAAAATCTTCCACCTCCCTGTCAAGTTTGGATTCTACAAAACGGCTGATATTTACGCACTCTTCCAGAGAGAGAAATCCTTGGTCAATTTCTACAACGATCTCTATATCGTTATCCCTGCTAATCTTGATCTCTACTAAAAACAGATCGCTCCTTTTCAGGAAATACTCTTCTAAAATCTTTTCTATCTTCTCCTTTTGTATCATCCTTTGGATATTTTTAAAAAATAAGGGGACTACACGTCCCCTATCTCTTCCACTATATCTGGCGCAAAGTTAGCAATTCTATATCAAACGGCAAAATTTTGTTATCTTTTTGGCATATTTTATGAATGAATATAGGGGATTATTAATGAAACTAAATTATCTATGAATATTTCTGCACAAAAGATAGCCGAACACCTGGGGGGAAAGATAGTTGGGGATCCGCAGGTCAGAGTCTCTGCTCCTGCAAGGATTGAGCAGGGTCGCCCGGGCACCATCTGCTTCTTTGCCAATCCCAAATACGAACATTATATCTACACTACACAAGCTTCGATCCTGCTGGTAAATAGCTCTTTTGAGCCTCGCCAGGAGATTTCTGCAACCCTTATAAAGGTAGATAATGCCTATGAGTCCGTAGCACTTCTTCTTGACCTTTTTAATACTCTAAAGAAAAGTCGTCCCGGGAGAAATCGCTTTTTTGTTCGTCGCCCCTTTTCATCTAAAATAGGGCGCGGTACTTATGTGGGACGTGGTACTTTTATAGGCAAAAAAGTTAAGATAGGGAAAAATTGTCACATCTACCCGCAGGTCTATATTGGTGACGGAGTAACAATAGGTGACAATACCATCATTTATCCGGGTGTGCGTATTTATCGTGATAGCGTTATCGGACAAGATGTCATCCTTCATGCAAATGTGGTTATCGGTTCCGATGGATTTGGCTTTGCTCCCCGCGAAGATGGCTCATACCGCAAGATACCCCAGACAGGAAATGTGATCATAGAGGATGATGTGGAGATAGGTGCCGGCACAACTGTTGACAGGTCGACAATGGGCTCTACCATAATCAGACGTGGAGTTAAGCTTGACAATCTTTGTCAGATTGCACACAATGTAGAAGTTGGTGACAATACAGTTATAGCGGCTCTAAGCGGTATTGCCGGTTCGACAAAACTTGGGAAAGGATGTATTTTAGGTGGACAGAGTGGTATTGTCGGCCATGTAACCATCGCTGACAAGACAACCCTCGCTGCTCAGAGCGGCATCATTGGAAATGTGAAAAACGAGGGAGAAGCTCTTATGGGCTATCCGGCCATAAGTTACAGAGATTATATGAGGGCTTATGCCTTGTTCAAAGCAAGTGCAAAGAAATGAAGGGATATCAGAAGACATTAAATAACAGTCACATATTTGAAGGGAAGGGATTGCATACCGGTCGTCATTGCAGGATGACTCTCTTTCCCGCTCCTGCTGATCATGGAATAGTATTCAAAAGAATAGACCTCGGTGAGGATGCTCTTGTTGAGGCTTCTTGGCGTAATGTCTCAGGAACCGCCAGAAGTACACTCCTGAGCAAAAATGGGGTCGAAGTAATGACAATCGAACATCTGCTTTCAGCGCTTTACGGGCTTGGGGTTGATAATGTTCTGGTGGAAGTAGACAATATGGAGCTATCAATTCTGGACGGCAGCGCAAGGCCCTATGTCGAGGCCTTGATAAAGGATGGTTTGCATGTGCAGGATAGACCGAGAAGATATCTTAAAGTTGCCGAACCCTTTTTATTTGAAGATCCGGAAACAGGCGCTTTCCTTCAGGTGCTTCCCGCTGAGAGGTTCAGCGTCGAAGTGGAGATTGACTATGGCTCAAAAGTATTGGGTGTGCAGAAAGCTAAATTCACCGAAGGTGATGATTTCGCTTCTGAAATAGCCTCTTGCCGAACATTCTGCTTTCTTCACGAATTGGAATTCCTACTCAATCACAACCTTATCAAGGGAGGTGATATGGACAATGCCATAGTGATCGTGGAAAACGAAGTGGATGACAAGACTCTGAGCCGTCTAAAGAGCATTTTCAATGTTGAAAACCTTGAAAGGGTTCCTGCAGGGTATCTCAACAATCTGACCCTCCATTTTGACAACGAATGCGCTCGCCACAAACTCCTTGACCTAATAGGGGATTTTGCCCTCGCAGGACTTCCTCTAAAAGCAAGAGTGATTGCCCGCAAACCGGGCCACGCCATCAATACTGCCGCTCTTAAATCCATGTTTGAAAAAAATAACATTATATCATCATGATCAACAACAATAAATACCCCGGTGCATATATCCATCCGGATGCCAAAATTGGCAAAAATGTAGAGATAGGGCCATTCAGCTATATAGCCGGAAAGGTCGAAATAGGAGATGGGTGTCATATAGGCCCCAATGCCACCATTCTTGATTACGTCAGAATGGGTGAAAACTGTAAGGTTTTTCCCGGGGCAGTAATTGGAGCCGAGCCACAGGATCTCAAGTTTCAGGGGGAGGAGAGTCACGTTATAATCGGCAACAATACCGTAATAAGAGAGTGTGCTACCATTAATCGCGGTACTGCTGCCAGCGGCAGATATGCTACCGTTGTTGGTGATAACTGCCTTATCATGTCCTATGTCCACATTGCACACGATTGCCGTATAGGTAACAACTGCATATTCTCGAGTTATGTGGGAATGGCAGGGGAGACCGATGTGGATGATTGGGCAATAGTTGGCGGAGGTACGCTAATCCACCAATTTTCCCATATCGGAGCCCATGTGATGATATGAGGTGGTACGGGAGTATTGAAGGATGTTCCTCCCTATATACTTGCTGCCCGCAATCCTATCCATTTTGAGGGAATCAATATTGTAGGCCTGCGCCGTAGGGGATTTACTCATGACGAGATTGATGAAATTCGTGAGATTTACAGAGTAATATATGACTCGGACATGAATATCTCCGATGCTGTTTCCAGGGTGAGGTCGGCCTTCCCGGATACCGAAGTCAAAAGGGTAATTTTGGATTTCATATCCAACTCCAAAAAGGGGCATCGTCAAAGAAAGGTGCAAGCAGTTCCATTGATGATTAGGTTTGACCAATCCGTATTAACTCCGCATACTTCCCACTCCGGTGGAGTATTTTTTTGCTATTGCCGGTAGCGGAAAGGTACTTATCGAGCAGCATGAAGTCTACCAGAAGCAGTCCTATCGCAACCGTTGTAATATCTATTCGGCTGCAGGCAAAGAATCTCTTTCGATACCGATACTCAAGGAGAGTTATCAAAAGGTGCCTATTCGTGACGTCAGGATAGATTATGGCAGACCCTGGCTCCAGCAACATAAGAGGGCAATCGTCTCAGCTTACAACTCATCACCATTTTTCGAGTACTATATCGACGACCTCTTTCCTATCCTGGATAGAAAAGAGAGTTTTCTTTTTGATCTCAACCTGCTTTTGTTGGAAAAATGTCTCGAACTGACCGGTATAAGAGCAAAGATTGAGTTTACCTCCGAATATCGGAAAGAGTATCCCGAAGGGGATTTCCGCAGCATAATACAGCCAAAGTACCGGGGTGACAATCTACTGGTCAGGTATAAAAAGGAGAAGACCTGGACTCAGGTCTTCTCCGATAGATTTGGTTTCATCGGGAACCTCTCGATCATCGACCTTCTGTCGAATGAGGGCCCCAACGCCATCTCCTATATTCTTTAGAATTTAAATCCTAAAGTAAATACAAGTTTACCTCTGCTGTAGGTATATGTACCTTCAGGGGCTTCTATTCCACTATAGTCATTATAAAGAGTAAAGTTTTCGGAATTGTTGAGGCTTCTCCGGTATGCTACATCCAGAGTGGTCTTGCCATTATTGAATTTAATTCCTAAACCTCCTGAAATATAATGCCATGCATCAAAAAACTCAGGGTCAGGTGAGCTGTAATAATTGTATCCTAGCCTTAGAGCCATGATTTTTACAGGCCACAATTCAGCCCCGACCCTAACTATATCACTCCTTTTGAAGTATCTGTTAATCTCGTTATTCTCCTCAGAGAATACCTCTTTGCTACCAGTATCATCGGCCATCCGGATAGTGGAATAGTTGGCGCTCTCATAATCGGCGCTGATAAGAGCCCTGTCCAGAAAAGTGAATGCAGCTCCGACACTCCATCTCATGGGAGTTTTAATCTTGTAGCTGTATGCTCCTAAAGGGGAATCCACATCATAATAATTGCCGTTTACAAATGAGGATGTCATATTTCTCTGCCAGTTGTCGGTCATGTCATACCAGGTAGGAGTGGTAAATGTAGCACCCAGACGGAAACCGGGGAAGGGAGTGACGATAGCTCCAAACTGAAGGTTGACACCGGAGCCATTGGTCCGCTGCCAGTAAGTGGAAGTCATAGACTCAAATCCATCCTGAAAATCTCTCGGATTTGCAGCACTTTCGCCGTAGGTCTCAGTCAACTCATAGTTAAGACTCTGAAGATTGAGATTGGCTCCGAAAAAGAAGAAATCCGAAATATTGCCTCCGAAGTTGAAGGAGAAGGCGCTGTTACCGCCGCGTATTTTTCGGAAATAAGTCTGATCTAGATGACCTCCCACTTCAATGATGCTGCCATCGTAAATGTTTTCCGTAGAACCTATGTAGTCGTAATCGGAATCAGGTGTATTAGCCAACAGATATGTCTCCCATGCCAGAACTTCCGGCCAGGAGAGATTGTTGTTGTAGAAAGCATCATAAGAAGCCGTGCTCTCAAGAGCCGATACATGCACTCCGGAGAGGCCGGCAGCGATGGAGCCCAAAAGTGACGACTTGTCAGTCCTGCCGCGGGCTGCCATTATGGAGTTGAAACTGTTGGTGCGGTTGAGGGTAATGCCGAAATTATAGTTGAGCAGTCCCGAGTAATTGCCGGTATCAAATGCCATGACAAACCCCAGATTTGACATTGCCATTCTTGTGAAGCTGTCACCTGAATAGTTCCCCAAATAGTAGGCTTGACCACTGCTCGATATAATGGAAGGTGACAGGGTGATTTGCGAGTATCTGTAAATGGCACTGGAGGCCGGGTTGATGACGATTGCTCCCAAATCACCTCCAAGAGCAGTAAAGGCATTGCCCATTGCAAGCGTACGTGCCGTACCCTCATAGTGCTGTTGGGAGAATAGTAAAGCCTCTCCAGCAGTTTGGGCACTCACTCCTGCCGTGAGCAGGATTGAAAACAATATAGTTGTAATCTTTTTCATTGTTTTTTCACATTTTGATTTTTGAATTATCTCCTTCCTCCGGTACCTCCTCCACCACTGCTGCCACTGCTGCCGCTGCTGCTGCCGCTATATCCGCCACCACCACTGCCGCTATATCCGCCACCACTGCTATAGATGCCTGAAGAACTCCTGCTGCTACCTGTACTGTAACTGCCGGAAGAACTCCTGCTCGTGCCGGTGCTATAACTTCCGGAAGAGCTTCTGCTATTGTCGGTATTATAATTGTCGGACCTGCGCGAAGAGCGTGACGTGCCGGAATTGACGTTGCCCGAACTGCGGGTAGTGCTGCCGGAACTGCGTTGGTAGATGGTACCGCTGCCACCGCTCGACGTAGTGGTGCTGCGTGCACCCGTATATACTCCGCCGGAATTGTAGCTTTCGGTACTTCTGCCTTCGCTCCTTCTTGTATACATGGAGCCGCCTGAAGTAGTGCGCGGTGTGTTGCGGTAACTCAACCGTCTGCTCATAGAGCGTTTGCCGTAAGCAACATCCTGATAGTAGTTGCCGATGTGACCGGCCCCGGATAGTATCCATGGTAATACCATGGATTCCAATAATTGTAGTACCAGCCGTATCCGCCATATCCATAATACCGAGGTCGTACCAGCCTGTATACCATGGATCATACCAACCGGTATACCGGGGGCTATTCCACCCGTAGTACCACGAGTGATAGGGATAACCGAAATAGGGGTATCTGTAAGGAACCCACCATGGATTGTACCAAGGGGAGAGCCCCGACACCGTAATCAACATAGAAGGTATAGGTAGGGCTATCAAATTTTCTCAATCTTTCTGCATAAGACGTTCCCTCATCTACGAGATAGTAATTTCCCTCTTCATCCTCCAGAATATATGATTGCGGTTTCTTTACAGATTCGTGCAACTCTTTATTGGATGCAACCATTGCGGCCACTCGACTCGCGTGTGGGCCTGTAGTATATGCCGTCATCAAATGATGCGGAAGAATAATAACTTGTGGTACCACAAGAGCTTATCACCATCATAACGGCTATAAGAAACAGATAGAACACTTTGTTTTTCATTTTTACCTCCTGTGTTAGATAATTTTGTACTTTTGCAGTCGCATTTCATTACAAATATATCAATTTTTATACCAAATACACAAAATAATGGCAAAAGAAGTAACAAATAGGGAAGAGAATTACTCCCGTGGTACAACAATTTGGTGATAAAGGCGGATCTTGCTGAACCATCAGCAGTTAGAGGCTGTATGGTGATCAAACCATACGGATATGCCATCTGGGAAAAGATGCAAAACCAGCTTGACAAGATGTTCAAAGAGACAGGCCATGTGAATGCTTACTTCCCTCTCTTCATACCCAAATCCTTCCTCAGTAAGGAAGCTGAACATGTAGAAGGATTTGCAAAAGAGTGTGCAGTTGTAACTCACCACCGTTTGATGGCAAATCCTGACGGTCCCGGTCTCGTAGTTGATCCTTCTGCAAAGCTCGAAGAGGAACTTGTAGTTCGTCCCACATCGGAAACAATAATCTGGAACACATATAAAAACTGGATACAATCCTGGAGGGATCTCCCCATACTCTGTAACCAGTGGGCTAATGTAGTGCGCTGGGAGATGCGTACCCGCCTTTTTCTCCGCACTGCGGAATTCCTGTGGCAGGAGGGGCATACTGCCCATGCTACCGAACGGGAAGCGATAGATGAGACTCAGATGATAGTCGAATTATATGCGCAGTTTGCGCGCAGTATATGGCAATACCTGTAGTTGTTAGGAGAAAAAGTACGTCGGAGCGCTTCGCCGGTGCAGTTGATACTCTTTGTATCGAAGCTCTCATGCAGGATGGTAAAGCTCTGCAGGCAGGCCTTCTCCTTCCTCGGACAGAATTTTGCCAAAGCATTTGACGTGCAGGTGCAAATAAGGAGGGTGGCCTCGATTATGTTTGGGCCACTAGCGGGGGAGTCTCTACCGTCTTATGGGAGCCTGATCATGACTCATAGTGACAATCACGGTTTGATACTGCCTCGAAAGCTCGCTCCAATCCATGTTGTGATGGTGCCTATTTTCAAGACCGAAAGAGAACATGGTCAGCTCGCGGAAGAAAGGATATGAGCTCAAAGAACTTGAAGTTGCTGGTTTATCCGTAAAGGTGGATGACAGGGATAATCTTCGTCCCGGATTTAAGTTTGCGGAGTGGGAACTAAAGTACCTGTACGCATTGTAATCGGCCACTCGTGATCTTTGACAGGAGTTGTGGAGCTTGCCCGCCGTGATACCCTCACCAAGGAATCAGTACCTCAAGAGGGGCTAGTAGAACGCATCACCTCCTGATGGAGGAAATTCAGGAGAATATTTACGCTAAAGCACTTAATTTCCGTGAGGAGAATACCGTTAAGGTAGATAGCTGGGAGGAGTTTAAGGAGAAAATTGAGGAGGGAGGCTTCCTGCTTTGCCACTGGGACGGCACTGCTGAGACAGAGGCTAAAATCAAGGATGAGACTAAAGCTACCATCCGTTGCATCCCTTTGGATTCATTCGTTTGCAAGGAAGAGGGTAAGTGCATTTATTCCGGCAAACCCTCCTCTGAAAGGGTGATTTTTGCCAGGGCTTATTAATTTTGCTACATTGCAACAATGAAACATTGTATGAAACGATCAATTGCACTTATTCTTTTTTTCTCTTTGGGTACAGCGCTCTTTGCACAAGATGTAGCTCCTGCCGATACAACTGCCGCTCCGGCAGATACGGTCGTGGCCCCCAAGCCCCAATATTGGACAAAAAGTCTTACCACACAGATCGGTTTTTCACAGCTTTCGCTTACTAACTGGGCAACCGGAGGTTACGGCTCCATTTCACTCAATACGTTTGCCGGTGCAAATGCCAACTATAAGCGGGAAAAACTTATTTGGGACAATCAACTCCAGGTGGGCTATGGCTTTATACAATCTTTTGAAGATGGCTACAAGAAGAGTGACGATCGTTTGATATTGGATAGCAAAGTGGGTTACAAGGCAGTAGAAACCTTATACATATCGGCGCTCTTCAATCTGAGAACTCAGTTTGCCCAGGGCCATGAAAAAGGCAATCTGGTATCGGATTTCTTCACTCCGGCTTATGTGTCCCTTGGTTTTGGTCTGGACTATAAGCCATTCCGTAACTTTTCAATCAATATTTCGCCCCTTACGGGAAAAACCGTTATGGTAAAGAATCCCGAACTGCGGGCAAAATATGGTAATAGGGAAGATCAGTTTTGCAGATTTGAACTCGGTGCCCAAATCAAGGTGGATGGCAAGATAGATGTTGAAAATTTCAAGGTGGTCAGTTCACTCACACTCTTCTCGGACTATCTGAATAAGCCTCAGAACGTCAAGGTCTTCTGGGATGTAAATGCGGATGCGAAAATAACCAGATTTTTCTCCGTAACTCTTAGGACCAACCTTATCTATGATGATGCAATAAAGTTTCTCGACAAAAAAGACAAGCAGGGCAATCTCATTCTTGATGATAATGGAAAACCGATCAAAGTGCCGGGGGTACAGTTCAAGGAACTTTTTAGCATAGGATTGTCGTACACTTTTGGAAATAAAAAATAAGTGGATTTTGCAGGAGCTTTTTGACATAGAATTGCGCTCCCTTACAGCCGGCGTTGAAAACCCATCAATCCTCGTTGGAGTCAGCGGTGGAATGGATTCTATGTGTATGGCCCATCTTTTTCTCCACACCACCGTGCCCTGTACATTCAGGATCGCACACGTCAATTTCTCGCTCAGAGGGGAGGAGAGCGATCACGATGAGGATGCCGTATGCGAGTGGTGTAAAACAGAGGGAATACCCTTCTACACGACAAAAGTTGATGCTCTACAATTTGCACAGGAGCAATCGATCTCCACTCAGATGGCGGCACGCGACCTAAGATACGGTTGGTTTTTTTCCCTGATGGAAGAGCACTCCATGGACTTCCTCGCTATTTCTCACAATCTGAACGACAGTGTAGAGACTTTGATGATCAATCTCCTCAGAGGGACCGGACTGCGAGGACTTTCGGGTATCAGACGCTCAAACGGTCCCATAATCCGTCCACTGCTTTCCGTTACCAGGGAGGATATCAGCAACTATGTGGCTCTGCACAACATTCCATTTCGGGAGGATTCCACAAATAAAGAATCGCATTACCATCGTAATCGGATTCGCAATGAGGTTTTTCCCCATTTTGAGATAATCAATCCCTCCTTCTTGCAGACTATCGGCACATCCATGGAGAGGTTTTCCGAGATTTCGGATCTGCTGGAGGAACTCCATAAATCCAGAGAAGGTACTCTAGACCGTACGGAAGGGGGAGTGCTGCAAATTGACATCAAAGCACTTAAGTCGGAAAAGAGCATCAATTGGTGGCTCTTTACGATACTGGACGGCTATGGATTCAATGATGCCCAACTGGTGCAGATAGCAGAGGCGTTAAAGGGACAGAGCGGAAAGACTTTTTTCTCTCCGACACACATCCTTATCAGAGATAGGAGGTATCTCAAAGTTTATCCCGGAAATCAGGATTATGATGATCTCAAGGTCTCCATAAAAGTCTTTACCAAACCGGCAGGATTTAATCCAAAAAAGGCTCCGGAAGGTACTCTCTATGTGGATGGCAGACGCTTGAAATTTCCTCTGAAATGTCGAAGATGGAAGCCCGCAGATCGCTTCAGACCTTTTGGTATGAAGGGTTTCAAAAAGTTGAGTGACTTTTTTATAGACCTTAAGCTGGATGTAGAGGAAAAGAAGCGTCAGATAGTTGTCACTACTCTCGATAAAAAAGGAGCGGAGCAGATTGTCTGCATTGTGGGTAAAAGAATTGATGACCGCTGGAAAATCACAGCGGCCACCAAACAGATTGTTTCGATAACGAAAGTCTAATCTCTGTTATTTCCTCTATCTGATATCGTATTCTATAGGAAGACGGGCATAGTGAACAACGCCTGTGGCCTCTTTCAGACGAGAATAACTCCTTTCTATATATGCGAAGGGGTCGGCTATTGTAGCAATATCGGCACCTGTCTTAGAGAGGGATTCCATGAGTTTCTCCAGAGTATTTTTAACCTGAGGGTACTCCACAAGACGATATTGTGAGAGACAGGCCATTTCAGCTGCGTAGGAGATGGCATCAACCAATCCTCCTTCCATATCGGCAAGCCCAATCTCAAGTGCGTCGCCACCGGCCCATACTCTACCCTGAGCAATCATATCCACCTGTTCTACACTCATATTCCTGCTTGTTGCCACCAGGGTGGTAAAGTTGTTATATGTTTTATCTACCATATGCTGCAAATACTCCTTTTCAGTAGAGGTGAGGGCACGCATACCACTCAATGCATCACCGTGTTTGTTGGTGGTTATGGCTACCGGATGGATGTGCAGGACTTTTTCCATCGTCTTGTTGAGGTTGGGTATAAGCGCGAATACTCCGATGGAGCCGGTAAGGGTGGATTTGTTGGCAAATATCTTGTCGGCTTTGGCTGAAATCCAATAACCGCCCGAGGCTGCAAAATCTCCATAGCTTGCAATCACCGGCTTAACCTCTTTCAGCAGGGATATTTCACGGTGGATCATTTCCGAGGCCGTTACACCGCCTCCGGGAGAGTTTACTCGCAATACCACAGCTTTAATGGTGGAGTCTTTTCTAATCTTTTCAAGGGTTTGAGAGAATTTGACAGCTGAAATAGATCTGTCACTTCCTTCCAGCACAATTTCTCCATTAGCATATACTACCGCAATCTTCTCCTTGGCTCTAAGATCAGTTTTAACACGCGCTGCGGCATATTTACCGATGGGGGTAAATTTGAGATCTTTCGATTCGGTAACTCCAAAGAGAGAGCACAGATACTCTACAACCTGATCGCTGTACCACAATTCATCCACAAGGCCCTTTTCAAATGCACTAGTGGCGCCTTTGAACTCAAGATTGTCAATCCAAAAGTTGAATTGCTCCGAGGTGAAATCCCGGGACTCCGCAATCTCTTCACACCAGCCGTTCCAGATAGAGCCAAGCATTCGCTTGTTTTGTTCAAGATTTTCAGCACTGATTTCATTTTGGACAAAGGGCTCGGCCGCAGCTTTATATTTACCATGTTTTATAAGCTGCACATCCACACCGAGGCGATCCAGAAGGTCTTTGAAAAATATCATATTCGAACTCAATCCCAGAATGAATATATCTCCATAGGGATTGAGGATCACTTTGTCTGCAACAGAAGCGAGGTAGTAGCTATCATTCCCCAAATCGGTGGAGTAGGAGACTACTGCTTTACCTGATGAACGGAATTTTTTGAGGGCATCCCTGACCTCTTCTATCTGAGAAATTCCCATATTGAGGCTCTCGGGAGTCATGTAGATAAACTTTATGCCGGGATCCTCAGCGGCGACCTCTATTGCTTTTACTACAGAATAAAGTGGTATGCTGCCGGACATATCTATATCACCTGTAATCGGGTTTATCGCAAACTTATCACCCTTCTGCTCGGTTACGGGAGCTTTGAAGTCCAGAAGCAAGATACTCTCTTTAGCAATAATCGGTTCTTCGGCAGAACCCAGCGATGCAAGACCGACAAGCATCCCGATACCTATGAAACCGAATATTAAAAAAGCAAGAATAGTGCCTACAAATGAGGCTAAAAGCACTTTTAAGAAATCTTTCATATTTGAAACCTTTGATTTAATACTTAAAATATATTTTGCAAAGATACATATATTTTTTACTTTTGTCGCGGTGAAAAAACTGGCAAAATATCTATTTAGTTCACTTTTAACGATCCTCTATATTACGGGGTTCGTAGGTTT
This sequence comes from Bacteroidales bacterium, assembly GCA_040766795.1. Classification (GTDB taxonomy): domain Bacteria; phylum Bacteroidota; class Bacteroidia; order Bacteroidales; family UBA932; genus Cacconaster. Next base: position 21,541 of record JAXGPW010000015.1, on the reverse strand, counting down.
TGGAGTGCATAAATGCCACACTGAAGGGACGGCTGATTTGTTCCTTATGATGGGCGATATCTCCTGCGAGTCGATTCACCATCATATTCATGATCATAACGACTGTTGTGATGCTCAGTGTGACTCCCATCCATTCCATTATACAGACTGTAGCAGCGAATGTTGCAGCACGGATGTTTTTGCAGTCACTTCCGAACAGGATCGTTTACAGGATGATGATATGGGAGTATCTGCACAAACAATTGCAGTTTCCCTTCTCTGTGATGATTTGACAGCTCTCTCTTACAGCACAATCGTTTCCCCTTCCGGGGATTTGAACCCGCCTAAGGTCGGACTTCCACTCTCTGCCCTTTCTATTTGGAGGTTGTGATTTGCAGCTCTCCGGTGTTGTAGTGCGGTCGCTTTTGTGATCCCACGCCATACCGTGTACCCATGCAATTAAATCCGACAACCATTTCCATTTCAAAACAGAATAAAAAGATACATAATGAGAAAAGCAATAATTTCAGCACTTTTCATCCTTTTCTGCACAACCATTCTTGCGCAGGATTTCAAGGGATCAATATTTTACAGGAGAAGTGACGGTAAGACTGAGCCGCTTCCCTTTGCACAGGTCTATCTCATAGAGAAGGCCAAACTTATAGAGACCGATGAGAACGGTCAATTTACCATCAACCTCGAGGTGAGGACTACAATGGTGGCTACTTACGTGGGTTACACCAAAGATACTTTGATTGTGGATCCGGGCATTCCTTCGGGAGAATTTTACCTGATGGGAGAAAACGAGGTGGACGAAGCTGTAGTAACCTCGAGGCAACTCACAAACACCCTCTCACGCATCAAACCGGTAAGAACTGAAGTAATAACAGCAGCAGGTCTCTGTAAAATGGCCTGTTGCAACCTTGCAGAGAGCTTTGAAAACTCCGCCAGCGTCACGGTAGGTTACTCGGATGCCATTACCGGAGCACGACAGATAAAACTTCTCGGCCTATGGCGGGTACCTATACCCAACTGCTGGATGAGAACAGACCGGTGATGAGAGGACTCGCATCTCCTTTCGGTCTTACCTATGTCCCCGGCCAGTGGCTGGAGAGCATCCAGATTGCCAGGCCCTCTTCGGTTATCAACGGACTTGAGGCCATCACAGGACAGATCAATATGGAACATCGCAAACCTACAGATGAAGTTCCCTTCTTTTTGCAACTCTTCGGTAGCAGCCATGCTATGGCTGAGGGCAATATAGTCTCATCCCTCCAATTAAACGAGAAGTGGAGTACAGTGATCCCCGCTCACGTCTCTTCGCTGCTTGTGGGTAGTGACCACAATGATGACGGCTTTAGGGATGAACCTCAGACTACCCAATTCAATCTCTCCAATAGATGGCTCTACTACGATCCGAGCGGTTTCCAAATGCGTTTCGGTATCAGAGCCCTTATGGATGACCGTCTCGCGGGACAAATGGGTTTTGAAAGAGGGCACGACCCCCTGACAAGCGAATTTTGGGGCTCACACATCAAGAATAAAGGCATCAACGGCTATTTGAAATTGGGGATTCCTCTCAATGAAGGGAATAGCCAGAATATTGCAATTGTTGCCGATTTCAACTACCACAATATGGATTCGAACTATGGATTGAAAACCTACGATGGCACCCAGAAGTCCCTCTTCCTAAATGTTATTTATCAAAATCAGATAAATGAAAATCACCGTCTCTCGTTCGGTCTTTCGGGTCAGGATGACGATTTTCAGGAAGATGTGAATGATCACAGGACATATATATTTACTCCTGTTCCTTCACCGGAACCCATTATATATAATATTGACCTTAGTCGCAGGGAGAGGTCTGTAGGCCTTTACGGTGAATACAACTATACTCTTGACGATAAGGTGACATTCGTGGGAAGTCTCAGAGGCGATTACAACGATATTCATGGATTCCTTTTTGCCCCCAGATTCACACTCAAATATTCCTTTACAGACGATATAATCTTCAGACTTCTCGGAGGCAGGGGATTCAGAACTGCCAATATATTTGCAGACAATATTGGAATCTTCTCTACAGGCAGGATAATAATATTTGACGATCCGTTGAGTGAGAAACGCAATCTGCTTGAGGATGCCTGGACATACGGTGGCAATATCACATTCTATCTCCCTTTCGGATACGAAAACAACACTTATCTAAGTTTCGACTACTTTAGAAACGATTTTCTCAAACAGGTAATAGTAGATCAGGAGTTTGATATGGTACAGGCGCTTGTTTACAATCTTGACGGGAAATCTTTTACCAATACCTATCAGGTGGACTTTTCTGTAGATCCTATCGAAAGATTCAACATTGTTGCCACATTCAGATATACTGACGCAAAGGTGACTCTGAGAGGGCAAGGCCTCGTTGAAAGGCCTCTTACAAGCCGTTTTAAGGCGGTTTTCAATGCTCAGTATGCTACACCGATGAATAAATGGACTTTTGACTTCACAGCACAGCTTAACGGAAAGACCAAACTGCCCAACTTCATGGCCGGTCAGGATAAGGTAATAGAGATAGACGGAGAGTATTTCTCGCCCATATATCCCATGTTCTTCGCTCAGGTTACCCGCAAATTCAGAGGTATAGATATATATGTGGGCGGTGAAAACCTCGGCAATTATCGTCAGCGCAATGCCATTATCAATGCGGACAAACCCTTCTCGGAGGCTTTCAATGCCAGCGCCATTTGGGGCCCCCTTTCAGGTATGAAGATTTATGCAGGGCTTCGCCTGACAATCTGGAAATAGGGTTTGATTTTGAATAGTATAAAAATCATCAAACAATAAAATAACAGTCACTATGAAACAATTTTTAAAAATAACCCTCGTACTTGCCCTTGTGGCACTATTTTCCTTCAATGCCGGTGCTCAGAATGAAAAAAAGAAACAAGCCAATAATGCTGAAGTTACCTTTGTGAGCAACATTGATTGCGCGGGATGCGCAAAGAAAATTGAGGGCAATATCCCCTACGAAAAAGGTGTAAAGGATCTAAAGGTCAATCTAGACAATCAGACCATCTACATCAAATATGACCCTACCAGGACCGACAAGGAGAAACTTGCCGCAGCAATAGTTAAATTAGGCTATACTGCCGAAGAAAAGGTGGTAGAAGAGCCTAAAAAATAACTTTTCGCCATGAAGACTTCTGTCATCAAGATAGTTGTCCTTATGGCATTATCGATACTTTTGGTATCTTGCAATGATGTGAAAAAGGATGACTTCAAGGTATGGGCCTGGCTTGCAGGCAGTACCACAATGAGTGAGGAGCAGCTCGATCACTATTTCAGCGAAGCTGCCCGCGCAGGGATAGATGCGATTATCCTCGAGTGCCACGGCCGCCAGGCCGGAGGTGATTAGGGATAGCCGCCTCATTCCGCGATGAGGCTGTCCATTCTCATTCTGGAGAACGCCATGGTATATGCTTAAAGAACCATACAATATGGAGCTTCATGCGGATGTGGACTACCAATAGAGCCGAGTTGAGCTTGAGAAAGGCACATCCCGAGTGGTATCAGGTCAATGCTCAGGGAGAATCCTGTGCTGACATTAAACTCTACAACGAAACTACCTTTCTCTGCCCACACCGTCGAGTTGCCAGGTATCTAAAGGAGAGGGTGAGGGAGATAGCAGAGGTGGAGAGGTCTCGCAGGTATTCATGGATTTTATCACTATCCTGATGCGATTCTCCCTTATAGATTGCAAGAGTCCAGAGGAGTTATACAGGACAAGGTCTCCCGTTGTGGGATTTCTGCTATTGTGATGAGTGGGGCCGCCTTCAAGGCGCCAGAGCGGTATCGACCCGTTGGATATCGGGGATCTCTTCGGATGAAGGCTGGATGCAATTCCGTTACGATCGATGGCAGAGATGGCATCGGCTGTTGCTGCCGAGATAAAGGCTTGTGGAAGGTGGCTTCGTCGGCAGTATTTGCTTCTCCTTACGAATCCGGAAGTTGGTACGTCAGGGATTGGCAAATTTCCGTAACCATGATTATATATTCCCCATGATATACCACAAGTTCTATTTTGAGGAAGATGCATGGGTAGAAACCGCTACCAGAGAGGGTGTTGAGGCACTCCGTGCAGCAGGCAACGATGCAGTGCTCTGCTCGGGTCTATTTGTTGGTCATGTGCCGGCTGATAGGATAGAGGAGTTTATCGGCTACACCGAAAATGGCGGCTCCGCCGGTATCTGTTTTTTCTCTATTGAGGAAATGCTCAAACGGGAGGGCTATGTGGATTCTTTGAGAAATGTGGTTGAGAAGATCAGATTGCAGGATTAAAGAAAAAAGCAGTACCTTTACAGGTTATAAACTATACACTGACAGATACTGCTTTTTATGAAAAAACTCTTCTTATCAGCGATTGTTTTGCTTCTGGCTTGTAGTGCCGTAGCTCAATCCTGGGTACGTATCAACCAGGTCGGCTATCTGCCCGATGATATAAAGGTTGCGGTGCTCATTTCCACGGATGAGGCTTCATCCGAGTTTGACGTTCGTGATGCCATCACGGATAAAATTGTTTTCAAAAGTAGCGGCATTAAGGCCAATGCCTCCAAATGGGCTTTAAAAAGTGCCTTCAGACTCGATTTTTCTCCGGTCACCTCCGAAGGCTCCTATTATATTACCACAAATGGGACCAAATCGCCAGTATTCCGCATCGGCGCAGATGTCTATGATGGTATTGCAGATTACTTACTGATCTATATGCGTCAGCAGCGTTGCGGAGACAATCCCTACAATGATACCCTCTGCCATCAACACGATGGCTATATCATATATCATCCCACAAAGAGTGGACAGAAGATAGATGTTACAGGTGGCTGGCATGATGCTACCGACTACCTCCAATATATGACTACCTCTTCCACAACCATCTATCAGATGGCTTTTGCATATAAGTATGCAAAGGATAAGAGTGTTTTCAAAGATCAATACGATGCCAGCGGACGAAAAGGTTCCAATGGTATTCCTGATATCCTCGATGAGGTAAAATGGGGTTTGGACTGGCTGGACAAGATGAACCCTGCCCCGAGGGAGATGTATTACCAGATAGCGGATGATAGAGATCATGCCGGTTTTCGTCTTCCTCACCGTGATACGGTTGACTACGGCTACGGCCCCGGTAAGGGCAGACCTGTCTATTTTGTGACGGGAAAACCTCAGATTGCCCACAAAAAGGTAAACAGGACCACGGGAGTCTCCTCTGCTGCGGGTAAGTTTGCCTCAACTTTCAGCCTCGGAGCCGATGTGATAAAGGAGTATTATCCCGAATTTGCGGCAAAAATCGAGGGAAAGGTGCAGGATGCATACGATTTTGCTTTGGAATTTCCCGGCAATACACAGACGGCATGTGTGGTTTCTCCCTATTTCTATGAAGAGGATACCTGGGTGGATGATATTGAGTTGGCGGCAGCTACAATTTACTCTATAAACGGAGAGGAATATTGGAAAAAACAGGCCGCTTATTGGGGCGAACTGGAGCCGGTTTCTCCCTGGATGGAACGCGGACGTGGTCCCGGTAAAGAATACCACCACTATCAGTGGTATCCTTTTATCAATCTTGGCCATTATCTTCTTGCTTCAAGCAATGATAAAAAGGTTAGCACCGAGTTTTCCGAATATATGAGGCAGGGACTGCAATACTTACGCGACAGGGCGGGTGACGAGCCATTTATGCACGGAGTGCCTTATCTCTGGTGCTCCAATAATCTTACTTCCGCTGCCGTTACTCAGGCGCGTCTCTACGAAGAGGCTACCGGTGATACTCAGTTCAGGGAGATGGAGACGGCGCTCAGAGATTGGCTCTTGGGTTGCAACCCGTGGGGTACAACTATGATTTGCGGTTATCCGGAGGCACCGGTAGAGGGTTATGACTTCCCCTCCGACCCCCATTCCTCCTACTTGTTGGTTAATGGTGATAATACTTACGGAGTCTGATAGATGGCCCCATTTATAACATTCTCTTTGAGGAGAGAGCCGGTTTTTCCCTTACCAAACCCGATCAGTTCGCTATTTTCAACAAAGGAATTGCAGTCTATCACGATGATATCGGAGACTATGCCTCCAATGAGCCTACGATGGGATGGAACCGCCGGTCTCTCATATTACTTTGCATCGCTTGAAGGAAGCGCGGTAACGCTCTGAAAAGTGCGCCGGAAATGCTTAAGGACAATTATGGGGCGGTGGTAAGAGTCAACCCTCAGAGTAAGGATATCTACCTTGTATTCACTGCGGATACGCAGTTCAATGGTGCCGAATCGATACTGAATACCCTCAAAAAGAATAAAATAAAAGCGGGCTTCTTCCTTACCGGCAATTGCCTTCGTAAGCCCGAACATAAAGCCATCATAGAGCGAATCATTGCCGAGGGGCACTATGTTGGCGGTCATTCCGACAACCATGTGCTGATGGCCGATTGGGGTGCCGATCGAGCTACTTTGATGACCACGGGTAGCATTATTACGGACATTCGCCGCAATTTTGAAGCACTTGCCGCCTTTGGCATAGAGCCTAAAGATGCATTGTGGTATATTCCCGCTTATGAGCATTACAATGAGAATGTCGCTCTGCTAAATGCTTACGGCCTTAAAACATTCAATTATACCCCCGGTACCGGCACACCTGCCGATTACACTGTTCCAAGCATGAAGAATTACAAACCTTCTCAACAGTTGATCGAGGGACTTTATGCTTTTGAAAAGGAGAAAGGTCTCGGAGGAGCTATCATACTCATTCATCCGGGTATAAGTGAAGAGCGTTCGGATCCTCTTTATGAGCGTTTGGATGAGATTATCAGAACAATGAAAAAGAAAGGATATAGATTCGAATCATTTAAAAACTAATATAAATATATGTATAAAATCGTTAAAAAGAACTCTTGAAAGCTCCAGTAATATGTCTGATGGATGTCGAGGCTCCCAGAATGGCTGCTTCAGCTCAGCCGGGACAATTTCTAATAGTCGAGACCCATGAGCAGGGCGAAAGAATTCCATTTGTGATTATGATAAAGAAGTACGGTAACTATAGTTACTCAAGCTGTAGGTGCTTCAAGTCGTATGATTTGCCACCTTGAAGAGGGTGATTCTTTTACTGACTTTGTTGGCCCTCTGGGGAAACCCTCTGAGTTTATCCATTGGCCGGATGAGGAGATTGCGGGCAAGAAGTTCCTCTTTGTGGCGGGTGGTCTGGGTGCGGCTCCCGTATATCCGCAGGCAAAATATTTACATGCCAAAGGAGCCCATGTGGATGTACTAATGGGTGCCAGAAATAGCGAATTGCTGATTTTTGAAAAAGAGATGGGAGAGGTATCCGACAATCTCTACATTTGTACCGATGATGGTTCAAAAGGTGAAAAGGGACTTGTTACAAATATTATCGATAAGCTCATGGCTGAGGGCAAGAGTTATGACCATGCTGTGGCCATCGGTCCTATGATTATGATGAAATTTGCTACCCTGACAATGAAGAAGTACAATATCCCTTTGACCGTAAGTTTAAACACCATTATGGTGGATGGTACGGGAATGTGCGGTGCCTGCCGTGTGACTGTTGGAGGTCAGACTCGTTTCGCCTGCGTTGATGGTCCCGAATTTGATGCCTATCAAGTCGACTTTGATGAGGCTATGCGTCGTCAGTCAATGTATAAGGAGCTGGAGGTGGAGGCCGATCATAAATGTAATATTGGGTTGCACAGATAATGGAAGAGAATATGAAATCGAAAATGACAAGAATACCCGTTAGGGAACAAGATCCTAAAGTAAGGGCTACCAACTTTGATGAAGTATCTTATGGATATAATGAGGAGGAGGCGCAAGCTGAAGCATCCCGCTGTATAAACTGTAAAAATCCCAGGTGTGTAGCCAACTGCCCGGTATCTATAAAGATTCCGCAGTTTATCCAGCAGGTCACACTCGGCAACTATACTGAAGCAGCCCGCATCATTGCGGAGGATAATAGTCTCCCCGCAGTTTGCGGACGTGTCTGCCCTCAGGAGGTACAGTGTGAAGGGGCCTGTATACTTGGAATTAAGGGCGAACCCGTAGCCATAGGAAAGCTCGAGCGCTTTGTGGCCGACTGGAGTCGTGAAAATGGTGTGAGGTTTACTGAAAAAGCCCCTTCAAATGGTATTAAGGTTGCGATTGTAGGTAGCGGTCCGGCAGGTCTCGCCTGTGCAAGCGACCTTGCAAAACTAGGCTATGAAGTGACCATTTTTGAGGTTCTTCACAAGGCAGGCGGAGTCCTCCAGTATGGGATTCCTGAGTTTAGGCTTCCTAAAGAGGAGGTTGTAGAGGTGGAGATTGATAATGTTCGTGCACTTGGAGTAAAAATAGAGACCAATGTGGTGGTAGGTCGTACAATCACCATTGATGAACTTTTTGAAAAAGAAAACTTCAAAGCCGTTTTTATCGGCTCCGGAGCGGGGCTTCCCAAATTTATGGGTATTCCGGGTGAAAATCTTAACGGAGTCTTCTCTGCAAATGAATTCCTGACGCGCAGCAATCTCATGGGTGCCTATTCCGGTGAGTCCGATACACCCATCTACACGGGAACCAGAGTGGCTGTTGTCGGTGGCGGTAATGTGGCTATGGATGCTGCACGTACGGCACTCAGACTTGGAGCAGAGACTACTATTGTCTATCGTCGTACGGAAAAGGAACTTCCTGCACGTGTAGAAGAGGTGCATCATGCAAAAGAGGAGGGAATAGATTTCAGAATGCTCACCAATCCGGTTGAAATCCTGGGAAATGAAAAGGGTTGGGTTACCGGTCTCAGATGCATAAAAATGGAGCTTGGAGAGCCAGATGACAGCGGTAGAAGACGCCCCGTACCTGTTGCAGGTTCGGAATTTGATATAGAAGCCGATGTAGTAATCATGGCACTCGGTACATCCCCCAATCCTCTGATTGCCAATACCACTACCGGCATTGAGACCGATCGCTACGGTTGTATAGTGGCTGATGAACACGGTGCGACCGGACGTCCGGGCGTATTTGCCGGAGGCGATGCCGTTACCGGCGCTGCGACAGTAATCCTCGCTATGGGGGCTGGTCGCAAGGCAGCTGCTGCAATAGATGAATATTTGAAAAAATAACCCCCGATATGGCAAAAAAACCATCAATTCCAAAAGGAACACGTGACTTCGGCCCCTCCGAAATGGTAGGCAGAGATTATATTTTCGATACCATCAAGGAGGTTTTCAAACAGTACGGATACCAGTGCATAGAGACTCCTGCAATGGAAAATCTCTCCACGCTTCTCGGTAAATATGGTGAAGAGGGAGATAAACTGCTATTTAAAGTTCTCAACTCCGGCGATGCATTTTCCGGAATTGATTTTACTGAGGATTCGAGCAGTAACGCCATTGCGCTGAAAGTATGTGAAAAAGGGCTGCGTTATGACCTGACAGTGCCTTTTGCAAGGTATGTTGTTCAGCATCAGAATGAGCTTACATTCCCTTTCAAGAGGTATCAGATCCAGCCGGTATGGAGAGCCGACCGACCGCAGAAGGGACGTTACCGTGAGTTTTACCAGTGCGATGTAGATGTCATTGGTAGTGATTCGCTACTCAATGAACTGGAGTTGGTACAAATAGTGGAGATGGTTTTCAATCGCCTGAAAGTTAATGTTTGCATTAAGATCAACAACAGAAAGATCCTATCAGGTCTTGCGGAGATTTGCGGACACCCCGATAAATTGATTGATATTACTGTTGCTATCGATAAGATCGACAAAATTGGTCTGGAAGAGGTAGAGGCTGAACTTCTCGAGCGCGGACTTGATCGTGAGGCTATTGATGTCATAAAGCCGGTACTGCTGCTAGAGGGTTCCAATAGAGAAAAGATCGAAAGTATTGCTCAGATACTTGCCTCCTCGCATATCGGCATGCAGGGAGTAGAAGAGATTCGTACCTTATTCGGCTTAATCGAGGGGGCGGGCGTCACTACCGGAGTGGAGTTGGATCTATCGCTTGCCCGCGGACTCAACTACTATACGGGAATATTTTTGGGAGTCAAGGCTCTGGATTTTGCTATTGGCAGCGTTTGTGGTGGCGGCCGCTATGATATTGCCGGTATTTCAGGCTGCACAACATGTCGGGGATTGGTATCTCTGGCAGGAGCCCGGAAACTGCATCTGCGATGTGCTCAAGGGGCTGGATCTTTTTCCTCGAAATGGCTTCGGCCTCTGCAGTTCTCTTCTCCAATATGGGAGAGGATGAGGTGGCTTTTTCCGTGCCTGTGGCAGCATTACTTCATCCGCGCCGGAATAGCTTGTAGGATCTCCCGACAACTTCAAACTCCGCGAGCCGGTTTGAGTATGCTGATGAAGGGAATCCACTTTTGCAACGGTGTCAGGAATAATTGCCGAAAATTCGGTTACATTTAAAAACCTGGCAACCGGAGAACAGCAACTTGTCAAGATTCCGGAAATCTTAGATAAGTTAAATCAAGTTTTTGAATGTTTGAAAAAATGCTTATCTTTACAGCAGCCCATTACCGCGAATTAGAGCAGTTGGTAGCTCGTCAGGCTCATAACCCGGAGGTCGGAGGTTCGAGTCCTCCCTCCGCTACAAAGAATAAAGCGCTGACAAAATCAGCGCTTTCTTATTATCAGGAGGACTCGAACCTCCATCGCCGCCAGGCGCCATCCCCTTGAGGGGTGTCAGACTCGTCTGACGGGGTGATTATAGCCCTCCGGGTGCGTCCGCTTTTTCGAGTCCTCCCTCGCTACAAAAGAATAAAAGCGCTGACAAAATCAGCGCTTTTCTTTATTATCGGGAGGACTCGAACCTCCATCGCCGCCAGGCGCCATCAACTTGCCTCGTCGGAGACATTATCCCCGCCACGTTTCAGACTGCTGGTAAGGCGTTGGACTATTTTAAAATGAGATAAAAATTCTCCGGCAAAGACTCTTATTACGGTATATGCCGGGATTGCAACCAGCATACCTATAACTCCACCTACATAACCTGCTACAAGTATGACTATAAAAATCTCCAGCGGGTGTGCTTTGACACTGCTCGAGTAGATAAAGGGCTGGAAAAGATAATTGTCAATCAGCTGGGTAGTGAGCATTACTCCAAAAATCAGCAACACAAAGGGCAATACAGGACCTGCGTCAGGCGTGCTGTAGTGGGTGACAATTCCGGCCAAAACCCCCAACAATTCGCCGGTCAGCGGGCCGACATAAGGGATGACATTGAGCACACCGGAGGCAAAGGCCACCATTACCGCCAGGTCGAAGTCAAACCCTACGATAAAGTAGAGGCCGAGGGTATTTAGTATGGTAATCAGAATGGATTCAATAAAAATACCGGTGAAGTAGCGTCTCAAGAGGTTTTCTGCTGACGAAAGGGCTCGCTTCATGTTGTCCTCATATTTATCGGGAACAATCGCATTAAGCATATTACCCATGAGGTTACGCTCCTGTAGGAAGAAGAAGGAGATGAAGACCACTGAAAAGATGCCTATAGCCAGATCTACCGTAAACGAGGCGATCGAGGAGAATGCACGTGTAAAGAAAGTTATGCTGGTACTCTCCTTGATCTGGTCAAGGATATAGACCTCCACTCGGAAATCTTCCCCAAGAGAAGGGAAGAGTGTGGTCAATCTGTAATTGAACTTTATAAAAGGTTCGGAGATGTTGGTAAGTACCCTTTCAAAGTCCAGCTGGCCGACATTACTAATAATCCTTATTACGATAGGAGTCAGAAAGAAAAGAACGAGTCCTACCGCAGAGAATATGGCAAGCAGAGTGATTGCTGAAGCGAGCCAGTTTGGAATGCGGAATCTTTTGATGGAAAAGGAGGTCAGTACTGTGGTAATGGGCTTACCTATCAGAAATATAACCGCAGAAATCAGAAGATACCAGACTATCTCGCTAAAGAACCATACGAGAAATCCCACCAGTGCTACGGTTACTGCTATAATGATATATTTTGCGAGTTTATTCATCCGCTATTATTTAATTTCAAAAATAGTCATCTATAATTTAAAAAACAAGCCGGTGCAAAGACCGGCTTGTATGCGATAGTTCGAAATATGCTACAATTCATCGAAATTCACATCAGTGAAAGAGGCAGGGCCGGACTGCTGTTCCTCATCTGACTCATCTCCGCGTGCCTCATTCTGCGTCTCAATGACGGGGCATTTGGTCTTGATAAAATCAACAACTTCCTGAAGACCTTCTGAGAACTTTTCGAAGTCTTCCTTATAGAGGAAAATCTTGTGTTTGTCATAAACAAACCTTCCATCCTTTTCTACCCTTCTTTTGCTTTCAGTGATAGTGAGATAATAGTCGTTACCTTTGGTGGTCTTGACATCAAAGAAATATGTCCTTTTTCCTGCCCTTACCGGCTTGGAATAAACATCGTCGCCGGGGCGCTCCTTCTGTCCTGCGTTGTCAAAATCTTCGTAGTACATATCAATTTTTTTAAAATTCTTTCACAAAGATAAATTTTTATTTTGATAGTAAAGGTTATATTTGCAAAATATTTAAGAAAATTAAGAATGCTGACCAGAAGATTGCTCCGTGTAAAAGCGTTTAAAGTTCTTTTTTCCAATATGGCCCAGGAGTCTCCCTCCATTGACAATATGAAGAAAGAATTGCGCTACTCCTGTGAAAAGACCCGGGAGCTCTACTGGTTTCTTCTAAGTATATGCAAGCCGCTGGTCAATGTGGCCAGGGAGAGGATTGAAGCAGGCAAGAGGAAGTACAAGGCTACACCTGAGGAGGCTAACCCCAATTATAGGTTTGTGAATAACTCCTTTGTGGAGTTGCTCTCCCGTGATGAAGAGATGGATAAATTTTGCAAAAAAAGGGGGCTTGTCTGGAGCGATTATGACTATACGGTTAAAAGAATTTTCAGGTCCATATCTGCCAGCGATTACTACAAAGAGTATATGGCTTCGCCGGAGAGCTCTTTTGAGCGCGACTGCAACCTTTTTATAGATATTTTTTCCAATGAATTCGAAGATAGCGAGGAGTTGGCAGGGCTCTTAGAGGAGCGTTCTATTTATTGGCTGGATGACATAACATTTGTACTGGACGAGATTATCCGAAATATAGGAGTTATGCGTTCTACACGAAGGAATAAATCTCCGGTACAAAAAGAAGAGGATATCCAATACGCATTACAGTTGCTTGAGGAGTCTTTCTTGCGCTATCAGGAATACTCCGCACTCATTGGCGAGAATATAGTCAACTGGGATGTGGATCGTCTTGTTTCCACAGACAAGGCCATTATCATCATGGGCATCACGGAAGCAGTGGTATTTGAGACTATCCCCGTAAAGGTGACCATCAATGAATATGTGGAAATTTCCAAATATTCGGAACTCCAAATAGCCGAATATTTGTCAACGGTATTCTTGACTCTATTATCCTTAAAAAACTCAATGAAGGAGAATTTCATCAAGAGGGGAAGGAACGCTCAGGAAGGCAGTGAACAGAAAAAATATTTTATTTTAATACAATTTTATATGAACGTTTTGACATTTTTATTTGCAGGCAGATGCTGCGGCTCCCGTAGGAAGTAGTTACACAATGTTAATTATGCTCGCCCTTATCTTCGTGGTTATGTGGCTCGCGATCCGTCCACAGAAGAAAAAACAGAAAGAACTTGACGAGTTTCGCAACAGTCTTAAGAAGGGCGATAGAGATTATTACCGTGGAAGGTATTTACGGCACGGTAGACGAAGTTAAAGAAACCAAAATCCTCATCAGGGGATTGATAAGGATGTAAAAATATTCGTTGACAAAGGGCTCTCTTGTAAAGGATCCGGCGTAGATACCAAGCAATAACATGCCATTATGTCCGGTAGTGACAGCAAAGATTTTAAAAAAGCGGAAGGGGAGAGTGTGGGTATCTCTGATACTCTCTCTCCTGCTGGCTTTTTTCATCTGGCTTGTCCATAACCTTTCCAATGACTATTCTGCTTTCCTGCGTTTTCAGGTAAAGGTAGTTACCAATATTACCGGTCATCAGCCGGAAGCGGTGGCCGACGAGATTCTCCTTGTAAGAGGAAGGGCTACCGGTTTCTATATTCTCCGCAACAACCGCCGAGGGTCGGTACCCCTTATAACACTGGAGGTGCCTCCCGAATTATTTACTCCCGATAAAGAGTTGCCGGACAGATTCTGCCTAACAGCGAACAATCTGAAGGACAAACTCTCGGCTGCTCTCTCAGGTGAGATTGCAGTGGACTTTATCGAGACAAGTATTCTTACATTTACATTTCCCGAGCAGTCACATCGTAAGGTCCCGATCAACCCCCTAATTTCCGTCGTTTATAAGAAGCAATACACCAAGGTGGGAGATATTGTCATTTCTCCCGACTCGGTATTGGTTTACGGTAATACGGAAGATATTGCAAACATTCGCTCTATAAACACACTTCCTGTCAATCTGACCAATGTTGGTAAGTCTATCCAGGGTGTAACTCGCCTTGAAACCATACGAGACGTCCGTATAGATTGTGATGAGGTCCGATACTTCATAAGGGTGGATAGATATGTAGAAGTGTCGGGTCAGATGAGTGTTAAGGTCAACAACCTCCCGTCCGGATATTCTATAGTCCTGATCCCTTCGAAAGTGAAGTTTACCGCAAGAATACCCTTTACGGCGAAGAATGATAATATATTTGACGAAATATCGCTCAATATGGACTATAATCTCTTCATAAATCAGAGGAGTTCCAAGGTAATCCCAACTCTGGAAAGGGGTGATGCGGATATATATTCCTACTCGCTCGATCCACCAATGATTGAGGCTGTAATTACACAGGAAAGATGAAGGAGAGCAGTGTCATATTGTGTACAGGCGGGATAGGCAGCGGAAAGTCTTACGTCGTCAAGGTTTTTAACGCCCTCGATATACCCTCGTATGACTCCGATTCCAGGACAAAACTGCTCTACGATAGAGATAGAGCGCTATTGGAAAGCATTAATACCATAGCAGGAGGTGATGTCGTAAAGGATGGCGTGCTTCAGCGTGCCGCTTTTGCCGCAAAAATTTTTTCAGATCCCGATATGCTTGCAAGAGTGGAGTCCGTTGTACATCCGGCCGTTGCGGCAGATTTTCTTAAATGGAAAGAGGAGCAACAGAGCGATATCGTACTGATGGAGTCGGCAATTTTACTCGAAAAACCTTTGCTGCTCCCGCTGATAGATTATGTTCTGGTAGTTCACGCTCCTCTCGAGTGTAGGGTAGAACGTGTTATGGCACGTGACAATGTCTCAAGAGAAAGGGTATTGCAGCGTATTTCCAATCAATGGAGTGATAGTCGCCGACTCGAAATGGCAGACTTCTCCATAGAAACAAATGATCGTGATTCTATTATAGAAAAAGTAATGGATATTATAAGAAAAATTAGAGATGGGAAGAGGTAAGTGGATAGGAGGCTTTCTAGGATGGGTGATTTTTGGCCCCATTGGCGGACTGATCGGCTTTTTGATTGGCTCCATGGCTGATATGGGCTCAAAATTAATTGAGTCGGATGTCAATAAGGGACGGCCATATACGGGAACACATAAGAGTGATAAGAGTTATGATCCCCGTACTGCCTCCTCTGCCAAGGAGCGTAACATTGGCCAGCGCAACAGTTTCATTGTAAGTCTTCTGGTTCTCTCAACTGCCGTCATCAAGGCCGACGGCAAATATCTCAAAAGCGAGCTCGACTACGTGAGGGAGTTTATCCGTTCCAATTTTGGAGATAGGGCTGTGCCTGAGGCAATGGAGATCCTCAAGGGACTTAAGGATAAAGAGATCAATATATATGAAGTAGGAGGTCAAATCCGCCAGTATATGAATTACTCGCAGAGGATGCAGCTTTTTCACTATCTGGTGGCTCTGGCTCAAAGTGACGGTAATGTTTTTCAGGCAGAAATCGATGTCCTAAGGAGTATAGCATCAGCAATGGGCATCTCTTCAGCGAATGCCAACTCCATCCTCGCTATGTTTGAAAAGAACATAGATTCCGCCTATACCGTACTCGAGATAGATAAGAATGCTACCGAAGAGGAGATCAAGAGGGCTTACAAACGTCTTGCGATGAAGCATCACCCCGATAAGGTGGCCACACTTGGTCCGGATATCCAGAAGAGTGCGGAAGAGAAGTTCAAGATGATCCAGGAGGCATACGAAACTATCAAGAAAGAGCGGGGAATTAATTAAAATCGAATAGTTTTATAAATAATATGGAAAAGACAGATCTAAAAAAGATTTTATCGGTATCGGGACAGCGCGGATTGTTCCTGTATCTTTCACAGGCCAGAAACGGCGTGATAGTAGAGTCATTAGAGACCAAACAGAGGACAACTTTCGGGGAGTCGGCAAAAGTCTCCTCTTTGGCAGATATTTCGGTATATACCACATCAGAAGATGTTTCTCTAAAAGTGATATTTACCGACATGGCCAAAAAACTCAATAATGGCCCTGCGATGAGTTCCAAGAGTGATCCCCAAAAAGATCAAAAGCCTTCTTCAGAGAGGTTCTTCCTGAACATGACGAGGATCGCTTCTATGTTTCACACACATGAAGAAGATACTTGAATGGTATAATCTGCTCCAGAAGTTTGCCTCCCTCGAATTTTTAGAAGAGGAAGAGGATAAAGAACAGGAAGCAGAAGTGACTGCCGAGTAGACTCCTGCCGAAGAGTCCCAATCAATGAAAAAGCTGCAATTCATTTCACTCGGTTGCTCCAAAAAACAGGGTTGACTGAGCATCTTATGAAACAATCCTCCGCATCGGGTTATACCCTTGGTGTCGGAAAGCGTTGATCTTATGGTGGAGCCGATTGCGTTGTGATCAATACCTGCGGATTTATCCAAGATGCAAAGGAGGAGTCCATAGATACTATATTTAAGGCGGTGGAGGCTAAAAACCATGGCTTTGCTCGCAAGATATTTGTGTTTGGTTGCCTTTCGCAGCGTTATATGGAGACTCTGGCGGAGATGATTCCCGAAGTGGATGGATTTTTCGGAGTTTTTGATTTTGAAACTCTCCTCTCGGCTCTTGGAGTAAAATACAACTCAGGATTGTTGCAGCAAAGGATTTTGACTACACCTTCTCATTACGCATATCTAAAAATATCCGAAGGGTGTGACCGTAGCTGCTCTTATTGTGCAATACCGATGATCTGCGCCCCATATCTCGATACCTGGAAGAGGGAAGTGCTGATAGAGGCTCGCAATCTGGCACAGATGGGGGTTAAGGAGCTTATAGTGATAGCGCAAGACACTACCTATTATGGGCTTGATTTCCTACCGAAAGCGTACTTGCCACTCTCCTCGAGAAATTATCCCCTTATTGAGGGTATCGAGTGGATCCGTCTCCATTACTCTTATCCGGCGGGCTTCCCAGAAGACGTGCTCCGTCTGATGGCGGAGAATCCCAAGATCTGCAAATATATAGATATCCCGCTCCAGCACTCTTCGGACAAGGTGCTGAAAATGATGAGGCGCTCCATTGATGGCCGCCAAACCGCAGTCTGATTGAAAAGATGCGTAAAATGGTGCCCGGAGTAGTACTGCGTACCACCATGCTTAGTACACCCGGGCGAAGGTAAACGGGAGTTCGAGGAACTTCTCGACTTTGTACGCGAGAGTCGATTCGAGCGTCTTGGAGCCTTTACTTATTCGGAAGAGGAGGGGACTCTTCGGTGCGCAAAACTATAAGGATAGTGTCAGTCGGAAGGTCAAACAGGAGCGTTATGAGCGTCTGATGGAGCTTCAGGCAGGAATCTTTAGAGTACAACAGATCGCGTATCGGCTCGAAAGAAAAGGTGATTGTGGATTCTTTCTCAGATGGAGTCTATGTGGGACGCAGCATGAGCGAATCTCCGGAGGTGGATGGTGAAATCTCATCGGAGCCTCCGGTATAGATGATTATTTCAAAGGGAAAATCCCGTCGGCAACTTTGTTTCGGTAAATATTTTAAACGCTGACGAATATGATCTGGCCACAGTGTGTAGTATGTAGTTGTGCGGGTGGCGGATGATAGCCGTTGGCTATTAACTTTTTGGCCGTTGGCTGTTGGTTTTTGGCTATTAGCCGTTAGCTGTTGGCTATTGGAGATTGTCGTTGACTATTGACTATGTTTTGTTAAAGAATTCCACATTCCGCACCTTGCAACACACCTCGAAACACATGCCCTGCACCAAGCACCCCACAACCCGACACTCAAAACTCAGAACTCAAAACTCAGAACTAATCAATGCCCATTTGGCATCCACAGTTGCTTTTGTTTCTTCAGAGGAGGTAACGATGTCGGGCCACTCGCGGTCAAATCCTTTCATTCTCTTTTGGAGGTATAACCAGATGCAGGACTCCCTTTTGGATGGAAGAGTCGCGCTCGCATCACAGTTGGCTCCGAGCAGCCACAATTTACGATACTCATTACTTGCTCTTCATCTTTATCAAAGGTTACCTTTATTATCAGACCTATTTCAACCGTTCTTGATGACTATATTCCTTAGCAGTCAAAAGCCAATGGCTAATTTACCACCAAATCCCAGCCTGGCCCGCTATGGTCGAGTATATCCGTTTGCCCTTTGCTCACCAGAGTATCGGTTTCGGGAAAATAATGCTTGCCTATAGACTCTTGAGTGCATTGTTTGTCCCGGATATCTATATCGTCATCCACTACAATCAGGAATTTATTGAACATCATCTGTCCGGCTCCCCACAACGCATTGGCTACCTTAAAGGCCTGACCATCGTAACTCTTGTTTATTTTTACAATAGCGAAATTGTGACCCACACCCTCTTCAGGCAGGTATAGGTCTTCATTTCCGGAGAAATCACAAATTTGATGGGAGCCAAAAATATCTTTTCGGTGGCCATGGCCATATATTTATCCTCCTGGGGAGGTACCCCTACAACTGTGGCGGGATAGATAGCATCCTTGCGGTGAGAAATGCAGGTAACGTGGAATTGCGGATAATAATCCGCAAGCGAATAGAACCCTGTGTGGTCGCCGAAAGGTCCCTCAATAACCAGTGGTTCGCTTTTCTGCACATATCCCTCAATCACAAAATCGCAATCAGCAGGTACCTTGAGCTTCTGGGTAAAACACTCCACCAATTCTACAGGTTTATCCCGTAGGAATCCGGCAAGCAGATATTCGTCAATCCCATCAGGAAGGGGAGCAGTAGCGCAATAGGTATAGATTGATCTCCTCCAAGACAAACAGCCACAGGGAGCCTGTGACCGGACTCCAGAAAATGTTTTGCCCCGGTTTTGTGTTTGTGCCAGTGCATTCCGGTGGTGTTGTCATTAAATACCTGCATTCTGTACAAGGTCACATTGCGCTGTCCGGCAACTGCTGATGGTGTGCACGAGTGGAAGTGATAAACCTGCCTCCATCTTGCGGCCAGCATTTCCCCAATATGGGAAGGCTGCCAAGCCTTGCATTGTACTTGACCACCTCCTGGCAGGGGGCTGATCCTCTGTGGTTGACGGGAAGCCATCGGGAGGCCTCTTTTTAGTAGGAAGCATCTTGAGTTTATCCATCAGATACTCTTCTTTTAGTACCCGGTGGATTATATCTTCAAATCTTTGCTCTATCTCTTCAAATGAAGCAGCTCCGAGAGTGTAGAGCATCCGCTTCTCCGAGCCCATCATATTGGTCAGAACAGGATATCTGGTGCCTGTATTTTCAAAGAGTAGAGCCTTACCGCCACCCGGCATTTTGCTGACGCGGTCTGTCACTTCAGCAATCTCCAAAACGGGATCCACAAATTCCTTGATGCGGATAAGTTCCCCTTCAGATTCCAGAAACTTTACATAATCAGAGAGACTGCCGAACATATTCTTATATTTTATTTACTTGTATCTATACCTGCAGCTTGTGCCGCAAGATAAATAATTGATTTGAATTCTATGCCACTATGACGCGAAAGACCTATTTCACAAGTGCGGCTGGTAGCGTAGCCGTGACTGCAACCTTCACTCTGTTTTTCCAGGTCTCGCAATCCGTGCTGATTGAGTTCAGGGAAGAAAAATCCTCTGTCACCTGCAAACCCACAGCAATTGGAGTCCACAATCACCACCTCACGGGCACATCTTCGGGCCACATTCTCCAGATTGGACTCCACTTCCATCTGCTTTGCTGAACATACTGCAAAAATCGCTACCTTTTCATTGACTGGTTTCAGTTTGAGACGGTCAAGCAGATATTTGTCTATAAATTCTGCCGGCTCATATAGTTTAAGCTCACCCTCCATATTTGTGCGCATAGTATAGAGGCAGGGACTCATGTCACACAAAACGGGATATTTCCCATTTTCGGAGGCTTTAATAAGAGCAGCCTTAAGCTCGTCTGAGGCCTTTTTACCTGCTTCTACATAACCCTTGCTTGAGAAGAGCATTCCGCAGCAAAGGTTGTTCATGTTTTCGGGATATATAATCTGGTATCCTGCAGCGGTGAGCAGAGCTTCAGTCATGCGGGTAATCTCTTTCTCCTTGCTATAACTCTGCGATGTACCCATGCTTCTGGTAATACATGAGGGGAAATAGACCACTTTGAGCTCCTTTTCGGGCAAAGTTCTCCTTTTAATCTTACTTGCACCTGTAGGCATATGTTCATTCCACAACGGAATCAATTTGAAGGTAATGGCTCTGACTCCCCTTGCAAGAGCTCCAAAGAGCTTTTTGCCAAATATAAGTCGTATACCATGGAGCAACTTCAGTCCGCCACGCAAAAGTGAGGTAAGCTTATCCATATTTCCTGCAAGCATCACCGCTCTTTTTTCTCCTTTGGGTGAATGGGTTTCGTGTCTTATCTCCTTTATGAGTTTACCGGTGTCGGCTTTTACAGGACAATTAAGGTGGCAAAGAGAGTCTGTAGCGCAGGTCTGTTCTCCTGCATAACGGAAGAGTTTCTGCATTTCAGCTGCACGGTGGGGTTCTTCTCCCGTTCTCTTGAGATGTTCGATCTCACGGAAGACGGCAACCCTCTGGCGTGGCGAGAGTGTCAATCCTTCTGAGACACAGTGGCCTTCGCAGAAACCACACTCCATGCATTTGTCTACCACCTCTCGTGTCGTGGGACTGGGCTTGAGATTGCTGATATGGGCCTTGGGATCGGAATTTATGATGACTCCGGGATTTAGAATGCCTTTGGGATCAAAGATCTCCTTGACCTCTTTCATCAGACTATAAGCTTCTTGTCCCCATTCCTTTTCCATAAAGGGAGCCATATTGCGTCCGGTACCATGTTCGGCCTTGAGTGATCCGTCATATTGTGATACTACCATGTCGGTAATATCGTTCATAAAGAGGCGATACTTTTCTACCTCTTCATCCTTTGAAAAATTTTGGTTGAATACGAAGTGGAGATTGCCATCCATGGCATGGCCAAATATTACAGCGTCGGCATAGCCATTACGCTCAAAAATCTCTCTAAGTTTTACTGTGGCTTCGGCAAGTTTTTCTATAGGGAAACAAATATCCTCTATAATGGGAGTGGTACCCGATTTTCTCAATCCTGCCACTGTCGGGAAGAGCTCTTTGC
>JAXGPW010000014.1:0-47986 GCA_040766795.1 Bacteroidales bacterium | reverse complement strand
TCAGAACGGAAAGTGTGGAGAGGAGTACGGCCCTCTTTGTAGAGCTCGCTTCTTGCCATTTCAGCGCCGCCGAGACGGCCGCTGATAAGCACCTTGATGCCTTCTGCACCTACGCGCATTGTAGATGCAATAGCCATCTTGACTGCTCTGCGGTAAGAAACACGTCCTTCAACCTGACGGGCGATGTTGTTGGCAACTATGTTGGCATCAACCTCAGGACGTTTAACCTCAAAGATGTTGATTTGTACCTCTTTATTGCAAACTTTCTTCAACTCTTCCTTCAACTTGTCAACCTCCTGGCCGCCTTTTCCGATGATAACACCCGGACGAGCGGTGTGGATGGTTACAGTGATGAGTTTCAAAGTACGCTCTATAACGATTTTTGACAAGCTTGCTTTTGCAAGACGAGTATTCAGATATTCACGAATCTTTGCATCTTCGAGAATTCTACTGGCATAGTCACCGTACCAGTTGGAGTCCCAGCCACGGATAATGCCTATACGATTGCTGATAGGGTTAGTTTTCTGTCCCATTTTTATGCCTCCTCAGTTGTTACTGGTTTAACGGTTTTCTTAGTATCAAGCACGATGGTAACGTGGTTTGAACGCTTACGTATACGAGCTGCACGGCCTTGAGGGGCTGTGCGGATACGTTTTAGCGTACGTCCGGGTCCCACCATAATGCTCTTGATATATACATTGCCATTCTCCAACTCTTTGCGGTCTGCCTCATTTTTGGCCTCCCAGTTGGCGATTGCACTGCGTACGAGTTTCTCGAGGCGGATAGATGCCTCTTTCTTCGAATATTTGAGAATATCCAAAGCACGGTTGACCTCTACACCTCTGATAATGTCAGCAACCAGACGCATCTTACGAGGCGAAGTAGGAATATCATTCAGCTTTGCAATAGCTGTCTGTTTCTTTATTTCTTTCAGCCTTTCGGCCATCTCTCTTTTTCTAGATCCCATTGTAATCTTCTCTTTTTAAATGTTAACGATTACCCGAGTGACCTTTGAAGGTGCGTGTCGGTGCAAATTCTCCGAGTTTGTGACCAACCATATTCTCTGTAATATATACCGGAACAAACTTGTTTCCGTTGTGAACAGCGATAGTGTGTCCCACAAAGTCCGGCGAAATCATACTGGACCTTGACCAGGTCTTTATGACCTCTTTTTTCATACTGCCTTCATTCATGGCAAGTATTCTTTTTTCCAAACTGTCCTGAATATAAGGACCTTTTCTAAGTGAACGACTCATAATCTTCTAAAGTTTAATTCCGTTATTTCTTTCTCTTTCTTCTTCTTTCAATGATGAACTTATTGGTAGTCTTCTTGGGATTGCGAGTCTTATATCCCTTGGCAGGTACACCCTTGCGTGAACGGGGGTGTCCACCGGATGCGCGGCCTTCACCACCACCCATAGGGTGATCCACGGGATTCATTACGACACCGCGGGTGCGGGGTCTGCGACCGAGCCAGCGTTTGCGACCGGCTTTACCATGAGACTCCAGGCTGTGGTCAGGATTGGACACAGTACCCACAGTAGCGCGGCAGGTTACCAGTACCATACGTGTCTCACCTGAAGGGAGACGAAGTATTGCATGGTCGCCTTCGCGTGCCGTAAGCTGAGCAAAAGTGCCGGCGCTGCGTGCCATGGCGGCACCATGACCCGGACGGAGCTCAATGTTGTGTACCAATGTACCGAGAGGAATTTCCGATAGAGGAAGAGCGTTACCGATTTCAGGGGCTACGCCGGGACCGGAAGAGATCACCTGGCCTACCTTGATACCGTTTGGAGCGATGATGTAGCGTTTTTCGCCATCACCATATACGACCAATGCGATGCGTGCACTACGGTTTGGATCGTATTCGATAGTCTTGACAGTAGCTGTATATTGGTCTTTGTCACGATGGAAGTCGATTACTCGATACATTCTCTTGTGACCGCCGCCTATATAGCGCATTGTCATCTTACCCTGGTTGTTGCGTCCACCCGTGCGCTTGATGGGCTTAAGAAGGGACTTTTCAGGGGTTGTGCAGGTGATATCGTCAAAAGCGCTGATCACCTTATTTCTTTGTCCGGGAGTTACCGGTTTGAATTTACGTACTGCCATGGCCTTAAATGTTACTATAGAAGTCTATCTTATCATCTCCGGCCAATGTCACAAATGCCTTCTTATAGTGATTTGTACGG
The DNA here is from genome assembly GCA_040766795.1 of Bacteroidales bacterium. GTDB lineage: Bacteria > Bacteroidota > Bacteroidia > Bacteroidales > UBA932 > Cacconaster. Next base: position 45,794 of record JAXGPW010000014.1, on the reverse strand, counting down.
CCTGTCAGCATTCCTGCTGTTGTATAGCGGCTTTTACGTTTGCCGTGGTAATTTGCAGTGTTTACGTCAATTACTGAAACACCATACATTTCCTCAACCGCTTTTTTGATCTCCACCTTGTTGGCGTCGCGGTCAACGATAAAAGCGTATCGATTCAATTTATCGCCTTGAATCGTCATCTTTTCAGTTACTACTGGCTTAATTAAAAGTCCCATCGTTCTTTTGTTATTTGCGTCTTTCAGCCAGAATATCCTGAACTCCGTCAACCATCACGAGGTGGTTGGCATTGATCAGAGTGTAGGTGTTGATCTCATCTACGGTGATCACCTTCACTTCCGGCAGATTGCGGGACGATAAGTAAATATTATTTGAATTTTCGGGAAGCACCACAAGGGTTTTTCTTCCATTTGCCTTGAGGTTGTCAAGAATCTTGATAAACTCTTTGGTCTTGGGAGCATCCATGGTAAAAGGCTCAACCATTGTTATTGCATTTCCCTTTGCTTTGTAGGTCAAAGCGGAGAAACGTGCAAGTTGTTTGAGTTTTTTGTTGAGTTTGAAACCATAGTTACGGGGCTTGGGACCAAAAGTGGTTGCTCCGCCTACGAAGATGTTGGCTTTTATACTGCCGTGGCGTGCTCCACCGCCACCTTTTTGTCTGCCAAGCTTTTTAGTGCTGTATGAGACCTCCCAACGCTCTTTTGTCTTGTGAGTACCCTGACGCTGATTGGCAAGATATTGCTTAACGTCAAGATAGATAGCGTCATCATTGGGTTCGATTGCGAAAATCGAATCATCGAGAACAACCGACTTACCGGACTCTGTTCCGTCAATTTTGTAAACTTTCAATTCCATAACGCTTAATCCTCCACAATTACATAAGAACCTTTGGCTCCGGGTACAGAGCCCTTAACTAAAATGAGATTGTTCTCAGGGATAATCTTGATTACCTGAAGGTTTAGTACTTTCACGCGATCACCGCCCATACGGCCGGCCATCTTCATGCCTTTGAAAACTCTCGAAGGCCAAGAAGAGGCACCCAGCGAACCGGGGTGACGTAATCTGTTGTGCTGACCGTGTGTTCGGTCGCCTGCACCTGAAACCCGTGGCGCTTAACTACGCTGGAAGCCTTTACCTTTTGAAATTCCGGTAACACATCCAGCGAAGTCAATCTTGCCCTCTGACGGATCGGGGTCGGGGATCTGCAACGGTGATAGTGTCTCCAAGCTTAAGTTTGGTGGTGTCAAAATCCTTGAACTCTTCAATTTGCGCTTTGGAGTGGTTCCTGCCTTTCGAAGTGGCCCTTCAGGGGCTTGCTGGCGTGCTTCTCTTTAATATCGTCATAGGCAAGTTGTACAGCGGCATAACCATCTTTTTCAACTGTACGAATTTGCGTAACAACACACGGACCAGCCTCGATAACAGTGCATGGAAGATTTTTTCCATCGGCACTGAAAACGGAAGTCATTCCGATTTTTTTTCCAATTATTCCAGGCATTGGTTGTTAATTTGGTGTAAATAAATTAGTTAAATAGTTACCGCACATTTTTTGCGGGCTGCAAATATATAACGTTTTTCTTTATCGGCCAAATAATTCATTGATTTTCAATGATTATTCCGTTGATAATCCGACAAGCGGTTTTTCAGAATCGGAATTATTGAATTACCTTTATAGTTTACTTGGGGGAGTTGTTTGGGCAAGAGACAAAAGATGTCACTAAGGATGAAAATTTTATTAAAAATATCGCTATCTCTCATTTGCTTGTATGTTTTTTTGGCAAAAATATATGCGATAGTTTTTTCTTTAGTAAAGCATATTAGTGATTGGCCGGTGTTACTTGTAGATGTTGTAGTCCTATGTGCCTGCGTGCTCAAGTTCTGTTTTGTGGAGAAATAGAGCAAATGAATGCAGGATAGTCTGGTGCATATTGATTGTCAGGGCGGTTTTTGCACAACTTTATGTGAGTTATTCAACTTTTTGATAAAGAATCCGGGTATCGATCAGGCATGAGAGTTTTATGGGCTTTGATCTGCCGAATTTGCTCTCTCTCTTTATTCTGGTGGTTTTGATGATAATGATTATAAAAATGAGGTGTGTTAGAAAAATTTAATATGAAAAAACGGGGAATAATGAAAATACGAATACTATCCTGTTTTTTTGTCCTTATTGGTTTTTGTGCGTCAGGCCAAGATCATCCGGCACATATTACAGTGAATTCGGAACAAAAATAGAAATAAGAGGAAATGAATTGACTTATATCGAGCCTCATTTTTCCACCCCTGTCCGGTCCAATGACACCTTGGCAAAATGTACGTTCGAGTGGGTTGATGCTGATTTTATAAAAATCAACTCTGGCTCACCGGACATTATTGCCCTCAAAGGATTAAATATAACACAGCATTCGGATAGTACTGTCATTGACAGCATAAAGAAATTATCTTTTCCGAAGTTCCTTATCAAAGGTGCAATCTTAAAATACAGATACACTGATACTTTCAAAACCTTTGATTTTGTCTATTCCCGAGGCAGAGATGTGATGTTACCAATAATGTCAGATCAATAACATTTTATATTGCTCCCGAACATGTGCTTCTACATACTACAGATGGGCTGTTTTATGGTGTTATTGGATTTGACCCATTTCAGGAGTTTGAAATCAAAGAAAATACCAATACGGTTTTGATAGAAATCCCCACTTTAGATGATTCTTTTTTGAAAGATACTACATAAAAGATGAGTTGTAGGGTATCGAATGATTCCATTATGTGGAAAGGGAAGTATTTGTAAAGGGTGCTGACGCTCCAATTCAGGAATTATTTCAACTCGGAGAGGCAGGTAATCAGTTAAATGAAATGATAACTTCAAGTATCAATTCCTATATTACTTGGAAAAACAGTTTTGTAAAGATGGAATCACACTCTGCATGATACTTGTCATTATTGGGTTTGTAAAGATGGCTTTCCTGCTGATTTTCCTTATGATAGTATCTAAGAATGTTACCTTTTTGAGTTTGCATAATTTAAATGGTCTATCGAAATCGTTGCGTAAGGAATTAAAAAAAGGAATAGATGCCTGTTTTGTATGGTTAAAATTAACAGAGAGGCAGTTGGTTATTGGCATTGGCAGTAGGAGAGTTAAACTTATTAAGAAAAGTGATTTTGAAATTAGTATGAGCGATTGGTCTGTTTTTACTTATGAATACTCTTGCAGCAAAAATGGTTGCTTACCAATACCGAATACACAGGTGGTATTTAAGACCTCGCGCTGACACCATATCTTATTAATGAAAGAGCATAAATTGTTTTTTGAAAAACGGAAGGATAAACAATGAAAAATAGAATCCTCATAATCATCTTCGTATTTCTATGATATTTTTGACAAGACCAAAATCAACTTCGATAAACCTCATTACCCGATAGAACTATTGGAGGAATGGCGGTTTGCTCCGGGCTCTAAAGAGCATGAACTAAAAATGGAAATAGCAGAAGAGTTCAAACGACAAGGGCAAGATTATTAGTCAATGGAAAAGCATCTTTTTCCGATCTGATTATTGTTTGCGCTCTTTCTTTTTGTTCGTAAAGTACATAGACAGTAAAAAGATAGCTTGAACCAAGAAGAGTGCACTAATAATGTACTTATTGGTTATTACATCGAATAGAACCAATACGAACGAAATGACCAAGATGAGTTGTGAAGCAATAAGTAAGTGTTTCATATATTTTGAGTTAAAGTGCCAAGAGAACAATAATCTCACAAGTCAGGTCTGCAACAACACTTTCAAAGTTAGATAAAAACCCCGAAATCGCACAACAAAACAAGCAGAATTTTAAAAAATTGCTCAATGGGTTGTGCGTTTTGGTGAAAGTCCGCTTTTGATACAGCTTACCCCGAAACTACAAAAACATCAAAATCAACAACTGCGCGGTTATGACACGCAAAAACATTGTGAGTGGATAGACTGTGGCGTAGCTTACTGCGGGAACGTCGTTGCCGGCTGTGGAATTTGCAAATGCGAGAGCGGGAGGGTCGGTCATACTTCCCGAAATCATTCCCATCAGGACAAAATAGTTGATCTTATAGACTTTTCTTCCTATAGTGCCGATAATTAAGAGCGGAAGAACGGTAATAATAGCTCCGTAACCGATCCATTTATAGCCGCCGGTTATAATGGTCTCCACGAAGCCTTCACCCGCACCTATTCCTACGCATGCCAGAAAAATTGCTATGCCTATTTCACGCAGCATCAGATTGGCACTCATGGTTGTATATGTCACGAGCTTATATTTCGGGCCGAATTTGCTGATAAGTATAGAGACGATGAGCGGACCGCCTGCCAATCCCAATTTAACCGGTTGCGGTATTCCGGGAATTGTAAAGGGAATACTTCCCAAAAGGACACCGAGAGAGATGCCGATAAAGATGGCAATAAGGTTCGGCTCTCTGAGTCGCTTAAGGGAGTTGCCGAGGAATTTTTCCACTTCCGCTATTGAGGCTTCGGAGCCGACTACCGTAACCCTGTCGCCGAGTTGCAACTTCAATCCCGGTTCGGCGATTAGGTCCACTCCTGCACGATTTACACGAGTAATGTTGATGCCGAATAGATTTCTGAGTTTTAATTGTCCTATGGATTTTCCGTTAATGCCCGATTTTGTGATAGCAATTCTGCGGGAAACCAATTGCGAGTCGAGCTTGTTCCATTGTGTCCTATCCATATCAATGCGTTGTCCGATCAGTGCTTCAATCTGATCGATGTTTTGCAGATTGGAGACAACCAGCACTTTGTCGTTTTCTTCAAGAACAGTATCGGTTTTTGGCACAACCAGCTCTCCGCTTTTCACGTGTAGAACACGGGAAATGACAAATTCCTTCTCAATCAGCTTTTTGATTTCATGAAGCGGCTTATTCACTATCGCGGGATTTTTCACGACGAGCGAAAACATATTCGCTTCGGTTAATTTTGTTTCGCTCTGCGAATCCAGATTGGCTTTCTCTTTTTCAGGATTGATTTTGAAAATATATCTGAACAGCACTAAAGTCAATATAATTCCTACTACTCCAAGAGGGTATGCAACAGCATAAGCGGTCGCAATCGTAGGGTCTGCTGCTCCGGTAATATCGGTAAAGGTCTGTTGTGCCGCTCCCATTCCCGGAGTATTGGTTACCGCTCCCGACAGGATTCCCACCATTGTGGCAATGGGAGTATCCGTTATCAAGTGAATTACATAAGCGGTTATTACACCCAAAAAGACAACTCCGGTGGCGAGCAAATTCAGAGTAAGTCCCCCTTTTTTGAAAGAGGAGAAAAAACTAGGACCAACCTGCATACCGATGGAGTAAATAAATAGGATAAGTCCGAACTCCTTCATGAAATGCAGCACTTCCGGATTGATTTGCAACCCGAAATGTCCAAGGAATATCCCGAAAAACAGAATCCAGGTTGTTCCCAGAGAGATTCCGAAAATCTTTACTTTTCCCAGTGAAAGCCCGATGGCAATTACAACCGAAAGTAAGAGTATGGAGTGAGCAATCCCCGTCCCCGTTATTAATTCAGTCAGCCAGTTCATCGTTAGTTTTATGGTCTAATTATGTTTGACTTAAGAAAGCGCACAAATGTACTACTTCTTTTGCATCAAAAAAATATGCACTTAGCTTGTGCCCATTGGAGCTATACAAAACCCCGAAAACCGTAAGCTCATTTCATTGCCACCTTATAAAAATTTTTGCTGGGATAAAAATTAATACTTAACTTTATTCTCATATTGTTTTAAGTGTCAAATCGTTATGAAGCTTAGCAGCACCTATTGCGGAGAATTCGTCTATGATGCCAATCTCGGTGTGGATTATATCCTGACCCCGGTAGGACAGATGACAAACAATTCCGGTACGTTTATGCCGCAATTCAACATCACCGACCATCTCGGCAATGTCAGATCGGTGGTGGATTCAAGGGACACGGTAGTACAGACAACCGACTATTATACGTTCGGTCTGGCATTTGCAGACAATAATGTGGCGACAAACCGCTACCTCTTCAATGGCAAGGAACTTGAGAACTACACCTTAGGCACCACATATCTCGGCACCCTCGACTACGGCGCACGCCACTACGACCCACGCATAGCAAGGTGGACCGTACCCGACCCGATGGCGGAGAAATATTACGGACTGAGTGGGTATGTGTATTGTGCAACGAATCCGGTAATGTACATCGACTCGGATGGGAGAGATGTTTGGGAAATAAATGGACAAGGCGAAGTAGTTAATCGTATCAAGGATAAAACCCAAGATGCTTTTTATATGGTATCCAAAGACGCAGATGGCAATTACCAACGTACATTTACAACCGATGCAGACGGTAACAAAAACTACAAATCCGTTTCTTTTGACTATGGGACTGTAACAAATACAAAAAAAGCAGGTTGGTTTAGTGGGAATGCTACAAGTTTTTCTGTTACAAGGGAGGCAGCAGGAGCAGATTTGTTTAAGTTTTTTGCCGATAATACTAAAATAGAATTCGGTTTGATAAATACAAAAGACAATGGTTCTCTTGTAATGACTAATCATAAAGAAGGTTCGGTTGAAGCAAGTAAAACAGCCCAAAAGTTGAGTGATAAAGGGCAAACCGTTACCTCTATTCTACATAACCACCCCGACAACTCGCAACCGTCAGGATTTGAAAAAGGTGCTACCCGTGGCGATAAATTTGCAGCCAATATTTTGCCTAATGTTGAACGTTTTGTATATCAACCAAAAAACAATGCTTTGGTTATGTATGATAATGCAAGTATTATAGGGTCTATGTCTTGGGGATTGGTTGTTCCTTCTTCTGCTAAAAGAACACCTGTTGTCCCTATAAGACGCTATCCTGGCGTTGGTTTACCACTGCCGTAATCAGTTGTTTACATGAAAGAAAGAATAATTTTCAATATTATGTTAGTAGCTTGTTGTCTTATATCCTGTCAGGCAAAAAAAGGCGATAACAATGTAACACTAACAGATTTGACAAAGGATTTAATTTCCTTGTATATCAATGATGCTGTAAACGTTAACGCAAAAAATAGAAAAGATGAAATAATAGTTACTGCTGTTACAGATACTTCCTATTATTATCTCTCTGTTTTTGCCAACAACTGCAAAGAATATAAATTTTGCAGAGAAGACTTTATAGGTAAAACAGTATATTTAGGACATTTAGTAAGAATATTTGGCGACGAAAGTTCTATGTTTTATTCTGTAAATGAGAAAATCAAAAAACAGGAACGCTGTAAGGATAATTATATAGAGTATGACCCTAATATTTGGCAAATAGTCTTTTATAAAGACAAGTCTTTCAATAAAATGAGGACATACAAAACTATACAGAATAAGGACATATCAGATATACAAAGTTTGGCTGAAAACACTTTACAGTTTCGCAAACCATAAGAAACGAAGTTTATCAATCATACGAAGGTTGAGAATGAGCCAAAGTTTGTTTTCGGCGAGGATTCTTTAAGGCAGATAATATCTTCAAACTTCAAAAAACACAAAGAGGGCAGTTTTGGCAAAGTTCCATTAGTGGTTAATATTGTCGTAGATGAAAAAGGTAAAGCCTTATTTAAAGGAATTGTAAAAAGTTCAAATGATACTGATTTGGATAATGAAGCGATAAGAGTTACTAAAATAATCTGTCAATATGATTTTATTCCTGCATCACACAGAGGCGAAACAGTTAAAGTCATTTATCCTATCCCTTTTTTGAGAAGTGATATTACACCTTAATCTTACAAGTCCCGCACTTGTGGGGTTTTCCTTTTTCATTTTTCAAAACAAATAGCAAATGAAAAAATCACTTATAATCTCTATTGTGCTTAGTGTTTCAATATTTACTCTTTACTCACAGAATAAAACTATTAAAGGAGGGGTAATTGATGAGAGTTTGGAAACTTGGCCATGCGTATCAATTATGATTAATGACACAGTTAAAGTTGGGGAAACGAATGTAGATGGTTTTTTTCAAGTGGAAATTCCGGATTCTGTAAAAATAATAACATTTATATACATTGGATTTGAGCCAAAAACTATTGAACTTGTAGGGCAATGTGATGAAGTTGAGGTTATTATGACGTCGGACGCCATATATGATTTTATGACTCTCAAGAAAATAAACAGACTTCGAAAGAAAAGATTTAAGGAACTGCCACCAATACATAAAGAAGCATTTTTGAAAGGTATTTTTAAAACAGAAAAAGCTTGTTATAAACAGGAGTTTATAGCTTACTTACGAAATCCCTAATTTTTTGCCGATGGCGGCAAGCATATCGTCAACCATTGATTCCATATCCCATTTGGGGTTCCAACCCCATTCTGCACGGGCACAAGAGTCATCCATCTTATCAGGCCATGAAGCGGAAATTGCCGCTTTGACAGGGTCTATATTATAGTCGAAAACGGCATTAGGAAGACGTTTGGATATCGATGCGAAGAGTTCGCGGGGATTGAAACTCATCGAAGTGATGTTGAAACTGTTGCGGTGGATCAATTTGTCGGGATCGGCCTCCATAAGTTGTATAACTGCATCCAGAGCATCAGGCATATAGAGCATATCCATATAGGTCTCTTCCGGCACCTCGCAGGTGTAACGGCCGTTTTTCAGAACTTCGTAAAATACCTCAACGGCATAATCCGTAGTACCGCCGCCGGGCAGCGCTCCGCTAGAGATAATGCCCGGATAACGTACACTGCGTGTATCAACTCCGAAACGGGTAAAATAGTAGTCGCTGAGCAACTCACCCGCAACCTTACACACACCATAAATGGTATTGGGTCTCATGATAGTATCCTGCGGAGTCATGTTGTGAGGTGTGCTTTCGCCGAATACTCCTATTGAGCTCGGAGTGAATACCGCGCATTCACATTCTTTAGCAATATTGAGTGAGTTGAGCAGGGCTCCCATATTGAGACGCCAGGCTGTCAAAGGTCTGGCCTCCCCGGCCGCACTTAGCATAGCCACAAGATTGAATATGGTATCTATCTTGTATTGCTTTACAACCTCCGCAAAACGCTGCTCGTCGAGGGCGTCAAATTGTTCGGTAGTCACGAAGCCGCGCAACTTTTCGACCATCTCATCTTTCAAATCAGAAGCAATTACATTATCTTTACCATAGTTTTTCTGGAGGTGGGGTACGAGTTCGGTACCTATTTGACCTCCGGCACCTACAACAAGTATGCGTTTCATATCAATTTTTAACGAAATTATTATACAAATATAATGATTTTACAGTAAAATGAGCATTTTAATTTCGATTTCGTCATTATCCAATAAAGAGGGGTTCATTGACTGGGGTTTTGCTCCGGTAGCAGAGACTGGAGAAGATTATAGTCGCTTCAGGGAATATATTTCCCGCGGAGAAAATGCCGATATGAAATATCTTGCAAACAATATGGATAAAAGGGAGAATCCTTCCCTATTGGTTCCGGGTGCCCGTTCGGTGATCTGTTTTCTGGCCCCCTACAGCAGCATCCGAAGCTCCGTAGCTGCATTTGCCCTCGGAAAGGATTACCACGATGTGATAAAGGAGAAGCTCTGGCGGATCTCACTGCATCTGTCGCAAGAATGCGCTAAGCACAATCTGGAGTATAATGGACGTTGTTTTAGCGACAGCGCACCGGTGATGGAGCGCTACTGGGCAGTTGAAGCGGGATTGGGTTTTATCGGGCGCAATAATTTCCTTATATCGCCGAAGCACGGGCTGCGTACACTGATCGGAGTGATTATATGCAACATTCCACCGGATTGGCTCGGAGAGCAAAGGGAGAAGATAGCAAATGGTTGCGGAGAGTGCCGACGCTGTATGGATGCATGTCCCGAAGGAGCACTCTATGCCCCTTTCCGGCTGGATGCGCGCAAATGTATCTCCTACCACACCATTGAGTCGCACGAACTCTATTCAGCGCGACCTGTAGAGTACAAAGGTCAAATCTTCGGCTGTGAAATCTGTCTCCGCGCCTGCCCCTACGACCGCGAGTCCGAAGGATGGGAAGAATTGCGCACCAATGCTGAGGAGATACTATCCAAGAGTCCGCAAGATTGGCAGGATATGGATGAAAAAGAATTTAAGGAGCGGTTTGGCGATACGCCTTTAAGCCGCGCCGGCCTTGACAAAATAAAGAACAATTTATGATGAAGCTACAGACCCCGGTAGAGGTGTGCTCATTTGAAAGAGCGGCTCGGATATAAGAATAAATATTTATTTATCGGCTCCTGCTTTGCAGCCGAGATCGGCTCTATGATGAAGGATCTGGGATTTGATCTATTGCTGAACCCCTTCGGTGTGCTCTATAACCCCGCATCCATCTATTCTTCAATAAAAAGGCTCTCCTCAGGTACCCCATTTGCCGAAGAGGATATCGTCATAGATAACGGCCGCTACACCTCATTTTTCCATCACAGCACCTTTACAAGGGAGAGTGCGGAGGAGTTTCTGGCCAACGCCAATGCCTGCCTGGAGAGGGACAGCGCACGGTTTGCTGCTGCCGATACCTGCGTAGTGACTCTCGGAACTGCATGGGTGTTCAGACATTTGCAGCGCGATATAATTGTTTCCAATTGCCATAAGATACATCCGGCACAATTCCGCAGGAGCGTCTGGAAACCGAAGAAGTAACAGATCTGCTATGCGAAATTGTGGAGGCACACCCCGACAAAAAGTGGATATTTACCGTAAGTCCGATAAGGCACTTAAAGGATACTGCACATGGCAATCAACTCAGTAAGTCCATTTTGCTGCTGGCCATAGACCGACTTCAGCAGCTCCATCCGCAGGTGGAATATTTCCCGGCATACGAGATTATGATGGATGAATTGCGTGATTACCGCTTTTATGCGGAAAATATGACGCATCCTACCGACCAGAGCATACGCTACATATTTGAGCGGTTCTGCGATTATGCAATAGAGGCTTCGGAAATGGCCGCGATAACCGAAGCACAGAAGCGCCTCAAGGCATCGCAGCACATCAGCTTTACTTCGAAGTAATCTTTACCGAGCCCGTATGGCCCCTATATTCATTTGCATAGAGCGACTCAATCTCTACGAGTGAGGTTGAGAAAGTACCCTCCTGTGTGATGTAGAAACGTTCTTCGATGGTCAGATTTCCTTCGGGCAACAGCTCAAAATAGTAATTTGTGAGTGACTCATGCTGTTCCTTGTAAAATTCTCCCCAAAATCCCGTGAAGAAGAATGATCTCTCATCCAAAGGATAGAAACAGGCTGGACGCATCGCTTTCATTCTTACAAAACTGCGGTTTTCGCTATTCTTGATATAATATCTGGCAATAATTTCGTCCCCCACATTGAGTTTGTCGCCATCCGTTATCACTTTCGAATCGGAGGCCCTAACAAATTCCCTGTTAACCTCGATCTCATTTGCCGCAGGCTTGACATCATCGATTACTGTGTCATAAGTGTAATAAACCGCACCGAGCTTTAGATCTTTTGCACCGCTTGAAACCAGCGCATGCACGGCGTCAGTGGTAGCGACCGTGTTTTCCCAGGCCTGGTTGTGCTTCTGCAGGAGCATCCACAATGCCAGCGAATCCACCATATCCTTTTCTCCCAATCTGGCGAAAAGTGTCATCAATTTTGCATGAGCGTAGATTTCGCTATTCATAAGACCTCTGAAAGGCATTACCGCGTTGGGGAAATAGCATCCTATTGTAGGATTTACCACCGCATAATCTTTGAGCGAAGCATTGAGGTCGGCAATTCGGGAGTCAAATTTTTTGCTCCAAAAACCGGTCTCCTTGCAATTGAGCAGTATATGGGCGAGTTGTGCTTTATTCAAAATGGCAATCTTCTGCCACCCATCAGCAGTATCGGAGAGGAATTTGCTGAAGGCAGTCGAAACCTTTCCCTTCATCTGATGCTCCAAATAGTGACTGCGCACATAGAAGAGATTGATTGAGTTGAAGGAATTATATCTCTCGCGACTGTAGGCTTCACGGATCCTCTCATCTATGTAACCCACCGCTCCTTCCACAAGTTTTTTCTCCGCCTCACTAAACTCTATCGCACTGAAATCGCGCAACTGGGCCATCTTTTCGAGGAAAAACAATGTGAGCCGTTCGGAAGAGGGCATTCCGTCAAACCAGGCGAAACCGCCGTCTATATTGTGGAGTTTGGAAAGCGCTTTTATCGCCTCTTCCCGGAAACTCTCAACCAATGCACCATCCACTTCCTTCTCCCTACCATCCATGGTCAGCACTTTTGCCCTCATCTGATTGATGTAAAGTGCGTTTGTCCACTCTATGGCATTGTTTGATTCGGGCTTTGAAACCACCGGCAGGGCCTCTTTTACGGCAGTAAGTGTGGAGTATTCGACGTGTCTTATTCTTGGATTGCGTGCCTTGATGCGTTTGTGAAGCTGATCCTCATAATATTTGTGGCCGTGAGGGCCGCCTATGACAAAAGAGGCCGCTTCGGTAATGGTAATCTCCTTCGGAAGAATGGTGACAATATGTTTTTCACCATCACTATAATTGCCCGCTTTAAAGCTGATGGCAACTCCTAGTTTACTCACATTTTCAGGTGGAGTTACGCTCCAGGCGAGCTCCTTCTGACTGCCGACTGCAAGAGTCAGGGCCTTCACATCCGTATCTTTAAGGATTAACTCCTCCCCTGTCTCTTCGTTGTAAAACTTTATGTAACCATTGCCCTTAAGTTGTTCTTCGCTTAGATTGACCACCTTACTCTTTATGACGATTTTGTCGCCTTCGCGAATAAAGAGAGGAATATTGGGTACAACCATCAGCTCTTTGCGCACTATAAGTGAGCGCTCCGCATTACCGGTTTTAAGAGACTTGTCATAGCCCATCACCAGCACGCGGAAGGTCGAGAGAAGGTCCCCTGTGGTGTACACTACCTCCACTTTTCCATCTCTACCGCTCCTCAGATGAGGGTAAAATGCGATAAGTTCGCCGAATTGCGACCTTATGGTCATCACTTCACTTCCGGACGCTTCTTTTTCCTCAACGCTACTCTCTTCTTCGACATTCGACACCAGCGGCATGGACTCGACTATATAATTAGTCATATCCCTGGCAGAACTCCTGGCAACCATGTCCTTTGTATCAGACCGATATCCGTAAAGGGGCTGGTAGCGGTAAGCAAGGGTTGTTGTTATATAGGGTGCGGCATTATGGACCTTTACAGATAGCGGGCTGAATGAGAATGAGTTGGCTTCATACCTGTCGGTGGTTTTGTCAAAGATTGAGACCACATATTCGGCGTCGGGAGCTCCCGTAATGGTGAATTTCTCCTTTGTTTGAGGGCCGGTGCAATCTCTGAAGGATTCAATATCCACATTGAAAAGAACTTTGCCAGGACGGGAAAATTCGTATTGATGGTCAATTGGCTCTCCGTTGCGAAATCCGAAAACGGAGAGTTTTATTGAACTGCGATATTCTTCCTTATAAGGCAGCGTAACTCTCACCACCTCATTTTTGAGGTGCAGTGATTCCCTATGGTGGCATTTATGATTATCAAAGAGACCTGCTTCGAGATAGAGGTCATCTTCGGTCGTACCGAGGAGAAAATCTATGCCGTTTTCGGTTACAATAGGATAGTAAAAATATTTCGCCTTGAAAGGCAGTCGCTTTTCATTTATATCGAATATCACAATATCTGTCTTGCCTTCAACTTTAATACCCCTGTAAACGGTGCTATAAGCGAGGGTGTATTTTCCGGACTTGACAGAAGCAAAGTCAAATGGAACTTCACTATTTGATGATACCGTTTCGCTTCTTACCACCTTTCCATCCTGCAACAGCGAATAAGTAACCTTCGTATCATAAGGACGATGATTAAGATTATCTACGGTAAATGTCACAGCCTTGACCTCATTTTTCTCCACAATCACACTCGAAATTCCACTTTCAGGGTCTGTGACACTTTGTGATGTCGGGACTGGAAAACGGAGTCCCATTACCAGAGGGATATCGGAAACCCTTACCGTGGTGCTCTTGCTATGGGTTTCTCCCTGCGGGTCGGTAACTTTGGCATTGATCACAAAGGCAATGACATTTTCGGAGTGGAGCTTGGGATTAAAACTCTCCCCTACAGGATGTTCTGCGACAAAAGAGATCTCAAACCGTCCATCATTGTCCGACAGTACCTCTCCGGAAGCCACCTCTTCCGAATAATAATAATCGTAGGATTTACGGCCGGGATACCATTCGGAACGGCGTGTAACAGTATATTCTACCTTGCTTCCCGCAATGGAGTAGCCGGCAAAACTCTCCACGGTTCCTTTTTGACGCACTATATCGGAAAAGATGTAAACTCCCTCATTCGGCTCGAGCCTGAAATCAAAATTGGGTCTTTTATAGCTCTCGACCCGAACCTCACCAAGGTATCTGTTGCCTGCAATAATAGAGTAAATCCCGTTTTTACCATCTTCGGGTATTTTGAAAAAACCGCTGGCTGATCCCATATCGTTTGTCACCACTTTAAAGGTGGCAAATGGTTTATCCTCAGAAGTATGGCGTATTGAGAGCTCAATAGGCTTGTTGCCGAGGACCTCACCCCTTTCTCTGTCACTTTTATAGCAGATTACTTTGAAGAAAATGGTATCGGAGGGCTTGTAGAGCTTGCGATCAGTGTAGAGTGCCATATTCTCCAACATATATGTACTCTCATCAATTTCTTCATAATAATTATCTATTGACAAAAACGGGGCGTAAATATCCTTGCCTGCCGAGACTCTAAGTCTCCAGATTATAGATTCATTGCCTTTTTTCTTTTCGAGCTTCAGAGGAAGCGAGGTAAATCCCTTCTGAGTGACTACAGCCTTCTTTGTAGGGGTAAGCTTTGTCACACCGAAACGGCTTTTGATATCCGAATCCCTGTATACTTCTGCCAGAACCTCTTTATAGGGCTTGCCTGTAACTATGTCAGCCGCATAGATTTCCTGTGTGTTGCCCACCTTGCGAAGCCCCGTAGCCACCGAACTTACGCTAAGGGCGCTATAAGAATTGTGTTTCCCTGAATGGAAATGGAGAATATAATTGCCTGCCGCCCCACAGGAAATGGTATCTCTCCGTTCCGATGAAATATTGTACTCATTCGGCATATCGTAGGTGCGGGAAAAAACCTTTTTAGATATGCGTCTGAGATTGAACATGTCGAGTTTATAGCCACTTTCCCAGAAACGATTATCATCAAGTCGGTATATATCGAGGGTCACGCGACTGATATTGCGTGTTCCTATCTCGATGGTCATATCCTGGTGAGGGATATATTGTGACTTGTGTGAAACAATACTTGCCGATAAATCCTCCGACTCCATCTCTTCTATCATTTGTTCTATATTTTTATAATAATAGGCTTTGGAGGAGTGACCTTTTAGTACTTCCAGACAACGGGCTTTAAAGGCCAGGTAGTCGGCACCGCTCTGATTATCTTTGTCGGCTATCTTATATCTTTCATACTCGAGCTTGATGTAATGGAGCCTCAAAACTCTCGGATGGTCCGAATACCTGGCTATACTTTCGTCAAGGTTGTCATACAAAATGTCCCTCTGTTGAGTGACTTTTGGATAGTATGAATTAGACTCTTTCCAGTTGTATTCCCGGAGCTGTTCCTGCTTTTTCTCGCGTATGACGAGCAATTCAAGGTCATCACCCGATTTATCTGCAAGGGCTTCCAGTTCGTCGAGGTATTTGACGGCAGTCTGGGGAAGACCCTTTTTTTCGGCCTTCTCTACTTTCTTCCACAAGTCGCTGTAATCAACTGATTTGTAAGATTGTGCGTTTATCATAGATGTCATAGGTATTATCAACAATAAAAAAGTGAGTAATCGTTTCATAACCTCTTGATTTTATGTTTAATCAATAGTGTTTCCAAAAATATGCCATTATTTTCATACCTTTGCTCAAATTTAGCAAAAGAAGATGAGATTCACGCTACAGGCGAAGGATAAAAGTGGTACAGCTGCAAGATGCGGGCTTATTGAGACCGACCACGGAAAGATTGAAACCCCGATTTTCATGCCCGTGGGTACGGTAGGTTCCGTTAAGGGAGTCTATCACCGCGATCTTGAAGAGGATATCGGCGCACAGATTATTCTGGGCAATACCTACCATCTCTACCTTCGTCCCGGGATGGATATTCTCCGGCAGGCGGGCGGACTGCACAAGTTCATCTCATGGGAGAAGCCCATCCTGACCGACAGTGGCGGATTTCAGGTTTTTTCACTGGCTCAGTGCCGCAAACTCACCGACGAAGGATATGAGTTTCAGTCGCACATCGATGGATCAAGGCACATTTTCACCCCTGAAAACAATGTCGATATCCAACGCATCATAGGTGCCGATATCATCATGGCGCTCGACGAGTGCTGCCCGGGCGATGCCGACTGTAGGTACGCAGCAGAGTCTCTCGATCTTACCATGAAGTGGCTCAAGCGATGCATTGCCCGATTCGACAGTACGGAACCCCTCTACGGCCACCATCAAGCCTTCTTCCCGATAGTCCAGGGGTGTATCTATCCCGACCTGAGGCGTAAAGCCGCTGAGGAGCTTACCGCCCTCGACAGGGAGGGCTATGCCATAGGAGGACTCTCGGTAGGTGAATCTACCGAACTGATGTACCAAATGATAGAGGAGGTACATCCTATCCTGCCTCAGGATAAGCCGCGCTATCTGATGGGAGTGGGTACTCCGGCCAATATTCTTGAGGCAATAGCCCGTGGTATCGATATGTTTGACTGTGTAATGCCAACCCGCAACGGACGCAACGGGATGCTCTTTACCGGCGAGGGCATCATCAACATCCGCAACCGTAAATGGGCAGAGGACTTCTCTCCCATTGATCCTGATGGTACATCTTTTGTTGACAGGAGATACACCAAGGCCTATTTGAGACACCTCTTCATTGCAGGAGAGATGCTCGGAGCTCAGATTGCAAGCGAGCACAATCTCGCTTTTTACCTTAATCTAGTGAAAATGGCCCGCGAGCATATACTCAAGGGTGATTTCAACTCCTGGAAATGCGCCATGGTAAAGAAACTTCAAACAAGACTGTAAGAACTACGGCAAGATGAAGAAGCCCGAACTAAAAATATTGGACAGATATATTATCAGGAAGTTCATAGGTACCTATTTCTTCATCCTGATGATTGCGGTGCTTATCATCATAATATTTGACATCAGTGAGAAAATCGACAAATTCGTTGATAATCAGGTACCCCTCAAGGAGATTGTCTTTGAATATTTTGGTGGATTCATACCCTGGATGCTCAATAGTTTCAGCCCTCTCTTCGTCTTCCTCTCAGTAATTTTTTTCACATCCAAACTGGCGCAGAGAAGCGAGATTATAGCCATGCTCTCAGGCGGGATGAGTTTCAACCGAATAATGAGGCCCTACATGCTCTCCGCCGCTTTCATCGCAACCTTCAGCCTTGTGCTGGGTCTCTTCATAATACCTTCGGCAAATCAGATGCGTCTCGAGTTTGAAAATAAATATATAAAACAACAGCAAACGGCCTCTGCAACCAGTAAAATCCACTACCAGATAGCTCCGGGCGAGTTTGTCTTTGTAGAGCAGTTCAGCTCCTGGGCCAACACCGCGTACAGATTTACCCTCGAGACCATTGAGGACAACCGCATTGTATCCAAACTTTCAGCCGAGTCGGCAGTATGGGACACCACTTTCAACGGATGGAAACTTCGCAACTGGTATATAAGGGATTTTCACAATGAAGAATCGGAAATAGTGCGTACCGGCAAGGAACTTGATACTGTTATCAACCTCACTATCGAGGACTTCTACCGGCGCAGAAACATCGCAGAGTCCCTCTCCCACAAAGAACTCAACGAACTGATAGACGTACAGACCATGCGCGGAGATGCACTTGTACTGCATGCTCTTATAGAGAAAAATAACCGTATTGCGATGCCATTTTCAGCATTTGTGCTGACTGTAATGGGCGTGTCCCTCTCCTCCCGCAAACGGCGCGGAGGAATCGGCCTCAACATCGGTATAGGCATAGCACTGAGTTTTGCATACATTCTCTTCATGCGCTTCAGCGAAATGCCTGTCCACACCGGCGCACTTTCTCCGGCGTTTGCACTATGGCTGCCGAATATAATATTCTCAATAATAGCACTGATCCTCTACAGGATGGCACCGAAATAATTTTATACTTAACGATATGAACACAAAACTTAAACTGACTATCGCCAGTTTTCTCGAATTTGCAGTCTGGGGAGCATATCTCACCTCACAGGGAAGATTTCTCGCAAGCATCGGGCTTGCAGAACAAATAGGTTGGTTTTATTCAATTCAGGGCATAGTTTCCATCTTCATGCCCGCATTAATAGGAATTATCGCTGATAAATGGATCCCGGCACAGAAGCTTCTCGGCATCTGCCATGGCCTTGCAGCCATATTGATGATGGCTACGGGCTGGTATGGATTGACAGCTGAAACCGTCCAGTTCGGGACAATTTTTACATTATATTCCTTTAGCGTGGCATTCTTCATGCCGACCATCGCTCTGATCAACTCGGTATCTTATAACGCCCTTGAAAAAGCCGGTATGGATACCGTTAAGGTATTTCCCTCGATCCGTATATGGGGTACTATCGGATTTATAATTTCAATGTGGTGCGTGGACCTTATGGGCATACAGGCCTCTGCCTACCAATATATATTCTCAGGAATACTCGGCCTTATCCTTGCCGGCTATAGTTTTAATCTCACCCACTGTCCCGTCAGCAAGGGTGGAGAGAAGAAGTCTATCGTGGAGGCTATGGGACTGAAAGCTTTTGCGCTCTTCAAAGAGAGCAGAATGGCCATCTTCTTCATCTTCTCAATGCTCCTCGGTGTGGCTTTGCAGATTACAAATAGCTTTGCAAACCCCTTCCTGGGCGACTTTGCCGGCATAGAGCAATATGCTGACACATTTGGTGTGAAACACTCCAATATATTGATTTCACTCTCACAGATTTCTGAGGCACTTTGTATCCTGCTGATTCCTTTCTTCCTTCGCAGGTTTGGCATCAAAAAGGTGATGCTGATTGCAATGTTTGCATGGGTGCTCAGATTCGCCTTTTTCGGACTCGGCAATCCGGGTAACGGAGTATGGCTCTTTGTCCTCTCCATGCTTGTTTATGGCGTTGCCTTTGACTTCTTCAACATTTCCGGCTCCCTTTTCGTGGACAGAAATACCGATCATAGCATCCGTTCCAGTGCTCAGGGCCTATTTATGTTGATGACCAACGGTATCGGTGCCGCAATCGGAACTCTCGGAGCTCAGGCCGTAGTAAATGCACTTGTAAACTCACAGACCGATCCTATCGCTAAAATGACCGGCTGGAGCCACACATGGTTTATTTTTGCCGCCTACGCACTTGTAATCACCATTGCCTTTGCGATTTTATTCAAATACAAACACGTACCGGAGAAATAGATCAGGTTTTAATTATCCAGACGTAATTCTTCTATTTTAAAAGTAACTTCAGCCGCTTGGGGAAGTTTTTTCACGATTATTCCATACCGAAATGCATCAGGACGAGTTGCATCTCCGGCTACTTTGAGTAGATATGTGTATGACCTTATTCCTGTTTTAATAAAGGAGTGTTCCTGATTAGACACTTCATTTGGATAGCTTCCATGTCCTAAAAGCAATGTGTATTGAGTAAAATCTATTTGTTGCAGATCTTCATATCGTTGCAATTCTTCGTTGCTAAACAGAGCTTGCAGTTCATTTTGAGACTGTATTACGAGTGACTCACTATTGCTTCCCAAAATATACATTTTGGGAAGCTCCTTTATAATTATTGCATCCTAAAAAGTAATATTTTTCTCTTTTTCACACCCCACTCCTATAAGCAGGGTGGCAAGCGTCATGATTAGTAGTATTTTCGTTTTCATAAAGATGGATTTTGCGTTATTTCTTCAAATATCTGAGAAATGTCTTCGCCATTCTCAGAAATCCCAGATCAGTCTGGTGTGCTCCGTCGACAGAGCCCTCGTAATCCTTTCCGGTGAGGTTTTTGGCGGGAATATAGTGAAGGTTACGATAGCCATCCTTTCGTAGACGTTTATAGAGTTGACGCCAGTATTCATTCTTCTCCATCAGGTCATTCCTGCTTTTGAGATCTACCAAAGTATAGGAAAACATGATATTTTCCACCATAAAAATCGGCTTGTCAGGATGTTTGTCGGCAAGATATGTGATGAAATAATAGGCGCTGTCGCGTAAAATCCGTGTCGTGCAATTGGGCAGACAGTCAATCACATATTGCTCCGCGTCAACTCTTGCCACTATTTCGGCCATTGACTTGTCCATACGGGCATTGCCGCTGAATCCAAGGTTGATCACTTCCTGTTGTCTTGCACGGCTGATTATCGAGGTATAGACCATACCGGGTCGTGAGGCGCAACCGCCTTGGGTTATGCTTGTGCCGTAAAAAAGCAAGGGTTTGCGGTTCCCTTTTGTCAGTAAATTACTTCGGGGCATTCCAATGACAGCAGAAGAGTCCACTCCGATTTCGACAGAGGTTACTCCGTCATAGAGAGGCAGATAGGCCATATAGTCACGCATTTGACCCGACATGTTGCGGACAAACACATTGGAAGATTCTTTCCCGTTGGGTTGTGCCGTACCTATGAAGCGCCAGACATCATTCTCATCAAGAAAATAGAGGTCTATTCCGCGAATGCCCGTCCCAGCCATGTGGGCCATATTGAAATTATTTAGAAGTACCCATCTGGCACCTATGGCTTTTGCGTCAGTTGAGAATCTAATCGCCAAACCTGCCGAATTCAGGCCAAGATCCCATACCGCCTTACGGGTGGCATCTTTCGTATCGGCAGGCAGCCGTGAATAATAAAGCTCCGTATCATCAAATCCCTGATTGATGAGCATCAACTCCCGGGCATCAGTATAAACAAGCTCGGAGGCTTTTTGGCCCCGGAGGATCACCGGAATCAGAGCCATTATCATTACAAAAAACACTCTTTTCATATCTTCTCTAAATCTTTATCCACTCTATCTCTATCCCCTTTCGCTCCATTCCCCGGAACCAAGTCATCTGTCGCTTGGCGAATTGGTGAATGGCTATTTTGAGTCTGTTTACCATCTCTTCGTACTCCAATTGACCGGTAAGGTACATTGTCACGAATTTGTATTCGAGACCATACCAGATAAGATCCTCAGGAGGAATGCCACTTGCCAAAAGCTGTCGCACCTCTTCCACCATGCCATTGGCAAGACGTGCTTCGAGACGTGCATCAATGCGGGCGTTGCGCACGTCGCGTGAAACACTTATGCCGATAAATTTGGTTTTTTTAGGCAAAAATGAACTCCTTTTGACGGGGTACTTTTCCTCCCATATTGCAATCTCCAAAGCACGGATAAGACGCTTGCGTGTATCATAATCAGTAGTGTTATGAGGCTTACGCAATGACTCATATTTAGCGATAAGCTGCTCTGTAGGAAGTTTCTCCAATTCAGCCCTCAGGGCCATATCAGGGGGGACTTCGGGGAGATAATAGCCGCAGGTAGCCGCTTCGATGTAGAGTCCGGAACCGCCGCATAATATCGGAGTTTTGCCCCTTTGCAGAATATCTTGATATGCCCGCTCAAAATCCTTTTGATACTCAAATATGTTGTATTTCGTGCCCGCATCGGCAATGTCAATCAAATGGTAGGGAATTTCTCCGTACTCGTCCAGATCCTTGCCAGTACCTATATCCATCCCCCTGAATATCTGCCGGGAATCGGCGGAAATTATCTCTCCGTCCAGTTCTCGGGAAAGTTTTACCGCATAACGAGTCTTACCGGAGGCAGTCGGGCCCAGGACACATATCAGATCATATTCCTCAAATGGGGGCTTTAGCATATCGGGAGCTCCTTTGGTTTATTCCACAAAAATAAACTAATTTTGCAACGTTTCGCACCATTTGTGCATCTATTGATGCAAGCAAATGAGAAAAGAATCGTCATATCCGTATGGCAAAGAGAAAAGAAAATAGAATCGACATAAGGAACAAGAAGGCCACTTTCGACTACGAACTGCTCGAACATTTTACCGCAGGAATCGTGTTAAGTGGCAGCGAGATCAAGTCTATCCGCGCGGGCAAGGCCTCGCTGGTGGATAGCTAATGTTATTTTGTCGAAAATGAACTCTTTGTAAAGAACATGCATATCGCCGAATACTGGTGGGGCTCCGCATTCAGCCGTCAGGACCCAAAACGGGACCGCAAACTGCTGCTGACTAAGAAAGAATTGCGCAAATTGCGCCGTGCCACACGCGAAAAGGGTATGACCATCATTGCCACACGTCTTTTCATATCGGAAAACGGCTTTGCCAAACTCAATATCTCACTGGCCCGCGGTAAACGCGAATACGATAAACGCAACTCTATAAAAGAGAAGGATATGCGTCGCGAGATGGAACGCGCATGACAGTAACTGAAAGAATCGGTTAATTACGAAGTATCGTCTGATACTACTTCGTCTTATCCTTGGGAGCAGGTCGGTGATTTTGCTTTGGCTGAATAAGAGCCATCGCAGGCTTTTTCGCCACCAGACTCCACACGACTATTACCACCCCCGCAACAATGAAAGGTATGCTTAGCAGTTGGCCCATATTCAGAGCCATCCCCTCTTCGAAAGCCACCTGAGGCTCTTTGACATATTCAATGAGGAATCTCATTCCAAAAAGCACTATGAGGAAAATTCCAAACAAAGTACCCTTTTTAAGATCCTTGAGACGGTAACGGTAAGTCGCAAGCAGTGCAAAGCCCAACAACAGATAACTCAAAGCCTCATATAGTTGTGTCGGATGCTTGGCCACAGTCTCGCCTCTCTGTACAAAAATAAATCCCCAGGGCAGATCTGTAGGATTGCCGTAAATCTCAGAATTCATAAGGTTGCCCAAACGTATAAAGCATCCGGCGAAGGCGACAGCAATTGCAATCCTATCCAAAATCCACATCATGTCAAAACCATTCTTAGGGCCATATTTACGAGCATACCACCAAATAGCCAAAAGTACTCCTATGGCACCGCCGTGGCTCGCAAGACCCCCTTTCCATGGCATGAATATCTCGATCCAGTGGGATTTGGTCAAATAGTAGTCGGGCTGATAGAAGAGACAGTGTCCTAAACGAGCTCCAACGATGGTGCCGATGAGCAATGCGTAAAGTAGCGGCTCAAGCAAATTGACATCTACCCCCTCTTTTTTGTAAAATTTTGTGAAAAGCCAATATCCGAGAGGGAAACCTGCTATGAAGAGCAGTCCGTAATATCTGACGGTTAAGGGACCGAGACTGAATATCACCGGATCCACATTCCATACTACCGATAAAAAATCCATAATCTGTCAGTATTTATCTAAAATTATAAAATCAACGTTTTAACCTTGCAAAAACACTCATAGGGAGCAATTTGCCGAAGCTGTCCCTCAGCACTGATTCTCCACAAGCCAGCGAACCAAACTTACCTCCGAAGGCACTACTTACCAGAGTCTCCGCCATAACGGGCGAGTAGCCGTTGGAGTAGAGGTTGAGCAGCATAAAACTCCTCTCCGGAGCCAATATGGAGGAGAGTTGGGTGAGCATCTCGTAGATAGAGTCATCAAGTTTCCATCTCTTTCCATCGGGACCATAGCCGTATGCCGGAGGATCAAGAATGATGCCATCATAGAAGTTGCCTCTGCGTGCTTCCCGCTTAACGAAAAGTAAGGCATCTTCAATTACCCAGCGTATATTATCCAAACCGCTGGTTTCCATATTGGCGCGCGCCCAGGTTACCACCTGACGCACCGAATCCAGATGAGTTACCTCGGCTCCGGCCCGACGAGCAGCCAGTGAAGCGGCTCCGGTATATGCGAAGAGATTGAGTACCCTGGGGGGAGCGCCACCGGTAGAAGAGGCTGCGATCTCCTTAACGTTTTTGTAGATATAATCCCAATTGGGGGCCTGTTCGGGGAATATCCCAATATGCTTGAAGGAGGTTAGTTTCAAGCGAAAGTCAAGCTGCACCTTCGGATAGGAGATCACCCACTCCTTATCCATTTTTCGAAGAATATTCCAGGATCCGCTATCTTCCTTACCCGCCTTACCTAGACCATCACCGATTACAAACTTCGTATGGGCTCTTTTTATCCACTCATCCTGAGGCAGAGCAGGCTCCCAAAGGGCCTTGATTTCGGGTCGAATCATCACATACCTGCCGAAGCGCTCCAGTTTTTCAAAGTTTCCGGAGTCTATAAGCTCATAGTCGCGCCAGGCTGAAGATGGATATTCGACAGTCATTCGGAAGTATTACTCTCGGATAGCCTTGATGCCAGGGAGTTCTATTCCCTCAAGATATTCTAGCATTGCACCGCCTCCGGTGGAGACATAGCTAACCTTGTCGGCATAGCCCATCTGAGTTACGGCTGCCACCGAATCACCACCGCCAACGAGAGTAAAAGCGCCTTTTTCCGTAGCTTTGGCAAGCATTTCTGCCATAGCATTGGTGGATTTGGCAAAATTGGGCATCTCGAAAACTCCGAGGGGTCCATTCCAAAGAATGGTGCCGGAGTCATCTATAATTTTCTGCCAATTTTCCAGGGAAGAGGGTGCGGCATCCATGGCCTCCCAGCCATCAGGAATCTCGAAGTTGTTTACAATTTTTATATTTGCATCATTGCTGAAGTTGTCAGCCACCACTACCTCCCGACGGAGATCCAGGTCTATGCCCTTAGCCTTGGCTTTAGCCATAATATTTTTTGCAGTCTCTATCTGATCATCTTCGCATATGGAATTGCCAATTTTTCCACCGAGCGCTTTAATGAAAGTATATACCATACCCCCACCGATAATGAGATGGTCCACTCGATCGATAAGATTCTCAATAATACCGATCTTAGAGGAGACCTTTGCTCCGCCGAGAATTGCGGTAAGGGGACGTGCAGGATTGTTTAGTATTTTGTCAATCGCCTCTATTTCACCCTCCATCACATATCCGAACATCTTATCCTTGGGGAAATATTTTGCGATAAGCGCAGTAGATGCGTGAGCACGGTGTGCCGTACCGAAAGCATCGTTGATATAGCAATCTGCATAGGAAGCAAGCTTCGCAACAAATGCTTTCTGACTCTCCTTTACGGCAGCTTTAGCAGCCTTCTTCTCCTCATCGGTAGCATCATCAGCCAGTCCGCGGGGTTTGCCCTCTTCTTCTGCATAGAAACGAAGGTTTTCTAGTAGAAGCACTTCGCCCGGCTTTAATGCCGCTGCTTGCGCATCAGCTTTTTGGCAATCTTCTGCAAACTGCACCTTGGTACCGAGATAGTACTCAATACGGGAAATAATGTGTTTCAAAGAGAATTTCTCCGCCGGCCCCTTGGGACGGCCGAGATGTGACATTATGATAAGTGACCCTCCCTTTTCCAGGACCTTTTTCAATGTAGGAATAGCCGCCTTAATGCGGGTATCGTCTGTAATTTCAAAATTATCGTTCAACGGAACGTTAAAATCGACTCTTACAATGGCTTTTTTGCCGGTAAAGTCGTATGTTTCAATATTAATCATAAAATAACTGTATAAAATCTTTTTTGTCGGCTGCAAAATTATAAAATATTTAACAAAAAGTTGCTAACCTTCAATATATTAATTATATTTGTATGCCCCGATTCCTTAAACTTTGTAAAAACTTTTTGTCATGTCAAAATACGAGTCAAATCTATTTTGGAATCCCCGGGATAAAATCGATGAGAAAAATATCGAACGCACAATCTACGCCTTCGAGTCTCTCCTTCTTCAGTATAACACCCGCACACGAAATGTAATCGCCAATTACCGCAGGAACTTCAAAAATGACCGGACATTCTTCAATGAATTCCTCTCTCTAAAAAGAAAAGAGATCCTCTCCTGGCGTAATTGCGGAGTCAAAACCACTCGTAATGTAGTAGAAATCATCAGACAACTGCGCAGCAGGCTGCCGAGCGAGAGTGAACAGAGTCTGGTCCATGACATCCCGATGCTGGAAAGCGACACTATCCTAAAACTTTTCAGCCTAAAGGAAAAATTGGGCTACTTCCCCGTATTCGCCACTCTGAAAGAGTATATAGCTACATTTGACGACAGGGATCTAAGAGTTCTGAACTCATTACTGTTGATCCATGATGGGAAATTGCCAATAAACCGCATCATAGTGGCAGAGGAACTCGGTATCTCCATAGAGCAGGTGCGCCAAATGATGCTGAATATCATTAATCGCATCGGGGATTACCTCGGGATGTTGAAAAAGATGATCAAGACCCCGCGGGGATATGGCAAATGTCCTTATCGCTGGCGCTCTACCGGAGTACACAACGATGTCAATAAAGCTGAGGAGACCAATTTCAGCCGCAGTATCGTCAATATGGCGTTTGCCATACTCTATCGGGAAATATCCATTGTAGGGAGCGTGCGAGACTCTCTTATGATGAAAAATGACCGTTTTGCCAGAACGACACTTGTACCTGCAAAACTGGCTAAATACTTCGACTTTGAAGGGTTTCTAAAGTCCGTAGAGGCTACAGCACTGAAACGTCGGGACGAAGCAGAGAGTATACCCATTGAGATAATTGCCAGAGAATACCGATTAAACCGTTATTACGACCACTATAAGAAGGATATTCTCTCTGCTTGCGCCGTCGCGTTAAAGTATAATATAGCAGTGGGAGCCGAAGCAGCGGAAGCCTATGCTAAGGCAGGACTGATCAATCCTAACCCCCGGGATCCCTTCCGTATAGCAGCCAAGGATCTTTTTGCCTCAATCCCCTTAACCATTCAGGAAGCTATGATCCTATTCCCCGCTACAGTAAAAAAGCAAGTCCCGAAAATATTGGAAGAGATAATACGTGCAAAGGGGGAGCCGATGAGTGCTGAGGAGATACTGAAGGAATACAATCGCCTATATCCCGGTGAAAAAAAGAGAAAGAAGTTTGTTTCGGGAAATGTACTCCGTTCTCCCTCAATAACTGCCATTGGACGTACTGGCCGCTATACTCTCAAAGAATGGAAAAAGGGGGCTCGCAGAGGCGGTACAATACGTCTTTTTGTCAGGGAGTACATAAACACGCAACCCGGAAAGAGTGCTCCCATTTCGGATGTCGTGGATTATGTATTGCAATTCAGACCTACAACAAACAGAAGTTCAATCATATCAAACCTTCAGCTTGACCGCAGAGGCTCCTTCCTCTTCTCCGAAAAGGAAGGAGTCAGATATTTGACTCTTAAACCTTCTACTAAAAAATCCTGACACCCTTACTCCATACGGAGGTCAGGTTGTATTGATGGTCGAGCAGTAGGATATCGGCATCCTTACCCTTTTCAAGAGTACCAACGCGATCTATAACATTCATTATCCTTGCAGGAGTCTCCGACGCCATCCTAACGGCATCCTCAAAAGGCACCTCAGCTCTTATGACCATATTTTTGACTAGCTGATCCATTGTAGAGATTCCCCCGGCTAGAGTACCGTCTGATTTGAGTTTGCATATCCCATTTTCTATGTAGACTTTCGAGAAAGGAAGTTCCTCACCATCGTAAACAGCATAACGGAGTGCAGCGGTAACCAGTGCAGTCCTCTCCACACCTTTGAGTTTATAAACAAGACGTAAAATGGTCGCGGGTAAATGGACCAGATCCGCAATAACCTCAGTAGTCATCTCATCTATCAACAAAACGCTCTCAACTGTGCCTTCATATTTGTACTCACGGCGTTTGTGAAATCCCGCCATAGCATTGTATAACTGTGCCGCATGGACAAATCCGGCATCAAATCCCGCCTTCACATCGCCATATTCCGCCATGGTGTGAGAGATGGCCGCCAAGATGCCTTTACGTGTCAGAAAACGGGCAAATTGTTGCGCTCCGGGGAGCTCCGGAGCAGCATCCCAGCGCTTTATGCAGGGAAGTTCGCTCACAACTTTTTCATACTTTGATCGATCGGGCAGTTTTACCTCATACCTGCCTTTTGTTATTTCAGGGCTCAGATAGGGGCCAACAATATGTAGGCCTCCAATGATGCGGTTACCCCCTTCCATCAATTTAGTGCATATTTTTCCGGTTTTGAGCAGCTTATCGTAGCCAACCGCACCCACAGTAGGGAATATGGTGGTGGTACCGTGAGCTAAATGGGTGGTGATTATGGTATTAAATGCCTCGTCAGTAGCATCATGAAACTGACTGCCTGCCGCTCCGTATATATTCATCGCAACATATCCCGGTATTACATAGTGTCCCGAAGCATCGAACATTTCCGCATTTTCCAAAGGGAGGGAGCTACCGGTAATGGCGAGGATACGACCTTCATTGACCAGTATAGAGCCGTTATTGATCCACCCTTGAGGGGTCAGGATCTTTCCATTGAATATCTGTATCAACTTCATAGTTCGGTAATTTTGAATGTTATCTTAGATAGATTTGATGATTTGGCCCATGGCAATCACTCCACGGAGGTCATAGTTCTTATCGAGGAACAATATATCTGCATCCTTCCCATTTTCGAGGGAACCTTTACGATCCAGAACACCCATTATACGGGCAGGAGACTCGGAAACCATTCTGATGACATCGAAAAAAGGGATCGAAGTTTGAGTGGCTACCGTTTTTATCAAGCGGTCCATCGTGACTATAGAACCAGCAAGGGCGGAACGATCCGAAAGTTTGCAGACTCCATCTTCAATGATTACACGAGGATCGAAGGCAGCCGGATTATCACTGGCAGCGCAGGCAAGAGCATCGGTAATAAGTGCCGTCTTCTCCACCCCCTTAATCTTATAGATAAGCTCCAGTATAGTGGCAGGTACGTGTATACCGTCACCAATTACCTCAACAGTCATATCCTCAATGAGGTAAACGCTCTCTACAGTCCCTTCGTACTTATATTCATTTTTTCTATGAAAACCGGGCATCGCATTGTAGAAGTGGGTGACATGAGTAAAGCCGGCTTCGTATGCCTCCAGTACCTGGTGGTATTCGGCAGCAGTATGAGCAATAGAGGCCAGTACGCCCTTTCTGGTAACATATCGTCCAAATGCAGTGGCTCCGGGAAGTTCCGGCGCTATGTCCCAACGTTTGATGCAGTCGGTCTCTTCCAGTATGGGAATATACTCACCGGGGTCGGGATCCTTGATATATTGCGGCATCTGTCCACCTGCCATTTTGACATTGAAGTAATGTCCTTCGAGATGAAGCCCCAAAATCGGACTGTTTTTCTCTGCCATCAATTTTTCCGTAGTGGCCACGGCAGCCCTTATCATTGGAATGCTAGAGGATGAAAGTGTAGGGTACATACTGGTGGTACCATACTGCATGTGTGTGGCAATTGCCCTCCTGAAGGCCTCTTCCGTACCTTCCATAAAGTCGCTTCCACCACCTCCGTGACAGTGGAGTTCAATTGCTCCCGGGGTGATGTACATACCTTTTGCATCTATTATTTTGGCACCTACAACCGGCAGGTCGCAATTTGAAACTTCAAGAATCTTATTATCACCTATTATGATGGAACCCCCTTTAAGCCATCCTGAAGGGGTATGAATAATGCCATTTATTATTTGAGTAAGTATCATATATTCTTTTTTATTTATTTTTGAAACAATTTATAAAGATAGTAACAAAAATTATGCTACGCTTTATTAACGTACTTGACAAAGCGGTCGCGACCATTGATATCCTTTAGAACTGTCGTGCCGGGGCCGAAAAGATCAGCTACTTCACTACCGAAACACTCATTTATCTCAAAATAACAAATGCCACCCTCCCGTAAAAGCAATTTTGTCCAGGAGTGCAGCGCCTTATAGAAGAGCAGGGGATCATCATCCGGAACAAAGAGGGCCGGTTCAGGCTCGTAATCGAGGACATTGAGACGCATCTGCGATCGCTCGCTCTCAAGAACATAAGGGGGATTTGATACAATTATATCAAACGGCGGAAGACCTGCAGGAGGTGGTTTCAACATATCTGCCCAAAAGAAAACAGGCCTGTTGACCGGACTCTCCGTACTCTTTACTTTTTGTTTCCCCGCTACCCTAAGGGCTGCGTCAGAGATGTCACAACCAAACACCTGCGCTCCAATCAATTCCGCCGAAAGCGACCAGGCGAGGCATCCCGAGCCGGTACCGACATCGAGAATATTGAAATCCTGCTCCTCATCGAGCTCCCTTTCCGACAGATCATCGACAATGATGCCAAATAACTCTTCGGTCTCAGGACGGGGAATCAATACCCCCTCAATTACCTTGAACCGTCTCCCTCCGAAATCGGTAAAACCGAGCACATACTGAAGAGGTCGCCATTTTAGCAAATCTTCCATAGCTCCATCCAGCTTCTGCTGTTCGGCAGCGGAAATCTTCCTGTCGGGATCCGATATATAACAATATTCGGGTAATTCAAGATAGTGAGACAGCAACCTGATAACCATAGACTTGGCTTCGGCTTCCGGATAGAGTACCGAGAGATCATTTACCGATTTGTCAACAAATCCTTTAAGAGTCATATTCTAAAAAGAGATGATCAGGTATTATCTGCGATACCGGTTATTACCTGCATCATATCCAATCCGGCTGTACGTATTTGCTGGGGTACCAGGCTCATAGGAGTCATTCCGGGTACTGTGTTGAGTTCGAGGAATACCACGCTGCCGTCATCGCAAAGGAAATAGTCCACCCTGACTATGCCTTTACAACCCAAACAGTCATAAATGCTACGTGTAGTAGCCGAAATCTCTTCAACCTTTATGGGATCTATGTCTGCTGGGCATATTTCGTCACTCAGGCCGTTGTATTTAGCCTCATAATCAAAAAAGGAGTTGTGGGGTATGATCTCAGTCACGGGCAATGCTACAATCTTCTCTCCATCCATGTAGGCACCCTGCGTTATCTCACGTCCACTGATATAGGTCTCCACCAGTACCGTGTCACTGTGTCTGAATGCGAGCATTATCGCCTCCTCCAACTCTTCCTCCTTCATTACCTTGCTTACTCCAAAACTGCTGCCCCCGGAACAGGGTTTGACAAAGAGGGGTAGTCCCAATTTATTCACAATACATGTCACGGAAAACCCTTTACCTTTCCTTAAAGTAACGTCCGGAGCCAATTTGAATCCGAAATCTCGCAACAGGGCTTTACATATCTGTTTGTCGAATGCCGAAGCTGAAACCGCAGACGAGGAGGTAGTAAAAGGCACCCCCATCATCTCAAAATAGCCTTGTAGGACTCCGTTTTCTCCGGGAGTACCATGTATCATGATCATCGCCAGATCAAACTTTATCTTTTTCCCTCGATATGTAAAAGAAAAGTCATTTTTATCCACCTGTGCCAGCCCTGTCAGACCTGCCTCCGGATTGGATTCGGTGCCATCTCCTGAGGCTTCCACAACCTGCCATGAGGCTCCTTTAAGGAGTACGTGATAAACATTGTATTTGGAACGGTCGATATAGCGGGAGACATTACGACCGCTGAGAATGGAAATTCCAACCTCTGCGGAGTCTCCTCCATATATGAGTGCAAGGTTGCGCTTTGTCATAAAATGAGTGAGTTATCAGTTGAAAAAACCTTGATCGTCTCCGGATGTCGGTATTTTATCGTTTGAAAGGTCACTGTCATCTCCGGTGCAGGACAAGTCCATGCTCCAACCCAAAGGAGGCACAAAGAGGTCCTCAGGACCTATATTGATGCTTTCGTCTCCATATACTTTCTGCATGAATATGCCCCATATGGGAAGAGCCATATTGGATCCGGCACCATAAGTCAAACTTTCGAAGTGTACCTGGCGATCCTCTGCACCTACCCAAACTCCGGCAGTCAGTTTCGGGGTAAAGCCTATGAACCATCCGTCTGATTGATCATTGGTAGTACCGGTCTTGCCGGCAATGTTGTTGCCCAAACCATACTTCCAACGAAGGCGTCCGGCAGTACCCTCATTGACCACACCCTGCATAAGATTGACCATCAGATAGGCGGTAGGGTCACTCAATGCCTCTTTTTTGCGGGAGGAAAAGTTTGCCAGCACATTACCGGACTTATCTTCAATACGATTGACCAGCATCGGGGCTACATAGACGCCACGGCTGGGGAAGGTATTGAAAGCAGCAACCATTTCGTAAACGGAAATATCACAAGAGCCCACGCATAGCGAGTAAACGGGATCTAAGTATGAACTGATACCCATCTTACGGCACATTTCCACCAAAGCATGAGGACCGAACTGCTTCATCAGATAAGCTGAGATATTATTGGAGCTGTGAGTCAAACCCCATTTGAGTGTAACCGTCTTGCCTATGTGTTCTGCTCTGTCGGTACTCTTTGGGGTCCATACCTCATCTCCTACAGGGAATGAATAGGGAATATTGACCACTTTGTCACAAGGCGTAAAACCCTCCTGCATTGCAAGAGTGTAGAGGAAAGGTTTGATGGTGGATCCTACCTGTCGTTTTCCCTGTCTCGCATTGTAATAATTGAAATAAAGGTAATAGGGGCCGCCAATATAGGCCGTAACTTTAACGGTATGCGGTTCTATCGCAATAAATGCAGCACGAAGGAATGATTTGTAATATTTGATGGAATCGTATGGTGTCATCAATGTATCGATGTAACCCTGCTCATTCCAGGCGAACAAACGCATTTGTACCTTCTGTTTAAAGGATTTTAGGATTTCCTCCTCACTCACCTCCTCCTTTTTCATCTGACGGTAGCGATCACTCCATTTTACGGCCTGATTCATCAGCATTTGAGTAACTTCAGGAGTTACGTCGGGGGAGAAAGGGGCATTGGGCTTTCGCCTGAGTTCATTGAAGAAGGCCTTCTGAAGATCCTTACCCAAATGCTCTCTTACGGCATCTTCTGCATATTGCTGCATTCTGGAATCAATTGTAGTATAGATACGGAGTCCATCCTTATCGAGATTGTACTGCGTGCCGTCCGGCTTTAGATTTTTGTTGAGCCAGCCAAATAGCGGATCTTCCATCCACAGGGTGGAATCAGCCACATAGTCCTCCTTCTGTCTGTAAGAGGAGGGTCTGGGTTCCTCTGCATTCATGTAGCGGCGAAGCATATCTCTATAGTATGAACCAAGGCCCGCATTGTGATCCTGCTGTTGATATGAGAGTACTATAGGTATCTGTACTATGGAGTCATATTGTTCCGGGGAAATGTAGTCGTATTTTTCCATCTGCCTCAGTACGTGGTTGCGACGACTCAAAGAATTTTCAGGATTCATGACGGGATTGTACCGGGTAGGTTTATTGACCATTCCCACCAGACAAGCCCCTTCTTCGACCGTTAGGTCGCTTACATCTTTGTCAAAGAATGTGAGAGCTGCCGATTTGATGCCGTAGGCATTACTTCCGAAAAAAATCGCATTGAGATACATCGTTACAATCTCATCCTTTGTGTAATTGCGCTCCAGCTTGACTGCGGTAATCCACTCCTTGATCTTAATGGTGACAAGTTTGATAAATTTGCCTCCGGGAATTCGGCTGGAAACATCCTGACGCGGATAGAGGGTCTTTGCAAGCTGCTGAGTAATGGTGCTGCCACCGCCCTGGCTGGAATCTCCCATGAGCAGAGTCTTTACCACGACCCGGACGAGCCCTCTGAAGTCTATGCCCGAATGACGGTAAAAGCGCGCATCTTCCGTGGAGATAGCCGCATTGACCAGATGAGGGGGTAAGTCCGCAAAGGAGACGTATGAACGATTTTCAATGTGATAGGTATTGATGACCTTGCCATCTTCGGAAATCAGTTCCGTTGCAAGATTGCTCTTAGGGTCCTCAAGCTCCTCAAATGAGGGAATATGTGCAAAAAAAGCTACTCCGGCGACAAAGAGGATGAGAATCGCAACAGGTGTAATAATTATCCACCAAAACCACTTCAACAACCTCTTTCGATCAACCGATTTCTTATTATTTGGCATAGATCAAAATGTTTTGATTGCGCAAAAATAACAATTAAAATTTGGATAATTGCTTTCTTTATCCCTTACTTTGCATTTCAGTTTGAAAAGAATAAGGAATATGGGAGAGAATCTGGTAATAGTTGAGTCGCCTGCCAAGGCAAAGACCATTGAGAAATTTCTGGGAAAAGGTTATACTGTAAAGTCGAGCTTCGGCCATATCCGGGATCTGAGTGAAAAGGGCCTCAGCATTGACATTGAAAATGATTTCGAACCACGGTACGAAGTTCCCAGGGAAAAGAAGAAAGTGGTTTCCGAACTGACCGCTGCAGCAAAGAAAGCCGATATGGTGTGGCTCGCCTCGGATGAAGACCGCGAAGGAGAGGCTATTGCCTGGCACCTACAACAAACATTGGAGATCCCCTCAGAAAAAAGCCGTCGTATTGTCTTTCACGAGATTACAAAGAATGCCATAGTGGATGCTATAGACAATCCCCGTGAAATCGACTCCAATCTGGTCATGGCTCAACAGGCAAGGAGGGTGCTTGATCGTCTGGTGGGATTCAAGCTCTCACCCGTTCTTTGGAAAAAAATTCAACCAAAGCTCTCTGCAGGGCGCGTACAATCGGTAGCAGTGAGATTGATTGTAGAGAGAGAAAGAGAAATCTCTTCATTTGAAGCACAGCGCTATTTCAGGGTAGAGGGTATATTTATCCCCGAGGGATCTAATGCACGCATTAAAGGTATTCTTGACAAAAAATTCCCCACTTTTGAGGAGGCTGAGTCCTTCCTAGAAAGGTGTAAAGGATGCTCTTTTGACATTTCTTCCATAGAGAAAAAAGAGATAACACGTACTCCGGCACCTCCCTTTACCACCTCGGTTCTCCAGCAGGAGGCATCCAGAAAACTGGGGTTATCGGTAAGTCAGACTATGGTAATAGCTCAACGACTCTACGAGAGCGGTCTGATCACCTATATGCGTACCGACTCAACCAATCTCTCATCCTTGGCACTTGCCACTGCAAAAGAGAGTATCACTTCAATGTATGGAGTTGAATATTCCCAACAGCGCAACTATAAGACAAAAAGCAAGGGTGCACAGGAAGCACATGAGGCCATCCGTCCAACCTATATATCCAACACCTCGATAGAGGGCACCGCTAACGAGAAGAAACTCTATACGCTAATCTGGAAGAGGACAATTGCTTCACAGATGGCCGACGCGCGTCTGGAAAAAACAGATGTTACCATCTCCGGAGACAGCATTAGCGAAAAGTTTATTGTACAGGGAGAACAAATTATCTTTGACGGCTTTTTAAAGGTCTATATCGAGGGACGTGACGATGAGGATGAAAGCGAAAAAGCAGCTCTTTTACCCTCCCTCAACATTGGACAGAGGATGGTGGACGAAAGCATCGTCGCTACCGAAAGATTTACCCAGAGCCACCGCGCTATAGTGAGGCCAGCTTGGTTAAAAAACTGGAAGAACTCGGCATAGGGCGCCCTTCGACCTACGCCCCAACCATCTCCCCTACCATTCTTAAGAGAGATATGTCATAAAAAGTGATAAAGACCGGTACCGGGATTATCGTGAGATTACCTTCAGTAAGGGCAATATAACCTCACCGTCAAAAGAAATTGCAGGTCGTGAAAAGAACAGGCTCTGCCCCGAAAACATAGGTATGTTGGTGACCGACTACTTTCGGCGAACTTTCCCGATATTCTTGATTATGGCTTTACAGCAAAGGTAGAGGCTGATTTTGACAATATAGCAAAAAGGTCTGCTGGTATGGAATGAGGTAATTGGCGACTTTTACGGACCTTTTCACGAGAAGGTCACAAATGCACTGGAAAAGAGAGAGAACCTACACAAACGTGGAAAAGCAACTTGGAATCGATCCTGCTACGGGAAACCGGTTTTGCACGTATGGGACGTTTCCGGTCCTCTGGTACAGAGAGGGAGCAATGATGATCCTGAGAACAGTTTGTAAGTCTAAAGAAGGGCCAGTTGATAGAGGACATTACTCTTGAGGATGCACTTCAACTCTAAAACTCCCCCGTACCGTGGGAGAGCATGAAGGTAAAACCATCACGACTGCTATAGTCGCTTCGGACCCTATATTAAGGTGGGCTCTGCATATATCTCTCTGCCTAAGGAACTTGCCCATTTACCGTCACTATGGATGATGCGGTAAAATTGATTGCAGAGCATGAACGAAAGGAGAGTGAGAAATATATTGCTGAATTTCCCGAGCATAAAATCCAGATCTTAAACGGTCGTTACGGACCCTACATAAAGCAGGGTAAAAACAACTATAAAATACCTCAGAGGTACCGATCCGTCTTCTCTAAATGTCACTGATTGTCTGACTATTATAGAGAAAGAAGAGGCAAAAAAGTCAAAATAGGTTACAATTTGTAACCAACTTGCGGATTTTTTCATATCTTTACGCTTAAAATAACATTTATGAGCAATTATCAGATTGATCAGATTGATCAGAAAATCCTCTCATTTCTCGTCAATAACGCGAGAATGCCCTTTCTTGAAATAGCACGCGAGTGCGGAGTATCAGGAGCAGCCATACACCAGAGAGTAAAGAAAATGGAAAGCATGGGTATCATTACAGGTTCCGCTTTTGGTAAAGGCAAGGCTCTCGGACTCAATGTTTGTGCCTTTTTGTGGGAGTCTCCTGGCTCAGGCCAATAGTTATCCGCAAGTTGTCGAGGCTCTCAAAAGATGTCGGAAGTGGTAGAGTGCCATTTTATAACGGGTAACCATGCACTTCTACTCAAAATATACTGCTTCGACCACGACCACCTTATGGAGATTCTGGTTAATACCATACAAAATATTCCCAGTGTGATGAAGACCGAAACCTGGGTTTCTCTTGACCAGAGCCATAGAACGCCGGGTTTGGGTAAAGGATTATCCTAACGCCTCGTCTCCCGCAAAATAGCCTCAGCTAATGCGAGGTCTTCCGGAGTGGTAATCTTGATATTGCTGCTAAGGCCGCATAGCGAGACTCTGTGTCCCTATATTCTCCACTGAGGCATCATCTGTAAATAGAGGGTTATAGGGCTGAGAATAGGCCTCCTTGAGCAATTTCGAATGAAATATCTGAGTCTGTACCAAACGATAACGAGAACGGTCTACCGCCGTAGAAGTTCCGTCAGGTCCAATTTCGCGCAGCGACTCTACAGGCAGGGTTACCGGTACCAGCGCTTTGCACTCCTCCATTTTTTTAAACATTGACCTAAGAAAATCCCGCGTAACAAAGGGGCGAACCCCGTCATGGACAGCTACTATCGCCCCATCCGGAACATATTTAAGGGCATTCTGAACCGAATGAAACCTGGTAATGCCACCTGAGGGCATTACATAGCGATCCAAAAAACCGGTACGCTTACAATACTCCTTCAATACTCCTTCTCTCCCGAAGGCAACACCACGATGATCTCGATCTCATCAAAGCTCTCCCTAAAGCGTTCAATGGTGTGTCGAAGAATCGGTTTCCCCTCAATTTCAATGAATTGTTTAGGAATATCATATCCCATTCTCAACCCCTGTCCTCCG
Organism: Bacteroidales bacterium; assembly: GCA_040766795.1. Lineage (GTDB taxonomy): Bacteria > Bacteroidota > Bacteroidia > Bacteroidales > UBA932 > Cacconaster. Next base: position 8,306 of record JAXGPW010000014.1, on the reverse strand, counting down.
GCTAGTACAACAGCATAATAGCGTCTATTCATTCCCTTTAAAAATTATACTACAAAAATAGCCGAAAAATCCGTTATTATTACTAAATTTGCTTGATATTTTCATCTTTACCATATTCCCGTAAATGCGTACCGAAAATTATACCAGAAAGATTAGAAGAGCTCTGATTTCCGTTTTACAGCAAAGATGGCATAGAAGAGATAGCCCGCGAACTTTGTTGCCTGCGGGGTGGAATTGCTCTCTACCGGCGGAACATTCACATTTCTCAAAGAGCTGGGGCTGGATGTCACTGCGGTGGAAGAGATCACCTCTTACCCTTCCATCCTGGGAGGTAGGGTAAAGACACTTCACCCAACAGTATTCGGAGGTATTCTCTATCGGAGGGAGCATCTTCAGGACATGGGAGAGATAGAACAGTACGGCATAGGACCCATTGATCTGGTGATTGTCGACCTCTATCCCTTTGAGAAATATGTACAAATGGGTGCAACTCCCGAAGAGTTAATTGAAAAAATAGATATCGGAGGTATTGCACTTATAAGGGCTGCCGCAAAAAATTACCGTGATGTAATCATAGCCTCATGTAAGGAGTCCTATGGGCCGCTACTTCACCTTCTAAAGAGTAAACAGGGCGAGAGTACCATAGAGGAGCGCAGGTCATTTGCCAGACAGGCATTCCATACCTCCTCTTATTACGACACCCAAATATTTAACTGGTTTAATAGGGATAATGCCCAATCAATGCCCCTGCGCTATGGTGAAAACCCTCACCAGCAGGCAAAGTTTACCGGCTCGGATGACTCCCTGCCAAAACAGTTGCATGGTAAGGAGATTTCCTATAATAATCTACTCGACATAGAAGCGGCATTGGAACTTATGTATGACTTCCCGGAGCCTACGGTAGCCATAATAAAACACAACAACGCTTGCGGGTGTGCTTCACGTGATACTATATTGGAGGCCTGGAAAGATGCTCTTGCAGGTGATCCCGTATCTGCCTTCGGTGGCATTATCGTCGCCAACAGAATTATAGATGAGGAATCTGCTCAGGAAATCAACAAACTCTTTTTTGAAGTTATTATAGCTCCGGAGTACTCCCACGAAGCTCTCGAAATATTGAAATCCAAGAAAAACCGGATTATCCTCCTTGATAACGGGGTAACTCCTTCGGCTAAGAAGTTCCGTTCTTTGTTAGGGGGCATTCTCGTTCAGGATAGAGACGAAAAGGTAGAGAGTCCCGAAGAGCTTAAAACCGTGACTACTCTTGCGCCTACTCCGGGGCAGGTTGAGGATTTGCTTTTTGCCAACAAATTGGTCAAACATTCCAAGTCCAACGCCATAGTGCTGGCCAAAGACTCCATGCTTCTTGCCAGCGGTATTGGGCAGACCTCCAGAGTGGATGCATTAAGGCAGGCAATAGCCAAAGCCAAATCTTTCGACTTTGACCTCAACGGGGCAGTAATGGCTTCCGATGCCTTCTTCCCTTTTCCTGATTGCGTTGAAATAGCACACGAGGCAGGGATTGTTGCCGTAATCCAGCCCGGAGGCTCTGTCAGGGACCAGGAGAGCATTGACTGGTGTAACGCAAACGGCATGGCCATGGTCACCACCGGTTTCAGACATTTCAAACATTAATAAAGATATAGTTTTATAAGATATATGGTATTTTCATTTTTAACACAGGAACTCGCTATTGACCTTGGCACCGCCAATACGGTCATATTTATGAATGACAAGAAAATCATCGACGAGCCCTCCATTGTTGCCGTAGACAATCTGACAGGAAAAGTCCTTGCAGTTGGCACAAAGGCTAAACAGATGCAGGGTAAAGAGAGCAAGGGTGTGAGGACTATCAGACCATTAAAGGAGGGTGTGATTGCAGATTTCGATAGTTCTGAACAGATGATAAGGGAGTTTATCAAGATGATCAACACCCGCAGGTCCTTCTTTTCACCGAGTCTCAAGATGGTGGTCTGCATCCCTTCCGGCAGTACTCCGGTTGAGACGCGTGCGGTAAGAGATGCTGCAGAGCATTCGGGTGGACGCGACGTATATCTTATTTTCGAGCCGATGGCAGCTGCCCTCGGAGTAGGCATCGATGTGACTGCCCCTTCGGGAAATATGATTGTCGATATAGGTGGCGGCACTACTGAGATTGCCGTAATTTCTCTTGGAGGAATAGTGGCCGACTCCAGCATTAAGGTGGCCGGAGACCAGTTTACCAACGAAATACAGCAATATATGCGTCAGCAACACAATATAAAGATTGGAGAAAAGACTGCCGAAGAGATTAAAATCAATATCGGAGCAGCTACTTCCGATCTTGACGAACCAATTGAGCCTTATAAAGTCAGTGGTCCAAACCTGATGACAGTACTCCCTATCGAGACTACGGTAACTCCGCAGGAGATTGCACATTGTCTTGACAAATCACTGGTAAGGATTGAGTCAGCAATAATGTCCGTACTTGAACAGACTCCCCCGGAGCTCTATAGTGATATAGTACATAAGGGAATCTATCTCACAGGTGGCGGAGCCTTGCTAAGAGGTTTGGACAAACGTTTATTCAAAAAGATTAATATTCCCTTCCACGTAGCTGAGGACCCCCTCAGGGCCGTGGCCAGGGGTACTTGCATTGCACTTAAGAACAGCAATTCCTTCAACTTCCTGATGCGATGAGGAGAAACTCCCGCCTCATAAAGACATTCCTGTACATTGCATTGTTTTTATTTCTGGAGGGCATATCTATTATCCTGATTACCAACAATAGCATCATTCAAAAATACAGGATTATGGGGGTCGCCCGATCAGTACAGTCCTTCTTCTGGCGACAAGGGGAGAGCATTCGCTATTTTCTCAACTACAAGAATGAAAATAAGTTGCTGGAAGCCGAAAACACTCTTCTAAAAGAGCGTATATTAACTCTTGAGAGATACTTCGATGGTATTAGCGCCGAAGAGGCCATTGCTTCAGTCTCGGGCATAGGTGACTATACATTCATACGGGCTACCATCATCAAGAACTCCATTAATAAGCAGCACAATTACATTATACTGAATGTAGGGTCAAACAGCGGCGTAGAAGAGGGAATGGGAGTGATCACTTCGTGGGGAATTGTCGGCATAGTCGAGGCAGTATCTCCACGCATCAGTTACGTCTCCTCCTTTCTCAATACCTCTCAGAGCGTCAGTGCCAAGATTGTGACCAACGGGGTCTTTGGCCCTATGGTCTGGACCGGCGTAGGCAACAAGGCAGTTGTCAGGGAGATCCCAATTCATACGGAGGTATACCCCGGTGATACAATTTCTACCAGCGGTTATTCGGCCATATTTCCTCCGGATATACCTGTCGGAGTTGTAACCTCTGTGGATGAGGTAAATGGAGTCGCATTAGAGATAGGCGTCGAAATGTTCCAGAATTTTAGAGCCCTACGCCTTGTAGATGTTGTAATCAATAATTACGGTAAAGAGATTAAGATGATTGAGAATGATACGGAATAACAAAATATCGCTTTTCTTGCTGATTGCCGTGATGACTATTATCCAGATTATCATCTGCGACTATATCTATACGGGACCTTATATCCATCTTACTCTTCTGCCGTTGATAATTCTCTCCATTCCTGGCGAATATGGCTATCCGAAACTGGCCTTAATATCATTTACAGTCGGCTTGGTGATTGATTTGGTCTCTGACGGAATACTTGGCCTTAACTCTGCGGCAGCGGTAATTACTGCTACCTTGGTCAGACCGATAAGTTATTTTACCATCAACCGTGAACGAAGTGACAAACTCGAACGACTCACTATAAACGATGTGGGATTTTTCAGGTATTTCAGATAGTGCTCATATCTCACACTTGTATTTCTTATTACATACGTCCTATTTGACTGCGCAGGCTTTAGACCGGCATCATTCATCTTGATGCGTATAGCATTGAGCTATGTGGCAAATATCATATTAATTCTCTTTGTCAGTGTTACACTTCTCAATAAGCATTACTGATGTCAATCTCCCGGCAAAGAAAAAACCTCCTTTTATTATCCATTATTATAGTTTTTACTTTAATTGTGGTGAGGCTCTTCTATATCCAGATCATAAGTAAGTATTATCGTATCAACGCCGAGAATAATGCTCTGAAATATGAAACCATTTACCCCGCCAGGGGGCTTATCCTGGATCGCAACGGGGTGACTCTCGTCTCAAACAAAATTACCTATGACATAATGGTGACCCCGGTCGAGGTAACGCCTTTTGATACGCTGGAATTTTGCTCCATATTCGGCATAGACACTTCATTTGTCAACTCAAAATTTCGTGAATACCGCAAATACCGCACCCGGGTAGGTTTCCAGACCCTTCCTTTCATCAAACAGGTTTCCGGTGAACATTACAATATTTTCATAGAGAAACAGTATAAATTTCCCGGATTTTCCGGAACTCCGAGAACTATCCGTACCTACCCATCCAATGCCGGTGCCAATCTCTATGGATATATCTCCGAAGTCGATGCCGATTATATCAAAAAGAATCCGGAGTATAAGCAAGGTGATTATGCCGGAAGAACCGGAATGGAAATGGCCTACGAAGAGCAACTCAGAGGAGAAAAAGGGTACAACATCTATCTTCGCGATGCACACAACCGTATAAAGGAGCGTTACGAGGAGGGGGAATATGACAAGACTGCCGTAGCGGGCAAAGATGTCACAAGTACAATCGATGCCGTACTACAGGCATATGGTGAAGAGCTTATGCAAAATAAAGTGGGCTCTCTTGTGGCAATAGAACCTTCAACCGGCGAGATTCTTACCATGGTCTCAAGCCCCGGACTGGAGATATCCAAGCTGGCAGAAATCAGTAAATACTACCAAGAGATTGTCACTGACCCCTATAAACCGATGTACAACAGGGCAGTAATGTCGCCTCAGCCTCCGGGTTCGGTTTTCAAATTGGTAAATGGCCTGATAGGACTTCAGGAAGGGGTAATCACTCCCTCATCCACCTATTCTTGCTATGGTGCTTATACGGTCGGCAACCTCAGAGTAGGATGTCACGGGCACCCCTCTCCCCTCGATTTCAGACGCTCGATAATGATGTCCTGCAATACATACTACTGCTATGTATTCCGTGCGATCCTCGACAATCCGAAATATAAAAACATCCGTGAATCCTTTACAATCTGGAAAGAATATGCCGAAAGTTTCGGATTCGGAATGAGATTACAAACCGATATCCCTTCTGAACAGGCTGGTACAATGCCCACTGCCGAATGGTACGACAGACTTCACGGCAAGAACCGCTGGAGATCACTCTCAATCATCTCTCTCGCCATAGGTCAGGGTGAGATTGGCTCCACACCGCTGCATCTGGCAAACCTCGCAGCCATAATTGCCAACCGCGGCTGGTTTTACACGCCGCACCTACAAAAAGATATGCCGGACAATCCTATTGACCCCCGCTTCAAAGAGCTTCATTACACGATGGTGGATACCACATGGTTTAAGTATGTGGTGGATGGTATGTATCTGGCAGTTAATGGTGGCCCCGGAGCTACCGGAAGGCTGGCAAATGTTCCCGGACTTAATGTATGCGGGAAAACCGGCACAGCTCAAAATCCGCACGGCAACGACCACTCAATATTCATCTGCTTTGCTCCGAAGGAGAATCCCAGGATTGCGGTTGCGGCATATATTGAGAATGCCGGTTTCGGAAGCAGTTGGGCGGCCCCGATTTCCTCCCTTCTTGTGGAAAAATACCTCAACGGTGAGATCTCCCCAGGGAGAAAATGGCTTGAAACTAATATGATAAACGGATACCTGCTTGATAGGGTGACAGTAAGGAGGAGGTAGATAGTGGAAAAATCAATCTATAGAAAACTCGATTGGACTATAATCACCTGCTATCTGGCATTGGTGCTTTTCGGGTGGATTAATATCTATTCGTCTCTATATCAAGAGGGGGCAGTCATTTTTGACTTCTCTATGGAATATGGTAAGCAGATTATATGGATCGGGACTTCGGTAGTACTGGCTTTGCTAATACTATTTGCCATACATCCAAAAATCTATACCGCCTTTGCCTGGTGGCTGTATGCGTTTATGGCGGTGCTACTGGTGGTGGTTATATTTGTCGGAGCCAATGTAAAAGGTTCCAATAGTTGGCTTCAGATAGGGAGCATGAGGGTGCAGCCGGCCGAGTTTTCCAAAATTACCACCTCGCTGGCCCTTGCCCATCTTATGAGCAGCAAATTTGATTTCAGTTTTAAGAACAAATCAGATGCCCTTAAAGCATTCGCGGTCTTCTTGTTGCCGATGTCGGCAATAATTTTGGAGAAAGAGACGGGAACCGCTCTGGTTTATCTTGGATTCCTGTTGATGTTTTACCGTGAGGGAATGTCGGGGTGGATACTTATTGTTGGATTATCCGTAATTGGTATTTTTATAAGCACCCTGGTCTTTTCACCCTATATTTCTATTCTAATAGTAGTAGGGTTGGTAACTCTATTTGCCTCGCTTGTAACGCGAAAAAAGTGGGTTGTTGCGGTCGTTTTGCCATTAATAGTGTTGCTGGGATTTATTCCTTCGCTCGTCAGCGATATAGGTAGTATGGAAAAGCCGGCTACAGAAATAGTCTCAGTGGAAATAGACAGAGACAATAGTGCAGACGAGTCCGCTACTATTGTGGATGATGATATGGTTTCCACTGCAAGCGAGAGTCCGGGTAAATTTGCAGTTGCCCTCAGAAAATTTTTCAGCAGGTTTCCTGCGGAAATTTGGTTGGTGTTCGCCCTTGCGCCCTTCCTACTTGTGCTTCTGATCAAGTCAGTGTTGAAACGGCAAAAGATATTACGCAACACAATACTTAGTATGATAGTGGGCATCTCATTGGTCTTTTCGGTGGATTTCATATTTGACAATGTTCTCAAAGATTACCAAAAAGGGCGTATAGAGGTACTTCTGGGAATCAAGGAGGATCCTATGGGCGATGGTTACAATGTCCACCAATCCATGATTGCGATCGGTTCCGGAGGATTTTTCGGTAAAGGATTTCTCCGGGGTACACAGACTCGATTTGATTTTGTTCCGGAGCAGACTACCGATTTTATTTTTTGCACCATAGGAGAGGAATGGGGTTTCGTAGGGTCTTTGGCGGTACTGGCCATTTTCTTGGTATTGCTGATAAGGCTTATCAATTCCGCAGAAAAACAAAGGGACCGTTTTATTCGTATTTATGGCTATTGTGTCGCCTCCATCCTATTTATGCATATTCTAATAAATGTTGGAATGACGGTCGGACTTATGCCTGTGATAGGCATTCCGCTGCCCTTTGTGAGTTATGGAGGCAGTAGCCTTTGGGGATTCACCATTTTGCTATTTATCTATGTACGTCTCGATCTGGAGAGATGGAGATAAATCCGATTGGAAAAGAAATAATAACTGACTACCTTTGTTGAATGACAACTATTAAAACCATATAAAACATGCCACATAAATTCGTTGACAGACATAACGGGCCAAGGGATTTCCAAGAAAAAATCATGTTGGAAAGGCTCGGCGTATCATCAATTGATGAACTTATAAAACAAACCGTACCGTCAGACATTCTCCTAAAAGAGCCTCTTGCTCTGGAACCAGCTCTCTCCGAGCACGAATACACGGCACGACTCAAAAAGACGGCATCCCTCAATAAACCTTTCCGCTCAATGATAGGAATGGGTTATTATGGTACGGCCTCACCCGCAGTAATTATACGCAACATTTTTGAGAATCCCTCCTGGTACACCTCCTACACCCCTTATCAGGCAGAGATCTCGCAAGGCCGTCTCGAGGCGCTGATCAATTTTCAGACAATGATCTCATCTCTGACGGGATTCGGCCTCTCAAACAGCTCGATGTTGGATGATGCTACAGCCGCGGCTGAAGCTATGAAGATGATGTATGAGCTCCGTAGCCGCGATGCGGTAAAAGAGGGTAAAAACGTGCTCTTTGTAGATAAAAACATCTTTCCCCAGGTGCTTTCGGTGCTGGAAACGAGATCAGCCCCTCTCAACATTGAAATAGTGCTGGGCGACTACTCTGATTATCAATTTGACGAAAAATGCTACGGAGCCATTCTCCAGTATCCGGCAGCAAATGGTGAAGTGAGGGACTACAGCTCATTCTGCTCAAAAGCTCATGAGCGGGGTATCCTCGTAACTGCATATTGCGATCTTCTTGCGCTTGCAGTACTTAAGGAACCTGCAGCTTGGGGTGCTGACATTGCAGTGGGCACGGCCCAAAGATTCGGGCTTCCCATGGGCTTCGGCG
>JAXGPW010000013.1:0-54269 GCA_040766795.1 Bacteroidales bacterium | reverse complement strand
CGAAGCCTATGAGGAGCTGAGTAAGCTCCCATGGAGGGGTAATATACGTGAACTTCGCAATGTCACCGAAAGACTGATGATCCTCTGCGGACCGACAATAACCAAGGAAGATATAATAGCATACGCTACTCCGGCGATATAATACACATTTCAATATGAATCTGGTAGCAATAGTAGGAAGACCGAATGTAGGGAAATCGACCCTTTTCAACCGTCTGGTAGGTATGAGGCAGGCAATAGTTGATGAGACCGCCGGTGTAACACGCGACCGCCACTATGGTACTTGTGAATGGTGCGGTATCGAGTTTTCGGTGGTGGATACAGGAGGATTTACTTCCAAATCCGATGACATATTTGAAGAGGAAATCCGCAAGCAGGTGATGATTGCCATCGAAGAATGTGACCTTGTGCTATTCGTCGTGGAGGTAGGTACCGGAATTACCGACTTTGATGCTGAAATTGCAGACCTGCTCCGCAGGAGCAATAAACCTGTAGTTCTTGCAGTAAACAAAGTCGACACGGGTGAAAAGATGTATGGCGCCTACGAATTCCACGCCCTTGGATTGGGCGACCCCTGGTCTATCTCTTCTGCCAACGGCAGTGGTACAGGTGACCTGCTGGATAGGATTGTTGAACTTCTTCCTGCAGATGCGAATATTAAGGATGATCCCTACGCCAATGTTCCACGCATAGCTATAGTAGGGAAGCCCAATGTGGGCAAATCTTCACTTGTCAATGCCTTTTTAGGGGAAGAACGCAATATAGTGACGCCTATTGCCGGCACCACTCGAGATTCAATTTCCACCTATTACGATAAATTCGGGCACGAGTTCATTCTCATAGACACAGCCGGTCTTCGTAAGAAAACACGTGTTAAAGAGGACTTGGAGTTCTATTCTGTAATGCGTTCCATCAGAGCCATTGAAAATTCCGATGTATGTATACTGATGGTTGATGCCTCAACCGGAATAGAAGCACAGGATATGGCTATTTTCAACCTTATTGCCCGCAACAAGAAAGGGTGCGTGATAGTTGTCAACAAATGGGATACTGTCGAGAAGGGTAATAATACGATGAAAGAGTTTACGGAAGGGATCAAAAAACGCATTGCCCCATTCAGTGATGTTTCAATCATATTCACTTCCGTAATAAACAAACAGAGGATCACTGGATGTACTTAATGCCGCTGCTTTGTCTATTCCAATTGTGCAGGATCCTACTTCCGAACTCAACAGTAATGCTTCCCGAGATTGAAAACTACCACTCCGCCTGCCTGGAAGGCAAATATACCAGATCAAATATGTGACTCAGCTTCCCACGAGTCACCTTCTTTGCATTTTTCTGCAATTTGCCTCAATATGTAAGGGAGCCTTATAAATTCCTCGAAAACAGACTCAGAGAGCATTTCGATTTCAGTGGCTGCACAATACAGATTTTCCTCAGAAAAGTAGTCTTTTTAGCAGGAAGAAGGATTGTAAGCAGGCACCACCACATGAGATTTTGAGTAGGATATTGTTCCCTGTGATTGCTCTATAATATTACGACATATAGCAAGTCCAAGACCGGTACCTCCGCTTTTTGTGGTAAAATTAGGATGGAAAAGTCTCTCCAGATTTTCTTCGGAGCTCCCAGGCCATCATCTTCAAAAATCCACTCTGCTGAGAAGACTCCCTCTTCACGCTCAACTGCATTGATGGTAACAAGGATCTTCCCTCCCCTACCCCGTGCATTTGAATTGACTCAATAGCATTCTGAAGGATGTTTACAAAGACACGGGATAGTTGTTGTCTCCTCGCTGAAACCACAGGATTGGGAACATTATTGCGAATTTCGATTAAAATATCATCATTGGTATCAGAAAAAATACCTTATACTGCAATAGCAGCATTGAGATTCACATCCACCACCTCTTCATTGTAGAATCTGGAGAAAGACGAAAATGCATCTGCCACTTCACTAAGATTGGCTATCTGCCCCAAAATGGAATTGAGAGTGGGTTCTACCTGCTCTTCCCATCCTGAGCGTCCCTCATACTTCATTCTAATCAGATATTGTATCCGAAGTTTCATGGGGTTAAAGGATTCTTTATCTCGTGAGCAATCTGACGTGCCATCTCCTTCCGGAGCCTGCTCGCGCTCAGCCTGTGCCAGTTGCCGCCTACTATGGTTGGTCGTCCACCATCTTGTTGTAAGCGCTCACAAGCACACCTATTTCATCTCTGTTGTTGTGGTATGAAATATGTTCCTATTAGAGGAGGTAGTAAGTCCCTGTATCCTCTCTTTAATCTCCTTCAGAGGCCGTGAGAGAGAATTGGGGAGAGCAGAACACTTATTATAAATGCTGGGATGATCAGGATCAAGTAGATGTTAATGATGGTAGCAATCATCGAAGATGAAGCACTCGGCATATCAGCGGAACGAGAGAAGTAAGGAAGGTTGATTATAGCTACCATAGCACTATGGTTGTTGAAAAGCGGAGCGTAGACCGAAAAGTACTTCATCCCAGCCACCTCCTCCATTGTAGTATATTTTAGGGCATTGTTGTGTGAAATCTCGTGATATGCATTGGAGTTCATCCGCTTCCCCATAAGGAACTGTTCGTAGATATCGGGTTGTGTGGTGCGGATCAGCCCACCGTGAGTATCATAAAGGTTGATGTCGGTCCTAATGACTTTGGAGAGTTCATCCATCTCGTTGTAAAACTCCAGCGACTGTACTTGATTGTAAACATTTGCATATTGCAATACTCTGAAAGAACGCTACGGGCTGTGGTGATTTTCTCATCCATCTCACGCTCATTACCGGTTTTGTTGAGCCTGCTGATATAGTGGATGCTACAGCTACTCTAAAGGAAGAGAATGGAAAAGATCATTGCAGAGGTAATGATGATGGTAATCTTTCTACTTGATGGATTTTTAGGGAGAAAAGTTTACTGCCCCACGAAAGTCATTGGAGAAGAAGAGTCGAAGAAAATTGCAATATAGGAGAATGAGACCACATTTGAGAAAAACCTCTGACTGGGTCGGCTCACAAGTGTGATTTCATCAGCTGAAAACTTATTGATAAAGTGTACGTAACCCTTTTTTTAATTTGCATGGAATAACCATCGGGTATAGTCTTATCAAAGATTACAGGGTACTCATAATCCCCCTTGTAGGTAATAATACGGCCATTGCTATATCTTGCGAAAGAATAATGACGAGGAAGTCGGAGATCATTATAACCCTCGTCTCCACTCAGTATGGTCGGGAGTCCTACTAACTCTGAAGAGTATTTGGACTCAATTTCCACAAACAGTCGGGTAACTCTCGAACTCACTGGGTCAAAAAATGTAAATAGGCCCAGGTAAGAGGTCAAACCATTGTACTTGTTTATATAGAAGAATCTCGAATTAGGGGCCAAAGGTGTACCAAACCTTGTTATTTGGTCTTGATAGAAGGGATAGCAGAGCACCAGCTCACTACCATGCCCTAAATCGAGCAGGTCATTTGGAGAGCAAACGGTCAGCTCTATATTATATTTCTGAGCAGTATTGCACATAAATAACGTTCAAGCAAACAGCTGCGGATCACCTCCCGTCTGTCAACAGTTGTCAGCAGTGCTATTATAGGGTCATGGGCTATGGTCTCCTCTACATTACGCAATTGGAGTTCGAGACTCAGGTCTCTTTCCATAGCAAGTTTATTGGTCAATACACGGTTTGTCTCGTACTCTTTTCAAAACCGTATATCACAATCATTGTAACACAGTAGAGCGAAATTACCAACACATATAGTGTCATATTGAACCAGCTCAGGAGTGAGAATGTACACCTTCGGCGAAAAAATGAGTACCAGTAGCTGCAACATCAGAAGAAGCCACCAGAAATATCATTGCCGAAGAGAAATAGGCCAAAATGGAATACCAGGAAAGCTCATCTATACGGAAAGGTTCAGGACTATGTTGGAGTTAATAATCAGAGATCTAAATGTCAAATGTATATAAAGTGCCAGAAGGAGAGTCGCTACCGCTGCAACTGTGGCACCTACACTCCTCATGGTACTGCCGGCTCTCTTTATTCGCTTGACTATATGTAGACGGGTTATGAAGATAGCATAGGTCAGGAGGGCAATTAAGACATTATTAAGCAAAAAATTGCCCAGAGAATCAAAAAGACGGTTATCCGCATAATATATGGGCGAAAATATCTCTCCCGACATATCGTTGCGTGCTACCACGACAAAAGCCACAACTCTGATTGCAAAAAGGAAAAAAGCAGTTATCATAAGGGATAACCAGCTACGCTTTCTTACATGGAATAGAAAGAGAGCAATCACTGCAAAAAGCATCGAAATCCACATCGGGGTGAGATTTGTACTCCTAACTAGACTTGGGCTCTCGGAAACAAGTGAGAAGAGTGGCAGCCCCTCAATACCATATACTACACCTGCGGCATCCACATTGACGCTAACAGGATCAAAACCGGCAGCAATGCGAAGTTTCTTATTTGAGTAGTTTTTCAGGCCCTTGTCATCAAGATATTCGGTCTTGACCAAAATACCGGTTATGACTTTGGTTCGATATGAAGGAGAAACATAGGTATTGACAATGTACCATGCCGAGCCTAGATTGACATACTGCTCCTCTAATCCCAAATAAGCCAGCGGCGAATTGAAAAGGTTGTCATTACTCAGATAGTGGAGGCGGTATGTAAAAGAATAGGCATCTACTTCATCATTACTTATGGGAAACTGGTTGCCCCAGGATTGAAGGGTATCGGAGACATATTTATATATCACCATATCATCCGGCAGGTCACTAAGATCCACCCACTGGTCATCCGGAGTATTGATGGCTCGTTGTGCGTACTTCTCGATGATGTGCTGGCGATGATGAACCTGTTTTTGCACCTTTCGTACTTCACGGCGAAGATTATAGGTACCTGTACTACCAACGAAAGAAATAACGGCAAAAACAATGGCAATAGCCGCCATGAATATCGTCAAATATTTGTTGGCAGCTCCGGTAATCCGATTATATATGCTATTGACTCCTTTCACTTGTGGTGGTATGGTTCACCTTTAATTATTGTAAATGCCCTGTACAATTGTTCGACAAAAATCAGGCGCACCATTTGATGAGAAAATGTCATCTTGGAGAGGGAAACTTTTCCATCGGCACGCTGATATACTTTTTCCGAATATCCGTATGCACCTCCGATCACAAAGACTAGGTCTTTGGATCCGTATGTCATTTTTTGCTCCAAATGTCGTGCCCAATCTTCTGAGGAGTACATATTGCCCCGCTCGTCAAGCAAGATCACGTCATCCGAACTCTTTAATCTGGCAAGAATGAGTTCCCCTTCCCTCTCTTTGATTTGCTCAACAGAAAGAGCCGAGACCTGTTTAAGCTCGGGAATAACCGTCATTTCAAATGGCACATAGTGCTTGAGACGGCTGGTATAGAGCTTGATGCCCGACTGCAGCCAGCTCTCCACACTCTTACCTACAAGGAGAAATTTGACTTTCATAATACAAAAATAACATTTTTAAGGGGATTCGTCCCTTCAATGGCTTGATTTTTGTTTGTTTGTATTTGATAAGCAGTTTTATTATTTCTTAAACCTATAACGCCAAATGAAGAAGATTTTACTCTTGGCCATGTTCGGAATATTCTCCATTGCTGCACCGGCTCAGATGATGCAGTTGGTTAATAGTTCCCAGACCAATGTCCAAAGCAATACCGAGCAGGATGTATTCACCCCAATCGGCAAATATATCCAATCTGGCGACTATGACAAACTCTCCGCCTGGTTTGCCGACAACCTCGAACTGAATATTCTGGGTGCCATCAACAACTGTACCCGCAATCAGGCACGTCTGATCATCAAGAACTTTTTTACCAACTATACCCCTAAGAAATTTACCATAATCCACAAGAGTGGCAAGGCCCCTATGAAATATGCGGTCGGTTCACTTTCCGCAGGCGGTGAAAAATTCAGAGTAATTCTTTACGTTAAAACAACTGATGGGGTAAATTCAATCCAACAACTTAAGGTCGAACGGGAGTAGGAATATCCATTCTACCCACAATTACACCTTGCCCTCCACATTGTGTTATAACCACCTTTCTGCCCTCAAGATTTTCTACTTCTACTGCATTTTTTAGAAAAGTGTGAGAGTGGCCTCCAATTATAATGTCTATATCTTTTGAATTTTGAGCCATCAAAATATCTGAGGGATGCTCCATTGAACCACCCTGATGACCGAAATGTGATAGCAGTATCACCAAATCACACTTTTTCTTATGTTTTAGCCAGGTAGCCCATTTATTTACCTCGGATATGGCATCCAGACGAACCAGACCCTCCAGATGGCTTTTGAGTACAACCCCTTCGAGGTATGATGTTGCCCCTACTATGCCTATTTTCAATCCTGCACGACGTATGATGGTATAGGGCTTGACATAATCCTTCAAAACCGAATCCGAAAAGTCATAATTACAGGTTACAGTAACAAATTCAGCCGCTGATAGTCGTCTTGCAAGTTCTTCCTGGCCATTATCAAACTCGTGGTTTCCCAAAGTGGCTACATCGTATCCAATTGCATTCATAAGCTCTATTTCCAGGTCTCCTTTTGCCATTGTAAAATAGGGTGTGCCCTGATTATAGTCACCTGCATCCAGCAACAATACATTACGATGGCCGACCTCTTCTCTAACAGAGTTGATATATTGCAGACGGCGCTCCACGCCACCTTTATCACGATCACGCCCCACCCTTACCGGTTCGATTTGGCTGTGAGTATCATTTGTATGAAGTATTACAAGGTGCCTGGGCGAGCAGGATGCCAACATTGCAAGCAATGCAACATACAAAAAAGCAAATTTGATGTTATTAAGTCTCATCTTCCAGAGTCCTCCATATTCTTGACAATTACCCGACCGTCATTTTTTAAGGAAATGGTTTCACCGCGGGCAGTCATCTCTCTGATATAGTCCACAATAGCATCACGGATGAAAACATTTTCCAGATTGGTAATATTTTTAGCAAAATCTCCCACACTCAAGCGGTCACCTCCATCCATAAGGAAGTTTATGGTGGCAAACTTGTACTCCTTTTCCGGATCAATCTGCTCTCCACCAACCTTGAGAGATTCCAGTTTGCGTCCGTCAAAAACCACCTGGACATTACTCAAAGCCTCAACACGACCCCTGGAAGCCATATTTCTAAGAAATTTATCCAAATCTGCTCCCAACATATCGAAGGTTACCAGATAATTGTCGAAGGGGAAAATCGAGAATATGTCATAAACCCTCACTGC
The DNA here is from genome assembly GCA_040766795.1 of Bacteroidales bacterium. Classification (GTDB taxonomy): domain Bacteria; phylum Bacteroidota; class Bacteroidia; order Bacteroidales; family UBA932; genus Cacconaster. The sequence continues at coordinate 46,969 of JAXGPW010000013.1, read as the reverse complement.
CCCTTTGGGAAGAGAGGTACGAATACCTCCAAAGTTGGTCATCGCTACATCAACCTTGGAGCCGGTTTCTTTTTCCGCAACTGCACGAATTACATCAACTGCAAAATTGGAAAGCGGACCTTCAGGGATCCCTTTATCATATTCATCTTCGGAAAAACCAATAATTTCCATCAATGGAGCTACTAGCGGCTCATATTTACTGATGATTTTAGTCGCAGTGAAGTCCTTGATATCTCCCCAGGTTGCATCCATTGCGACTGTCGTCCAGCTATAGTTGAGCTGAGCATGTGCTAACGTAATACCAAACAGAAACAGTAAGGTAAAAATGACCTTCTTAATATTCATAATTCTAATTTTTTACCTTAATCCACTTCCAAAGATCTTTGAAGGAGGCTTTTTTACCGTATGTGAGGATACCTACCTTGTAAATCTTAGCCGAAATCACAGCCATCAAAAGGAAGGTTGCAAAAAGCAGAATAATTGACAGGGCAAGCTCCCAGAAGGGTACTACACCAAAAGGGACACGTGCCATCATCACCATTGGAGAGGTGAAGGGTATGATAGATGACCAAAAAGCCAGCTGACCGGTGGGATTCTGGAAGGTGGGAATCATCAGGAAGAGACCTATAATTAGGGGAATGGTGATGGGCATCGAAAGTTGTCCTGTGTCCGCCTCATTGTCCACAGCTGCTCCCACAGCCGCAAACATACCTGCATAGAGCAGATAGCCCAACAGGAAATAGATCAAGAAGCAGGTAAGCACATATCCGAACCTGATCTCAGAAATGCCTTTCAAAATGGACCCCATACCGGCTACATCTGCCGACTCCATGGTACCCACTATATCACCACCCATAAAGGAGCCTGCCACAACGACTAGAACCAGAGTTAGCACCACCCATATCAGAAACTGTGTTAAGGCAACGAGGGCAACTCCTACAATCTTACCGATCATCAACTCTACCGACTTTACGGAGGAGACAATCACCTCAACTATACGACCGCTCTTCTCCTCAATCACTCCACGCATCACCATATTGCCGAACATAAAGATGAACATATAGATCAGAAAGCTCATAATATAAGAGAGCGCCATATAGATTTCCGCCGACTCCTCCTTTTCTCCCTCATCGGTGAGAGTCAGTGTTGTGATCTGTACATCGCTCTTAACCTCTGCAAGGATTCGGTCAAGATCAGAGATATTGAAGAGTGAGAGTTTCATCGACTCCACGGCCTTATTTACTTTGCGTGAAATATCGCTCTTGATATCCACATTAAGAGGTTCTGCGGAGTATGCCACCACCTGTACGTTATTCGCGGAGTCAAGCTCCGAGATCCCTACGAGAGCATAGACATCAAGATAATTGAAATCTGCCTTTAGTTGCTCAAGAGTGCTGCCTTCGGGCGCAACTACATATTCTACCGTGGAACTGCTTTCGAGATAAGGAACCACTATGCCTGAACCGTCCTGTACCATGACCTTCTCCGTATCCTTGCCGCCTACCACCATTAACACGGTAGGCACGATGAAGAGAGCGGCCATTAGCACCGGAGTAAGAATTGTTGTTAGAATAAAGGATTTTTTCTTGACACGTACCGAATATTCGCGTCCCAGTATTATACCTATCTTATTGAAATTCATGGCTCCCTCCTATTTTTCGCTTACAAGTTTGATAAAAATATCGTTCATGCGTGGAACAAGCTCCCTATAAGAGACGATATCCACGCTACCCAGCAACTCCGGAATGATTTGGTGCGATCCCGCTCCTTCGCCTACGTCGAGTACGGCTCTCCTCAAAGTTTTGTATTCTTCATCCGAAGAGATGGAAAAATATTTGAACCCGGGAGCAAGGGGCTGGGAGGAGCGATAGAGTACCTCAACCTGATTGGTGCCATATTCCTTTCGTATTTGTCCGGTAGGACCCGATACAACCACTTTAGCATGGTTTATAAGTGCAATATCATCGCAAAGTTCCTCTACCGATTCCATGTTGTGAGTGGAAAGAATTATGGTAGCCCCCTCATCTTTCATCCTTAAAATCTCATTCCTGATGAGCTGCACATTGACCGGGTCAAAACCTGAAAAGGGTTCGTCCAGAATCAGCAATGAGGGTTTATGGAGCACTGTGGTGATAAATTGCACCTTCTGAGCCATACCCTTGGAGAGTTCCTCTACCTTCTTATCCCACCAACTGCGAATACCGAATTTTATGAACCACTCTTTGAGCTCCTTCCTGGCCTCTGCCATTGAGAGACCTTTTAGGCGTGCAAGATAGATTGCCTGCTCCCCTACCTTCATTTTTTTGTAGAGACCGCGTTCTTCCGGCAGATAACCGATTTCGCGTACCATTTCGTCGTTCATCAATCTGCCGTTATAGATTACCTCGCCTTCGGTAGGGATCGTTATGCGGTTGATAATACGTATGAGAGTGGTCTTACCGGCCCGTTTGGGCCAGCAGACCAAAAACACGCCCCTGATTAGCCTCTATCGAGACATTATCCAGAGCCTTGAAGTCACCGAATTTTTTGGTGACGGATCTGCATTCCAACATTTTTTACTGTTTTTTTAACAAATATTGCGTAAAGGTAAGCAAAAAAACGCTCTGTTCCCCAATAGATATTATTTATGATATCTGGAGAGTTTACAGCACATCGGTCGGAGGTCAATATATTGTTTCGGACAAGATCACTAAAACTCCATTGAGACGTATCTGTGACACTGCGATAACGTAGTATGCCTTTTGCAGCAAAAGAGCCGACATAAGGATGTAAGGTGAGTTCCTCTTTGGTCAATGACCAAAAATCAAAAATACTTTACGCTGACTACTATCAACCTCTACGGAGAAAGCGAACCCATCATTATCGTTCACTATCTATGCCCTCTATCTCCATAAGTTGCTGAGGATCAAAAAAACCACCCAGACGCTCCCTATATTCGATTATTCTACACGCATAGTAAGGTCCTATGCCTTTTAGAGTGACTAAGGCAGCACTATAAACTTTATTGAGTTCCAACTTCGGTATATCTATAAAAGGCTCAAGGCGCTGATAAAGGGTATCCGACACTACATACATTCTGGCAAAAGTCACTCTTTTCTACGAAATAAACCACCTTTGTTTCGGTAATTTAGTATTACCTCCGCCTGACGTTCCGGAAATTAAGAGCGTACGAGCTCTTCCGCAGTTACCGTGTTCGGATCAAATGGGAATGATTCCACTATTCGTGGAGGTCTGACTGGCTTTCTGTAACTGGTCGGAGGGGCAGAGTAACCTCCGAAACGAGTTTTTCCGCCATACTCTTTAGCAGTTTTATTTTTGATTGCATTGCCGCTTCGGGAAGATGCTCCGTAAGAAAACTCATGTGAGAGTACGATGGCGGTCATGAGAATCATCTGCTCCGGAATAGTGGCGTGCCATATCTGTGACCTCTTCCGATTCTGTTTGAGGAGCCGGTCGGTTGATCACCTTTTCAAAGAAAATCGCCATCTGAAATCCAATAATAAGAAATATTAGCGCTATAAGACCCGATGCAACGCTCTTTTGCTTTTTCCGCTTTCTCTCCATATCTATTGCTTGCTCATTAAAGTGTTTGTTAAAATTTTATCCGGATGTCAGCTCTCCTGTTCTTGATTTTTCGTCGGATGGTGCGCAGAGACCACAATCACTATTTCACCCTTGGGTTCATGCGAATTGAAATAGTCCACAAGAGATGCGAGAGTACCTCTGTGGGTAGTATCATGGATTTTGGAAATCTCTCTCGATACACTTGCCGGACGCTCAGCGCCGAAATACTCCGCAAACTGTGATAACGTTTTCACCAAACGATGCGGCGATTCGTAGAATATCATAGTTCTATTCTCCTCCTGAAGTGCCTTAAGGCGTGTCTGTCGCCCTTTTTTAACAGGAAGGAATCCTTCAAATACAAATCTGTCACAGGGAAAACCGGAGTTGACCAGCGCCAGGACAAATGCAGTAGCTCCGGGAAGCGTTTCAACCTCTATGCCGGCCTCTACACAACTTCTTACCAAGAGAAAACCGGGGTCTGATATTCCGGGAGTACCGGCGTCACTGATCAATGCCACCTCTATCCCTGAAAGGATCTTCTCAGTTAATGAAGCGACAGTCCTGTGCTCGTTAAACTTGTGATGTGATTCCATACGGGTGGAAATGCCATATTTTCGCAACAAAACCGAACTTGTCTGGTATCTTCTGCCAAAATCAGATCCACCTCCTTGAGAATTCTAATGGCTCTCAAGGTAATATCTTCAAGATTACCAATTGGCGTAGGACTGTCGCAAAGTCTTGACATTTTTGTTTACCTTTGTGTATGAGTTCCATGCAAGAATTAAGAGAAAAATGTTTATAGAAAACGCAAAAAAACCAGGCTCAATAGAAGTCATCTGTGGGTCGATGTTTTTCCAGGTAAGACTGAGGAATTGATTCGTCGCCTTAAGGAAGGCAAAATTTGCAAATCAGAATGTTGAGATATTTAAACCTAAAATAGATATCAGATATTCCGATGCGAGTGGTTTCCTTGACTCTAATACCATACTTTCAACGCCGGTCGATTCATCCAACAACATTTTATTTTAACAGGCAATGTGGATGTGGTGAAGGTAATGACTCGTTTTTCGGCCATGGGACAGTAGATGTCGCACAACAACTGGCGGCACAGGGCATCAGAGTGATAATAGCGGGACTTGACATGGATTATCTCGGCAATCCGTTTGGCCATATGCCTGCTCTGATGGCTGTAGCCGAATATGTCACCAAAGTACACGCAATCTGTGTAAGATGTGGCGACATTGCAAACCACTCACATCGTCTCTCTTCCAGCGACAAACTTGTCGAACTCGGAGAAAAAGATATTTACGAGGCGCATTTGCCGTCACTTTGTTTCAACAAACTCAAAAAAGCGACTTAGTCGCTTTTAGTTCTGTGTTCCGAGTATTTCGTTCCGAATAACTACACACTACACTGGTCACAACTCACAACTCAAATTAAAAACGGCCTCATATTTGAGGTCGTTTTTAATTTGTTACTCCCTTTCCGCCGGTCTTTCACGCCTGCGGGGTCTCGAAAATATTAAAGTGCCTTCTGAACGTCTTCCATGTGCCTGACCAATTTCTCAAATGAGCGTTGGCCGGTACCACGGCAGGAATAAGATGACACAGATCACATTTTCCTTAGAGGCCTTTGGAAATCACTGCTTGCCACGTGTTGCAGCATCGCTCAACGCGCAGATTTTGTCTCCTGGAATGATGCGGCCGACATAAAGCTGTTTGTCCTCAAGCAGCACGGGTAATACCTGAAGTACCTGTTTTGAGGTAGCCGGAGTAGCATCGCGCGCAATAGCCGGTCTCTTGTCTTGACGTTTGGATCGAATTCTCATCACGAAGTTTGCGAAGAGTAACAATCTCTCCTTTGTACGGATTCGGTAGAATCACCATCCTGTGACAACCTTTTTGTCGAAGATTTCGTCGTTCTCCTCCATGAATTCCCATTTATCAACAAGCTGTTCAGGGAGGAAATTGGTGTCACCTGGTTCAACGATTTCTACTTTACGCATCATCTGACGCACAATTATCTCGAAATGCTTGTCGTTGATCTTCACACCCTGCATACGGTAAACTTCCTGAATCTCATTCACTATATACTCCTGTACTTTTACAGGACCCTGGATGGCAAGAATGTCGGAAGAGGAGATTACTCCATCCGAGAGAGGAGTACCGGCCTTAACGTGATCATTGTCATTTACAAGAATCTGCTTGGAAAGGGGTACAAGATAGGTCTTCTTCTCACCATTCTTAGGGGTAATGATAACCTCCTTATTTCCTCTTTTTATCTTGCCAAGCGAAACTTCACCATCAATCTCTGAGACAGTAGCCGGATTGGAAGGATTTCTGGCTTCGAAGAGCTCTGTTACACGAGGAAGACCACCTGTGATATCACCTGACTTACCAATTGCCCTAGGTATCTTGTGTATGATATCACCAGCCACAATCGGCTGTTTGTTCTCTACCATAATGTGGGCATTAACCGGTAGAGTATAGGTCTGGATGATAGTACCGTCTTCATCGACAATCTTGACAGAAGGAGTCTTCGACTTGTCACGAGACTCAATAACAACTCTCTCAATGTGTCCTGTAGTCTCATCTCTCTCTTCACGATAGGTAACTCCGTTGATGAGATTCTCATAAACCACGGTTCCGCTATATTCGGAAATATTGAGTGAATTATATGCGTCCCAACTACAAATTCTGTCACCTTTTACTACAAGGTCACCAGGAGCTTTGTAGAGTTCCGCTCCATAGGGAATAGTATATTGTGAGAGGTTAATACCTGTGGTGTCGTGCACAATTTTCATCTCAGTTGCACGGCTCACCACTATAGTACGCTCACCTTTACTATCAACTTTTCTAATGGTTCTAAGATCCTCGAATTCAAGTTTTCCTTCATACTTGGAGATAATTTCACTTTCGGAAGTGATATTTCCCGCAGTACCACCGACGTGGAATGTACGCAGAGTAAGCTGTGTACCAGGTTCACCGATAGACTGTGCTGCTATCACACCTACAACTTCACCTTTCTCTACCATGCGGCCGGTTGCCAGGTTACGACCATAACACTTGGCACATACTCCCTTGCGAGACTCACAGGTAAGCACTGAACGGATCTCGACGCTTTCGATAGGAAGCGTATCGATAAGATCCGCAATCTCTTCGGTAATTTCTTCACCTGCAGAAAGAATTTTTTCAGCGGTCAGCGGGTTGTATATATCATGTACGGAAGTACGACCGAGAATTCTCTCATTGAGAGTCTCGACAATCTCATCCTTGTTCTTGATAGCAGTAGCTATAAGTCCTCTGAGCGTACCGCAATCCTCCTCATTGATAATAACATCGTGAGAGACATCCACCAGACGACGTGTCAGATAACCTGCATCCGCCGTCTTAAGTGCGGTATCCGCAAGACCTTTACGAGCACCGTGGGTGGAGATGAAGTATTCCAGTACCGAGAGGCCCTCCTTGAAGTTTGCAAGGATAGGGTTCTCAATGATCTCCGCACTGGTTGCGCCGGACTTCTGAGGTTTAGCCATAAGACCACGCATACCACAAAGCTGACGAATCTGCTCTTTGGAACCACGCGCACCTGAGTCGAGCATCATAAATACAGGATTGAATCCCTGATTGTCTTTGCGTATTTGTTCCTCAACGATTCTTGTCAGATTGTTGTTAGTCTTGGTCCAAACGTCAATAATCTGGTTATAGCGCTCATTGTTGGTAAGAAGACCCATATTGAAACTGGCCTGTATGCTCTCCACCTCATCATAACCTGCATCCACGAGTCGCTGTTTCTCTTTGGGTACGATAACGTCTCCGAGGTTGAATGAAAGACCTCCCTGGAATGCCATCTTGTAACCAAGATCCTTGATATCATCCAGGAACTGCGCGGTCCGGGCCACATCTGATGTCTTGAGCACCTTACCGATAATATCACGTAGTGATTTTTTCTTCAGGAGTTCATTGATATACCCTACCTCTGCGGGGACGAGCTGGTTGAAGAGAATCTTACCTACGGTGGTGTCCACCATGTGATACCCTTTTTCAGGATTTGCACGATCTATGGGAAGGCGTACCTTAACCTTGGACTGGAGCTCCACTATCTTTTCGTTATAAGCGATTATGGCTTCTTCCGGGCCATAGAACTTCATACCCTCACCCTTTGCACCCTCTCTCTCCTTAGTTATGTAGTAAAGCCCAAGAACCATGTCCTGTGAAGGCACGGTGATGGGAGCACCATTTGCAGGATTGAGAATATTGTGAGAGCCAAGCATCAATAGCTGAGCCTCGAGGATTGCAGCATTGCCAAGAGGTAGGTGAACTGCCATCTGGTCTCCGTCAAAGTCGGCATTGAAGGCAGTACATGCGAGCGGATGAAGTTGGATAGCTTTACCCTCGATCATCTTAGGCTGAAAGGCTTGTATACCGAGACGGTGAAGTGTTGGTGCACGGTTAAGCAGTACAGGGTGACCCTTCATGACATTTTCCAGGATTTCCCAAATCTCCGAGTCCTTCCTGTCAACAAGTTTTCTCGCGGACTTTACGGTCTTTACCTTACCCCTCTCGATTAACTTACGAATTATAAAAGGTTTGTAGAGTTCAGCCGCCATAAGTTTCGGAAGACCGCACTCATGCATCTTGAGTTCAGGACCAACAACGATAACCGAGCGGGCAGAATAGTCAACGCGCTTTCCCAGAAGATTTTGACGGAAGCGTCCCTGCTTACCTTTGAGGCTGTCTGAAAGTGATTTCAAAGTCCTGTTGGCCTCTGTTTTTACAGCATTGGACTTACGCGAGTTGTCAAAGAGGGAGTCTACTGCCTCCTGGAGCATACGCTTCTCATTGCGTAGAATTACCTCAGGAGCTTTGATCTCAATCAGTCTCTTTAGTCGGTTGTTACGAATTATTACCCTGCGGTAAAGGTCATTTATATCGGATGTTGCAAAACGGCCTCCATCAAGGGGAACAAGGGGACGAAGATCTGGCGGAATGACAGGAATAACTTTCATGATCATCCACTCAGGTCTGTTCATATCCTTGGATTCGCGGAATGCTTCTATGACACTCAAACGCTTCAGTGCTTCCGCTTTACGCTGCTGTGATCCTTCCGTTTCAGCTTTGCTGCGCAAATCGAAAGAGATAGCATCAAGGTCAAGCCTTTTGAGAAGTTCGTATACGGCCTCCGCTCCCATCCCTGCTATAAACTTGTTGGGATCATCGTCAGAGAGTTGCTGGTTCTCCTTGGGGAGTTGATCAAGTACCTGATAATACTCCTCCTCAGAGATGAGATCACACTGAGTGTAACCCAGAATACTTTCAGCTGCGCCTGCATTGACAACCACATATTTCTCATAATAGAGGATTGACTCAAGCTTCTTTGAAGGAATACCGAGCAAATAACCTATTTTGTTGGGTGTGGATCGGAAATACCAAATATGGGCAACCGGAACTGTCAGTTCTATGTGCCCCATACGCTCCCTGCGTACTTTTTTCTCTGTTACCTCAACACCGCAACGGTCGCATGTAATACCACGATAACGTATCCTCTTATATTTTCCACAATGGCACTCGAAATCTTTGGAAGGACCAAAAATCCTTTCGCAGAAGAGACCATCCCTTTCGGGCTTGTAAGTACGGTAGTTAACGGTTTCCGGTTTGAGTACCTCTCCTGAAGATCTTGCAAGAATCTCCTCCGGAGATGCCAGGCCGATGGTAATCCTGTTAAAATTTGACTTAACCTTTACGTCTTTATTGTAATATGACATAGTTATATAGTTTTCTAACAAACGGTGATTTAATCTAACATTACATTGAGACCTAAGCCACGGAGCTCATGTAGGAGCACGTTGAGAGACTCAGGAATGCCGGGAATAGGCATAGGGTCGCCTTTGACTATTGCCTCGTATGCCTTCGAACGTCCGTTAACATCATCTGACTTAATAGTCAAAATCTCCTGCAGGATATTCGCGGCACCGAATGCCTCAAGTGCCCAAACCTCCATCTCTCCAAATCTCTGTCCACCAAACTGAGCTTTACCTCCAAGCGGTTGCTGGGTAATGAGGGAGTAAGGACCGATTGAACGGGCATGCATCTTATCGTCAACCATGTGACCGAGTTTAATCATATAGATTACTCCCACAGTTGCCGGCTGGTCAAACAATTCACCGGTACCGCCATCGCGAAGATAGGTCCTGCCATATCTGGGAAGACCCGCTTGGTCGGTATATTTGGTTATATCTTCAAGAGTAGCTCCGTCAAAGATAGGGGTGCTGAACCTAAGTCCGAGTTCCTTACCGGCCCAGCCGAGTACGGTCTCATAAATCTGCCCCAGGTTCATACGCGAAGGCACACCAAGAGGGTTGAGTACGATATCTACGGAAGTACCATCCTCAAGGAAAGGCATATCCTCATCTCGAACCACTTTGGCAACGATACCCTTATTGCCGTGGCGACCGGCCATCTTGTCACCTACCCTGATTTTTCTCTTCTTAGCCACATAGACCTTGGCAATCTTCATTATTCCCGTAGGAAGTTCGTCACCGATGGTGAGATTGTAGTCCACACGCTTGAATTCGGCATCCAACTCTTTGGAAGCAAGGAGATAGTTATTGATGAGCTTCTTGATCTGCTCGTTGGTCTTCTTGTCGGAAGTCCACTTAACAGGGTTGATATTGTTATAATCTATTATATCAAGTGCCGTACGGTTAAATTTCTCACCCTTGGCGATGATACTGGTACCATAAAGATCGTTAAGGCCTGAGCACTTCTTATCGGAAACGAGGGTCCAGAGTTTTTCAATAAAGAGCTTTTTAAGCTCTGCACCGCGCTTTTCAAAGCTATCTCTGGCCTTTTGGATCCTATCCTTTAATGCCTGCTTACCTTGACGGGAATTGTCCTTGGTCACGCGCTCGTAGAGTCGTTTATCTATGATTGTACCGGAGAGTGAGGGTGATGCCTTTAGGGATGCATCCTTAACATCTCCCGCCTTGTCACCGAAAATAGCCCTCAGAAGCTTCTCTTCCGGTGAAGGATCGCTTTCTCCCTTGGGGGTAATTTTACCTATTAGAATATCGCCCGGCTCCACACTTGCACCTATACGAATAATACCATTCTCATCCAACTCCTTGGTAGCCTCCTCGCTGACATTTGGTATATCTGCGGTGAGTTCCTCGGGACCGCGCTTAGTCTCACGTACCTCCATCAGATACTCGTCGACATGAATGGATGTAAAAATATCCTCCCGTATAATCTTCTCCGAAATCACAATGGCATCCTCGAAGTTATAGCCTTTCCATGGCATGAAGGCTACTTTCAGGTTACGTCCAAGAGCGAGTTCACCATTCTGAGTGGCGTAGCCCTCTGTAAGGATTTGTCCGGCAACAACCTTGTCCCCCTTCCTTACCACAGGAGTAAGGTGAATAGAGGTACTCTGGTTAGTCTTACGGTACTGAGGGAGTTTATATACTGTTACATCGGGACCAAAACTAACGAACTTCTCAGCCTCCGACTGTTCATACTTTATGTGTATTTCACGTGCATCCACATAGACCACTTCACCTACACCCTCAGAGACGATCTGGGTCCTGGAGTCTCTCACTACCGCAGCCTCCAGACCTGTACCCACAATGGGAGCCTCAGGCTTTATAATGGGTACCGCTTTGTCTCATCATGTTGGATCCCATAAGCGCACGGTTAGCGTCATCATGCTCCAGGAAAAGATCAATGAAGCGGCTATGGAGGCTATCTGGTTGGGGGACACGTCCATAAGATGTACGTTGTCTTTTGTAACTACGGGATAATCGGCCTCCTTGCGACACTTGATGCGCTCATCGAGTATTGAACCATCATCAGCAATGGTCACATTTGCCTGCGCAACCATCTTGTACTCCTCTTCCTCAGCACTCATATATACAAAACCTTGATCATTCATATCCACAACCCCTTCTTTTACCTTGCGGTAAGGAGTTTCAATAAAACCGAGGTCATTGATTTTAGCATAAACGCAAAGAGAAGAAATCAGACCGATATTAGGTCCTTCAGGGGTTTCAATTGGACAGAGACGTCCATAGTGCGTATAGTGTACGTCACGAACCTCAAAACCGGCTCGATCTCTTGAGAGACCTCCGGGGCCCAATGCCGAAAGACGACGTTTATGAGTCATCTCTGCAAGGGGGTTGGTCTGGTCCATGAATTGTGATAATTGACTGGTGCCAAAGAACGTGCTGATAACAGATGAGAGTGTCTTCGCATTGATGAGTTCCATCGGAGTGAAGACTTCGTTATCCCTTACATTCATCCTCTCGCGAATGGTACGTGCCATACGGGAAAGACCCACACTGAACTGATTAGCCAGCTGCTCACCCACGGTCCTTATACGTCTGTTGCTAAGGTGGTCTATATCATCCACCGTAGCTTTGGAATTGATCAGTTGAACAAGATACCTGATAATCTCAATTATGTCCTTTTTGGTTAGAACTCTTACATCAGTCGATGTATCAAGATTGAGTTTACGGTTGAGTCTGTAACGGCCAACCTCACCAAGATCATATCTCTTGTCGGAGAAGAAGAGCTTGTCAATTACATCACGAGCGGTAGACTCGTCAGGCGGTTCTGAATTACGTAACTGCCTATAAGTATAGTATATTGCTTCAACTTCGTTGTTACACTGATCCTTTTGTAGCGTATTGTGAATTATGGCAAATTCTTCCGCATCTTCACCATCTGCATGTATGAGTATAGTGCTTGCTCCTGATTCCAAAATATCCTCAATATGAGATTCTTCCAGGATTACCTCACGGTCAACAATGGTCTTGTTACGCTCAATATATACGACCTCTCCCGTATCCTCATCCACAAAGTCTTCATTCCAGGTCTTGAGAACTCTAGCCGCGAGTTTGGAACCAATATGCTTCTCAAGGTTTTCTCTTGTGACCTCGATCTCATTTGCGAGACCGAATATATCCAGAATATCCTTGTCGCTCTCATAACCTATTGCCCTAAGAAGGGTGGTTACGGGCAATTTCTTTTTACGATCGATGTAGGCATACATCACATTGTTGATGTCTGTTGCAAACTCGATCCATGATCCCTTAAAGGGGATAATTCGGGCAGAATAGAGTTTGGTCCCGTTTGCATGTAAGCTTTGCCCAAAGAAGACACCGGGAGAACGGTGTAACTGGGAAACCACAATTCGTTCGGAACCGTTAATAATGAATGTGCCTCTGGGTGTCATGTAGGGGATATCACCAAGATAGACATCCTGAATGACGGTCTCAAAATCCTCGTGCTCCTTGTCATTGCAGGATAATTTGAGTTTGGCTTTCAAAGGAACCTTATATGTCAAACCCATTTCGAGACACTCTTCGATGGAGTAACGAAGGATCCACGAAGTAGTCTATAAACTCCAGAGTGAAATTGTTGCGCTTATCTTCGATAGGAACACCTGAAACATCTTTGCACCTTCATCGCGGCGATCATCAGCAGAAATCAGCTGAAAGAAATCACGGAAAGATTTCAACTGAACCTCGAGGAAATCGATAGTCTTTGTGATGGCCTTGGATGTCGCGTGAGAATGAAATACGCTGATTACGCTGTGATGTTTGCGGCATTATTGAATGGTTGTTGAAAAAAATCTTAAAAAACGACAAAAAGGTTTAGAGCCCTCATTGGCTCTAAACCCGGATTTCTTAGTCCCTATATCGAGGGAGTGTGTTATTTAACTTCAACTTCTCCGCCTGCCTCTTCAAGAGCAGCTTTAACCTGCTCAGCTTCTGCCTTGGACACTTTCTCCTTGATCTTGGCGTTAGGTGCCTGATCTACGAGATCTTTAGACTCTTTCAGACCGAGACCGGTAATCTCCTTAACGGCTTTTACCATCTGGAGTTTTGCCTGACCGGCTGATATGAGGATTACGTCAAATTCAGTCTGCTCAGCTTCGTTGCGCCGGCACTGCGCCTTCGCTGGCTGCTACCACAACTGCAGCAGTTGCGGTTTGATTCCGTACTCTTCTTTTAAGTATATTTGCAAGTTCTTGAACCTCTTTTACGGTAAGATTAACCAGTTCTTCCGCGAGAGCTTTGATGTCTGCCATGATTGTTTATTGATTTTAATTATATTATTATTACTATTTAAACTGCTATTCGGTACCCTCTTCTTTAGCCTCCTTGCAGAGCGGAAACAATCCGTCTGATGGGCGACTGGAGAAGACCGATTATCTCTCCGATAAGTTCATCGTGAGACTTGATATTTTACAAGAGTAGCGAGATGATTTGCACCAACGTAGGCACACTCCTGAAGATACGCACTCTTGAGCTCCGGTTTACCGAGTCTGGCTCCGAATTCCTTGATAATCTTGGCCGGAGCACTAGGTACTGAGGTAAACATGATGGCTGTGGAGCCTTTTAAAGTAGGATATAGAGTCTTGATTTCTTCGTTGTTGATACCGGCTCCTTCAGCGTCGAGACCTTCAAGAGCCCTGTGGAGGAGGGTATTTTCACAACGACAAGTTTAATCTCTTTCTCAAAGCAAGCACGACGGAGATTCGATGTATTTTCTGCATTGAGACCTGAAATGTCTGCAAGGTAGAAATTAGGATTCTCTGCTATCTGTGCTGCTATGGTTTCAATAATCTGAGCTTTTTCTTCTTTTCTCATAACATTCGAATATTTTATTCAACAGCACTTATTGTCTTGCTATCTACAGGAATATTTGGACTCATAGTAGAAGAGAGAGGTAAATACTCTTCACATATGTTCCTTTGAGAGCCTGCGGTTTGAGTTTAATGATAGTGTTGAGCATTTCCACGGCATTCTCAGCAAGTTTCTGTGCGTCAAATGAGACCTTGCCGATAGCTGCATGGATAATACCCTGTTTGTCAACTTTGAAATCAATCTTACCTGCTTTCTTACTCTCCTGAACTGCTTTACCGACATCCATTGTAACTGTGCCGGACTTAGGGTTGGGCATCAAGCCACGTGGAGGACCCAGAATAGTCCGATAGCACCAATTTTTGCCATAACAGAAGGAGTACAAATAATAACACCATGTCAGTCCAACCACCCTTGATCTTTTCAATATAATCATCAAGACCAACAAAGTCAGCACCTGCTTCCTGAGCTTCGGCCTCTTTGTCCGGAGTACATAGAACTAATACGCGAGTTACCTTACCTGTACCATGAGGAAGAGTCACAACGCCACGTACCATCTGGTTCGCCTTACGAGGATCAACACCCAAACGGACTGCCAACTCAACTGAAGCGTCAAACTTGGTGTAGGAAACCTCCTTTACCAAGGCACACGCATCAAGGAGTTTATAGTGCCTGCTTGAGTCAACTTTGGCAACTGCTGCCTTCTGATTTTTTGTCAATTTACTCATAGCGTGGTGATTTTATTTTACATCGGCAGGAAATTCACCTTCAACACTGATACCCATACTGCGAGCAGTACCGGCTACCATATTCATTGCTGACTTCTCGGTGAATGCATTAAGATCCGGCATTTTTTCCCTGGCAATCTCACGTATCTGATTCCAGGTGATGGCAGCAACCTTTTTCCTATTGGGTTCGGCAGATCCGCTCTGTACTTTTGCTGCCTCTTTTACGAGGATAGCTACAGGGGGCTGCTTTACAACGAAAGAAAAAGACTTGTCGCTGTACACGGTAATTACCACAGGTAATACCTTGCCGGCTTTGTCTTGAGTGCGGGCATTAAATTGCTTGCAGAAGTCCATGATGTTCACACCCTTGGAACCAAGGGCCGGTCCTACCGGAGGTGAAGGATTGGCAGCTCCGCCTTTGATCTGCAATTTAATAAACCCGGCAATTTCTTTAGCCATAATGTCTTTTGTTTATTATTCTTTTGTTACCTGAGCAAAATTCAACTCAATGACCGACTTCCTGCCGAAGATTTTAACCATAACCTTGAGTTTTCTTCTCTCCTCGAGAATTTCCTCAACATTACCGCTGAAATCTTTGAAAGGGCCGTCGATAATCTTTACAGCTTCCCCTACAACAAATGGTACCAAGATCTCTCCGTCCTGATCACTCAATTCGTCCACACGTCCCATGATACGGTCAATCTCCGACTGACGTACCGGATTGATTACCCTTTCCTTGCCTTCGGTAAGGAAACCGATAATATTGGGAAGTTCGCGAAGTCCATCCTGGGCAATACCTAGGATTTCCTTCTCAAACCTCTCTCTTTCGTTTGTGTCATCTTGATTGTCGGACTTAAGAGAGGGGAATGTAATTTCCACAAAGAGATAACCTGGAAAAAAATTACGCTCTGCGCTTACGCGCTTGCCATTTTTTATCACAAAATACTTTTCAGTAGGAACCAGGACATCAGTAACATGCTTAAGCATGCCTTTGCCCATCTCCTTTTCAATATATTCTTTGGCGATTTTCTCTTTGTTGCCAATTATACGGACAACATACCACTTCTTGGTGATTTCACTCATAACATTACAATTGGTAAAGACCTGTCATAATGGTTTTAATGACGAAATCAATAAGCCAGATTACAACTGACAGAATCAGCGTGCTGACCATAACCAGTATGGCTGAATTCTGGAGCTTGCTCCAGGTCGGCCACGCAACTTTTGTTGTAAGTTCTCTGTAAGACTCTTTTACGTAAGTTCCTAATTTGCTCATTGTTATTATTTTGTTGGCAAAAACAATTGGAAGCGGTTGTTTTGCCGGTTAATAACATACCAACGCGTAACCGTCGGTATTGGCAGGGGAAGAGAGATTCGAACTCCCATCGATGGTTTTGGAGACCACTATTCTACCCTTGAACTATTCCCCTATGATAACAAGAGGGTGGCGCTAATATGGTCACCCTCCTGATATTCTTATTTATAATTAACTAATAATCTTAGTTACCTGACCTGAACCTACCGTACGACCACCTTCACGGATTGCGAAACGCAGACCTTCGTTCAGAGCTACAGGATAGATAAGCTCAACATTGATCTTAACGTTGTCACCGGGCATAACCATCTCAACACCTGCAGGGAGTTCAATCTCACCTGTAATGTCAAGTGTACGGATGAAGAACTGAGGACGATATTTGTTGTGGAAAGGAGTGTGACGACCACCTTCATCTTTCTTTAATACATAAATTGCTGCCTCAAATTTTCTGTGAGGTGTAATGGTGTTGGGGTGAGCAATAACCTGACCTCTCTTGATCTCTTTTTTGTCGATACCACGAAGGAGGAGACCTACGTTATCACCGGCCTCACCCTGGTTGAGGATCTTACGGAACATCTCAACACCCGTAACAACAGATTTTCTGGGCTGTTCGCCAAGACCAATGATTTGAACCTCGTCACCTGTCTTTACAACACCTGTCTCAATACGGCCGGTAGCAACTGTACCACGACCGGTAATTGAGAAGATATCCTCTACAGGCAATAGGAAAGGCTTCTCGTTATCACGCTTGGGGATGGGAATATAGTTATCAACTGCATCCATAAGCTCAACTACCTTTTCCTCCCACTGAGGATCACCGTTAAGAGCACCGAGAGCGGAGCCACGAATAACGGGAGCGTTGTCACCGTCAAACTCGTAGAAGCTCAAGAGTTCACGAACCTCCATCTCAACGAGCTCTATCCTTTCAGGATCGTCAACAATGTCCACCTTGTTTAAGAAAACAACGATACGGGGAACGTTCACCTGACGGGCTAGAAGGATATGCTCACGGGTCTGAGGCATAGGGCCATCTGTAGAGGCTACAACCAGAATGGCACCGTCCATCTGAGCAGCACCGGTAACCATGTTCTTAACATAGTCGGCGTGACCGGGGCAGTCTACGTGAGCGTAGTGACGGTTTGCAGTCTGATACTCAACGTGAGAAGTATTAATGGTAATACCACGCTCTTTCTCTTCAGGAGCGTTGTCAATCTGATCGAATGATTTGATCTCAGATAGACCCTGCTTTGCCAATACCTTGGTGATAGCAGCAGTCAAAGTAGTTTTGCCATGGTCTACGTGGCCGATAGTACTGATGTTTACATGCGGTTTATCCCTTTTGAAACTTTCTTTTGCCATAATTTTGTTTTTATATTGTTATTAATTGCTGGAGCCGGTGGAGAGAATTGAACTCTCGACCTCTTCCTTACCAAGGAAGCGCTCTACCCTGAGCTACACTGGCAATAATTCAATTGGAGCGGAAGACGAGGTTCGAACTCGCGACCCTCAGCTTGGAAGGCTGATGCTCTACCAACTGAGCTACTTCCGCCTAATCAACAAAAAAAGTGGGGAGAGCAAGATTCGAACTTACGAAGGCGTGCGCCAGCAGATTTACAGTCTGCCCCAGTTGGCCACTTTGGTATCTCCCCATACTTTACAATCTTTCAAACGAGCCGACAGAGGGATTCGAACCCACGGCCTGCTGATTACAAATCAGCTGCTCTGGCCAACTGAGCTATGTCGGCTTTCCAAATTGGGAGTGCAAATATATGCCATTTATCTCAATCGGCAAAATTTTTCGAGAAATTATGCACTTTTTTAGTTACCAGAACAGACTGCCTATCCGAAAGGCAACGAAAGCGAAGAGCCATGCAACCACTAATGTTGTTATAATAGAAATCAGTGACCATTTCCAGCTACCGCTCTCACGGCGAATGACAGCAGCAGTAGCTACACAAGGAATATATAGCAGCGAGAAGACCATAAAAGAGAGGCATTAGCCCTGTTGACATTTTCGTCAGATGCTATTCGTGCCGAAAGCGCCGTGGTATCCAACTCCTCGCCACTCTCCGGTAGAGAACCCCCAATGTACTGATGATGAACTCTTTAGCTGTAACTCCGGCAATCAGTGCAGCACTCATTTTCCAGTCAAAACCGAGAGGAGCCATGATCGGCTCAACTGCCTGACCAAAACGATGCAGGTAAGATGGAGAGGTATCCTCTTCAGGAACACCCTTATTGACAGGGAAATAATCTAAGGCCCATACAATTATCACTGCCAACAGCACTACAGTACCGATCTTCTTAAGATACTCTGACGCAGCACTCCACATACCCATAAGAGCCCTTCTGATGTTAGGGACCCTCAATGGGGGTAACTCTGTATCGTGATCCTCCGATTTTCCCCTAAAAAATATCTTTTTATTTATAAGTGCTATCACAATACCGGTCAGAATACCACCCAAATAGAGGAGCATCATTACCAGAGTCCTGTGTTGCGGGACAAATATTCCGGAAAAAAGTAGGAATGTCGGGATACGGGCACTACAGGGGATATAGGGGATCATCATCATCGTAAGTATACGATCTCCGCGTCTCTTAATACTCCTTGTTGCCATTATGGCCGGCACATTGCACCCAAAGCCCATAAGCAAAGGAATAAATGAACAGCCGTGAAGTCCTATTCCGTGCATATATTTGTCCATCAAATTAGCTGCGATGGGTAAATATCTTGACTCTTCAAGTAAAAATATAAAGAAGAAGAGTATAAGTATGTTGGGCAGGAATGCGAGCACCGCGCCAATACCATTTATTATACCGTTTTGAAGAAAATCCAGAAGCCATCCATCCTGCATCCTTTGCCCGATAAAGAACGACAATTTTCCCATAAGAGCCTCAATCCATTGCTGAGGGTAGGAACCGAGCTTAAAAGTAGAGAAGAACATCAGCCAGATGACGGCTAAAAAGATCAGAAGACCCCAAAATCTGTGGGTCAACAAGGGAAAGTCGCCCTCACTCTCTCCTCCCATATTATGTATACCTCTGGTATGATCGTGTCTACGTTTAGCCATTTAAAAGCACTTTTAATATTCCATCAACATCATATCCGCACTCCTTATGGAGTTGGTCGGGTGTACCCTGACCAACAAATCTATCCGGCATACCGAGCCCTGTCACCTTGCAGGGAATATTGTTTGAGGCAACATACTCCGATACTGCACTATATAAACCTCCTATGAGTGCACCATCTTCAAGAGTCACTATACGACTCACTTTGGAGCATACCGGCCAGTAATTTTTCGTCAATCGGCTTAAGAAACCTCATGTCACAGTGAAATACACTTATTCCCTTCTGCGCCGCCTTCACTGCAAGAGTACCATTATGACCTATGGCTCCTATGCTCAATAAAGCTACATCACTCCCCTCCTGTAGGATCATTCCACGTCCAGGCTCAATTCTGCGGAAGGGTTCATCCCTCCAGGCAGTACCATTACCCGTACCACGGGGATACCTTATTATAGTAGTACCATACTCCGGTAGGGTGGCGGAATACATCATATTACGGAGATCCAGCTCATTGAGAGGGGCTGCAATTATCACATTGGGAACCGGTCTGAAACATGAAAAGTCAAAAGCACCGTGATGAGTCGGACCATCTTCTCCTACAATACCCGCCCTATCGAGACAGAAAACAACCTTAAGCTCCTGAAGAGCCACATCATGGATTACATTGTCATAAGCACGCTGAGCAAATGAGGAGTAGATATTACAGAAGGGCAACATACCCGCAGCCGCCAGTCCTGCTGAGAATGTAACTGCATGCTGCTCGGCAATACCAACATCAAACGCACGATCCGGCATCTCACACATCATCATATTCATGCTGCAACCGGTAGCCATAGCCGGGGTAATACCTATGATTTTTTCATTTTCCCTCGCAAGATCAAGCAGCGTCTGTCCAAAGACATCCTGGAATTTTGATGCCCCGCTTGGCCCTGAAATTCTATTACCCGTAATGGGGTCAAACTGACCCGGAGCATGCCAAATCGTCTGGTTCTCTTCAGCCGGCTTAAAGCCTTTTCCCTTCTTAGTTATTACATGTAGAAGTTTTGGCCCCTCAATCTCTTTAAGACGGGAGAGTACGTCGATCATTTGCTCAACATCGTTGCCATCCATCGGTCCAAAGTACCTGAAACCAAGAGAGTCGAAAAGGTTGCTCGCGCTGGTATTGCGTAAAATACCCTTTTTGATGTATTTAATAAGATTTTGAATATGGTTACGGATCTTTCCGGCGCCAAGGCGATCCCATATACTCTTCTTAATGCGATTATATTTGCGACTGGTAGTCACCTTCATTAGGTGGTTGTGCAGAGCTCCGATACTTTTATCTATCGATATCTGATTGTCATTAAGTATTACGAGCAGATTTGTCTTGAGAGAGCCTGCGTTGTTGAGTCCTTCGAAAGCAAGTCCACCGGTCATGGAACCGTCACCTATTACTGCAACTAAATGCTCACTACTTCCCTGCATCTTAGCCCCTATGGCCAATCCAAGCGCTGCTGAAATGGATGTAGATGAGTGTCCGGTACCGAATGCATCATATTCGCTCTCCGAACGTTTCGGAAAACCACTGATACCTCCAGCCTGGCGGTTGGTTTTAAAGGCCTCACGTCTGCCTGTAATTATCTTGTGTGCGTATGCCTGATGGCCCACATCCCAGACTATTTTATCTTTCGGGGTATCGAATACTCTATGCAGTGCTACCGCAAGTTCTACAACTCCGAGACTGGCGCCTATGTGACCGGGATTTGAAGCACAGGAGCTGACAATATACTCCCTCAGTTCGGAACACAACTGCTCCAACTCTTTTAGCGACAAATCTTTTATATCTTCGGGGTAATTTATATTTTCAAGTAGCGTCACCGTATCTTCTCTCCTATCTGATTATGGTTTGGTCCCTGTCGGGGCCGATAGATATTATTTTTATGGGAACCCCCGTCTCTTTTTCTATAAACTTCACATAGCTTAAAAATTCTTTAGGAAGTTCTCCCTCCTGGCGTACTCCGGTAAGATCTCTCTTCCAACCGGGGAACT
Source organism: Bacteroidales bacterium (assembly GCA_040766795.1). Classification (GTDB taxonomy): domain Bacteria; phylum Bacteroidota; class Bacteroidia; order Bacteroidales; family UBA932; genus Cacconaster. Next base: position 25,622 of record JAXGPW010000013.1, on the reverse strand, counting down.
CTCGATAGATGGGAGTGACTTCTGAATAGGAATCGTAAGGTACTTGAGAGGAATTCTTCCCATCAATTATGTACGATGTTGCAACCTTAACCATATCGAATGTATCCAGAACATCAGATTTCATCATTATCAAGTCCGTCACACCATTAATCATAATAGCATATTTTAAAGCCACAAGGTCAAGCCAGCCGGTTCTGCGGGGTCGACCGGTAGTAGCACCGAACTCAAATCCCCTGCTGCGAAGCTCTTCCCCCGTCTCATCAAAAATCTCCGTTGGAAAGGGGCCACTACCAACTCGTGTACAATAGGCTTTGAATATTCCAAATACCTTGCCAACACGTTTTGGAGAAACTCCCAGTCCAATAGAAGCACCCGCGCAGGCGGTAGATGATGAGGTTACGAAGGGATATGAGCCGAAATCGATGTCCAGCATCAAGCCTTGTGCCCCCTCTGCCAAAACTTGTTTGCCGGAGTCTAGCAGTTCGTTTACCATATATTCACTCTCTACAATCTTGAAACTCCTGAGATATTCCACTGCCTCAAGCCACTCTTTCTCATTTTGCATGGGATCATATTCAAAATCAAACTGTCGGAGATATCCAATATGTTGCTCTTTGAGAGTCTTGTATCGTGAAACAAAGTCAGTTGCAAGGATATCACCTACCCTGAGTCCCGCACGACCTATCTTATCTACATAAGTAGGTGTGATGCCCTTTAGGGTGGATCCAATCTTTGATGCCCCTTTGGCAGCCTCCTGGGCTGCATCTATTGTGCGATGTGTGGGTAAAATAAGATGCGCCTTTTTGGAAATTACAAGTCGCTCTCTCACGGGAACACCCATTTTTATGATCGCTTCACATTCTCCTTTAAAAATAATAGGATCCAGTACAACGCCATTACCTATGATATTTGTGGCATTGGAACGGAAAACGCCTGAAGGAACAGTATGTAATACGATTTTATTACCTTCAAAGTGAAGGGAATGTCCTGCATTGGGTCCCCCCTGAAAGCGGGCTATCACAGGATATTTCTCTGCAAGCACATCAACTATTTTTCCTTTACCTTCATCACCCCATTGGAGTCCCAAAACTACATCAAGTGTCATAATGTATCAATATATAGATTTTGAAATAACATGCTAAGGTACAACTTATATTCCAATTGTAGAAATATAACCGGGGGTACAATTTATATTTTGCCGTTTCATTGAAATACACTATTTTTAGCATTTCTTTGCAAAGAAAAATATTAAAAAAGATAATTATGGCAGAAAAATTGACCAAATTGATCAACGACTCATTTGTAGCAAGGTGGAGTGCGCTGATACTCATCTCTCTAATGATGTTTTTCACATACATGTTTGTTGATGTGATGTCCCCGCTCAAATCCCTCATCGAAAACTCCCTTGGATGGGACAGCGGAGTATTCGGCACGTACGCTGCATCCGAATACATACTGAATGTAGCCGGATTCCTTATCATTGCAGGCATCATCCTGGATAAAATGGGTGTGCGCTTCACAGGCACACTCTCCGCCTCACTAATGGTGATCGGAGCAGCTATCAAGTTTGTAGGCATTACTGACTGGTTTCAGACTACAGCTTTCAGCGCATGGCTCGACAGCTGGTGGACAGCTCTACCCAGCAGTGCCAAAATGGCATCCCTCGGTTTTATGATTTTCGGGTGTGGTGCCGAAATGGCAGGTACTACAGTGTCAAAGATTATTGCAAAATGGTTCAAAGGAAAGGAAATGGCCCTCGCTATGGGACTTGAGATGGCTATAGCCCGCCTGGGCGTATTTGCCGTAATGTGGCTTGCCCCTATTATTGCCAACCGCTATAATGCTTCGGTACTTGCTCCTGTAGCATTTTGCTCCGCACTCCTATTTGTAGGTCTAATCTGCTTCCTGATATTCACCGTAATGGATCGCAAGCTTGACAATCAGTTTGTTGAAGCCGGCATTAAGGAGGAAAAAAGTGCTGAGGATGAATTCCGGGTTAAGGATTTGGGCAAGATTTTCTCAAGCAAGATGTTCTGGATCGTGGCTCTGCTCTGCGTACTCTACTACAGTGCTATTTTCCCCTTTCAGAGATATGCGCCCAACTTCCTCGAAGTGACTCTGAATATCGATGCCGGTACGGCTTCAAGACTATTTAGCTTTTTCCCTATACTGGCAATGGTTCTAACTCCTTTTCTTGGAATTTTTCTTGACCTTAAGGGAAAGGGAGCTTCCATGCTGATGCTCGGAGCTCTAATAATGATAGCATGCCACCTGAGTTTCGCATTCCTGCTGCCTCTCTACCCTCATAAGTGGTTCGCATTTATGTTGATTGTAGTTCTAGGAGTCTCTTTTTCTCTTGTCCCCGCAGCTTTATGGCCTTCCGTCCCCAAGATTATTGATGAAAAGATCCTCGGATCTGCCTACTGTCTTATATTCTGGGTGCAGAACATCGGCCTGAGCTTCGTACCCCTTCTTATCGGAAAGGTCCTCCTCCATACCGGTGGATATGTCGCTCCAATGATCATCTTCTCAAGTTTCGGTGTGCTTGCCTTCATATTCAGCTTCCTACTTAAAGCGGAAGACCGTCGCAAAGGCTATGGCCTCGAATTACCCAATATAAAAAAGAAGTAATCCTGAATAAAACCATTAACTTTATAATAACTATTTATGACTGAACAACAAATCCAAGCCAAGAAAAAGAACTTACATAGATGGGCCTGGATTGCTCTCGCGTGCCTAGTTGTACCGATGTTTGCATCCTACTTTTTCGATGACATGTTCTCTACTCTATCCCACATCTTTAAGAACCCGGACATGCTGGAGCTCGGTTGGGACTCCGCCAACTATGGATTCTATGCGGGTGGATACTCTTTCCTCTGTGTATGGGGCGGCCTGATCATCTGTGGTATGCTTCTCGATAAATGGGGTGTACGTATAACAGGCTCCATCTTTGTAGGTTTGATGATTGCCGGTGCGGCACTGGTCTATGTGGCCATTTCTACTCCTTCCATTGTGGCCGCAGGTCACTCTCTCACCGTTGCCTATATCGGCTGTATGCTCTTTGGACTCGGTAGCGAGATTGCCGGAGTAGGTGTCACACGTTCCATTGCCAAATGGTTTAAAGGCAGCTACACCGCACTTGCAATGGGACTACAACTACCATTGCAAGACTCGGTACGGCAACTGCATTCATTCTATCACCCAGACTTGTAACAGCTGCTTCAAACGGGATGTACCCCCTCAGCGAAACCAGCAAACCTGCTCTTTTCGGACTTGGACTCCTACTGATTGGCGGTATCCTTTGGGCTATATTTGTTGCAATGGACGCAAGATTTGACAAGCTTGTAGGTACTACAGAAAGGTTGTAACCTCTGCCGAGGATAAATTCAAATTCTCCGATATTTTCAAGGTTCTTGGCAACAAGCACTTCATTCTGATTTCGCTGCTTTGTGTATTCTTCTATGTTTGTATCATCTCATTCAAGAAGTTCGCTACATCCATCCTCATACCTCGTTTCGGAATAGAGCTGGAGGCTGCTACCTGGATGATCTCAATGATACCTTTTTTCACCGTTGTCGGTACTCCCCTCTTCGGTGTTCTGGTTGACAAACTCGGAAAAGCGACAAAGTGGATGATAGCCGGTGCTGTGATGGTATTTATAGCTCACTTAATAGTAGGCTTCGCTCTGCAGGCGTTCCTTTCTATGGTTATCTCGGTATTGCCATCCTCGGAACAGGTTATTCGCTCGTACCGGCGGCTATGTGGCCTTCAGTTCCCAAGATTGTACCTGAAAAGAACTCGGAACAGCATATTCCCTTATCTACTGGATTCAGAATATGGGTATGCTCCTTGTGCCCATGTTTGTCGGCAGAATTTTCAAAAAGACCATTACTGCTGAGGTTGGTTCAGAGTTCTTTGCACAGCAGGAAGTAATCTGCAGCTGTTAATGCAGAGTACATATTTATCGTACTCGGCATGATTGCCATAACAGTTTCCATCCTCCTCGCACGTTCTGCAAAAAGGAACCCCATCTGGAGCTGGACGAACCCAACAAGAAATAAAAAACTCACCTCATCATGCAGAAACTTCGGTATTGTATATTATTCGTAATTTTATTCTCCTTATCATCCGTTTCTTTTGGGCAGAACCACGCAAAGGGTTATTACAAAGATATATTCTTTGACGGAGGTATATTTCTCAACTCTTATTCGGATCTTCCAGCAGCAAACTATTTGAATCTATCCATCGAGATGTTTAATTCGTCCAAAAACGAGGATCTAAATGCTCTGGACACGCTTATTCAGACCTTATTGTATTGCGGCTCTGAAATGGATGAGAACGGCATCCTTCTCTATCCCGATGGAGCACCGAGATTCAGAATGATATACACAAACGGCGGAAAGGCTACACAGCACGGACGTTCTCTCGGAGAAAAAGGGCGTGAAAACATACGTCGATTTGTTGCAGAAGGCGGCAGCTACCTGGCACCTGTGCCGGTGCATACATAGCCTCAAAAGGTTTCATGAAAGACAGCGGCATAGTAGACGTTCCAGAGTACTATGGAATATGGCCGGGTTACACGAGGGGAACCACTCTGAATAAGTCCTTCACATCACTGATTGTAGAGAAAAGATCCCCTCTGCTCAAATATTATTCCTTCGGCGGTGATATGGTGATCGACAGTGTACGACACAACGGCGGATGTTTTGCATGGATGGAGGACAATGTACCTGAAGGTACTGAGGTTACATACGCTATGACGGAGATACCCTAAAAATTGAGAGAAACATCCATAAAGAAGTGGCAGGATGGGCATATAAGGCCTCCGAATATGATGGTCGCGGTTCTTATCGGCTCTCATCCTGAAAGAGTGGTTTCCGGAGAAAGACTGGAATTGATGTCCGCTATGATTAAGTACGCCCTTGACGGAAACGGACGTCCGAAATTGAAAGGTGTTCTTAAAAATGGTGAACCTCGAGAGATGAAGTGTTCAACCTCTGATAACAATCCGGCATTTACAAAAATCGGAGATAGACAGTATCATCATTTTGCTGTAGATATACCGAAGAATATCGATAAGGTGACAATCGTCATTACTCCTCAGAAAGGTTGGGAAAGATCTGATTTATACTTATTTGCTAATCCCGAATCTTTTGCTTTCAATGACAACTCTTTGTATTTTAATGTCGCCAACGGAGTTGCCAAGGAATTGAATATAACCAAACCGACTGCCGGCAAACTGTACATTTCAGTTTTTTGTGCAACAACAGTGGATACGGAGCCAACTTCATACGGACAACAGTACACAGGTCGTACTGATGTCCTGAACGGTGTTCCATACACTATAAGCGTATTCTATTGATTGCTACTGTCCGACTAATTCGATTGCATTCGATAAAAAGATAGCTATTTACGACATAACCCCAAAAGTTTTTTCAACTTTTGGGGTTATATCATTCTTTCCGATTCATATTATTTACAATATCGAAAAAGCCACAGTCAAGCCGGCCATTACAATCGAAACCATGGACATCAGCTTGATTAGACTGTTGAGTGAAGGGCCTGAGGTATCTTTAAAGGGGTCACCTACAGTGTCACCAACAACCGTTGCCTTATGTGCAATGGATCCCCTGCCGCCATAATTACCATCTTCTACATATTTCTTCGCATTATCCCATGCCCCACCGGCATTTGCCATAAAGATGGCAAGTACAAATCCGGAACTCAAACCTCCGAGCAACAATCCAACCACACCCGCAACATCGAAAAGAATTCCCACCAGAATAGGAACCACTATGGCAATAAGCGAAGGCAGGAGCATCTCCCTTTGTGCCCCACGTGTGGAAATTTCTACGCATCTCGCATAGTCAGGAACTGCTTCACCGGTAAGTATACCCTTGATCTCACGGAACTGTCTGCGCACCTCATCCACCATCTTTTGGGCAGCGCGTCCAACAGCGTTCATGGTCAAACCACAGAAGAGAAATGACATCATAGCACCGATGAAGAGCCCGGCCAGTAGCTTGGGGTTCATGACATTGAGCTGATAATACTCCATAAGATCAGGGATTGTAGCTTGTGCTACCTCCACCTGGCGACCATAAATGTCAATTACTGTCTGCCCGATGTTCGCAAGACCGATCTTAATCTCCTCCAAATAGGATGCTAACAAAGCAAGCGCTGTCAAAGCTGCCGAGCCGATGGCAAATCCTTTACCTGTAGCAGCAGTGGTGTTGCCAAGAGCATCAAGGACATCAGTCCTCTTCCGCACTTCCGGGTCGAGATTGCTCATCTGCGCATTTCCTCCGGCATTGTCCGCTATGGGACCGTAGGCGTCAGTAGCAAGGGTAATGCCCAGAGTCGAAAGCATACCCACAGCAGAAATGCTGATACCGTAAAGCCCAATACTTAGGTTGTGCGCTGAAAGCATTGCAGATATATCAAATTTGATAGCAAATAGGAATGCAAGAATGATCGCCACCGCAACAGTTATGACCGGTATTGCGGTTGATATCATACCGACTCCAAATCCCGAGATAATCACAGTAGCTGGACCTGTCTTTCCGCTTTCTGCAACCCTGCGGGTAGGCTTGTAAGAGTGTGAAGTGAAGTATTCTGCCGAACGTCCTATTATGATACCCGCCAGCAATCCTACAATTACCGAACAAGAGATCCAAAACCAGTTTTCCAGATCGAGGAGCCACAATATGACGAAAGTGAAGATCGCTATGAATACCGCACTAAGATTAACTCCAAGACTGAGCGATTTGAGGAGCTTATCCATTCCGGCATTTTCTTTGGTACGTACTGTAAAGATTCCCAGGATTGATAGCACGATTCCGACCGCTGCAATTAACATCGGTGCAAAGACGGCATTCAGCTGCGCACTATATCCCTTTGAAAAGAAGGCGGAAGCACCCAGAGCCATAGTGGCGAGAATTGCGCCACAATAAGATTCATAAAGATCCGCTCCCATACCTGCCACGTCTCCCACATTATCACCAACGTTGTCAGCAATAGTTGCAGGGTTGCGCGGATCATCTTCGGGGATATTCTCCTCCAATTTTCCAACCAGGTCAGCTCCCACATCGGCCGCTTTGGTGTAAATACCGCCACCAACTCTCGCAAATAGTGCTTGGGTGGAAGCACCCATGCCGAAAGTAAGCATCGTGGTAGTAATGACAACCAATTTTTGCTCCGGAGTAGTTTCAATAAAAGCATTCAGAATAAGATACCAAAGTGATATATCCAACAGACCAAGTCCCACTACGGTCAAGCCCATCACGGCTCCCGAACGAAATGCCACCCTAAGTCCTGAATTAAGAGAAGTTCTACAAGCATTTGCGGTACGTGAAGAGGCAAAGGTCGCTGTTTTCATCCCTATGAATCCGGCAAGGCCTGAGAAAAAGCCTCCCGTCAAAAATGCAAAGGGTACCCAAGGGTTTTGTACTCCAAATCCATATGCAAGAATGGCAAAAAATAGAGCGAGAATGAGGAATACGATGGTTACTACCTTGTACTGTTGCTTTAAATAGGCCATAGCCCCCTTCCTGACATGAGAGGCTATCTCCCTCATAGTTGGAGTCCCTTCATCCGCCTTCTTCATACGGCGATAAAAAACATAAGCAAATACCAATGCCAAAATCGAGCATACCGGAATTAAATAAAAGATTGGAGTCATGATGGTGTAGTTTTGAGTTCTGAGTGTGTAGTTATGAGTTAGTTTAGAGTTTGGAGTATGTAGTTAGGAGTTGGTGATTAGTTTGGAGTTGGGAGTGTGTAGTGTGGCTTGGTTAGGTTAGTGTGAATTCGTGCAACGTACTGTAATGTGTAGTGTACAATGTAATCTATAGTACAATTATATAAAGTGTTGTGTTGTATAGTATAGTATAGTATAGTATAGTGTAGTGTAGCTTGATTAGGTTAGTGTGGATTCGTGCAGCGTACTGTAACGTAGTGTACAATGTAATGTATAGTGCAATTTTATAAAGTGTTGTGTTGTATAGTGTAGTGTAGCGTAGTATTGGAGTGATTTTATATTTTAAATTAAAATTTCAGTAAAATGAGAGTCAGTCATATCTGGTATTTCATGACGCACCAGCATCTTTAGTACACTTATTTCTCCTGTAGAGTAGAAAAATGACTCCCCTATTCCACCTGATATCTCCCGAATCTGAGAGAGTACTTTCATAGTCTGCGCAGCAACTGCCGGTGCAGGATTGACAATCACAACTTCGGGACCTGCAATTTTGGCTATTGCTTCCTCTACAAAAGGATAATGGGTACATCCCAAAACTATATGGTCGGCTCCCGCAGCCACCATTCCATCTATATGGTGGTGCAGTAGATTGTATATTGCCGGAGAATCGAAAACACCTCTCTCAATCGCCTCTACAAGCCCCTCTCCCACCTGTTCAACCACCCGCACATCTCCGGCAAAGCGTGCCAGCGTATCAAGATAGAGTCGGCCTCTGAATGTCCCTGCGGTTGCAAGAACCCCTACTACGCCACTTTTCGAGTGCAATGCAGCTGGTTTTATAGCCGGCTCCATCCCCACAAAAGGGAGAGCAAAGTTTTCCCTCAGTGAACTGATCGCAGCCGCTGTAGCTGTATTACAGGCAACCACGATAATTTCGGCTCCTTTGCCGATAAGATAGGCAGATATTTTAGCCGACCTCTCCCTGATAAACTCCGGATCTTTTGGCCCATAAGGGCAAAAAGCCCCGTCAGAGATATAGAGATAGGATTCACCCGGCATAAGGCGAAATATCTCACGCCAAACGGATAAGCCACCTACTCCGGAATCGAAAATGCCAATCATGCGTCAAAGGTAAGTAAAAATCCGCCTCTTTGTATAACAAAAGCCCCGAAAGTATCAACTTTCGGGGCCGTTTGTGTCGGACGTACTGTCCCGAGAATTAACAATTAGTCATTAATATTCTTAGGAATCAAGTCGTTAGCGTCAATCTCCTCCTGAGGGATTGAAAACTTCCAGCGGGGATCGGTAGGCGCAACATACATTTCAGTAGAAACCGCAGCATCGTGATTAGAGTTACGTCTGTCAAGAGCCAGACCGAGACGTTTCAGGTCAAGGAAACGATGTCCCTCACCCCAAAGTTCGATTCTTCTGTAGAAGTAAATTTCATCCAGAAGATCTTTACCGGTCTTGCTGCTCTTTACATAAGCATTATCACGTGCCTTGTTGAGAGTGTAGAGATGTGTCTGGGCAGCTCCAAACTCATTGAGTTTCGCACAAGCCTCAGCTGCTATCAGATACATCTCACCAAGTCTCATGTAGCTGTGATCAGCTACCGAACTTGAAGGGTCAAGAACTTGGAACTTCCTATTCATATAAGGCTTTTTGGTATACCTCGTGTTGGGTACCTCGAAAGCCTTGCCGGTAGGATCCCAAAGGGTCTTACGAATATCCGTAGCAGGGAGTGGATCATAAAGATTTTTGTTTATACACTTGGGACAACTCCTGATGTTGGAGGAGTTGAAGTTAATGGACATATAAGCCATATAGCCGTAGAAGTAGAGTGTCTGGTCGGGAATCATATGGAATGCCCACATCCACTCTACATTGGAAGCATCATTAAAGCCCTTTGTATAATCACTCTGACTCATCAGTTTTGCACTGGTGGTATTGATAGCCATCTCTGCATACTTCTTGGCATTTGGCCAGTCATGCATTGCCAGAGCAACACGTGCTCTAAGCCCCATAACAGTGGCGGCCACAAAATGCGTTTTTGATGTAAATGAGCTCGTACCAAGCAGTGTAATTGATTGCTCAAGGTCGGTCACAATCTGTGCATATATATTCTCAACTGTCTCAAGCGGTTTTTTCACCTCTACGGTATTTACAACAAGTGGAGCAGCAAGCTGGTTGTTCTGCTTACCCGGCTCATATCTGTCACCATATAGTTGAACCAGCCAGAAATAAGCCATACCTCTATATGCGAGTGCCTGACCTTTGATCATCTGCTTATCGGCATCCGGGCCTACGGCGTTATCCACATTATCGAGGATCTGGTTGGCATTGGAAATCCACTTGTAAGCAATTCTGAAGGGGAATGCAGTAAGCCAGCCGTTTGCATTTCTCTGGCCATTCCATTTCACCTCACCGGTGTTTGTCCACCATCCGTTACCTGCAGTGGGGAACACGAGATCTTCTCCCATCGCATCCATTGCAATCTGGAATGAGGGATATCCACTGATGTTCTGTCTTGAATAGTATTGGCTCACCATGGATTTATGAATACCATTAAGAGCTCCTAAAGCATTTTCCGTAGTAGTGAAAATGAAACTTGCATCATAGGCTGATGTCGGGGTAGTTTCAAGAAAATCAGGACTACAGGAAGCTATACCTGCGAAAACCGCAAGACAAGCCAATATTTTTATAATATTTTTCATACTGTATTATTCTTGTTTGTTAATGGTTGATTTTCGCTGATTAAAATTGAACATTCAAACCGAACGTGATGTTACGTGCGGGGGAATAAACGTTGGACTGAGTACCGGCAAACGAATACTGAGGGTCCATACCCTTGCGGGCAGTGAATGCATACACGTTCTCACCACTAGCATAAATTCTGATTCCTGAAAGGTCAAGCTTTTCAGCCCACTTACGAGGGAATGAGTATGCAATGGTTATGTTTTTGAATGAGAAGTATGAGGCACTTGTAAGCCATCTGCTGGAGCCAGCATTCTGATTAGGGTTCTTAGCTGTATCTATTCTGGGAACCTCGGTAACATCACCCGGCTTCTGCCACCTCTTGAGTATGTCAATATGCATGGCTGAACCATATCCGGAGTGAGACATCAATGAGCCGTAAACGCTATCATATACCTGACCGCCAATCTGGTAGGTAGTAAGTACGGAGAGTTCCAGACCCTTCCAGGTAAGTGTATTCTGAATCGAACCGTAAAGGTCGGGAATTGAAGTGCCTACATAGTAGTAGTCTGCAATCGTGTAATCATTTACAATCTCACTGCCTGTAACATTACCCTCAGCATCCTTGATATCCTTAAGATAGAGTGCGTCTCCTGTTTCGGGATCCACACCTTCCCATTTTCTGAGCCAGAAGTCATACATAGAGTGACCTACCATATATTTCTTTGTGCCACTGATGATCTCTTCCTGAGGAAGCTTTGTGATCTCATTCTTGATATGGGAGGCATTTACCAAAATATTCCAGGTAACATCCTTTGTGCGTACCACATCACCTCCAAGCTGCAGCTCAATACCCTGGTTATACATTGAACCGATATTCTGCCACTGTGAAAGAACACCTGAAGAGGTAGGGAGCGGAACCTCGAAAAGAAGGTTGTCGGAAATTCTGTGGAAAAACTCTATCTGTCCGTTGAGACGGTTGTCAAAGAAACCAAACTCCAATGCAACGTCAAAGCTGCGGTTTTTCTCCCACTGGAGCTCCTTATTACCTGCCTGGGTTGACTGTATGAAACCGGAAGCGTTAGCATTGTTAAGGATACCGTAGAGTGACTGCCATTGGTACCATGAGTCGGTACCGTCGTTACCTACCGAGCCATAAGATGCCCTAAGTTTCAGAGCAGATATCCAGGGCTGACTTGCAATGAAAGACTCTTGATCGAGTCTCCAGGATCCACCTACCGACCAGAAGTTACCCCAACGTGCATCTTTATAGAAGCGTGAGGTTGCGTCCCTTCTGAAGGATGCGGATACATAGTACTTGTGGTTGTAGTTGTAGTTGGCACGTGCCATATAACCCTCTGTCCTGTATGCCTGCGAATAGGTGTAGAGTGAGTTGATGGTAGTAAAGTTGATCAGCTCGGCATTACCCTCTGCTATGAGGCCCTGCTTCATACCGTAAACGTATTTGTAATCATTCTTATAACTCTCGTGTCCGAGGAGTACGTCAATATTGTGATTGTTGAATGATTTTACATAGGTCAACAACTGGTTGAAGTTGTATGTATCATAGCGGTAATTGGTAATGCTGCCACGGCCTGCAGGAGCACCGTCACCCACATGAGGGTTCTCATAGTTGGAATTGAGGTAGTTTCTAAAGTCATAACCACCATTTACGGAAAATTTTAATCCCTCAAATAAAATGATATCGATATAGGCTCTCGCGTTAACCAGATTTCTCTTGTAGAGGTTGTCATTCCAGAGAGTCTCAGCAATTACGTGACGACCGGGACTTGCACTTGCACCACGGTTGGTCCAGTCATAAATCTTCTCTCCCTTATCATCGAGTTTGATGGCACCTGCGGCATCGTGCTCATAGATAGGATAGATAGGGCCGATGAACCTTGAGAAGTAGAAGGGATTGACGTAAGCTGTACTGCTACCATCGCTGGTAACGTTGGAATTGGCCATGGTAGCTGCGAGATTGATACCGGCTTTAACCCACTTGCGGGGCTGCACATTCATGTTCAGACGCGCATTGGCTCTCTCCATGTAAGATTTGATGGAGAAACCCTCCTCATCCATATAACCGATTGACATATAGTAGTCGGTCTTGGCGGTTGCTCCACCTGCTGAGAGTGAATACTCCTGTTGTGACCGATACGTGCGATGCCTTTGGCCAGTCAAGGTCATCAGTATAGAGATTTTGCGCAGGGTTGAGCTTGCCGTCAACGCCAACTATTTGGTCATTAGCCACGTTGAAGGGGTTGTTCAACAGTTGTGAGTAAAATCTTCTTCGAAGCCTCAATGGAAGCGGTTTCCATTGTATAGGTCGAGCCGGAAGATGAAAGATAAGCATTGCGCAATGCTTCCCACTCCATAGGATAGTACTGGAATGGATCAAGCCTTTCGTACTCCTGGATAGCTCTCATACTGATACCCTGGTTTACCTTAACATTGAACTGCACCTTCTCACTGCGGCCCTTCTTGGTAGTTACGAGTACCACACCGTTAGCAGCGCGGCTTCCGTAAAGAGCTGAAGAAGCGGCATCCTTGAGGATGGTGATGTTCTCGATGTCATCCGCATTAAGGTTGGAGATGGCATCAAATGGTACACCGTCCACCACATATAGAGGAGATGAACTGGCGTTGATAGATCCAAAACCACGGATGCGGATTCCTCCGGATGAACCGGGCTGTCCGCCTGCAGAAGTAAACTGCACACCGGCAGCGAGACCTTCCAATGCGTTTGCCACGTTGGTAAGGGGACGACTCTCAAGTTTTTTACTCTCGAGGGCTACTGCCGATCCCGTAAAGTCTTTTTTGGCTACTGTACCGAAGGCAACGAAAACCACTTCCTCGAGTGTTTCAGTGTCAACCTCCAGATCTACGTGAATTGTGCTTCTGCCTGATACCGGTACCTCGATGGTCTTATAACCCACGAAGCTGAAGATAAGAGTGGCATTTGAGGGAACATTTAAGCTGAAACGGCCATCGATGTCAGCCGAAGCACCGGTGGTCGTACCCTTTACCTGAATAGATGCAAAAGGGATAGGCTCACCTGTCTCTCTATCTGCCACTGTACCTTTAACAGTGATATTCTGAGCAGAAACAACCCCTGTCAGCAATATTGCTGCAAGAGCGAACAGAAACTTAATTCTCTTCATAGAATATATTTGTATTGGTTAATAAAGTTTTTCTTATGTGTGTAGAGTGCAAATATAAACAAATCTTTGAAATCTCCAACAATGAGAGAAAAAAAACTGGGGATGGCTTTGGCCACCCCCAGTTAAAATATATTAGCAAAGATTAGTTTTCTACAATGAAGTTAGCTTTGGAAGCTCTTTCACTACCTACTTTACCTTTGAATGTATCGATAATCTTCACCTGGGCAGGTGCTGATGTAACACCCGATTTAGTATCAGTTATTACAACATCTATAACCACAGGTTTTAGATCAACCGGAGTACCTGCAGGAATCTGGTAATGGGTCTTTACAAAGGGGTAACCGGCCTTATACTCATATACGTTGATCATATACTTAGTGACAACGGATGGAGTTTTACTCTCGGGATCAACTTTGAACGCAAAGGATCATTGCCGGCACTCGTAGCCGATGCATAGTTTTCATACGCATAAAGGTAAGACCTGGATCCGTAATAACCATAGAAACCACCGAATACATTGCCATACTCCTCATATCCATACTCTACGCCTGTATTTACGAAAGTTTGCTTTGAAGGATTGTAATATGCCCACCATAATGCTCCATCTTCCATGCCGATGCTTGTGATGAGATACTTGTATACCTCCAGGTAGGATATGCTTCAAACTCGGTACTGTCAACCAGATATGTGCCGGTTACGAAATCATCGGACTGTGAGGGATCAACATACATGAATATGGTGTGAACGAAGCTCTGCGCCTTACCGCCACCATACGAAACGGCAACGAGGAGTAGAGTCCTGAGCCTGATTGTGGCATGGGAACGAACACCCTGCCCGGTACGGAAGTAGATACATATTCAATGGCATCCTTTATTATGTTATCGATACAGGAGTCTCCATCAGTGCCTTGAGCAGCTGCCAGTCTTACCTCCTCAACGTCTTCTCCCAATACAACATCGGCAGCCACATAGGTGACTCCATCCGAGTCGGTAAATGTACCGGCATAAGTGGCGTCAAGTGTGTAGTCTTTCTGCTCGAATCCGGGAAATTGATGAGTACCTTATCCGGTGCGATCGCATTCCAGCCGCCTACACCGAACATATAAAACATTGGAGCAATCTGGATAAGACCCGGAGTTACACCGTCATCCTGATAAAAGAGTACTTTGTTGAGAGCAAAGTTCTCTGCAGTAGCACGACTTGTGAAGTTACCGGGGTGCAATATATAGACCATTGAGTTGTAACTGGAGTTAAAGGCCACTTGAATGTTATCATATCCGACCAGATCGGGTTGAGTGATTTCAAGGCCCCTGTAGGTTTCTCCTACCTCGAGAATTCTTACCTCGGGCTTATCTCCATGACCGAACGGGGAGATAAGTCTGAAGAGTTTGGGGTTGATGTCATTTTGGAGTATCTGAACCTTCAACTCCTCTCCGGTGTAGAATTTGTCAATCAGAGTACCCATGCCGAGGGATGTCCAGGGTGAAGGAATAACTACATTAACGGAACAGGACTTGCTACCATATTCGGTAGTCTGGCTGGGATCGGTTATCGAAATAACCACTGCCTGGGGATTGTCATATCCCATAGTATCGAAATTGTAGCTAATAGTGAGCTTGGTTGAGGCCGAACCTGCAGGGAAGGTTACACTTGAAGGGATTGCGAGAAGCCCGGCACCTTCGCCTTGAACTGTCAGACCTACTGTCAGAGCATCTGAAGTCACGATACGACCAAGCTGAAGGTCAAAAGAGGTCTTATTTGAAGCAAGATTCAAACTCTTTGTACCATCATAAAAATATACCTGAGGACCTGTCTCCTTCGCTGCCGGCTGATAAGGAGCATACTGCTCGTAACATCCAACTGCAAGGAAAACAAGGACCATTGATGTAAATATGTTTAATATCTTTCTCATAATTATTGTTCTGAATTAAGTCTGAAAGTTAGTCTGTAACACCGTCACGAAGATCTCTGCCTTCGCCAGTCTTAGGCTGCTGTCCGCCTGTGTTGTCAACGATGCCGAAATTGGTATTCATCTCTGCCTGAGGGAACCTCATCAGAAGCCAGGGATCGTTGGCTGCAAGGTTGAAACGGAAAGCTGCCGGCATATTGTTGCTCTCGTCATGGAAGCGAACCAGAGGTTTGTTGAGACGGCGCGCATCGGGAACGGCAAAGCCTTCTCCCCAAAGTTCTACACGACGCTGGAACCAAATCTCATCAAGAAGTGAGAGACCACGACCTGCTACGCTATATTGAGGGTCACGATAGGTCCTGACGAAGTTACCGAGAATATCGCGAGCTGCACCCTCATTGCCCAAACGTGCCTGGCACTCTGCCTGTATGAGGATCATCTCTTCAACACGCATCAGAGGGGTATCTTCATCGTTTGCAGTAGTACCTATCGACAGACAACCAAATTTCACGTTTGTATAAGGGAGATAAGGGAGTTTTGCATCTCCTCCGTCATCAGCGTGCGCAACATCATCATAACCGGGCCACTTAAGACCGTCGAGAAGTGTTGACTGAAGGTTCTCGTCAACCCACCACTGTTTGCGGATATCGCTGTCGGGAATCTTATCGTATAGCATAGTATTGATGCAGGTGTAGCACTGAGTGGCCGGAGCATAACCCCATGCTGAGAATGAACGCAACCAGGATGAAGTGGTGGCGTAACGGTACCTCATTGCCATATCTGTGGTCATATCATAACCCCATATCCAGTTGTGCTCATTGATATCCATGAAATGAGGCTTTGACACCTCTTCCCTGGTTGCAGGAGTATAGTTTGCAGCTGCTGCCGTAGCATCATCTAAGGCCTTCTGCCACTCGCCCATAGCAAGATATGCACGTGCGCGAAGACCGTGTGCCACATCCTTGTTTACATACATCTTGGTCTTACGACTGTAACCGGCCAGGTTGTTGATGGCATAGTCAAGATCCTCGATAATCACTGCGTAAACCTCCTTAACGGTTGCACGGGGATTATTGGCAAAATCCTCGGTATCCGGAGAAAGGATGGGTACGCAGGGTTGATCACCGGCAATTTGATAGTTAAACTGGAAAGCGGGGGCGAGGGTCATATAGGCATAGGCACGAAGCGCTCTTGCCTGAGCAAGCATATAGATCAGTTCCTGAGAGTCAGTTTCGCCCACACTCTTTATAAATGTGTTGGCATCTGCAATCATGTTGTAGGGTGTACGATAACGGATGGAGGGGTTACGGTAGTTGGCATTACGTGAAGAGAGTTCACCGCAGACACTGAACCAGTTGTAGTTGTTATCGGCAATCAGTGCATCAGGGCCTTCGAGATCATTACAGAAATTGATCATCAGAAAACCCCAGTCATCCGGAGTGTCATACATCTTAGCCGGCTTACCGATATCTGAAAAGAGACCGGAGAAAGCTGCCTGAGCACGCTGAGGAGCAATTGCATTTGTCTCCTGGAGCTGTGACTCCAACAACGTACCACTCTCTGGAAGAACATTGTCCATGTCGGCACAAGCTGTAACTGCGAGTCCGACTGCCAATGATATGAGTAATAATAATTTATTTATTTTCATTTTAATACCTTGTTAGATGTAGTGATTAGAATGTAAGAGTGATACCGCCGGTGATGGTGCGCATAGCTGAATAATAGCTGGTACCGATACCGGAGCCTGACGTGTAGGAGCCCAGACCCATGCTGAAACGGGGGTCAATACCCTTGCGAGCAGCAAGTACTCCAAGGTTTTCTCCTGCTACGTAAACGCGAAGTCCTGCCACCTTAATCTTGTTGAGAAGGCTCTTAGGGAATGTATAACCCAAAGTCACGTTATTGAGGCTGAGGTAGTTTGAAGTAATGAGGAAGCGGTCAACCGCGCTCTGAGCAACCTGAGTGTCACCATCCATACGGGGAACGTCCGTGTTGGGGTTCTCGGGAGTCCATGCCTTGAGAGCATCTTTATGCCAGGCACTTCCTGCAGACTTTTGTGTCCACATAAGAGACTGATAACCACCATCATAGAATTTGCCTCCGAGCTGGAATGAAGCCTGCACTGAGAAGTCAAATCCATAAGCAGTGAGAGAGGTACCGAAACCGCCATAGAGTTTAGGCATAACTGTACCGAGCTCATACCTTGTTGCATCGGAGAATACGGGAGTTGTGGTATCTTCACCTGTCTCATCATCGTGTTTCCAGTAGAGGGCCTGTCCATTCTCAGGATCAACGCCTGCATATTTGTACATATAAGCGTCGTATAGTGAACCACCTATCTTATAAATGTAGTTGGATCCCCTGATGCCCTTCTCTGAAACGCTTTCATCCAGTTCAAGGATTGTGTTTTTGTAGTGGCTCATATTGAGATTCCAGCTCCAGTTCACATTTGCAGTATTGATGATATTACAATATAGAGAAACCTCAAAACCTTTATTCATAATACTACCTACGTTGATAGGCATAGTGGAGGGAGCACCCATTGACAGAGGAAGGTTCTTGGAATAGAGAAGGTCTTCAGTCTTGCGTGCATACCATTCGATTGTACCATTGAAATAACCGTTGAAGAGTTCGAAGTCAACACCCACGTTGAAAGATTTTGATGTCTCCCAGGTAAGTTCGTGGTTACCTCTTGAAGTGAGTGTCAGCGAGTACTCGCCTGTATCTTCGTTGTACGAGTGTGTGTACTGGTCTGAATAGGGATAGTACCCACCAAGGTTGTCGTTACCCTGGACACCATAGCTGACTTTGAGTTTAAGCATATCCACCATGTTAACTCCCCTGAGCCAGCTTTCTTCGCTTATAAGCCATGCAGCACCGATACTGCCGAAGTTACCCCAGCGATTCTCTTTTGCAAAGCGTGAAGATGCGTCACGGCGGAATGAAGAACTCACGAAATATCTGCCGTCATAGTCATACTGTGCACGTGCAAAGAAACCCTGAGCCATGTA
Source organism: Bacteroidales bacterium (assembly GCA_040766795.1). Taxonomy (GTDB): domain Bacteria; phylum Bacteroidota; class Bacteroidia; order Bacteroidales; family UBA932; genus Cacconaster. The sequence goes on along the minus strand of JAXGPW010000013.1, from coordinate 7,146 downwards.
GTTGTTGGTGTATGATGATACCTGCTTACCGGAAGTACCGTCCGCATTGCCCAACTCTCCTACCAGAGGGTTGAAAAGATGGTCGTTCTGGCCCCAGATTGTCTGCATCTTACGATTTTGCTGCTCATAACCCAATAGAACGTCCAGATTGCTCTTGGTTCCGTTAAAGTCAGTCTTGTAATTTGCAAGATACTGCTGGTTAATATCCCATGTCCTTGAGTGAGCCACATAAGCCATACCATCTGTAGATGCGCCACTACCGAATATACTGTAAAGGTTATTCTGGCGGGTATTGTCGCTCAAAAGGTTAAGGTTAGCCGTGAGGGTGAAACCCTTGAAAGGAGTTATGATTGCACCCGCTTTACCAACGAATACGTCAGCAAAGTATCTCGAAGAGTCATACTCGTTGTCGCGAACAGCGTTACCCACAAATGAGGGACGGATGAAGTGGTATTGTTGGAGTCATAAGCTAGACGACCATTTTCCAGTTTCTTAGATCCGTCAGCATTACGCACGTAAAGTGGATAAATCGGACCACATTGTTTGCAATGTAGAATACGTTGCCTGAAGAACCCCAGGAACCGGTATAAGGGTTGGTCTGTGAATCTGAGTGTGTAAACATCATGCTGCTTACGAGCTTGAACCACTCCTTCACCTGATAATCAGCGTTGATCCGGCCTGTATAACGTTTGTATTTGGAGTTGCTGATAACACCGCCGTCTTCTAGGAAACCGCCGCTTGCGTAATAGTTGAATCTCTCACCCGAACCGCTTACAGAGAGGTTGTACTCCTGACGGAATGAAGGATGGAACACTTCATCATACCAGTTATCAGGGGTGTAGTAATACTCACCGTCTGAATAACCGAGAGTCGCGTTGGGGTTCATCTTGAAGTTGGTACCAACGAACTTCTGACCTTCAGGAATGGTAAATACCTGGTAACCGAGACCTCCATTGTTCTGGTCGAAGAGATATTTGTCAGCATGAGCATAACTCTCTGCCTCAGTGTAACCTGCATAGAATTGCTGGTTAAACATAAGTTTGTAGTATGTCTCATAGTACTCTGCAGGGTCATCGATCAGGTCATACTTGGGAATTAGACGAGAGTTTGAACCGAAACGGGCATCAAATCTGATTTGAGCATCACCAACACCTTTCTTTGTGGTGATGAGGATTACACCGTTTGCACCGCGGTTACCGTAAATGGCTGCTGCGGATGCGTCTTTAAGAACTGACATTGACTCAACGTCATTAGGGTTAATGTCAGAAATAGCTCCTGCAAACGGAGCGCCATCAACTACGATGAGGGGGCTGTTGCTCGCACTCATTGAGCCGACACCACGGATGCGGATTGTTGCTGCGTTAGAGGTAGGGTCACCGCTGGAAGAAATGATCTGCACACCGGGAGATGTACCAGCTAGAGCGCTGGTAACGTTGGTGGTAATCTTCTTCTGGATGTCCTCACTCTTTACCATCGAAGCGGATCCTGTAAAAGATGCTTTGGTAGACGTACCATAGGCCACTACGATCACGTCCTCCAGATATTCGGCATCAACATTGAGCGCTACGTCGATAACGCTTCTGCCATTGACGGGAATCTCCGCTGTCTGGTAACCTACTGAGCTAAATACGAGAACACCGTCACCCGGAACGGCGATGGTGTAATTTCCCTCAGCATCTGTTGCTGCTCCGGTCATGGTACCCTTGAGCTGGATAGCTGCAAAGGGAATACCCTCTCCGGTAGCTGCATCTTTAACAACACCTTTTACCTGTATTGTCTGTTGTGCAAATGCAGTCGCAGACACTACAAGCAAGAGAGTCGTCAGAATTAGTCTGATTCTTTTCATGTAGATAAAATTTTGGTTAATTAATTGGTGTTTATAATCTATTCTCTATTGTGCAAACCAGTTCAGAGCCAGTTATGCATATTATTCAATTCATCTTGCAAAGTAAATAAAAAAAAACAATAATTCAAACATTCAATACTTTAAAAATCAAACTTAAATAACATTTTTATAAGAAAAGTACCCGTTTTTGTTAAAAACTGTAAGTGATGACAAGAAAATTCAAAAAAAATAAAACACAAATAGCAAAAAACAAGGGTGACCTTATGGCCACCCTTGCAACAATACTCTCTTTTCAGAGAATTTATCATATTACGCCCTGCTCAAGCATAGCCTGTGCAACTTTCATGAAGCCGGCGATGTTTGCGCCCTTCACATAGTCAACAGTACCATCTTCTCTTTGGCCGAACTTCACGCACTGTGCGTGGATATTCTCCATGATGAAGTGAAGTTTCTCGTCAACTTCTTTACCTGACCAACTGATGTGCGAAGCATTCTGAGTCATCTCAAGACCTGAAGTTGCTACACCACCCGCATTAACAGCCTTTCCAGGAGCAAAGAGAAAACCTTTTGCCGACTGGAATGCAGCGATAGCTTCGGGGGTACAACCCATGTTGGAAACCTCACAGCAGCACCATGTGCCGTTAGCGATAAGCTCTTTTGCATCATCACCGTTTAGCTCATTCTGGAATGCGCAAGGAAGAGCGATGTCGCACTTGATGCTCCATGCCTTCTTACCCGGAGTAAAGACAGCTTGACCGGGGAATTTATCAGCCATGTCCTGAACTTTGTTGCGGTTGGAAGCACGCATAACGAGCATATAATCGATCATCTCCTTATTGATGCCGTTAGGGAGAGCACAAACGCCATCGGACACGAAATTGCAATAACCTTTGCGCCGAGTTCAGTAGCGCAGGTTGCAGCACCCCATGCTACGTTACCGAAGCCGGAAATAACCCGGCTGTTTTGCCTTTGATATTCTTACCGGCTTTTGCAGAAATTACGTGCTCAGTAAAATATAGTGCACCAAAGCCTGTAGCTTCAGGACGAAGGATGAACCCTGGGTTAAACCCTTGCCGGTAAGAACGCCTGTGTTGTACTGGCGTGCAAGTTTGGAATACATACCGACAAAGTAACCGATCTCACGGGCACCAACACCTACGTCACCTGCGGGAACGTCCTGATCGGGACCGATACAATGCCACAACTCAAGCATATAGGCCTGGCAGAAACGCATGATTTCACCGTTGGATTTACCTACGGGATCGAAATCAGAACCGCCCTTACCACCGCCCATAGGGAGAGTGGTGAGTGCATTTTTGAAAGTCTGCTCAAAGCCGAGGAATTTCAACATTGAAACATTTACGGCAGGATGGAAACGGATACCGCCCTTGTAGGGGCCGATAGCGCTGTTGAACTGCACACGATAACCGATGTTGGTCTGAACCTCACCTTTATCGTCTACCCAGGCAACACGGAAAGTGAATACACGGTCGGGCTCAACAATTCTTTCAACGATTTTTGCCTTTTCGAATTCGGGATGTTGATTGTAAACCTCTTCGATTGACTCAAGCACCTCATGTACGGCTTGCAAGTACTCTTTTTCATGGCCATATTTTTTCTCAAGATTGGCCATAATCTCAGCTACTTTCATAATTTTAACTTAATTTATTAGATTGATATTTGTATTATTAGGTATTATAATATAGCACTAATATAGTAAAAAGTTTCGACTATTCAACTACCCATGTTGCACCGCTGTGAAGCAGATCATCCATGCATTTTATCGTAGATTTTGCCTCCACTTCCTTCAACTGGTCCCTTACATTGTCATCATAGGTGTTCTCCTTGACATTACGGATAACTCCTAGTGCAACGGGGTAATCGGGATGTTTCATATTGACCAGAAGATTATGAATACCGACCTCCTTGCAATGCGCATCATGCACGAGCAGGTCATCCACTGTGATACCATTCTGACCGATGGTTACCACTTCAAGTTTCCGATTGCGGAATACCAAGCCCTTGTCATTGTTCTTTCCGAATATCATGGGTTCTCCGTGACGAAGGATTATGGTCCTGTCGGCACGATTCGCACGATCGGAAATAGCGGCGTGAGCACCGTCATTGAAGATTACACAATTGACCAACATCTCAACCACCGAAGTACCGTCATGCTTTGCAGCTGCTACTAAAATATCCTGACTGAGCTTGACCTCTGCATCAAGGCTGCGCGCAAAGAATGTAGCTCCGGCACCTAGTGCAAGTGCACCAGGGTTGAAGGGGTTCTCAACTGTACCATAAGGAGATGTTTTAGTGATCATTCCCAGTTTTGATGTAGGAGAATACTGTCCTTTAGTGAGACCGTAAATTTGATTGTTGAATAGGATTATGTTGATATCGATATTCCTGCGGATTGCATGAATGAAGTGATTGCCACCGATAGCAAGTGCATCACCATCACCTGTTGCCTGCCAAATGCTGAGTTTGGGATTGGCAACCTTCATCCCTGTGGAAATGGCTGTTGCGCGACCGTGTATGCCGTGAAATCCGAATGTATTCATATAGTAGGGCAATCTGGAAGAGCAACCGATACCTGATACGAAAACTATTCTCTCCTTCGTATAACCCAACGCTTCACAAACTTCGGGGAGAGCCCTGTGGATGGATGCCAAAACTGCGTGGTCTCCGCAGCCCGGACACCACCTTACTTCCTGATTACTTTTAAAATCTTGTGCTGTATATGCCATAGTAGTATATTTTCAAAGATTAAAGAATATTGTTGACTGCATCCACGATTTCCTTCACAATAAATGGCTGTCCCTGGACTTTATTATATTGCAGATATTTGAAATCGGGCAATTTTGCTCTGAGATAATCCACAAACTGACCTGAGTTAAGCTCGCATACAAGAATCTTCTTGTAGCGTGCAAATACCTCGGCGGTGTTCTTGGGAAGGGGATTGATATAGTCAAAATGGGCAAGAGCTACGCTCTTTCCCTCTGACTGCATCTGCTGTACAGCGCTGTAAAGATGTCCGAAAGTGCCACCCCAGCCTACTACAAGCACATCTGCCTTATCTGCTCCAATAACCTTCTGTTTAGGTATGTAATCGGCCATGCGGGCTACCTTTTCAGCCCTTGCCGCACACATCTTCTCATGGTTGATGGGATCCGAAGAGATTACTCCGTCAGGATTCTTCTCCAGACCGCCAACCCTATGCTCGAGACCGGCCTTTCCGGGCAATGCCCATTTACGAACAAATGTTACGGGATCTCTATGGTAAGGCTTATAAGCTCCTTCCACTGAATCAATTATTGGTGGTTTGATCTCAGGATAATCCTTCATAGAAGGGATTTTCCAAGGTTCAGAACCGTTGCCGAGAAAGCCTTCGGTAAGGAGAATCACAGGCATCATGTGTTCCATGGCATATTTCCCGGCATAGAATGCTGCGTCAAAACAGTGCGAGGGAGAGTGCGCTGCCATTACGGCGATCGGACACTCACCGTTACGACCATAAAGAGCCTGAGCCAGGTCTGTTTGCTCTGTCTTGGTAGGAATACCTGTTGATGGACCGCCCCTTTGGACATCTACGACAACCAGCGGCAGTTCGGTAATCATTGCAAGACCCAGAGCCTCGGATTTTAGAGAAAGGCCGGGACCTGAAGTGGTCGTTACAGCAAAGTTGCCTGCATAGGCTGCTCCTATGGCAGTACAAATACCTGCAATCTCATCCTCAGCCTGCATAGTCTTCACGCCAAGATTTTTATGTATTGCCAGCTCCTCCAGAATACCTGTAGCCGGTGTGATCGGATAGGAACCACAGAAGAGGGGTATACCACTCTTCTCAGATGCTGCTATCAAACCCCATGCTGTAGCCTGGTTACCATTGATATTGCGATATACACCTTTCTCTTGTGGAGCGGGTTGAACCATATAGGTATTTGGAATCGCGTGGATATTACTTGCATAATTGTAGCCGTCGAATAGCACTTTTTTGTTGGCTTCGATCAACTGTGGTTTCTTCTTGAACTTATCCTCAAGGTAATCATATGTGTGATCAAGCGATCTGTTGAAGAGGAAGAAACACATACCGAGAGTGAACATATTTTTGCTACGCAGAATAGCCTTGTTATCAAGACCGCTATCTTTGAGACTCTCTTGCGTGAGGGTAGTGATGGGAGAAGGAATGATATTTCTGTCCTCGATTTTAAGTTCGGCAAATGGATCAAGAGTAGCAAAACCTGCTCTCTTAATGCCCGCCTCGTCAAAGGCATCGACATCTATGATGATGGTTGCAGTGGGTTTGGTCCACTTGGCATTTGCTTTTAGTGCAGCCGGATTCATTGCCACCAGCACATCACAGAAGTCACCGGGAGTGTTTACTTCAACACTTCCGATGTGAACTTGAAATCCCGAAACTCCGGATACCGTACCCTGAGGAGCGCGGATCTCGGAGGGATAGTCGGGAAATGTGGAAATCTCATTTCCAAAAATAGCGGACGCATCCGCAAACAGGGTACCTGTAAGCTGCATTCCGTCTCCGGAGTCCCCAGCAAAACGAATTACGACATTTTGCATGTCAATAACTTTGTGTTGCATAAAATAAGAATGGTTTTTTATGTAAATATTGAATTGATGAATTGTAAATGCTTAATTATTATTGCTGCTGTGGAAGTTGCGTTGGGGTCACCTTCTCTTCCGGAATACCGAGCTCCTTCTTCACAAGAGGAAGCAGATCAACTGATGCAGCCTCATCCATATATATGATGGCACCGGCAGCGGTATTGAAAACATAGGTAAGCGAGAGCTCCTTTGCAACTTTATTTATTGCAATTTGCGCCTTTTGATAAACGGGTGCGGATAGCTCCTGCTCCTGCTGTCCAAGCTCCTGCTGTGCAGTTTGCTGAAACTGCTGCAGACGTGCTATAAGGTCCTGAATTTCTTTTTCCTTGGCCTCTTTTACAGCCGGAGTCCATGTAGCCTGCTTACGGTTGTAATCGGTATACTTGGCTTGGTATTCATCCTCCATACCCTGCATAGTCTCTATAAGGTCAGTCTGAATAACTTGAAGCCTCATACGCACGGTATCCATTTCGGCCATCAGGTAAATAACCTCATGAGTATTTATATGACCGATCTTGAGTTCCTGAGCCTTGGCCGAGAATCCAAGTCCGGCAAGGAGGAAAAAAATAATTGTAATACGTTTCATCTGTTTTTATTGTTTTATGTTTTTTATATCCATTATTTGAATCAATTGCAACACTCTTTCGGTAAGATCATATTTGGAGTTTTTATACACC
>JAXGPW010000012.1:0-67082 GCA_040766795.1 Bacteroidales bacterium | reverse complement strand
TCATGGCAGAATGATACATGCTGAGTTCGTCATAAAGCACTTCACGATAATAGTCCAGTAAATCTACCGCCTGATTAATGTTGTCTTGTAACTCTTTATAGTGCTTCTGATTTTCCTCCTGTATCAATTCGGTATCCAGCTTTACCAGACTGCTCACCATCTCTTTGGCCGGCTTTATGTTTATGCGCAGATCATTTAGTTCGTGCTTAAATGAATTGATGATTTTCAGGGTATCTTTATTGATATTCAGGACAAGTTGCCCTTCCAGCTCTTCCACCTTTTCACCGTAAACACCCAAAATGTAGATGTAATTGTCGATTACAACATCAAGCAGGGCAAAGGCCAGATAGTCGGCTCCGGAAGTGCGGATTTTGGTTGTGTGTTTGCGAATTCTATCCCGAACGGGATCAAACACATCGCCCTCTTCTTCCTGAAATGTAATCAGTATTCTGTCCATAACAATCAAGCTCAGGTTATCCACGCCTACGGTATTCTTTTTATCCTCGGATTCCAACATTTTTATGGAGACGAAAAAACCGTTGTCGAATGCTTCGGTTTGCGGGCGGGAAGAGGGCTCCATCACATCCGAAAGGATATAGGCAGGAATGGAAAAAATGGTGGATATATCTCCAATAATCTGCTCGTTGTGCAATCCATCCACATTGATCCAGGTAATTGAAGAAGAGTCGCGGTATTTGCGCAGTTCCTCCACGGAGTGGATTTGAGTTTCGGTAACATTGTCCGGAGTTATATCGAAAACCGTCATGCGAACTTTGTCGGCTCGTTTCCGTCCGCGAAACTTCAGATCGTAAGGCGAAAGGCCTATGTTTTCTTTCTTTTTGGGTGATATGTAAGACATTCAGATTTGAGATTTAAAAGAGGGTTGTTTCACAAAGTTACTATTCAGTTCCGCTATTGGAGCCCACAATCACTTTATAACTACATACTACATACTACATACTACATACTACATACTACATACTACATACTAACTCATCAGTCTCTATGAAATATGTCTCTCGTATAAACTTTCTCGCGAACATCATCCAGTACGCTATCATAACGGTTGGCAATGATAGATTGGCTCCTGGCCTTAAATTCCTCGAGATCATTAACCACCCTGGAACCGAAAAAAGTAGTTCCGTCCTTGAGTGAGGGCTCATATATGATAACCGTAGCACCTTTTGCCTTGATTCGCTTCATAACACCCTGAATCGAACTTTGACGGAAATTATCCGAGTTAACCTTCATGGTTAGGCGGTAAACACCTATAATACATTCACGCTCCCGCTCTATATCATAAGCAGCACTCGATTCGTAATAACCTGCCATTTTAAGAACCCTGTCAGCGATAAAGTCCTTTCTAGTCCTATTTGAGTCCACTATGGCACGCACTATATCCTGCGGCACATCAGCATAGTTTGCCAGCAATTGTTTGGTATCCTTAGGTAAACAATAACCTCCATAACCGAAAGAGGGGTTGTTGTAGTAGTCACCGATACGTTGGTCCAGACTCACACCGCGTATGATCTCATGAGTATTTAGTCCTTTCATCTCCGCGTAAGTGTCGAGTTCATTAAAAAACGAAACTCTAAGTGCCAAAAAAGTGTTTGCAAAAAGTTTCACCGCTTCTGCCTCGGTAACTCCCATAAAGAGGGTTTGCACATCGGGTTTAAGAGATGCTTCATCCAAAAGAGAGGCAAATGTACGGGCAGCCTCCATAAGTCCGGGATCATTTTTATCTGTCCCGACAATTATGCGAGAGGGATATAAGTTATCGTAAAGAGCTTTGGATTCTCGTAAAAACTCAGGTGAAAACATTATTTTATCACAATTGTATGTACGACGCACCTGCTCTGTAAATCCCACCGGCACAGTACTTCTGATGACCATTACCACATCAGAATTGTATTGCATAACACTCTGTATGACATCCTCTACTGCCGAAGTATCAAAGAAATTGAGTTCGGAATCGTAATTGGTAGGAGCCGCTATTACCACAAAATCGGCATCTTTATAGGCCATTTCGGGATCAAGTGTTGCTGTAATATCCAGTTCTTTTTCAGAAAAATATTTCTCTATATACTCATCCTGAATCGGTGACTGTCTACGATTGATCATTTCCACCTTTTCAGGAATTATATCCAGAGCCATCACTTTATGACGCTGACTCAGAAGTGTTGCTATTGATAGTCCGACATATCCGGTACCGGCTACTGCAATTTTCATATCTTTTATCTCTTTTATCGATTATTTTTCAAAATAATATTCCTTAAACCACTCTACAAATGCACGCAAGCCCTTCCTAAGAGGCGTTGAGGGCTTGAAACCAAAATCTCTCTCCAGCGCAGAAGTATCAGCAAATGTCACCGTCACATCCCCGGGCTGCATAGGCACAAGTTCCTTATGCGAATCAAAATCATAATCGGCGGGCAGTATCCCGGCCCTTACCAACTCCTCCTGAAGAATTGAGATAAACTCGTTTAAATTTTCAGGAGCATTATTACCAATATTGTAAAGCGCGTAAGGAGGTACAGGAAGCCCATCTTCCCCTACCGACCTCTCAGGAGCTTTCTGCATAACTCGGGCCACACCCTCCACTATGTCATCTATATAAGTAAAATCCCGCTTACAGTTGCCATAGTTGAATACTTGAATTTTTTCCCCTTTTACCAATTTGTTCGTGAAATCAAAATAGGCCATGTCTGGACGACCGGCAGGACCATAAACCGTAAAGAACCGCAATCCTGTGGAGGGGATATCGTAAAGTTTGGAATAGGAATGTGCCATAAGTTCATTGCTCTTTTTTGTGGCACCATAGAGCGATACCGGATTGTCAGCCTTATCTTCTGTCGAATAAGGTACCTTTTTGTTGGATCCGTAAACCGAAGAAGAAGAGGCAAACACAAGGTGGTGCACACCTCCTTCGTAATTTTCGTATGAGTGCCGACAAGCCTCAAGTATATTATAAAAACCGATAACATTGGCCTCGATATAGGCATCAGGGTTGGTTATAGAGTAGCGTACGCCGGCCTGTGCTGCCATATTGACTACAATCTGAGGCTTGTATCGGTTGAAAACGCTTTCTATCAGTTCTTTGTCCGCAATGCTGCCTTTAATGAATACAAACTCTTTATACGAAGACAACTCCTCCAGCCTGACCTCCTTGAGATGGGGATCATAGTAATCGTTGATATTGTCAATGCCCACCACCACAGGGTGATCATATCTGTGGAAAATCTCTTTTATAAGATTTGCCCCAATAAATCCCGCTGCTCCGGTCACAAGTATATTCATTTTCAAATCTTGAATCCTGCTTCTTTATCTTACAAAATTACTCATTTTTTTGACTTGTAGTCAAAATAGATAAAAAAGCCCCGATCAGCTTTTACCGTCGGGGCATTGAGTAATGAAATATTTCTCACAAAGAGCTACAAAGTAGCATATTTGCGTCCATATTCCATCATTTGCTCTATGAAATTATCTCCATAGACAATCTTGTAGTCCACCACCTTACCCTCTTTCTCCACAGGTACAATATCAGGATTGATGAAGCCACGATAAGGTTTAAGTTCGAGTTGGGCATATCTTTCCCTTACCTCTTTATGGAGATCAGGATCAATATTAACTGCATATTTGAGCACGAGTGCCTTGGCTGCCTCATAATCACCTTCAGATTTAATCCTCTGGATTTCAGAGAGAAGCTCGCCAAATAACTCTCTTAGGCGCTCGAAATTGTTTATAACGAAGTAGGTCTTACCATCACGCACCTTTTTTTCTATAACATTTTCGGCCAAGCCGTTTTCGTATGCCCAGTCAGAGATGAGTTTACGGTTCTGCATATGGGCCTGGGTATTGGTCTTACCTAGCTCTACCCTTGTAAACTGTGTGAAACTGCCGTTGCGTATATAGTTCATATGTGCTGCCTTGTAAGCTTCGGGATTGTCGAGAATGCGGGTTAAGCCAATTTGGGATCAGCCAGATAATAGAGAGCAAAAAGATCGGCACGTGACTCCTCAATAAGTAGAACTGAATTCTTTCAGTGCATTGGAAATCTCGCCGGGAAGCAGCTGACCTGAACCGTGACCGAGACATTCGTGAAGATCGGTATGCTGAATCACCTGTTATAGAACCATATTTTTTACAAAAATCAATTTCATCCTGATCCCATAGGCAAATTCAGTCGAACACTCTTAGGACTCTGCTCAGTTGCTTTATCATAAGAGCCTTAGTAATGTTGGCAATGGTTACTGATTTGGAACCATATTCCTTACGAATCCAGGCAGCGTTGAGTGAGATTGATGCCGATAGCCGTGGCAGGATAGTTGTCACCGGCAATACAGGCCATTAGCCATAACCTTTGCGGAAACCCCCTTTACCTCAGACTTTTTTGAAGCAGGGATCAATTGGTGAGTTGTCTTCAAACCATTGTGCATTTTCGCTGATGAGTTCGATGCGTTTTGAAGCCTCTTTGTCACGATATTGAACAATGCCTTCATAGGTTGCTTTACGGCAAGAGGATCACTGTAATCCTCGACAAAGCCATTGGTGAAATCAACATCTGATCCACATCCCGTGCGGAGACATTATGCTGATCCCACATACGGAGATCGCCAGTCTTATAGTACTCAATAAGTTCTGCCAATATAGCGTTTCTGCGGTCATTCTCAATACCTCGGCAGCAGCCTCAAGATGTCCTATAGCGAAGCTTTTATGGCCTCGCCATAGAGGCCATCGGCTATAAACCTGCTCTACTATCTTTCCGTCCAATTTTACAAGACGGCTATTCAGACCATAAAAAATGGGGCACCGGATCATAAGGAGTACTTACCGCGTGCATCGTAGAATGCATTGACCTCTCTGGTAGTCACACCTTCATAAAAATTGACGGCTGAGGCTGCAACAAGATCCTTATCAGTCCCTTGGTACACCATCTGGGGATAGAGCTCAGGATCAAATATCACAGGGAGAAGCTCTTCTTTGGCATCAGAGCACCTGCTTCATCCATAAGCGATGCAAATATTCCATTGAACATCCCGGGATGATCTTATCCAAAGCGTAGTGGTGATGTATACCGTTGCTGAAGAATACTCTCTTGGCATAAATCATAAACTCGTCAAACTCAGGGCCTGATTTTCCTTCACATTTATCAATTATGGCTTCCAACACCTTCCGGATCGGAAGATTGTATTTAAAATTTTGAACCCAAATGATATCACGACCTGCTTTAGCTGCTTCTGAGAGATGGTATACATATTCCTTCTGCTGGAGGTGAGACCATCCCAATTGGGAACCGCAGCCCATCTCAACACCTCGATGTCTGCAAACTGGTCAATTGAATAGGTAAACTCCGTTTGATCCTCCCTCGAAGAACAGGCGGTTAGGGCTACTCCAAGCCCTGCGATAATAATCATACTTCTGAAAAAATTCATGACAAAGTGTTTAATATATACTCCAATGGAGTTTATCAATCTTCCGGGACTATAAAAATAGGCGGCATAGTTGATATCCTCGCGAATCTTATGTTCGCCTTTTATAGCTTCGATCTCTAGTTGACGTATTTGCAACTCGAGCTGTTTCATGGTCCTGATGTTACTGTAATCTTTCCTCATCTTATTCATTTTTTTCATCCTTTTCAAAAAATAAACCGATGAAAGCCCTTACCAGCCCATTTACAAAGATGCGCTTCCTTAGGAGAAAGAGCACAAGGGCGATGACAAGGAATATACCTGAAATTATGAGCATCCCATATACCTGGGAGCCGAGTACTTCCCCAAGCCAGGCACCAAGTGCCAGAGCAAGGAAAGAAAAAGCGACCAGAACGACCATAACAATTATAACCCAAGCGAACAACACCGCAAGTGAGGCTGATAGACGCTTGGTAGTCTTAAGTTTGAGCTGGTCGAGACGGTTGTCGGCATAATCCTTAGCCGAATTGCCTATATCCTCGAGTGGCCCGAGAAAAGTTCTTGGATCCATAGCAAAAAACTATCTGAGGGACTCCTCTACAGCAGCCTTAGCGGCATCGCTGGCCCTTCTTGCCCTACGTCTGATGTCTGAGGACTCAGTATGGATTTTATCTTCTACATCCTCGGCAAAGTCCTTAACTACTCTCTTTGCCGATTCATACCCCCTCTTTGCAGCATCCATGCCGTCATTGAGGGTATTTTTGATCTTAACGCGGGTCTCCTCACCCTTGTCGGTCGACAGGTATATCGCAGTTGCAACTACGCCAACAAACGCTCCTGTCAAAAATGAGATAATGGTTGACGGTTTCATAATCTGTTTGTATTATTTGTGTTATTGTTTGAATACAAATATACAAAATATATTTTTTTATTTACCTTTGCTATATGAAAAAAAGAGGTTTTATCCGCATTTTATCGCTTTTTGCACTATTAGTGTGCATTTCATCCTGCTCTCTCACTTCTTGCAAAGATAATCCGGAGAAGGAAAAAGTCAGATCGGTGCTTCTTTATATCAGTGCCAACAACAATCTCCAAAGCTATGCGGAGGAGTGCATACGAGACCTCAAGTTAGGCTTTGTTCCGGAATACAAAGATAAGAGCAAGATATTGCTGGTATTCTACCATATTCCGGGCAAGTCTCCCACCCTCTCCAGATACAGTTGTAATAAAGATGGAGTTGTAATCAGCGAGACGATAAGTATCTATGAACCTGAGATGAACTCCTCGCAGATAGCTTCCTTCAATCGTGTTCTGACCGATGTGGAGCGTAGTTTCCCTGCTGACTATCGTGGACTTATCCTCTGGTCGCACGCCACCGGATGGCTACCGGAGGGATATTTCGCAAATCCGTTAGACCGGATCGGAGATAAATCTTACAAACCTGTCGAAGACCCTTACCACTTTCTGGTAAAATCCTCAACAGATGGGGCGCCACAGAAATCCTTCGGTAGTGACAACAACAGTGAAATTGAAATCACTGACCTTGCTGCCGCACTCCGGCACAACTACGAGTTTATCCTGTTTGACTGCTGCTTAATGGGTGGTATCGAGGTTGCATACGAATTTAAGGACAAGTGTGAGTATATGCTCTTCTCGCCTACGGAAATATTGGCAGATGGTTTCCCGTATACAAAAATTTTCAATCCTATATTCAATGTTGAAAATCGCCTGGAGGCCCTGAAACAGGTATGCTCCGACTATTTTGCCATTTACGACTCCAAGACAGGTATCTACCGGTCGGCTACCGTATCGATGATTAAGTCTAGTGCTCTTGATAATCTGGCAGGAGTTTGTGGCTCCATCTACCGCAACAATCAGGATTCCATCTTTACCATGGATGCCTCTCAGCTTCAGGTATATTTTCGCTTCGATAAGCATTGGTATTATGATTTCGAAGACATTGTCTCCCGACTAGCCACTCCTACGCAATATGCAGAGTTTAAAAGAGCCCTGGACCAGGCAATAGTCTACAAAGCAGCAACCGATATTTTCCTCGACATTGATATTGAGAGGTACAGTGGACTAAGCACCTATCTGCCACGTACACAATACAAGTTGCTCAATAATTTCTACAAGACGCTCAAATGGAATATCGCTACCAGCTATGTTAGGTAGTTTGGAGTATGGAGTGGGGAGTTCTGAGTATGGAGTTCTGAGTTCTGAGTATTTTTTGGAAAAAAGAGCGAAATCCGTTTGATGTTGGGAAAATTTGTTATCTTTGCGCCGCTTTAAAAGGATCTGTTCCTTTTGGTGCAATGGGGTCCGGAAAGACCGGACTGAGTAACACATTTTAATTTTAGACACAATGAAACAGATTGAACTCAAAGGTGAGCTCAGAACCACCGGCAGAAAAGCAGATGTGAAAAGCATCCGCAGGGCAGGTAGAGTACCATGCGTACTTTATGGAGAGGGTGTAGAGAATACTTCATTCTCAGTAGACGCACAAGATTTGAAGGCTATTACCCACACTCCCAATTCCTACATCATTAACCTCAATATCGACGGTAAAAGTCAGCTCGCAATATTCCACGCAGTACAGTATCATCCTGTGACTGACAATGCTCTTCACGTTGACTTCCTGGCAGTTTCGGCAGACAAGCCTGTGACCATAGATGTTCCCGTTGTTATAACAGGCAGCTCGGAAGGTGTTAAGATGGGTGGTAAGCTTATCGTAAGCTCGCGTAAACTGCGCGTTTCAGGCCTTATCAGCAAACTCCCTGATGAGCTTAAAGTTGATGTAACAAATCTTCAACTCGGCAAGCAGATTTATGCCGGAAACCTCTCATTCGACAAAGTACAGATCGTTTCCCCTAAGAATACTCTTATCTGTGCTGTAAGGATGACTCGCTCGGCTATTGCGGCAGCAGCTGCAAAAGAAGAATAGTATATGATGTAGTTTATGAAGTATCTAGTTGTCGGACTGGGCAATATCGGCGCAGAATACGCCGGAACCCGCCACAATATAGGTTTTATGGTATTGGATGCCTGGGCTCAGGCATCCAATACCATATTTACGGTGGAGCGCTATGGCGCGGTCGCCGAAATATCATTTAAAGGAAGAAAATTCATACTGCTTAAACCCTCCACATACGTTAATCTAAGTGGTAAGGCTGTAAATTATTGGCTTCAGAAACATAAACTGACCAAGGAAAACCTCATAGTTGTATTAGACGACCTCGCCCTCCCTTTCGGTACTCTACGTTTGAGGAAAAAGGGAAGTGACGGTGGGCACAATGGTCTTAAAAACATTGACTACACGCTATCATCCAACGATTACGCCAGATTACGCATAGGTATCGGTAACGGCGATTTCGCCGAAGGCGGTCAGGTAGATTTCGTTCTTGGAGAATTTATCCTTGAAGAGAAACGCCAATTACAAACCGTACTTAATACGGCAATCAACGCCATCAAATGTTATGGCACAGAAGGCATCGATCAGGCGATGACCCTCTTCAATCATCCATTATCATCTACAAAGAAAGAGGAATAGAGTTCGTCCATCTGGCGACGTTCCTTCTTCGTTGGCCTTCCTGCCCCCCTGTCTCGCTTAATGAAAAATGTCTCAGTCGGAGCTCTTAGCTTATCCAGTTCGCTCTGAGGAGTGAGATTTTGAACATATTTTTCTACCTCTTTTGCTCCCTGTCGCTTATCCAGTGGACTAAGTACTTTATAAGTATAGTGAACGGAACCTTTACGTACGGAGATAGTATCACCTATTTTAACCTCCTTGGAAGGCTTGGCTTCATTACCATTCACTGTTACTTTACCTCCTCTGCAAGCCTCAGTGGCATCTGCACGAGTCTTAAAGACTCTGATAGCCCAGAGATATTTGTCTATACGTGTTGAGTCCATACCATCAGTGTTTATGGTTATGCCCGCAGTGGCAATCCTCCCCGCACTCCTCGTCAAATTCGGAGCCATCATCATCACCGCAATCGTCGCTGACACTTTCGTCAATATAATCGTCTACCATTTCAGCCGGTCTAAGCCACACCTGAGCAGTAAGGTCTTATTTTCGAGAGGGACTATTGAAAATCGTCGAGAGAAGCCGGAATTAGGATTGTACCTCCCTTTGATATATCATATGAGGCTTTCCGGCCTCCTTCCATTACCTGAAATGATGCGGAACCCTGCGTACAAATATAGATTATGAAGCTACCATAGCTCTCAGTATGGATCTGTCGGGGTCCCTGAAGATCAACTACGTTAATTATAAAGTTGTCACTCTCAAGCAATGACCCTCGTGTAGGATTAGTAGGTATCAGGAGAGATGCGGGGTCACTGGCATTATAGTTAATGCAATCGATTGCCTCCTCAAGGTGCATCGCTCTTGCAGTGACAGCGTCAAACTCCCGTTCCCAATCATACAGACGGAAAGTAATGTCGGAGGGTTGTTGGATTTCCACCAATCTTATACCACCTGATGCAGAATGGACGGTACCAGGTTTGATGTGAAAATTATCACCTTTTTTGGGACGGATATCATTGAGCAGCTGGATCACGGTCCCATCCTTACACCTATCATAAAACTCCGTTGCAGTGACCTTTCTCTTAAACCCCAGGTATATTACCGCATCATTATCTGCATCAAGGATGTGCCAGAACTCCTCTTTACCATAGCTATCATAGCGTTCAAGGGCAATTTCATCGTCGGGATGCACCTGAACCGAAATATGTTTGTTGATGTCCAACAACTTTACCATTATAGGGAACTGAAGATTGTACATTTCAAACACTTTGTCCCCTACAAGATCGCCCAGATAGGTTTCAAGCAGATCAAAAAGAGAATTTTCAGCAAGAAAGCCCTCACTGACCATAGTGCTTTCGTCACCCATGTCAGCTATTTCCCAGGACTCTCCTATATGTGAGAGATCTATTTCCTCTTCGGGATCGGGATATTTTCCATACTCCTTAACCAGACGGTTACCGCCCCAGACTTTAGTTTTGAGGATCGGTTGGAATTTCAGCGGATAGAGTTTTTTTGTCATCGGTGAAATTTAGTTTCTTTTTAAACAATATGAAGATTAGGGAAAAAAGGATTATCGCAACACCATATAATACTGTGTACCAGACTTTGGGAAGGAGCTCTGCAAATCCGGCATCAATTGGAAGATCTGGGAAAAGTCTGGCTAGAAGGATGGATGAGAAATTATTAACAAAATGAAGGAAAATGACCAGCCAGATAGAACCGCTTTTCCAGTAGATCCAGCCAAAAAATACCCCAAGTATGAAGGCCGGAATTGCCTGCCAGGGATTGAGATGTATCACTGCAAACAAGAATGCAGACCAGAGAATTGCTTTAGTTGGAGAAATATGCTCCAGCATACCCCTAAGCATCATACCCCTACAGAGAAACTCTTCACAGAGCGGAGCCAGAATAGCCGTAGCAATGAGTGTGTCCGCCAGCGAAGATCCTGTTAAAACCCTCTCGAATATCCTTTTTATGCTATCGGGCATAGGTATGAGAGAAGAAATTGGCTCTATAAGAACTGATATGGAGAGGGTCGCAAGACCTGCAAGAATAAAAACAGCAACGGGGTGCAAGGCACCGAAGGAGGGACTATTGATTTTGCGTGGTGCATCCAAACCCACAACCTCATACCTTTGATACTCCAACTTCGCCTTTAAATAAATAAAAACGAAGACGGGAATCAATGTGAAGAGATATGAAATAGATATTGAACCCCAAAAATCAGATTCCCGTGACAATAAAGTCGGAATAGCACCGAACATCATTCCGAGCGAGACAAAAACTAGTACAAGGAGCCAACTTTGACCCAGCGATGGGGTGTAATAACGCAGATTCCGGAGTATCTTTACCATCTATTTTTTATTTCAAAATTACTATTATTTGACTACTTTTGCAAAAAAAGAAACGGCAATGAGATTGTGGGAGAATTTACTGGGATTCCGACAAAGGGTCTTATCACGCAATGTGTGGCGAATACTGTTCAGCAAGTATACCATCGTCACGCTTATCTTCCTACTCTATCTGCTGTTTGATACCAATAATATAGAACAGTGGATCAGAACCGGATCAACTCTAAGATCCCAGGAGCGACAAATAAGATCGTACAACAAGGAAATAGAGCAGACCGAAGAACAACTATCCACCCTCCAATCCAACAAAGACTCCATTGAGAGTTTTGCCCGTGAAAAATATTACTTCCTGGAAGATGGCGAGACAGTCTATATCGTAGAATAAAAAGTATAGTTCTTAGATAGTAGGAATTTCTTCATTATCCTCCTCATCCAGACGATTTTCCCAAAGATATTTTCTCGTTTCTCTAACAATAACTCCCGAAAGCAGCAAAACAGAAATCAGGTTAGGTATCGCCATAAAGGCGTTGGTGATATCTGAGATATTCCAAACCAGATTGAGAGACATTACTGCACCTACATAGACCCCCACAACCCACACACACCTGTAAATCCATATCACAATACGTGACAACTTAAAATTGTGACCGCAGAGGTACTCTATGGCCCTCTCTCCATAATAGGCCCATCCGAGAATGGTAGAATATGCAAAAGTGAATATGCCAAAGGCGAGTATAAAGGGACCAATAACAGGGATTTTACTAAATGCTGCCTGCGTCAGAGCCGCACCCTGTGTATGGTCAATGTCGGGATATGCAATTATACTGCTCACAAGGACAAGACCCGTTATGAAGCATATCACTACAGTATCCCAAAAAGTACCTGTAGATGAAACAAGAGCCTGACGGACGGGATTACGTGTCTTCGCGGCAGCAGCTACTATGGGGGCGGAACCCAGCCCCGACTCGTTGGAAAAAAGTCCGCGGGCTATTCCATAACGACAAGCCATCAAAACTGTTGTGCCGACAAATCCGCCTCCGGCGGCACGGGCAGTAAAGGCAGACTTAAAAATAAGCGAAAGTGCTTCACCGAGATAACTCCAGTTGAAAGCGAGAATCACAAAACACCCCAGCACATATACAATGGCCATAAAAGGGACAAGGGCCGAGCAAACGTTGGCTATGCCCTTAACTCCAAAAACGATAACCAGCATCACCAAAATTGCCAGAACTATTGCCACCAACTTTGCATTAATGTCGAAGGTTTCACCGAGAAGAAGCGATATGGAGTTTGCCTGTACTGTATTGCCGATACCAAAAGCGGCAATGGCGGTGAAAATTGCAAATATAACTCCGAGCCACTTCATATTAAGACCTCTCTCAAGGGCATACATCGGACCTCCGAGCATTGTACCGCTTTGGGTCTTGACACGATACTTGACAGCGAGAAGCCCCTCCGAATATTTGGTAGCAATACCAAACACTCCGGTAATCCAGACCCAAAAGACCGCACCGGGACCTCCGAGAGAAACAGCTGTGGCTACTCCTACGATGTTTCCCGTGCCGATAGTTGCAGCAAGAGAGGTCATAAGCGCTCCGAACTGACTAACATCTCCTGAAGCACCCTTATCTTTCTTAAAGGAGAGTCCGATTGCCTTGAAAATTTTCAACTGGGGAAATTTTAGACGAACTGTCATAAAAATGTGGGTTCCAAGTAGCAGAATGATCATTGGCCATCCCCAAATAAATGAAGAAAAGCTGGAAATAATCTCGGCAAAATTATTCATACAACAGAAAAAAAATATTTGTGAACAGTTTTTATATCTTTGCAAAGATAGAGAAATGATTTAATTCAAAAAATATAAAAATGAACCGAAAGTTACTATTCAACCTATTTGCAATTATAATTGCAGCAGTACTGCTTTCTTCATCAAGCTGTAATAAACCTGAGCCGCCGGAACCTATTAATCCCAACGAGGGTAGACCCCGACTATAGAGCCAAAGTATTTTAAGAAAAGAATATATGAATGTCTATTATTATTGGTACAAGGATGTCAAGGATGCTAATGCCAAACTTGACCCCCTGCAATATGATATAAATAAGTTCTTTGATAAGATGCTTTATAGCAAAGACAGATGGAGTTGGATGACTGATGGCGAAAGTTATCTGAAAAGTGAGGAGGGTACCATCACCGGCACCTATGGTGTAAGCATTAGCCAACCTATCAAATATTATGGTGATTACGATATAAAGTGCGATATGTCTATCCTAACTCCCCTTTTGACAAGGAAGGTGTCACCAGAGGTTGGACGCTGAAAAAAGTTGGAGGAACAGCTACGATGGACCTCATCAGGGCGGGTACATTCCAAACCGAATACAGAAAAAGCCCTCAACAATTCACATTTACCGATACGGAAGGTAACTCACATACCTTCACCACCTCTGCCGCTACCACACTTAGCACCAGAAGCGTTCTTATGAGCAAGGTTTTCACCGGCAAGGATTTTGAGGGATTGACTTCCCCTGTAGGATATATGCTTTACCTTACTTTCAATGCCAACATGCTCGACGATATAGACAATGCCATGCAACTATTCAGGGAGGCCGGTGTGAAGCATCTCATCCTCGATTTGAGATACAATGGAGGTGGCGACGGTCGTGCCAGCCAGCGTATTGTAGACTATGTAGCGCCCAAATCCGCTATTGGTGAGACTTACGTCATTCGTAAGCACAATGACCTTCTGGCCTCTGAAGACAAATATTCTAAAGTTAACGGTATTGCAGGATCCCTCGAACTTGATGGCCTCTATTTCATTACCACTAAAGGTAGTGCTTCCGCCAGTGAGATGATTCTCAATGGTCTCGAGCCTTTAATGAATGTTAGGCATGTTGGTGATACCACTTACGGTAAACCTAACGGCATGTATGTACTGATGTATCCGGGCGAGAGTGCCGACTATACCAGGTATAATAAAGGAGACTACACCAACCTTAAGTGGGTATTCCTGCCTATTTGCTTCTATAATCAAAACAAGGATTTCCGCAATATCCCGGACGAAGGAATTGCTCCGGCAAACTACCGTCCCGATGACCTATACCACAATTTCGGTCCTTCCGAGGACAATATTAAAGCCTGTCTGACGCATATAGCCTCCGGCACATACCCTCCTCTACCACCCAAGTCCAAGGCTGCGACCAAAGCATCGGGAGAAAGACCGGTCAGGATAGCCCTCACACAAGAGGAGACGGACCCCAAATATGGCTCATACACAATACCTTGGAAAAATCGTTAATTAATAAATAATTCAACTTTTTTTTCTTAATTAAAAAATTATTCCTAACTTTCCGAAAATATTTATTCACCTAACAACTATATTATATGAAAGAACTACTTGACGCAATCAAAGCTGAAATTGAAGTTTTCTCCAAGAACGCTGAAGCTCAGCTTGTTAAGGGCAACAAAGCTGCCGGCACACGTGCAAGAAAAGCTGCTTTGAACTTGAGCAAAATGATGAAAGACTTCAGAAAGGTTTCTATGGACGCTTCCAGGTAACCTTTGGTTGTTCGAAAGAGTAAAGGGTATCCGTTCGGATACCCCTTTTATTTTACTACTTTACCTATCCAGTATTATACCTGTCTTCTGCAACCAGTTCGTTCCAGAGCCAAACCTTACCTCCCTTAATCTGATACAGAACAAATTTGACGATAAGTATAGTCTCTTCACCTTTCTCCCTGGTATAAGTTATATTACAAATGACTTCTGGTCGATCTCTGCCGGAAGATCGCTAATGAATGCGATATGGAGATAGCTAATCTGATCATCGCTTTGGATACGGTAAGTCCTTCTTTTTTCATTGAGTGATTTTGGAAGGTCTCCTCCGAATAACGAATAACGCAGGCACCCTTAACATATAGCCCTTCATCACTATTGACCTTAAAGGCTTTTTCTCGAAGGACTCTATGGGGTCCGGCACAACTATGGGTGGAGGTTCAGGCCAAGGACAAGATATGGCCATAGTCACTGCCGTAACTAACAGCAGTAATAACCTTGTGACAAATGACCGTATCCTGTTGTGCAAAATCATCTTACTGACTTATAGTTTTTTCTTTACAATATACTCAACCGAATTGTCTGGATAGGAAATTTCAGCTTTTATTTCGAATAGTCCGCTCCGGTCAAATTTTAATTTTCCGTCAGGTACCTCCGCCCCATTCACGATCCAGCGGATGGAGATCACCTCCTCTGCAATGTTGAGAATGGTAAGATGGACTTATCGTCACCCACCTTATATGATTTATCCATATCTGCAATCATAGGAAATAGAGAGAACATCTCCCTCGTAGAAAAACTCATCGGATAACTCTTTCCTATTACATTGTTACGTGAGTAAAACAGACGGCAATTATAAGTACTACCCGGCTTAAGATCGGTAAACAGGTAATCTCTTTGCGTTACCGAAACAACCGAGGTGTCGGCATAGACACTATTTTCCAAACTCCAAACTATGTTCCAATTGCCCCGGGACTCCTCCTTGTCAGTACTCCACTTCAAAAGTGCTGTACGCTGCTGCGGTTCGATGGAATATTCTTTTACCACCGGAGAGTCCCACCCATTGTCTGCGATAATGTCGAGCAGCATTCCGGCGGAGCCTTTTTGTATGTTTGCTATGCCATATCCGTGACCTTTTCCGGACCAGTCAAGCAGAGGAAAAGAGTATGAGGAATGAATATGTGTGACGCTGTTTTTACCCGGAAAAAAAGCATGGATATATCCGTGTAACTATTACCGGAAGAGGCAATGGGACGCACGCAGGGATGCGAGGCACAAGCATTGACGGCATTGCTGTTCCAGCGCATTTTAGCACTCATGGAGCAGGCGCTCCCATAGGACTTGTCTATATGATATATCACCAGACCCTCACCCCCGATATGGGCATCCCAACCTAAACCATCCCTGTATTCCAGGTAGAAGCTTTCTCCATTGGAGTAGGCAGGGATGATGTAGGCCCTGGTTTCCTGATGAACGGGCAGTACTTCGATGCTTGTACTACCATAAAGTCGGCTCGGAGATACCGCACCCAGCATTTCGCGTTCAAAAACCGTGAGATAGGGTGGAGTTTTACCACCGTTATTGTAATTGCCGTTGTCCATTATTGATAGCGGACCGAGAAGGAGTGGCGAATATCCTTCCGTGTCACCATTGACATCATACATATCCAAAAGACCCAGCATGTGACAATATTCATGGCAGATGGAGCCTATTCCTGCAAATTTCTCTCCTGAAGAGCCTGAAAATTCGGAATAGCAGGAGAAATTGGATATCTTTTTGCCGTCAAAATAGAGTTCCAACGAGGAGACATTCCAGGACTGCGGCCAGATAGTGGCATCTCCTCCCCCTTCAGCTTCGTTATAGCCTGCAAATATTATGAATACATTGTCGACAACTCCGTCACCGTCCGCATCAAAATTCGCAAAATTGACCTTGCTGTCTACAAGGGCGGAGGCCTGCCCCACCATTTCCTTCACATTATTGTCGGAGGACGTTGCCGTACGTTCTCCGTAATATCTGTAGCCATTGGGAAGCGTGACGGGGTCGGTAATCTCGAATGTAAGCTCATATCTATCTCCAAGGTTGTCCCTAAAATACTCCCTGACACTACCTGTAGCACCATCTTCAGAGTAGATTATCTGATTGAACAGGTTAAAGAGTCGCGAGCTGATGGATTGTGTCATAAATTTCAGATCTGAAAATTGTACCGGAATAACTACGGTTCGGATCGTTCTGACCGCCTTTGTAGCCACATCAGGAGCAAGAAAGTTTTTGAAAGACTCCGAAACTATGTGTCTCTTGGAGTGATATTTTATGGGAGGTATGGATTTTGCGTATCCGCCGGTAGGGTAACCGTCCACTCGTCTGGCTGAAATATTGAGTGCTCCGTTATTATAGTCGGCATAGTAATAATAGCCGTCGGTAGCCTGAGCCACAATATAACCATCAAGGGTGGTTTTATAGGAAAATGATTCATCACCGTGTATCCTCAACATCAGATAGGAACCGTCAGGCTGAAACACCTTGACGGGATATGGCACACTTCTGACTCCGACTGCCTCGAAGGCAAATAAAAAGAGCATTGTTACTATTACGGCGAGGTTTCGCATACACTAATTACGCGGACGAATTAAAACTACATAATTACAAAAAATAATTGAATTTTCAAAAAACATAATCATAACTTTGCACAAACAATAGAAAATGAACCCAACCTCAAAATATGAATTCACAATAATCGTCCCATTCTTCAACGAAAGGGAAAATATCCCAAGATTGGAGGAAAAACTCTCTGATTATCTAAAAAAATCCTCATGCAAATCAACCTGTGTACTCTTTGTTAATGATGGTTCTACCGACGGAGGAGATCTTCTGGTTCAGGAGGTCTGCAGCAGAAATCATGCCTTCCACTTTATTTCGCTGGAAAAGAACACCGGCCTGAGCGGTGCTCTCAAAGCCGGTATCGACCACTGTGAGTCACCTTATGTCGGCTATATAGACGCAGATCTGCAGACAGACCCGGAGGATTTTGACCTATTGTTGGCAGAGCGCGAGAGTTATCAGCTTGTACTTGGAATTAGATCGGAGCGCAGGGATTCCTTCGTTAAGAGAGTCTCTTCCCGTATAGCCAACAGTTTCCGCAGGATGATGACAAAAGATGGAGTCTCAGACACGGGATGCCCTCTCAAAGTAATGCAGAGTAGTTATGCCCGCAAGATCCCCTTCTTTAGCGGGATGCACCGCTTTCTGCCGGCATTGATACAGATGGTTGGAGGCTCTGTACTGGAGATTCCCGTCAGACACTACCCCCGTACAGCGGGAAAAGCCAAATACAACCTTAAAAACCGCTTAGTTGGACCTTTCAAGGATTGTTTCGCCTTCCGCTGGATGAAGAAAAGATATATCGACTACAAGGTTGTCGCCGGTAGTCTTAACCAAAAGCAGAGCTGATGGAGAGTGCTCCCTTTGTATATGCGCTAGGTTTTTTGGCCCAGGGACTCTTTTCAGCAAGGATTCTGGTTCAGTGGATCATGTCGGAAAGAGCCAGGAAAGTGGTCTCTCCCACCATATTCTGGGTTCTTTCGCTGATAGCCTCATACCTGTTTTTCATATACGGATGGCTTCGGGATGACTTTTCGATAATGCTCGGACAAGTGATCGCGTATTATGTCTATATCTGGAATCTCGGAGCAAAAGGAGTCTGGAAGAGTATACCCAGGGGATGGAGGCAAATAATAATAACGGTACTGCTACTAACCCCTGTAGTAGGAATTGCTCTGATGGCAGGCCATGCACAGGATCTGATCACGCGACTTTTCGACAATACTGACATCCCGATATGGCTGATACTCTTCGGATCATTAGGACAAGTGATATTTTCCTTCAGATTCATCTATCAACTTATATATTCCTCCCGCAAGGGAGAGTCGATACTTCCTGCAGGATTTTGGATAATCAGTCTCACAGGATCTGCCATCATAGTCACCTACGGTATAATACGTCTTGACCCTGTAATAATTCTCGGTCAGGGCATAGGGTTTATTTCGTATTCACGCAACTTGATTTTATGGAGAAAAAACAACAGCGAGAGCAAATCGTCCGCTTCATAATTTACTTCCTGATACTTCTGCCGCTTATGCTCCAAAGGGACATTACCCCTAACAATGAGCTTAAGTATCTTAGCATCGCAGATGAAGCGCTGCGTGACGGTCATTTCTTTACAATGTACAATCATGGAGAAGCCTATGCTGATAAGCCACCTCTCTATATCTGGATTGTGATGTTTTTCAAATGGCTTCTGGGCAGCCACAACACATTTATTCTTGCTCTTTTCTCCCTGATTCCGAGTTTTGTCACTCTGGCAATATTCAACCGCTGGTGCAGTGGGGAGCTTGGCAAGAAGTATATGATTGCAGCAGAACTGGCGTTGATGACAACAGCCTATTTTATCGGCAGTGCCATCGTTTTGAGGATGGATATGCTGATGACTATGTTTATCACTCTTGCCATGTACACATTCTGGAGGATCTACAAAGGGGATGGCAGGAGAAGGCTAAGGATTCTCTTTCCGATCTATATTTTTTTGGCCATCTTCTCTAAAGGACCTGTTGGAATTATGATTCCCCTGCTCTGCATACCGCCGTTTTTACTGGTTGAAGGCAAGATCAGTAGTATCGGAAGATACTGGGGATGGAGTACCTGGCTCATCCTGGCTCTGCTGTGCGGGGGATGGTGGCTGGGAGTGTGGGTTGAAGGGGGTCACGAGTATCTCAACAATCTACTATTCCACCAAACCGTGGACCGTGCGGTTGACTCTTTCCACCACAAAGCCCCCTTCTGGTACTACGCGTATACCATCTGGTACGCTATGGGACCGTGGTCACTAATTACCATTCCTGTCATTATTTGGGCCTTGGTAAAAAAGATGGAGATGAGTTCGCTGGTGAAATTCATGCTGATTGTCGCAGCCTCGTTTCTTGTGACAATGTCTCTGATAAGCTCTAAACTTGCAGTATATATAATGCCGATATTCACATTCCTCACCTATCCTGCCGTCATCCTGCTGCAGAACTGCGGTAAACCTCGTTTTGCTGAAGGTACAAGGAAGGTTGTGACCTACTGTGCAGCTACTTTGCTGGGTGTTTTTTTAATTGCCGGATTCATAATACCCCGTTTCAACAGTCGTCTCGGTTACAAAGATGTAGCGCACGAGGCACTTGAAGTAGCACAAGCAAACTCCATTACACGTTTTGGATATTACGACCTGCGCTCTGCTGAGAATATGGACGTCTTTATTGGCAGAAGTCTGGAGGAACTTTCGCAAGAAGAATTTGAGACTCCCCGCACTATCCTCGCCCCAAACGAAGGAATTATTATTTTTCACAAAAATGAAAACGGTGTTGCCACTTTCAAGGCTGTAAAATGAGAACAAGGAGAATTATTTTCTAACTTTGCAAAAATAAAAACATACGAGATGTCAACAAGTGTACCCCATGCCCAACTGCAACTAAGCAAAAGCGGAATGGTTCATAACTACAAATATTTCCGTTCATTACTCAAAGAGAGTACCAAACTGATGATTCTTGTAAAAAGCCAATTCATACGGACACGGCGCAATCGAATTTGCCCGTGTAATGGAAGAGGCGGGTGCGGATTATTTTGGAGTTGCTACTCCTATTGAAGGAATAGAACTTAAGAAAATGGCATAAAACTATTTCCATAATAGTGCTTGACAGTGGTCTTGAGAGTTATGGAGATATCGTTGAACATGATCTGGAACCCTCAATGCCCAACCTCGAATCCTTCATTCTCTTAAGAAAGGTACTCAGAGAGAAAGGCATCAACAGATGGCCGGTACACATAAAACTTGATACGGGCATGCATCGCCTCGGCTTTATGGAGCATGAAATTCCCGCTCTGAAGGATTTTTTAATGGAGTCTCCTGAGTTTTTCGTTAAATCAATCTTCACACACCTCGCAGGAGCTGATACGCCTCATCACGACAAGTTTACGCTCGGCCAGTTATCTCTTTACGACAGGTTGAGTAGCGATCTGATGACCATTCTACCTGAAAAACCTTTGAGACACAGCCTCAATTCGGCAGGCATAGAGAGATTTCCACAATACCAGTATGATATGGTACGCCTCGGCATAGGCATATACGGCATCAGTAGCGTTGATCAAAGCAAAGTGGTCCCTTCAGCATACTTCAGATGCCCGATTATTCAGATAAAAGAGCTTAAAGCTGAAGACGGTACCGTCGGATATGGTCGCCGCGGAAAACTCGGTCCCGGAATCAAAAAGATTGCTACCATATGCGTAGGCTACGCTGACGGAGTCAACCGTCGCCTTGGCAAAGGCAAAGCATCATTTGAAGTCAATGGTCAGATGGCCCCTACAATAGGAAATATCTGTATGGATATGTGTATGCTGGATGTTACCGGAATTGATGCCAAAATTGGCGATACTGTCACGATCTTTGGGAAAAAGCCAAGTGCGCTCGACCTCGCAAAGAACCTTAACACAATTCCTTACGAGATATTCACATCAATAGGAAAAAGGGTGAAAAGGGTGATTGTGGACTAAGAATCCGCTATCTTGAGGACAAGTTCCTGAAGCAACTCTCCGTCGGTAGCATTTCCACGAGAGTTGCTTTTACTTTTTTGATCATACTCTTTAAGCAGAGCTATCACCCTCATCGTCTTCTTGACAGGATAGTGGCGTAAAGCAGTATCATACTCACTGCCAAAATAGGGATGAATCCCAAGTTGAGAGAGTATTGTATTTCTGGGAGCTCCCTCCTGAAGTAGCGCATGGTACCTTAGAATTCTGATAAAATGAGATGAGAGTGCTGCTAAAATCATCTGTATAGGATATCTGTTCCCCGATTCGGAGAAAAAATGGACTATTCTAAAGGCCTTCTGCATATCCTTTATCGAAAGGGCTTTAGTCAACTCAAATACGCTATAATCGCGACTTATTCCAACATTTTTCTTCCACAGTGGCAACTGTGACGGATTTATGTGCTTCCGGAAGCAGTTTAATGAGTTTATCCAACTCTAGAACCAGTTTACTGATGTCGGTTCCGGCAAATTCAACCATCAACTTTGCCGCCATGGGTTCAATGGAGAGGCCTTGAGAGCGGGCATATTCCTCCACCCATCTGTCAATCTTATAATCAGGAATCTGGTTGGATTCGAATACGGTGCCGAATTTTTGAGCCCGTTTGTAAAACGACGTACGCTTGTCTATATTCTTCGAAGATTTTGCGGGGTCGTTGGGGTCTTATAACAAATCACAAGAACGGTTGTGGGCTGGATACCGTCAAAATAGACATCTATATCCTCCACCTTTTTCATCATCTGCGCCTCTTTCACCACGACAAGCTGACGGGAAATCATCATAGGGAATTGACGGGCTGCATTGACCACCTGATTCGCAGAGACATCCGATCCATAATAAACCAACTGACCGAAATCTTTTTCCTCAGGAGGCAGAACTTTCCATCAAAAGGTCGCACAATTTGTCGATATAGTAGTGCTCCTTGCCAAAAAGCAGATAAAATGGCTTGATATCTCCGGAAATAATCTCTTTTGAGATTTCATTGAACTGTTGAACTGTATCTGTCGTCTGTTTTGCCATGATTCACAAAGGTAACTCTTTTTGGTCATAAAAAAGGGGACCGACTAAAAATGAGTCGGCCCACCCAAACACACAAACTATGTAATCATAGAAATCTATGAATGTCTGTCGTAAAGTTCTCTGATGGCTTTAGCGAGGCGCTTGATACCCTCAATAATTTTCTCGTCTGAGGCATATGAGAAGTTCATACGCATCGTATTCTTACCGCTGCCGTCACAGTGGAATGCCTCTCCAATAACGAAGGCCACATTCTCCTTGATAGCAATATTGAAGAGTTCGCGTGTATCATACTGCGGCGGTAGATTGAGGAATAGGAAAAGGCCTCCTTCGGGATTGGTCCAGGTAACACCTTCAGGCATATAGTCTTCAAAAGCCTTGATCATCACATTTTTCTTGTGCTTGTACAACTCTTTGATCTTGATAATGTTATCCTGGAAGTTACCCGACTTGAGATATCGGGCTGCCACCATCTGGTTGAATATCGGCGTACATAGGTCGGCAGACTGTTTTGCTACGATAAGCCTATCTATGATGCTATCAGCCGCAACTACCCATCCAAGACGGAATCCGGGTACGAATATCTTGGAAAATGTACCTAGAAGGACAACTCTATCCGGACACATGGAGTACATGGAAGGTAATGACTCACCTTCAAAACGAATCTGCTTGTAAGGACTATCTTCAATTATGAGAAGGTCATATTTCTCGGCAACTGCAATAACATTTTTTCTCTCCTCAACTGTCATGGTCACACCCGAAGGATTCTGGAAATCGGGAATTGAATAGATAAATTTAGGGCTCTTTCCGGCTGCCACGAGTGCATTGACAGCCTCTTCGAGGCGGTCATCCTGGCGGAGGCCATAGGGCTTGCACTGATAGGCCCAGAAAGCCTGCAATGCTCCAAGGTATGAGGGCAAACCGCAGATAATGATATCATCGGGGTCTATGAAGATGCGAGAGAGAAGATCTATCGCCTGCTGTGAAGCAGTAGTAATAAGAATATTCTTGATAGGAATGTCTAGTCCCTCTTCTTTATAGAGTTTAGCAATCTCTTCGCGAAGAGGAACGTATCCCTCTGTCGAACCATACTGAAGAGCCGCAGCTCCCTGCTCATCCATAACATCCATCATAATCTGTCTTAACTCTGCAATAGGGAAAGAGTCAGGGCTAGGAAAACCGCCTCCAAATGAGATGATTTCTGGCTTGTTTGCCACACTCAAGAGGTCTCTGATGGCTGAACGCCTCATACTCTTTGCGTTCGCCGACAATAAATGATCAATATTCATGTTACTATTACTTTATTAGTTCTACAAGTCTACGCAAAGATAACAAATTGAAAGTAATGTACAAATTTTTATTATCAACAATAAGCAACTTTGTGATATTTCTTTCATTTTAATATTTGACAACTCATTTTTAATAGCAGCAAATATTTTTCCGGAGAGCCTTTTGCTGTAAAACCTTATTTATTTCTTACATTTGTAAGATGAAACGGGATGAAAGAGTTGGGAAATTATTCCTTATCGATGGACACTCATTGATTTTCAGGATGTATTATGCATTTCTGAGAAGGCCTATGATTAATTCCAAAGGCCGTGATACCTCAATCCTTTTGGCTTTACCAAATATCTGCTGGAACTGGTCGCCAGAAAACCCCACGCATATAGCTGTAGCCTTCGATCCTCCCTCAGAGACATTCAGGCACAAAGTCTATCCCGACTATAAAGCCAACCGCAGCGAAACTCCGGAACTTGTACGCAGCTCTCTTGAGCCGCTTATCGACCTTCTTGAAGCGATGGATATTCCGGTGCTGATTACACCTGGTTACGAGGCCGACGATGTCATTTCCACGATTGCAGTCAGAGGTGCTGCAAAAGGATTTGACGTCTACATGGTAACGCCCGACAAAGATTTTGGCCAAGTTATTTCGGACCATATCTGGCAGTATAAACCAGGTAAGTCGGGTAACGAAAACGAAATTATTGGTAAGGAAGAAATTTGCGCCAAATATGGTATAAGTGATCCAAAACAGGTGATTGACATTCTGACCATTTGGGGAGACTCTTCCGACAACATAAAGGGCGTGTATGGCATAGGTGAGGTGGGGGCGAAGAAACTTATTTCTCAATACGGTTCAATTGAAAATATTCTTGAGCATATTGATGAACTCACCCCAAAACAGCGCCGGGGATTTGAAGAGTCGGCTGACCACCTACGGATGAGCCGATTTCTAGTCACCATAAAGACCGATGTGGAAGTAGAGGTCAATGAAGAGGATTTGCGCTGGAGTGCCTGTTTCAATGAAAAAGTCAGGGAGCTTTTCAACGAGTATGAATTCAACTCTCTAAAATCGCTACTGGCAGAGGAGAGTTGCGGTCAAGAGACACCTGATATAGCGACAATTTCATTTGAGGAGGTGACTCCCGAAGAGTTTGAAAAGCACATTTCCGGAAGGGTAGCTCTAAGGTCAGGCAAACGCATAATCCTAAGCGACGGCAACTATTGCTGTACTCTTCCACCAGGAGCCCCTATTACAAAACGTATTCTTAGCAACAACACTATAGAGAAGATAGGTTTCAATCTAAAAAATACAATACTTACCCTCATAGAGCATGACATTTCCTTGGAAGGGAGCTTTTCGATATAGAATTGATGCACTATTTGCTCAACCCTGAGAGGACCCATAAGCTGGAAATTCTTGTTCAGGGATACCTAAACGTATCACTCGACTCCCCCCTCCCCTCTAATGCACGGCAGGATCAGCCGTTACCCGACCTCTTCTCTGCTCATGAGGCGGAAGAGGCCGTAAATGGACTGCTTGATATTGAGGCAGAGAGACGCCTTATGCGTGAAGCTGTCGCAGTATGGCAACTCTATGATTTAATCGCTAAAGAGATGGATGAAGAATCACTCTGGGATCTCTATAGACGCATTGATATGCCGCTGATTGAGGTTCTGGCTCATATGGAGTACAATGGAGTGAGAATTGATACCGAACAACTTCGAAGCTATAGTAAGGAGCTCTCCTCAGAGCTTGCAACGATCGAGGAAGAAGCACGTATCCTTGCAGATGAACCCCAACTTAATGTCGCTTCTCCCAAGCAGGTAGGGGTGGTGATTTTTGAAAAACTGGCCCTTGATCCAAAAGCAAAAAAGAGAAAGAATGATAATTGGCCTACTGACGAGGAGACTCTCATGGAGCTTGTGCATAAGCATCCATTTGTGGAGAAAGTACTAGAATACCGTTCCCTGCGCAAACTGATATCTACTTACCTCGACCCGCTACCCTCGCTGGTTAATCCGGCTACAGGACGTATACACACTACCTTCAATCAGGCACTCACAGCTACGGGACGGCTAAGCAGCGTCAGACCCAATCTCCAGAATATCCCTATCAGGACAGAGCGGGGACAAAAGATCCGTATGGCGTTTGTTCCCTCCTCCGATGAGGGCTATATCCTTTCTGCAGATTACTCGCAAATAGAACTTAGAATAATGGCCGAGCTTAGCGGTGATCCGAGGCTCATCGAAAGTTTCCTTCATGGTAACGACATCCATACCGCAACAGCCGCCGCAATATTTCATGTTTCACCTGAAGAGGTGACCAAAGAGCATCGCAGGCAGGCTAAAGTTGCCAATTTCGGCATAATATATGGCATCTCCTCATTCGGGCTTTCCCAGAGACTTGGAATTCCCCGCAATGAGGCTAAAAATTTCATTACGAAATATTTCAATACCTACCCAGGGGTACGGCGCTATATGGACAAATGCATCGCAGATGCACGTGAAAAAGGTTATGTAACTACAATTTTCGGTCGCAGGCGCTATTTACCGGCCATTTGTTCACGCAATCATGTGGTCAGGGGTCTTGCCGAGAGAAATGCCATCAATACGCCCGTTCAAGGTAGTGCGGCTGATATCATCAAGCTCTCCATGATCAATGTCTTCCGGAGAATGAAGAGTGAAGGTCTAAAAAGCAAAATGGTACTCCAGGTACACGACGAATTGGTATTTGATGTTATCCCTTCGGAGCTCAACCGGCTCTGCGATATAGTTAAACAAGAGATGGAAAGTGTGATAAAGCTCTCCATTCCACTGACGACAGAATGCAGTTATGGCAAAAATTGGCTCGAAGCACAGTAACAGCGATGATTATAATTTGGTAATTGCAGCGCGCAATGGTGACCAGAAGGCATTTTCCGCATTGTATGATAAATATCGCAGTGCATTGCTTGCATTTCTGCTCAAATATGTATCCATAACTGAAGATGCCGAAGATATTTGTCAGAGGAGTTTTGAGAAAGCTTTCATGAATATAGGCAGATACAATCCTCAATACGCATTCTCCACCTGGCTCTACATAATTGCACAGAATGAGGCTATAGATCATATCCGTAAAGCGCGCAACGCCCTTAAATCCGTTTCTCTGAGTGGAGGTGAAGCTGATTTGAGAGATATCTCCGTGACATATAGCCCCGAAGAAATGGTGATAATAAAGCAGGATATGGATCTGTTTACAACACGTATCCTAAACCTGCCGGAAAAATACCGTGAAGTTGCAAAATTGAGATTTCTATCCGATTACGCTTATGAAGAGATAGCAAAAGAACTTCAGATTACTCTGGGTGCTGTGAAAACCAGAATTAACCGTGCAAAAAAGATTTTGAGGGAAACAATTTAGGAGAATGGAAAACATATTAAGATACTTTCCTGATCTCACGCCACTTCAAAGGGATAGATTTGCAGCACTCGAACATCTCTACGTAGAATGGAATTCAAAGATCAATGTCATTTCGAGGAAAGACATAGGTTCGTTTATGACGCATCACGTATTGCACAGCATGGCTATAGGTAAGGCCATGTCATTTGCTCCCGATGAGTCGCTCCTCGACCTTGGCACCGGTGGAGGATTTCCGGGCATTCCGCTTGCTATACTCTTTCCGGAGACAAAATTTACACTTTGCGATTCCATCGGAAAGAAAATAAGGGTGGCCAAAAGTGTATCACAGTCACTCGGCTTGGAGAATGTAAGATGCCTCAATAGCAGGGCTGAAAATATAGGAGAAAGTTTTGACTATGTGGTGTCACGTGCGGTAGCGCCTCTTAGGGAACTTTATCCGTGGGTTAAGGATTCCTACCGTAAAGCCATTATCTCTCTTAAGGGTGGCGACCTGCAGGAGGAAATAAGAGAGTTTCAAAGGGGTTGGCGTGTAAAAAACGAGCGAATTACCATAATCGATATAACCTCATTTTTTGAAGAAGAGTATTTCACCGAAAAAAAGATTATTATAATCTCCCGATAAATTTGTATTTTGAAACAAAAACATTACCTTTGCACTCCCAATTTCGATAAATATTAAAATATTAAATAATGAAACGTACATTTCAACCATCACAGCGAAAAAGACGCAACAAACACGGATTTCGTGAGCGCATGTCCACTCCGAACGGACGCCGAGTACTTGCAGCACGTAGGCGTCGTGGACGCAAGAAACTTTCCGTTTCATCCGAAGAACTCTGGTAATATTTGAAATAGGGTTTAAAAAGAGATAGACTGACTCAGGTCGGTCTATTTTCATTATCAATAATAGGTTGTATGAAGCGCAATTCAAATAGATACGAATTTGACCAACTGATGGATCTCTATTCGGGCGATATGGTCCGACTTCGCTCACTCGCATTTGCTGAGCGTGATGCGAGATATGACATGACCATCTTCTTCAACCGTAACTTTCATATTGAGCCGAGCAACGTCTGCATACACAATGTAGTTTCTGCTCCTACAGACGTGATAGTGAAGAGCAACCGGGAGCCTGGAGCATGGATCTTGACCAAATCAAAGATTATTGTCTGCAAAAATATCGTAAGGGTATTACCGAAGTGCACATAGTGGGAAGTGTACATCCGGAGAGGGATTTTGACTACTACCGATCCATCATCTCCCTGGTAAAGGAGCTGCTGCCAAAAGAGGTAGCGATTAAAGCCTACTCGGCAGTAGAGATAGAGGATATGTCCATCTCTTCAGGACTAAATTTAGAGCAGGTACTCATCCGACTAAAAGAGGCCGGACTCGATGCCCTCCTCGGGGGTGGGGCTGAAATTTTGATAGCCACATAAGGAATCAGATATGCCCGGATAAGCTCTCTGCAGAGCGTTATCTGGAAGTTCACCGCACTGCACACAAATTGGGAATATCTTCCAACTGCACCATGCTTTTCGGTCATATCGAGAAGAGGGAGCACAGGGATTGCTCATTTGCTGGCATTGCGAGAGCTTCAGGATGATACCGGTGGATTTAGTGCATTTATACCTCTCAAATATTCCTGTGCCAACAACTCCCTGTCGGGAATCGGAGAGGTCTCTGAGGAGGAAGTTTTGCGAACAATTGCCATTTCGCGTCTTGCGCTGGATAATATTCCTCATATCAAAGCCTATTGGCCGATGCTCGGCAAGAGAACCAGCCTGCTTGCTATGGAGTATGGCGCAGACGATATGGACGGTACCATAGAGGATAGTACCGAAAATCTACAGTATGGCGGGATCAGAAGAACAACGTCCGGTACTTGCAGTGGAAGAGCTTAGAGAGCTTGCTTCAGTTTCCGGATTTCAGATTAAAGAAAGGGACAGTTTTTACAGAATTATTTCTTAACTTCGCAATATGAAAAACAATTGGATAGTACGCAATATTCTACTGGCTGTCGCTATTTTTGCAGCCCTTATTTATAATTTTCGGCTCTTTAAACATCATCACACGACACAATAGGGAGCTTAGCGTTCCCGATTTACCAATATGTCCCTTGAGGATGCCCATAATCTTGCAGAAAAACGTCATGTACGCATCGAAGTAACCGATTCGGTATTTGTAAAGCGTTTGGACAGGGGCTATATTTTTTCACAGAATCCTGTTGCGGGCAGTAAAGTCAAGAAAGGCCGCCGTATACTGATTACGATTAATGCAATTAATCCTCAGATGGTTGAAATGCCCTCCTTGTTGGTTTTTCACTAAGACAGGCCAAGACTGAACTTACCTCCAAAGGGTTGAGCCTCGGATCGCTGATATATGTTGAAGACATTGCCACCAATAATGTGCTGGAACAGCGATACCAGGGTAAACCCATTGCCCCGAATACGCTTCTGGAAAGCGAAAGTGAGATAGATCTTCTGCTGGGACTCAATCCTGAGGATTCCCAAACCTATATCCCCCATCTGACCGGATATACATATCTGGTTGCAAAGGATTACCTGATAGACAACTCTCTAAATGTGGGTCTTGTAAGGTTTGATGAGACTGTTACCAACTATACCGACTCCCTTGAGGCGGTAGTTTATAGTCAGTCCCCTGCTTTTTCGGAATCTATACCCTTCGTATACGGCACTAAAGTGAGCATCTACCTCACTAAAGACCAATCCAAATTGGCAATCAAAAGGAATTATAATGACTGACCTGCTTACTGATCCTGATTTACTCCAGGATGAGGAACAGGAGCTGTTTGAGCACTACCGCTTTGAGGCGGAAAAGGGCCTGACGCCGCTGCGTGTAGACAAGTTTATAACTAACCGTATGGAGCAAACCTCCAGACACCGCATACAACTTGCACTCAACGCGGGCTATGTTCTGGTAAATGACCGTATTGTCAAGGCTAACTACAAAGTTAAACCGCTCGATGTGGTTACCATCATGATGCCATACCAGAGGCGTGGATTTGGTGCTGCCTGAACCTATTCCATTAAACATTATCTATGAGGATGAGGATCTGCTCATAATCAACAAACCTCCCGGACTAGTGGTGCATCCCGGTCGCGGTCACGCAAGCGGGACTCTGGTAAATGCGTTAGCCTATCATCTGGGTATCTCTCCAAGCATTGATCAGGAAGAT
The DNA here is from genome assembly GCA_040766795.1 of Bacteroidales bacterium. Classification (GTDB taxonomy): domain Bacteria; phylum Bacteroidota; class Bacteroidia; order Bacteroidales; family UBA932; genus Cacconaster. The sequence continues at coordinate 36,726 of JAXGPW010000012.1, read as the reverse complement.
GAAAGGATGGGCGTACTGGTTCACCGTCTGGATAAAGAGACATCCGGTCTACTTGTCGTAGCCAAGAGTGAAGATGCGCAATTTCATCTTACAAAACAGTTCTTCGACCGGACTGTAGAGCGTAAATATGTAGCACTGGTATGGGGCAACATTCAGAGAGATAGCGGTACGATAGAGGGAAATATCGGGCGTGACCCCAACGACAGACTAAGATTCAAAGTATTTTCCGATGCGGAGCAGGGAAAGCCTTCCATCACCCATTATCAAGTGATAGAACGTTTCGGATATGTAACGATGGTGGAGTGCATTCTCGAGACAGGACGTACACATCAGATACGTGTCCACATGAACCATATAGGACACCCGCTCTTCAATGATGAGCGCTATGGCGGTGACAGGATTTTAAAGGGAACGATCTATACGAAGTACAAACAGTTTATTGACAATTGTTTCACTTTACTTCCGCGTCAGGCACTTCACGCCAAAAGTCTCGGATTTATACATCCGCGTACGGGAGAGGAGATGAGGTTTGAATCCCCCATCCCATCGGATATGACCGCCCTGATTGAAAAGTGGCGAAAATATGCCGGCGTTCGCGAGCTCGAAGAGGAAGAGTGATTAGTGATACATGCCTCCGGGGCCACCACCTCTACCCATTCCCCTGCCATGACCTCCCCCCATACGGCCACCCATAGATTGATTGCCGAAAGTCCCGAAACGATAAGTTAAATTCACCATCAGATATCTACCGAGAGTATTGTTGCGAGTATCCTGGACGTAGTTATCCGTTGTCGTACGGAAGGTATTCCTGGACTGGTTGAGAATATCGTAGCACTTGATGCTTATTGTCAGGTTTTTGAGGATTTGTCTGCTGAGCTCGGCATTCCAGACAAGGCTGGGCTCGTTATAACCCTCTTCATAACCGTAATAAAACGTGTAGGCTGCGTCAGTCGAAAAGTTAAAAATATTGGGAATATTGGCTATCACATTTGCATTAACGGTATTGGTCCAGGTAGGTCTTACACTTTCTGCCGTAATAGTATACCAGGCCTGCGAATATCTCACATTTCCACCTACGGAGACCTCAAAAATATCGTCACGATAGACGAATCTGAGATTTTCGGAGAAAGAGAGGTTCTGATATTCATTCTCTTCAAAATTGTTCACATTGAGATAAGTTGATGGATTGTCGATGTCGAGCAATTCGTCTTTACCCACAAAACTTACACCTGTAGAGTAACTCACATTGAAAAAAGACATAACGGAAAATTTGCTTTTGGCAATAGGTGAGTTATAGGTCAATCTTGCCATAGTGGAGAATGTACCTTTGTCATTGTTCATAGGAATAGTGTACTGTACCCCTTTTTTGTCATACCAGCTTGCATTGACAATATTTCGCTGATTGTAGTTGAAGTCTGCATTGAGCATCAGCGAGGAGAATGTCTGCACATTATTCTTGTTATACATCATATTTAACCTATGCGTAAATGAGGGATCGAGATAGGGATTTCCAAGAGTTACTCTCTGAGGGTTTGAATTGTCAGGTACGGTCTGCAACTGAGTAATCGAGGGCTGAGTGGTACGTCCCCTATATCTGAATCTCAGCATCTCGTAATCGCTGAAATTGAAGTCTACCCTCGCATTCGGAGCCCAGTTAACCACTTTACGGTCAATAGTGGTTGAATTGCCACCCACCTCTGTAACATTGATAGTCCTTGAAGGTTGTGCTGTTGCACCTATGGTGATGTTATATTTCTCCTCCTGCTTCATTATATTTATACCTGCCCTCTGCAACATGGACTCATTGGTTATATCATTGGTATATTCATGATTGATGATGGCACCGGTCTCATAATCATCGTAAGTTGTCTTGTAGGAGTTTCTATAGCTGTAGTCGTAGGAGTAGGTAGCTTCGGCAAAGAAATTTTTACCAAGGGGTTCGGTATATGATAGACGGGCACCTGCTCCGTATGACTCAGCTGACTGGTGATAGAATTGGTCAACCAGTGTGGAATCTGCAAGTATGTTATTCTTATAAGAGTTAGTCAGAGAGCGGTTAATGCCATCCGTTTGGTTGTTGGAGAGATCATAATCTATATTAAGCGAGATGGTTCTCCCCGGTCTTCCGAGACGCTGTCTGAAGAGGAGAAAGCCTCTTGCAGTCTGGTTGGAATTTTCACCTGTCGATAAACTGTAACCATCGTTGATCTTGGATTTCTGTCCGGAGGCTGAAATATTGTCTGTAGCAAAATCCGAACGCTCTTCAAAACTACCTGTGCCAAAGTTGAACTGAGGCTGAAAAAGGATGGAAGTCTGTTCTGAAATCTTCCAGTCAGCACGAGCTCCCGCTCTATGGCCGTAGGAGTTGGTGATACTATAGCCGTCATCGATAGCGAAGAGAGATGATCCGTCCTGTTTGAATGTAGTCTTTGCAGTACTCTCCTCAACAACTCTTTCGTTGCCGTTGAACATATAGTTGCCTGTCAGTTCCGATTTATTGTCAAATGTCTTACCTGCATTTAGACCGGCCATATATGAAGTGGAAATACCACTACGACCTCCCCACATGCCGGGCATACCACCCCCACCGCCACGCATGCCACCTCCACGCATTCCACCGCCACGCATACCCGCCATTAAATTACCTGCGAGATCATTAAAACCACGGTTATTTGTATTATTGGCATTTCCGAGAAAAGCAATATGATCGCTCTCAGAAAATTTGGCAATCATTGAAGCTCCTTGAAAACGGAAATCATTGTCTATGGCCACTCCATCCTCATCTTTACCACGAAGATCGCTACCCCCTCCCGCCATAATATTACCAAACCACCCGTTCATCATTCCTTTCATAACACTCAGATCAATGATGGTCTCTTCCTCTCCGTCATCAATACCGGTAAATTCAGCCTGCTCCGACTGTTTGTCCACAACTTTTACCTTCTCTATTATCTTAGCGGGGATATTTTTACTGGCAAGCTGAGGATCATCAAGGAAGAAGGTTCTGCCGTCAATGGTGATTTTCTTGATTTCCTTACCATTTGCAGTGATAGTACCGTCTGCCGATACTTCAATGCCGGGAAGACGCTTAAGAATATCTTCAAGGGTCTCATTGTCGGTAACTTTCATCAGCCCTATGTTGTGCTCGATGGTATCTTTTTTAATTACAATAGGATTACCCAGGTCGGTAACCGTCGCTCCTTCCAGAAAATGCACCTCAACATCCATTTTCTTCTTACCAAGATCGAGATTCTTATCCACATTAATTGTATCCCGATAAGGGACATATCCCATAAGTTCTCCTCTTATAAGGTATTTTCCAGCCCTTACACCTCTGATCTCAACAAAACCATTCTCATTTGTGAGTGCATATTTATAGGCCTTATCAGAACCCGCCTCAGTAAGGGATACTGTCGCAAATTCAACTCCGGCTCCGCTTGCAGCCTCGGTCAGAGTAACCTTTACGCTAAAACCTCCGCGCTGTGCACTTACTAATGTAGGAAATATAAGCAGAATTAATGCAGCCACTTTTAAAACTTTTTGTCTCATATATATTATTATCTTTTATACAATTTTTATCCAAATATGTCAGCTTGTTATTTTAGACTTGAAAATGGGACAAAAGTTAAATCCGTAGGTTACTTTTCCACCTTGGTCGGATGGGTCTCAACGAAGGATTTCCAGTTGGATGAAGCAGAAACATCCACAAGTGGGCTTATTAGCTGGTAAAAATGGCACATGGCTATTGCAAGTGCATCGGAAGCATCCAGAAATGCACTCTCCATCTTAATGCCGAGGGTTTTTTCCATTAAAACTCTCACCTGCTCCTTGGAAGCATCTCCGCGACCCGTTATTGCCATTTTGACTTTTCTCGGAGCATATTCCGAAACGGGAATACCACGATGAAGAGCAGCGGCAATTGCAGAGCCTTGAGCACGACCCAGTTTTAGCATGACTTGCGGGTTCTTACCGTAAAATGGAGCTTCAATAGCCAGATCATCGGGAGCATATTTATCCATAAGTTCCCCGATTTCCTTGAAAATTCTTCTGAGCTTTAGAAAATGGTCTTTCTCCTTGCGCAGATCTATCACCCCCATATCCACGTAATGGACCTTCTTCTTATCCACAAGAATGACCCCGTAACCCAAAAGAGATGTGCCGGGGTCGACTCCCATAATTATTCTTTGTGGATTGTCACTCTTTACCATTACCCTATGATCTCGAACCCTGTGTATTTACGCAATACTTCAGGCACTATAATCTTGCCGTCAGGAGTCTGGTTATTCTCAATTATAGAGGCGAGAATTCTCGGTAAGGCGAGAGCACTGCCATTGAGAGTATGGGCGAGCTGCGATTTGCCCTCTTCATCCTTATATCTGAGCTTTAAACGATTGGCCTGATATGACTCGAAATTGGACACGGAACTCACCTCGAGCCATCTCTGCTGTGCTGCTGACCACACTTCAAAATCGTAGGTAATGGCTGAAGTAAAACCCATATCTCCCCCGCAAAGCCGTACGATCCTATAAGGAAGAGCAAGCGCCTGCACCAAAGATTCAACATGACGTACCATCTCATCCAGCGCTGCATAGGAGTTTTCAGGACGCTCTATGCGGACAATTTCCACTTTATCAAACTGGTGCAGACGATTTAGACCTCTTACATCTTTGCCATAAGAACCGGCTTCGCGACGCCAGCAGGGTGTATATCCCGTCATCTTGACAGGGAAATCAGAATCCTGCAGGATGACATCCCGATAGATATTAGTTAATGGGACCTCCGCAGTAGGAATCAAATAGAAACCATCAACGGTGATATGATACATTTGACCCTCCTTATCAGGAAGCTGTCCCGTACCAAAACCGGAATCTTCATTGACAATATATGGAGGTTGGTACTCTATGTAGCCGGCAGATGAATTGCGCTCAAGAAAAAATGCCATCAATGCTCTCTGCATAACTGCACCTGCTCCTTTGTAAAGAGGAAATCCGGCACCGGTAAGCTTAACTCCCAGAGCAAAATCGATAATATCCAGCTCCTTAACCAGTTCCCAATGAGGTTTTGCATTCTCTCCCAAATCCGGGATAACGCCCCCTTGACGCACAATGACATTATCCTCTGCTGTACGCCCCTCCGGCACTTGTGCTGCAGGAAGGTTTGGAAGCAGCACCAACTTACGATCCTGCTCCTGCTGTGCAGCAGCCATTTCCTCTTCAAGAGTTCTGGAGCGTTCCTTGAGAGATGCTACCTGAGATTTGACCCTTCAGCCTCATCACGGCGTCCTTCTTTCATAAGTTTCCCTATCTCGGATGCTTTAATTTTCTGCTCCGCAAGGCAGGAGTCCAATTCCTGCTGCGCTGAACGGCGTTTTTTATCAAGGTCTATGATATCGTACACAATCTCTTTTGCATCGAAATGCTTAACTGTAAGACGCTCGATTACAAATTCGGGCTGCTCTCTCAAAAGTTTTAACGTCAACATAAATTAATTATTTGGTGTGCAAAGTTAAACAAAAAGAGCCACTTCTACACGAAGCGGCTCTATTTTTCAATAGTGGTCCCGTCATGCCTGGGGGAGCACTGATACGTAAGACTTATTATTAGCCTTTTTCTTGAAAACTACAGTACCGTCAATCAAAGCGAAAAGAGTATGGTCTTTACCCATTCCAACATTTTCACCGGGATTGTGAACTGTTCCTCTTTGGCGAACTAAGATATTGCCAGCTCTGGCACTCTGTCCTCCGAACAATTTAACGCCCAAGCGTTTGCTGTGTGATTCGCGGCCGTTTTTAGAACTACCGACACCTTTCTTGTGAGCCATAATCTAATACGTTTTTAATTAAGCGATTGTTTCAATTTGAATTTGTGTCAAATATTGGCGATGGCCATTTTTCTTCTGATAACCTTTGCGGCGTTTCTTTTTGAAAATGATAACCTTATCACCTTTAAGATGGTCGAGAACGGTGGCTTTAACAACCGCACCTTCCACATAAGGGGCACCAACTTTGACTACGCCATCATTGTCAGTCAATAATACTTTATCAAAGTCAAGAGAAGCACCTACTTCAGCCGCAAGGCGATGAACGAAGATCTTTTTGCCCGCTTCAACTTTGAATTGCTGTCCTGCAATATCTACAATTGCGTACATAAAATAAATTTTAAAAATTTATAACCGCAAGCGGATACAACTTAAGTATCTCTTATTCAACAGCTTAACGGTTGTCTATCAACATTTTTGGACTGCAAATATAACAATTTTGATTATTACTACAAAAATTTTGACAATTACTACATTTTTTTTTGCCAAATAGTAGCCTATTGGTTACTTTTGTAACAAAATTGTGATAATAACCTTTGTGCTACAAATGAACCTGCCTTTTAACTACGATCGCATTGCAGAAAATCACGACATAATAGGACGAAGAGCTGAGGCTGAACTCTTTTTTAAGAGTATATACGATAGGAAACGGAGCGTTGCCATCTATGGCGCACCCAAAAGCGGCAAGGAGTCATTCATAAGATACTCACTTGACGCACTCGAATCACGTGGCCTTAGTTTCATTCTCTGTGAAATAAACCTCTTCAACATACGTACTATGGAGGATTTTATCTCACTTTTCAAGGAGAAGATGCTCGAGTGTTACAATGAAATCCACTATAACTCCATATTACCCTTTGAAATCCACGTAGACTCTCTGGATGAACGCAAAATCCTCAATCTTCCGGAAATAATAGCTACAGATGCAGGAAAGTTGATTATAATCTATTTCAAGGAGTTTCAGAACCTTCTACAGTGCAGCAATGACCAAATCGATCTGGAGGATTTGGACAAAATATGGTCAAAACAAACCAATGTTCGCTATATTTTCAGCGGCTCATTTGTCAACCAGATGAAGTACATATTTGAAGAAAAGAAATATTTCTATTTCATGTGTGACGTCATTTCTCTTGAAAAGCTCAAGAAAAAGAGTGCGTGGACTATATTGTGCGATCATTTCAAACATTGGGCAGAGTGATTCAGGATGAACAGGCAGGCACCATATACCATCTGGCCGATGGAAATATATGGTATATTAAGCACTTATGTTCCATCTGCATGTCCATGCCTATAGGATATGTTAATAATAACATCATCAAAAAGGCCACTGATAGCCTCATATCCCTCCACACACCTCGGTTTATGCAGATAATGATGGACCTGACACCTAACCAGATCAACTTCTTAAAAGCGGTGGTAGACGGAGTGCAGCGATTTAGCAGTCAAGAGATCCTCGAAGGATATCACCTCAACTCCTCCGCAAATGTATTTCGCCTGAAAGATGCACTCAAAAAGAAGAGGTACTTACATTTGACAAGGAGGATAACGCTATAATATTGGACACCCTATTCGCTTACTGGCTCAAAAACACATATTTTCAATAGAGATTAGTTATGAAAAAAATTGTATTTCTGACCGGCGCAGGTATTAGCGCAGAAAGCGGTATAAAGACATTTCGCGACAGCGACGGATTGTGGGAGAATTACAGAGTAGAAGATGTCGCCTCCATAGAGGGATGGTATAGCAATCCTAAACTGGTAATAGAGTTCTATAACGAACGTCGCAGACAACTCGAAACGGTAAAACCAAACCGCGCATGAGATTATCGCAGAGCTGGAAAAAGACTTCGACGTGACCGTAATAACACAAAATGTGGATAATCTACACGAGAGAGCCGGCAGTACCAATATAATCCATCTGCATGGAGAATTGACCAAAATCCGTCCAGTAGATGGAGACGATGGCGATGCCACAGATATCGGTTACGCCGATTTGAGTATCAATGACAAAGATAGCCGTGGAGTGCAGCTGCGACCACACATCGTTTGGTTCGGCGAAGCTGTTCCAATGATAGAAAAAGCTGCCAGAATTGTTTCCAAGGCAGATATACTGGTAATTGTAGGTACATCTCTCGCTGTTTATCCCGCCGCGGGATTGATACACTACGCTCCCTCAGGCATCCCTCTCTATCTTATTGACCCCAAACCTTCAGGACTAAACCATCCCCGACTTACACAGTTTGTAGAGAAGGCTACAACCGGTATGGAGAGACTCAAAAACGAACTTCTGAATGGGTAACGAAAAACAGATAGTACTTGGAATTACTGGTGCAAGCGGGGTTATCTATGCGGAGCGCTATATACGAGGTTGTGCCAATGTGCAGGAGATTTCACTCAGTGTGATACTTACCGGGACAGCCCGAAACATCTGGCTGCGGGAGCTGAGGTATTCTCCCGAGGAAATGATATCGGAATGTGGTGCTACTCTCATACCTAATGATAACTTTAATGCCCCTTTCTGCTCCGGGTCGGCAGCCGCAGATACGCTGCTACTCCTCCCCTGCTCCATGGGAGCTCTCGCCAGAATAGCCGGCGGACTTGCCTCCGACGCTATCTCGAGGATTGCAGATGTTCAACTCTAAAGAGCGGAAAGAGCTGATAATAGTACCGCGGGAAACTCCCCTGAACCTGATCCACATCCACAACATGAAGTTGCTTACAGAGGCAGGAGCAGTAATCTGTCCGGCTTCGCCCTCTTTCTATCACAATCCGGTAACTATCGATGACCTCGTAGACTCATTTGTCGGAAAGCTACTTCACATGACCGGAGTCAAACCTCTGGAAAAGAGATACCAATGGAACAACAATCAGGAGTGACGATATGAAAAGAATCCTATTCATTACAGCGCTCTGCCTCTCCGCTCTGATGCTCGCAGCACAGACTGAGAGAGTCAAGTTTGCATTTATCGCGGATACCCATATCGCTGATGGCTCAGGTACCAACGATGACCTTTTGCAATGCATCAACGATATCAATAACTTTAAGAAGGAACTGCAGTTTGTCATTTTTGCCGGAGATATAACAGAGTTCGGAAGCGACGAAGAAATTTTTCTTGCTAAAAAAATTATTGACAATCTGGAGATACCCTACTACATTGTAGCAGGCAACCACGACTCAAAGTGGTCGGAAAGTGGCTGCAACACCTTTGCAAAGGTATTCGGCTATGAAAATTTTGAATTCGAAGCCGGAGGCATCAAGTTTCTGGGTAGCAACAGCGGTCCGAATATGAGGATGGCGCCGGCATTGATGCCCCACGAAAGTCTGGTTTGGTTGGATTCCATTGCAAAAGCGACTCCTCTTGAGCAACCCGTAATATTTGTCAACCACTACCCTCAGGACACCTCGATGCTCAATTATTTCCAGGTACTCAATACCCTCAAGCAGACAAATATCCAGCTTGTGATGGGAGGCCACTGGCATCGCAACACCATACTTGATTACGATGGTGTGCCGGGAGTACTCGGGAGAGCCCCTGCTGCCGGCCGTAACGGCAATGTCGGTTACAATATCGTGAACATCGAAAACAACCGTATCTCCATCTATGAGCGTCAAGCGGCTGACAGCAATGGCAAAGGGGGAAAGAGCGGCAAAGCCTGGTACTCGAGGGAGATATTTTCTGAGCCTCAATTCACTCCGGATAAAGCCTCAGGCAGAAACAATGAATATGCACTTCCTGCAAACTTCCCATGGTTGACATTCGATGTCAACCGAAAATATCCCCAGGTGGAGACAATTTGGAAAATTCAGGATGAAAGTGATATCGGATCCGGCGCCATAAAGGACGGCAAATATATACTCTATGCCAACACACAGGGAGTTATAAAAGCTCTGGATAGTGCCACAGGTAGTCTGAGGTGGAGATTTGCCACCGGAGGCAAAGTCTTTTCCACCCCAGCAATATCGGGTTCGAAAGTGGTCATCGGTTCCACAGATGGTTATATCTACTGTCTGAATCTTCGCAAAGGCACACTTTTATGGAAATATAAGTGCAAAAAGTCCGTACTCGGTTCACCGGTTATCATGGACAATATGGTCTATATCGGTGCTTCGGACAATATTTTCAGAGCCATAAGTTTACGGAAAGGCAAACTTATATGGCAGTATGATTCTGTGAAAGGTTTTGTTGAGTGCAAGCCCTTTGCTGATAAAGAGCAGATAGTTTTCGGAGACTGGGCCAATTCCCTTTATTCTCTTGACCCGGCTACGGGCAAAGAACAATGGGTATGGCGCAATAAAGGCAGCAGGATGCTCTCCCCTGCAGCTGTATGGCCGGTGAAAAGTAACGGCAAAATATTCATAGTTACACCGGCCAGAAAGTGTCATGCAATAGATGCCGGTACCGGGAAAGAGATATGGAGAGTTGACGGAGGGCGTGAATCGATAGCTCTTTCAAAAGACGGCTCGAGGGTTTTCGTAAAGAATATGTTCAACTCCATTCAATGCTGGTCAACTTTGTCGGACGATGCCCATCTGGAATGGAACATTCAAAGCGGTCTGGGCTATGACATAGCTCCTACTCCGGCTGCCACAATCCTTTTAAAAAATGGCAGGGAGATGCTTATCGTTCCTACGGACAAGGGAAATATCTTCTGCTTTGACGGCAAAAACGGAAACCTCGTTTGGAAACACAAGATCTCCGTTGCATTGATCAACTCCATCGAACCCATCGGTCAGGATAAGCTCTTGATTTCGACAATGGATGGAGTGGTTACTATGTTATCCGTCACTTTTTAACCATCTCAATAGTCTGTAGCAGACGCCCCTTGCTGTCGTAAGACTCCTGTCTTACACAACCCAGGTCCTTAACCATCCATGAGATTATTGTAACCTCTTCTGAGATAATTGCAACTTTTGTTTTCTGTTTTTCCTGGACTTTTGCAGCTTTGAATGTGCCTGCGGGTACTGTTACACCCTCCATTCCTAGTACTTTACGTTCAGTAAGCCTGACACTGCCACCTATATTGCCAACCTTTATCGACATACTTCTGTCGGGAAGTTTGTCTCCGGGCTGAATATCATAGGGAATATATACGACACAGCCTTTTATCATAAGGTCCTGTATAGTCATCCCTTTTTTAATTGTCTCGATTTTGGCAGTTACTTCTCCTTCCTTAATAATAACTAGTAAATTAGAAGATTTGTCTTTAAAGAGATGTTTGCCATCCTTATCGTAATAGACTTGCTCAAAACTCACCGTAGCATCCTCGAGTGACTCACCGCTTATGCTTTTGACAGTCTCATCATAAGAACCCTGTAATTGGCCTTTATTGTCATAAACCCTGAAACTTGCCTGAGCTCCGATCTGCGTGGTAAAATAATACTGTGCTCTGAGAGGCATAATCGCAACAAAGAGAACCAACAATAGTATAAAAGTAACTCTTTTCATTATGCAGATGATTAGATTTTAATTATGGATCCGGCAGCAATCCAGCCCTGACGCCCATCCGAGAGTTCAATTCTTGTCCATTCTCCAAGCTCGTCAAGCAGATTGACTTTAGTTCCTTCGTGAAGTACGAAAATAGAGTTTCCTGCCTCACCTGGCGAGCTTTTCACAGAAGCCACTGGTGACATCACTATTGCCGATTCCTCTCTGATTGCATCTTTTTTCTCACTAATGGAGAATGCAAATGAGATAATGGCAAAGAGAAAAACGACACAAGCGAGCACAAACGAGGTTTTACGACGGCGGAGCGAAGAGCTGAAACGGAATCCCAGCATCAGCATTGCCACAGCAAAAGTAAGTGCAACTGCAATCCAGGCCCACACATCTGCTGAGAAGAGATATTTTACCTTTCGTACCCAGGTTAAAAGTATCAGCTCAGGCAATATATCTATTTTGTCCAGAGTGAATCTCTGAGCTATAGTCAGGTTGTGTGCCGCATCAGCGTGTGATGGATCTAATTTGAGTGTTTTCTCGTAATAGAGAATTGCGTGGGAATTATCTCCACTCTTGAAGTAGCTGTTGGCTATATTGTAATAAAGATCGGGAGAGACCTTCTGCTCACCTTCTATCATCAGATAAAAGTTGAGTGCATTTACATAATCGCCTTCGGCATAATAATCTGCTGCCATCGCCCAAAGGTCATCTACACTTTCCTGAGCAGAAACGGCAAAAGGAGTCACTAATAGGAGCAATGCTACTATTGATGCCACGTTTCCACGTGGGCGTTTTGGTACACTTCTCAATTTTGATTCTATTTCTGAAAGAACGCTTACAGACTCATCGTAAAGACTCTCCATCTCCTCAGTCTTTACTTCCGGAGCATATCTTGCAAATTCACACCTGTCGAGAATAGATATGAACTGAGTTGTCAGTTGTTCAGGAAGACTCTTTTCTGCAAGGGATGAGGAAATTCTTTCTTTGGAGAGGTCAGCCACAGGGATAATCAGTTTGTCGGAAACATACCCGAGCATAGCCTTGTGCAGTTCCTCATAATATGCTCCGCTAAGACCCTGTTTGAGATATGATCCTGCCTGTTGCAGGCGTACCCGGGCCATTTTCTTTGCTCTGCGGTTACGTGTTCCTATCACATCCATACGGCGTGCAGCCCTCTTCTTGAGGATTGCACCTACGGCAAAAAATAGCAGCACGATAAGGGCAATAAATCCATAAAAATGGAGCGATCCCGCAAAGAAACGCCCTTTATCTCTCAATAAAGGAGCACCTGTCGAGATATATCGGATATCTTCAGCCAGGTTTTTTACGCTCTGCCGGTTAACACCGGGCATTACCACTCCTCCGTTGTCAATACCGCTTCCACGTCCCACCTTAACAGAGAGTGTACCGGTATTAAGAGTTTTATATCGTTTCCCTGAAAGATCATAGAAGGAGTACTCAATAGGAGCAATTTCAAAATCACCGTGACTACGTGGTATAAATGGATATTCAAAAGTTTTACTGCCTGAAGTACCATCATAGGATACCTTTTCAGTAGTTTTTACGTCATAAAGCTCGAAATCGGAGGGAAACTCTACTTTTGGAGCTTCCAACATGGAAATATTTCCGGTTCCACTGATAGTTACCGTTAACGAAGCAGCCTCATGCGCAGTAAGACTATCTTTGCTTAACGATGTACTGATTTTGAAATCCCCGACTCCACCGCCGAAAGAGGCCGGAGCAGTCGGTAAAGCATTCACCGTAATTGTGGCCTCAGGAGAGAAGAGACGTTTTCTAACCGTCTGAAAATTGTCAAAAAAGTCATCGAAAATGCTTCTAGGGCCGGTGGTGCCTGCACGTATCCTAACCACACAGACCATCTCAGCCGACTCAATCTTAATCTTACCGGTCTGCTGAGGTATAAGCATATACCTACGGAGCAATGCCGCATTGTAGATAGTACCGTCAACATTTTCCCTGTTGAACTCTATATTCTGCGGCGTATCGACCTCCTTACTCCAAAAGCCATTGAAGGTAGGGAACTTTACATCTTCAAAGCTTGCTATGTCCACCTTGGTATATAATTTAAGTGTGGCTATTATGGGCTCACCCTTAACAACATTGCGCTTGTTTAGTGTCAATCTGAGGAAAATGTCATCTGATGAGGCACTTTGCACTCTTGAATCACTCTGACTCTGCTGGGTAGTGGTCTGCTGACTCTGACTTTGGCTTTGTCTCTCTTGCTGACTTCCCACCACCTCTATGATAACACTACGGGTGCTATACTGCTGCTTATCTATGGTAGCGGTTGCAACAGGTATTGTAAAACGTCCCTCCCCTTTGGCCTGGAGCAGATAAGTCACAGTCTCGTTATGGGTGGAAGTTCTTTTCCCGTTAATAATGCTTACACTGCTGGAAGTGCCTTTTTGTGGTCCCCAGACTACATTAAAATCCTCGCTCCCCGGCCAATTGAAGTCCGACATCTTGCCATCCGATGTGAAGACCAGTCTGAAGGTCTCATCCATCGCCACTACGCCCGGAGCCTCAACGGTAAGCCCCTGACCAAAAGTTGCCTTGGCCGAAACCAGCAATATAAAGAGGAATGTCAGTGTTCGTTTCATAATATTTCATCCGGCGTGATTACCAGTTTTTTTCTTTCTGTTTGGATTTGAACAAAAGGGCCTTCTCCTTCTTAACCTTCTCCTGTGTCTCCTTTTCTTTCTCCTGAATTGCCTGAAGCATCTGCTGAGCTGCCTGCGGTGTTATTTTGGGAGGAGGAGTCTGCCCCTGGCTTTGGTCCTGCTTGTTATCATTATTGTCCTTGTTCTGATCTTGATCTTGATCCTGGTCCTGATTCTTGTCCTTGTCCTGATCCTTGTCCTTGTCCTGATCCTTGTTATCTTTCTTATCCCGGTCTTTATTTTGATCCTGGTTTTGATCTTGATCCTGGTTTTGGTCCTGATCTTTGTTTTGATCCTGGTTCTGATCCCGATTCTGATCCTGGTTCTGCTGCTGCTCCTGCAACATCTTCTGTGCATAAGCCAGATTGGACTTGGTCTCCATATCTCCGGGGTTGCGACGCAACGAATTTTTGAAAGCCTCTATCGCCTCTGCATATTTTTTCTGACTTAGCAGCGAATTACCCATATTGTGGTAAATGTCGGAACCGCGCTTCCCCTTGCCAAGGGAATCGGCCACTGAAGAGTAGTATTTATCCGCTTCGGTAAAATTTTCCATACGGAAAAAAGTATTGCCGAGATTGTATCCGGCAGCATTTGAGAGCGAGTCAGCAACCAGTGCCTTTTTGTAGCTAATTTCAGCCTCCTGGAACTTTTCCTTACGGAAATCTCTGTTGCCCCTGCGTACCTGAGAACGATCACTCTGCGCCAAGGCCGTTGGCACAACCAAAGAGAAAGCAAATAGTATCAAAATTATCCTTTTCATCATTTATCCTCCATTTTGAACAATTGTCTGCGGCCTTTCTTGCCGGGAATCAGCAGTTCGAGTATTAGGAAAAAGAGCGCTATACCGAAAAAGGTACATATACTGCTCATCAAAATCTTCAAATACACAGACTGAAACTCCTGCTCATCCATCTCCTTAATATGGTCAATAATAGGGTTAAGTCCAAATTCGCTGTTACCCGCACGTACATAGAGGCCATTGCCTATACCGGCTATCTGTCTGAGAGTATTTTCATCCAGACGGGTAACCACTATCTCTCTCCATAATTGTCCTTTAGCAGCTCTCCTTTTATAGGTATAGGTTTGCCTTCCGGTGATCCGACACCTATACAATAAATCCTGATACCGCTCGCCACCGAGCGAGCCACATCTACCTCTCCCTCATGATCTTCTCCGTCAGAAATGATAATTATTGCACGGCTATTCTCACTCTGGGTGCTAAAACTACGGGCGGAGGTTGCAATAGCATCTGCCAGCGCTGTGCCCGTATCGGTACCGAACCTGTGTTAATGCTATTGAGAAATATCTTAGCCGACACATAGCTTCGAAGTTATCGGGAGCTGGACGAAGGATTGTCCGCAAATAGAATCAATCCGATACGATCGCGTGAGACGGTCTACCAGCCGTTCTATTGCAAGCTTTGACCTCTCGAGACGGTTGGGAGAATAATCTTCGGCAAGCATCGAGTTAGAAACGTCGAGTGCCACCATCACTTCAACCCCCTTGCTCTGCCTCTCTTTGAGGCGGGCTCCAAGCTGTGGCCTCACGCAACCCAATACAAAAAGAACTAGAATCGCCAGTAGGGTGATTTTAAGCCATCCCCTACCTCTGGAAACATCCGGCATCAGTTTGGATACCAGTGCCGTGTCACCGATTTTAGCAATTCTCCTTTATGCGGAGTGAAACTCCGTAGAAAATAAACAGGAAGGGTATGATTAGTAACAGGAGCAGATATTCTCCTTGTGCAAGGTGTATCATTCTATGGTATCCTCCTTATTACAAACAATCTAAGTATTAGTTCAACTAAAAAGAGCCAGCAATGCTATCGAGGCATACTTCATAAATAATTCCGAATAGATGGGAAACTGTCTACGGTGGTTTTACTCTTCTCCATGGCATTTATCTCACCATAAATCTCAAGTAGTTTGGTGTTATCGTGCCCTGAAATATTTACCCTCCGGTCTGGGTGGCTATCTCCTGAAGGAGCTTTTCGTCAATTTCCACCTCTATATCCTGCAGACGAACTCCCCAAGGGGTCATTACCGGATAGGCCGTACCCATCGCTCCACCCCTATGGTATATACTCGGATATTATATGTTTTGGCAATCTCCGCTGCCATCAGGGGCTATTTCACCACGGTTATTGACACCATCGGTAAAGCAGGATCACTATCTTGCTCTTGGCATCGGAGTGAGTCGCGCCACCGCTGTAGCAAGTCCATTGCCAATAGCAGTACCATCCTCGATCAGCCCGGTCTCTATCTCCTTCATAAGATTGATCAATGTCACACGGTCGGTAGTAAGCGGCGGACTGGGTAAAGCTCACCTGCAAATACCACTATTCCGATGCGGTCGCTCGGTCTTGAAGCTACGAACTCTATCGCTATATCCTTGCCGCAGCTCCTATGCGGTCCGGTTTAAAATCTCGGGCAAGCATCGAAGTGGAGATATCCATTGTAAGCACTATGTCCACACCTTCCGTATCCACAGTTTCGAAAGTCTCTGAGGTGCGTGGGCGGGCACGGCAGCAAAATGGCAGCAATTGCAATCATCCTCAAAATAAAGGGGAGATGGCGCACTGCTTTTTTGAATGTTCCGCCTTTTACCTTCAGGGGTAGCATTGGAGACAATCATGGAGGGCGAAAAGAGCCTCTGAATTCCCTCCAAATGTAAAGTGCAATCAGAGGTATGAGTATCAACTCCAGCCAGAGCAGATATGGATATTCAAAAAACATTAACTACTCCTCCTTTTCTTTTTCGATTTCCTGTAAGAATGTGGCATTGACAAATCTTACTGCCGTAGGGGATAGCCTCCTCATTCTCCCCAATGGAGGGGGTATGCTTGGCAAACTTCACAAAATCAGCCGTTGTAAAGAGTTCTCTAAGGCGTTCCATAAGATTAGGGTCAATCTCTTTATCTTTCAGCCCGGCAAACATCTCGTTTGAGGTCTGCTCCATCGCAATGTGATATCTGTCACTGATATATTTGCGCAGAGTATCAGTCACCGCTGTATAGAACTGCTTATGGCGATTATTTTGCCAAAGTTTCTGACCGCGTATCTTCTCAAGTGAGCGTAATGCTACTATATGAGGGGATCCTTAACTATCGGACGACCGAAGAAGGAACGTCCTCCGGATCTTTTCACAAAACGTACTATAAGCCACACGGAGAGCAACCACTATCAGCACAATACCTCCCCAAAGAAGTATCTCGGAGAAGGTCACCGGATATTTTATCTGTCCCTTTATATCGAAAGGAACGAAAGTGGCAGTATCTATCTGTATGGTATTGACATCGAGAATAGGTCCGTCATAGATAAGAGTATCGACGGAGCCGTCAGCCCTCTCTATGTGTACAATCACCGGCGGCAGGAAATAACTTCCGCTATCGAATGCCGTAAGTGTCATTCTCCCCTCCACTTCAAGTCTTCCTCGCCTGAAAGAAAGGGTATCTATGTGGAATCCCTTAATGGTCTCAACTCCGGGAGCTACCGGCTCATCCGGTCTTTCTATGTAATAGTCCTCCCCTTCGTAGATCTTTACCGGAATACGCCACTCGATCTGGTCTCCTATCAATATGGAATCCCTGCTGAGCACCGATTTATATTGAGGCTCATTAGCATTCTGGGCAAATAGTATAATCGCACCGAAAAAGAGTGTCAATATGGTCAAAAAATATTTTCTTTTCATCAAGCTCTGTTTTTGAAAAACGAAATCAGCTCCTTGACATAATCCTGGTTGGTGCTGATGCTGACATTGTCTACCTTATACCTACGCAAAAGATGGATTGTATCTTCGTAAAGCTCCCTATTCCATTGCGCAAAACTGCTGCGGACCTTGGAGGAAGAGGAGTCTACCCAGATTCCCTGACCGGTCTCTGCATCACGTATTCTTATCAGGCCTACATCGGGAATCTCCCTTTCACGAGGATCATATATATTGATTACCGAGAGATCATGACGTCCCGCCGCAATCTTAAGAGCCTCTTCATAACGCGGAGATTCATTCTCATCAGTATCCAGCATATCTGAGAGCAGAAATGCCGTACAACGCTTTTTTATGGCGTTAGTAAGATAACGCAGCGCCTCGCCTATGTCGGTACCCTTCTCCTCCGGTTTGAATTCGAGAATCTCCCTGATAATCCTCAACAAGTGGCTACGCCCCTTCTTTGGAGGAATGAACTTTTCCACCTTGCTGCTGAAAAAGAGAGCCCCTACCTTATCGTTGTTGATTGATGCAGAAAAAGAGAGTACTGCAGCTATCTCGGCCATCAGATCCTTCTTGGATTTACCTACCGTACCGAAGGCCCTTGAGCCGCTCACATCTATCAGAAGCATAACGGTAAGCTCCCTCTCCTCTTCGAACACCTTAATATAGGGAGTTCTGAGACGAGCGGTGACATTCCAGTCCATACTGCGTACATCGTCGCCGTATTGGTACTCGCGTACCTCGCTGAAAGCCATACCACGCCCCTTGAAGGCGGAATGATATTCACCTGCAAAGATCTGATGAGACAAAGCGCGGGTCTTAATCTCAATTTTCCTGACTTTTTTCAACAAATCCGTTTCCATCCAATTATCTATTATGGAACTTCAACTGCATTTAAAATTTCAGCAATAATGGCCTCTGTAGTGACATTTTCTGCCTCAGCCTCATAGGTCAGGCCAATTCTATGTCTGAGCACCTCATAGCATACAGCCCTGACATCTTCCGGAATAACATAGCCCCTGCGCTTGATAAAGGCATAGGCCTTGGCGGCCAATGATAGCGAAATACTGGCTCGGGGGGAACCGCCGAATGCAATCATATCCTTGAGTTTGGGCAGATTGTATTCTTCAGGATAACGGGTGGCAAAAACTATGTCAACTATATATTTTTCAATTTTTTCATCCATATAGACATCCCTGACAACCTCGCGGGCGCGCACAATATCCTCGGGTTTAAGTACCGTGGAGGGTTTGGGGAAAGTCCCCGAATTGTTCATGCGGATAATGAGCTTTTCCTCCTCCTTTTTGGGATAACTCACAACTACTTTAAGCATAAATCTGTCTACCTGTGCCTCGGGCAGAGGGTAGGTGCCTTCCTGCTCGATAGGGTTTTGGGTCGCCATCACGAGGAAGGGCTGGGGCAGAGGGAAACTATCGTCACCGATGGTCACCTGACGCTCCTGCATTGCCTCGAGTAATGCCGACTGTACCTTTGCAGGGGAACGGTTTATCTCATCCGCAAGCACGAAGTTTGCGAAGATGGGCCGCTTCTTAATCTGGAACTGTTCGCTCTTTTGACTGTAAATAAGCGTACCGATGACGTCTGCCGGCAAAAGTCAGGGGTAAACTGTATTCTGCTGAATTTTGCATCCACAATGGATGCGAGAGTATTGATTGCCAAGGTCTTGGCAAGACCCGGCACGCCTTCGAGGAGGATATGCCCATCGGCAAGAAGCCCGATAAGAAGATTCTCCACCAGATGTTTCTGCCCCACAATGACCTTATTCATCTCCATTGTAACAATATCGACGAAGGCACTCTTTCGCGTTCTATGCGGTCGTTGAGTTCTTTGATGTTTACACTGTCCATATATTTATAAATTGAATATTTTTGTACTTTTGTAGTTTGTAACTTACAAAATTAATATTTTTTTTCCAATGCGGTTCTTTGTCTCAATCTCTTTCAACGGCGGTGCTTATAGCGGATGGCAGATCCAGAAGAATGCTATCTCAGTGCAGGCCGTCATGGAGAGGGCACTTACTCTTGCAACCGGAGAGACAATTTCCGTTACCGGCGCCGGAAGAACCGATACCGGGGTCAATGCCAAAGGATTCATAGCCCATTTCGACGTTTCTCCTGAATGTTCCAAGAAGCCAAATGAGATATTACGCAAAATAAATGCCATTCTGCCTTCTGACATAATTGCTCACAATATTTGTCAGGTTGAAGATGATGCCCATGCCCGTTTTGATGCCATTAGCCGCACATACAGATACTATGTACACACCGAAAAGGACCCTTTTGCCATTTTTTCATATTATTATAGACATCCCCTGGATGTTGAAAGAATGAATGTTGCCGCTAAGCATCTGCTAGGTACAAAGGATTTCTCAAGTTTTGAAAAGCTCGGCGGTGACAATAAGACATCTATATGTAGTGTCATTTCGGCTCAGTGGGAAGAGATTGATAATACTCACCACTGCTTCTGCGT
Source organism: Bacteroidales bacterium (assembly GCA_040766795.1). GTDB lineage: Bacteria > Bacteroidota > Bacteroidia > Bacteroidales > UBA932 > Cacconaster. The sequence goes on along the minus strand of JAXGPW010000012.1, from coordinate 16,590 downwards.
TACTGCGGATCGATTTTTGAGAAATATGGTCAGAGCGATGGTTGGCACACTTTTGGATGTCGGCAGAGGCAAAAGAGAACCGGAATGGATAGCACAATTGATAGAGGAAAAAGAGCGCTGCAAGGCAGGACAATCAGTTCCCGGCCATGCACTTTTTCTGACGGAAGTCAGATATCCCTATCCCATTTTTGAAAATAATAAAAAATAAAAACAGATACATTTATGCTTTTTACATTTCTACAGACAAGCACTGAAGTGATTGAGGGCACAATTGCCCCGGTGCAAGAGAACATGTCATTGATTGATATGGCAATCAAAGGTGGATGGCTGATGATAGTACTCGCACTACTCTCCATCATAGGCCTATATATTTTCGGTGAAAGATGGTGGGCCATCAGAAGAGCCGGAAAAATCAGCAAAACCTTTATGAAAGATGTAAACGACTACATCCTGGACGGTAAAATCAAATCAGCTTTAGGTCTTTGCAAAAAAACCTCATCTCCTATTGCCAGACTGGTTGAGAAAGGGATCGAAAGGATTGACAAACCCCTTACAGACATACAGGCAGCGGTGGAGAATGTTGGCAACCTCGAAGTTGCCAAACTCGAAAAAAGCCTTCCCTTCCTGGCAACTATAGCGGGTGGCGCACCTATGATCGGATTTCTCGGTACCGTAATGGGTATGATTCAGGCATTCTTCAATATGTCACAGGCAGGTAATAACATTGACATCTCCCTTCTCTCGGATGGTATTTATACGGCTATGGTTACTACCGTAGGTGGTCTGATTGTGGGCATTATGGCCTATTTCGGATATAACTACCTGACTGCAAGGGTATCCGATGTAGTATTCAAGATGGAAAACGTCACCATCGATCTTCTTGATACATTACAGTCCAAACAAGAGGACTCCAACCTTTATTGATTAGGATATGGCCATAAAACGTAAAACCAAGCCGGAAGCCTCTTTTTCAATGTCCTCTATGACGGACATCGTGTTTCTGTTGCTCTTATTTTTCTTAATAACCTCCACACTGGTCAATCCCAACGCGCTCAAGCTTCTTTTGCCCAAGAGTACAGGTCAGATATCTGCCAAAGCTACGGTGAGTGTCTCCATAAAGCACTACCCCGAGCAAGGCATGGTTTCTTACCATATCAACGGCAACCAGATACCTGTCCGCTTTGATCAGATCGAGGGAAGTGTGGTAACTCTCCTTCAGGGGGAAGATGACCCTACCTTCTCCATCTATGCCGACGAGACCGTTCCCATAAAAGAGGTAGTAGCACTGATGAATATTGCGAAGCGAAATAAATTCAAAGTGATAATGGCGACCTCGCCGGAATAATAAACTGAAAATGAACTCCGGAGTCAGAGATGGTAAATCCAATATGTTCGGTATCGGACTGACGGTGATATTTCATATCGCCCTTCTCTTTATTGGTGTCGGCTCCGGACTCAAATACAACTATCCACCCCCCGAAGAGCAGGCAATCCTAATGGATTTTATCTCCGAAGAGGAGTTCAAACCCATCGAAGTGGCAACCGGTGTGGAGCCCAGAGCTCCAAACCCCAATCCTGAAGAGGAAGTTAGGCTTGTACAGCGCTCCGATGGTCCGGTAGAAGGTACCAAGAGCAACGAGGCGTTAGAGGCGACCGTAGGTGATGATGGTGATGTTGAGGTACCCGAACCACCCCGCAAGGAGATCAACCGCAGGGCTCTATTCTCAGTTGCTGACAACAATAAAAAAGATACTCTTGCACCCCAAACTGCAGAGACTCCTTCAGGCAATCTCACTGCAGGTCATGCGCAGGGTAACACCAGAGTCGGCTCTACCGACGGAACTCCTTCGGCACGCCTGCAGGGACGCTCCGTTATGGGTTCGCTACCTCTTCCCGAATATTCCGTGCAGGCTTCCGGTAGAGTAGTGGTGAGAATAATGGTGGATAAAAATGGCAATGTGACCTCTGCACAACCCGGTGTTGCTGGTACTACAGTTACAAACAGAACCCTTTGGGAGGCGGCAAAGGAAGCCGCACTTAAGGCCAAATTCAACACCAGCAGCACTATCTCACAGGAAGGTACCATTACCTATATTTTCACACTGAAATAACTCTCTTTTTTCATTATATTTGCCGCTGATTCATCAATTAACAGCAACTACTGTAATGAAAAGACTCATTTCCACATTTATCATGCTGATGGTTGTCATCAGCGTTTCTTTTCCCAAGAATTGCCAAAACGTGAGTTCCGCGGCGCCGGTTACACATTGTCGGTAACCAACAGATGCGGACAATGACCATGGAGGAGATCAAGAGTGGTTTATTAATTCACTGGATAGACTTCAGCAATTGGGCTGCAATGCCATTCTTTTCCGGTAAGACCTCAGGCAGATGCTTTCTATGAGTCGGATATTGAGCTCTGGACCCGTTTTCTGACCGGAGAGCAGGGCAAAGCCCCGGCCCCCTACTGGGACCTATGGCATTTTTGATCAAAGAGACTCATGCGCGCGGAATGGAGTTTCACGCCTGGCTCAATCCATATCGCGTCACTTCCAACGATACAGAGGTACTCCATCCCGACCATCTCTATTTCAAGAAACCTGAGATTTTCAAAGATATGGGAAACAACTCTATTTTGATCCGGGCGAGCCTGAATCCGTTTCCCATACCGTAAAGGTCATAGTGGATATCGTCAATAGATATGACGTGGATGCAATTCATTTTGACGACTATTTTTATCCCTATCCGGTACCCTACGAAGAGTTCCACGATGACGCATCTTTCATAAAATATGGAAAAGCCAGGGGTTTGAGTATTGGCAAAAGAATGACTGGAGGAGGAACAACGTGGAGACCCTGATGCGGGAAATAAACAGTGCCATCAAAGCTATCAAACCTGGATCAGGTTTGGTATTTCACCTTTCGGAATCCATAGAAATCTAAAGGACACCCCCGATGGCAGCGGCAGCGAGACAAACGGCCTCTCCAACTATGAGCAACTTTTCGCGGATGTTCCGGGTTGGGCTGAAAAAGGCATCATCGACTATATTGTACCCCAACTTTATTGGAAAATCGGTCATCCTGCCGCAGATTACGATGTGCTTATAAATTGGTGGAACGATAGCAATTTCAAAGGACATCTCTATATAGGACAGAGCATCTCAACATTCAATGAGCCAGACCTCGACAATCCGCAAATGACTCAGATGCCCAGAAAAATGGAACTCGTACGCACCCTGCCCAATGTGGATGGCAATGTATGGTGGCCGGGCTGGACATTAACACCCGCACCTGTGATCAAAGCAGAGGGAGAACGCCAGACGCCTCCCCGCAGGGCGGAACAGGCGCCCTCTCTCCCATTCTCCATTACAGACTCTTTGGAAAATGTATATCAGAGATGCCCAGCTCTGATACCGGCATACACCGACCTCGATGCCATCAATCCCGACCCCGTAGAGTCTATGAAGATCAGACATGGCTCTATCGTATGGGAGGTGGAATCCACCGATGACGTGATGCAGGAACCACATTTTTATGTAGTTTACAGATTCCCGGAAAATGAAGAGATCAATTTGGATGACAGCCAATACATTGTTAAAATAACAAAGATCAGAGCTTCAAACCCGAAGGAAAACGAGATCGTAAATTCAAATATGTCGTAACCGTGGTGGACAGGTGCTGGAACGAAAGCGCCGCATCAAAAGCGGTTGTTTGGTAACTCAAAAAAAGGCCTCTTTCGAGGCCATTTTTTTATTTCATATAAGAGTACCTGTAATCCGTAGGGGAAACCAGAGTCTCTTTTATTGTACGGGGATTGTCCAGCGAATGAGGTTGAACTCTCCGCCCGCCTTGTCGTTGGTACCTGAGGCGCGGGAGCCGCCAAATGGCTGCATTCCTACAACCGCTCCGGTAGGCTTGTCGTTGATGTAGAAGTTACCTGCCGTATAGCGCAGTCTGTCGGCTATCTTCTGAACTGCCATCCTGTCTCGTCCAAACACTGCTCCGGTAAGGCCGTAAATAGTAGAAGTATCGCAAAGCTCCACTGCCTTATCAATCTCTGCATCTTTGTAAACATATACTGTAAGCACGGGGCCGAAGATCTCCTCAACCATAGATTTGAAATGAGGATTTGTAGTCTCAATGACGGTAGGATGAACAAAATAACCCTTGCTCTTGTCGTATTTGCCACCCATTACTATCTTGGCATCTTTGCTATTGCGTGCAAGCTCTATATAAGAAACAATATTGTCAAAAGAGACTTCATCAATTACTGCATTTACAAAGTTCGAGGGATCGCAAACATCTCCCATAGTTATGGATGCTGCCTGTGCCTTAATAGCCTCGAGTATTGAAGGCCAAAGTGAAGCGGGAACATACATTCTTGAGGCTGCCGAGCACTTCTGACCCTGGAACTCAAATGCTCCACAGAAAGCTGCGGTGGCTACCTCTTTCACACATGACGAGGGGTGTACAAAAATAAAGTCCTTGCCGCCGGTTTCTCCGACCAAACGGGGATATGAGACATATTTTTCAAGATTATTGGCTGCCTGCTTCCATAGATTGTTGAAAGTAGCGTTTGATCCTGTAAAGTGTACCCCTGCCAAATGTTTGGAGTTAAAGACTACATTACCGATAGCCGATCCCTGACCTGGAACAAAGTTGATTACACCGTCAGGTACTCCTGCCTCCTTGAAGACCTTCATCAGATAGTAGTTGGATAGAATCGCAGTAGTCGCCGGCTTCCATACGGTCACATTGCCCATCAGTATGGGGGACATATTGAGGTTACAGGCGATAGAGGTAAAGTTGAAGGGACTTAATGCAAACACAAAACCCTCAAGGGCTCTATACTCGACGCTGTTGATCTGCCCGGGAGCGCTCTTTGGCTGGAATCCATAGAGCTTACCGGCGAAATGTGCGTTGTAGCGAAGGAAGTCAATCAGTTCACAGGCTGCATCGATTTCCGACTGATAGATATTTTTGCTCTGTCCGAGCATTGTGGAAGCATTGATAACAGCGCGATATTTACCCGCAATCAGGTCTGCCACTTTCAGCAGAATAGTAGCACGAACAGTCCAGTCGAGCTCCGACCACTCTTTGTGAGCAGCCATCGCTGCATCTATTGCCATCTGTACCTCCTTCTCTCCTGCCTTGTGATAGCTGGCGAGCACATGCTGATGATCGTGTGGCATCACCACTTTACCTATGTTGCCGGTACGCACCTCTTTGCCTCCTATGATAAGAGGGATCTCTATCACTTGCGAACTCTGTTTCTTGAGTTCTGCCTCCAGAGCTTCCCTTTCAGGGGAACCTTTGAGATATGTTTTTACCGGTTCATTTGCCGGCAGCGGAAAAGAAAATATTGCATTGTTCATAATGATTATAGTTTTAATTATTCCGCTAAGATAGCAAAATCAGAATAATTTTTCTAATTTTGATACATGTTATTAACGGATTGATATGAAAACAGCACTTGTACAACATAATATAGTATGGGCAGAACCCGAGATAAATTGCAACAATATATCCCGTTTACTTGAGAATTTTCCACAGGTAGACCTTATTGTATTACCGGAGATGTTCTCCACAGGTTTTGCCACAAAGCCTGAAGGAATTGCCGAGAATGAGCCAAGTTACTCTCTGGAATGGATGAAGAAGAGTGCTGCCAAAATGGATTGTGCCATAGCCGGAAGTGTAGCTCTAAAAACAGAGGGAGGATATATCAACCGCTTCTATTTTGTAAAACCTGACGGTGATGTGATAACTTATGACAAACGTCATCTTTTCACATACGGAGGAGAACATCTTACCTTCAAACCAGGAAATCAACGGGTCATAATCGAGTGGCGCGGGGTAAGGATACTGCCTATTATTTGCTATGACCTACGCTTCCCTGTTTGGAGTCGCTATCGCGGGGACTATGATATGATTATTTGCGTGGCCAGTTGGTCGATACCCCGCCGTTATCATTGGGACACACTCATCAGAGCCAGGGCCATCGAAAATCAGTGCTATATGGCAGCAGTAAACCGTATCGGCACCGATCCGAGCTGCGAGTATGATGGTGGCACGGTGTTCATCGACCCTTACGGATATCCTGTAGCAGCCTGCAGTGATAACAAGGAAGAGGTAATCATCTGCGAAACCGACCTTAAGCTGCTAAAAAAATATAGAAAAAGATTCCCTGCTCTCGGGGACAGGGATGATTTTTCAATTCTTTTATAGAGTAGTCAGAAAAACCTTCGGTAGGTAGTAAATTTCTATGCCGGCAGCGAGAACCTGACTATAAGGCCGGTACCTGAGGGGCCGGAGGATGCGGAAATGGTACCCCCGTGAGCTATAACAGCATTTTTGACAATAGAAAGACCAAGACCTGTACCTCCTGCGGCTCCTTCTCCACGTGTACGTCCCTTATCTACACGATAAAACCTTTCAAAAATACGGTTAAGGTGCTTATCGGCAATGCCGGAGCCATTATCGGAGACCTCAAACTCAATACTATCTTCTCTTCTGGCACAGGCAATCCTCAAAGTATCTGCTCCGGATGCGTAAGATACGGTATTCTCCACCAGATTGCGGAAAATCGAGTAGAGAAGTCCCTGGTCGCCTCTTACAAAAAGATATTCCGGAATAGCCAGCTGGACTGATATACCTGCCGCATCGAGTTTGGTTTTGAAATCCTCTATTACGTCATTGATGATACGTTCCAGATCCACTCCCTCCTCCATAGTGACTCTTCCTTCATCTAGCCGGGAGATAGTGGACATATAGGCCATCAGACGTGTCATTCGCTCACTTTGTGAAAGACAGCGTTCAAGAAAGTGACGACGCTTCTCCTCCGGAAGATCCGGGTTGGCCACCAAAGTCTCCAAATAGCCGTGAATACTGGCAATAGGTGTCTTGATTTCATGCGCAGCATTCTGCGTTAACTGTCGCTTTATGCGGCTCTTATCCTGCTCGCTGCGTGAAAGGCTTCTGTAAAGTTTAACATTATAGAACAACAGCACTATTGCTACAAGCAGCAGTACTATAGCGATTATACTGATTATAAGCAGACTCTCTTTCACATCATTCAGTTTCAAAAGAATATCCATACCCTATACGGGTCTTTATGCAGCTGCCCAGAGGACCCAGCTTCCGACGCAAGCGGGTGATATTTACATCCACCGTACGGTCTGTCACTATCACATCCGAAGGCCAGACAGCCGTGATGATCTGCTCTCTGGAAAAGACCTTCGGAGAATTGCTGAAGAGCAAATATAGAACCTCGAACTCTAGTTTTGTGAGTTTAAGATCTTGTCCCTCTATAAAGGCAGCCTTTTGCTCCGTATCTATGGTCAACTCGATATCCTTATGTTTTATAGTATTATCTACCGGAGTTTCTCTTCCTTGTTGTTGTTCATACCGTCTAAGCACCGCATGTATGCGAGCTTTGAGTTCTGCTATCCTGACCGGTTTACTGATATAATCGTCACCACCGGCTTCCAGACCTCTGACCACATCGGAACTCTCTCCCAGCGCGGTGGTAAATATAATAGGAATTTGCTTAGTCGCAGGATTTTCACGCAGGATAGATGCAAGACGGAAACCGGAGATACCACCCAACATTACATCGAGCAGCAAAAGGTCATACGAGGAAATATCCATTTTCATTGCAGTTTCAGCCGAATTGGCGATATCAACTTTATGCCCATCCTGCTCCAGGTTGAATTGCAGGATTTCGCACAAGTCCATTTCATCTTCAATTACCAGAATACGTGCCATACACAAGGATATTTTGTGCAAATTTACAAATATCTGTGCCATTACAACTCTATTTTTTGGATTTACGACAAATGTCACACAATTGTAACACAACTTAAACCTTAGTGTAAAATATTATTACCACTTTTGCAGCCTATTATACCCTTTTTAAAAGTAATATTATGCTATTACAGATCCTTACACTTTTAGGAGCCCTCGGAATGTTCCTGTTCGGTATGAACATGATGAGTTCCGGACTCCAAAAAGCAGCAGGAGACAGACTCCGCAGGCTTCTCTCTTCAATTACATCAAATCGCTTCAAAGGAGTTTTAACCGGCCTGATCATCACATCCATAATACAATCTTCCAGTGCCACCACGGTAATGGTCGTTGGATTTGTAAATGCCGGACTGCTGACACTCTTACAGGCAATCGGAGTTATAATGGGTGCCAATATCGGTACCACTATGACAGCATGGATCATTTCATTGCTGGGTTTCAAGGCGGACATATCTATACTTGCAGTACCTCTGATGGCTTTGGGATTCATTCTCAGCATGATGAAGTCCGAAAAAAGAAAAAATATAGGTGAGTTTGTAATAGGATTCGCACTACTCTTCATCGGTCTAGCGTTTATGAAGTCCTCGGTACCCGACCTGGAATCAACACCGGAAGTGCTTTCGTTCATCCGGGGATGGGGCGACTACGGATTTGGCTCAGTATTGCTTTTTGTTCTTCTTGGCACAGTTCTTACACTGATACTCCAATCCTCCAGCGCTACAGTTGCCTTGACAATGATTATGCTCACTTTGGGCTGGATGCCTTTCGAGCATGCTGCAGCAATGGTATTAGGAGAGAATATAGGTACTACCATCACAGCTAACATTGCAGCCGCAGTCGGTAATACATCCGCAAAGAGAGCAGCTCTGGCCCATACGGTATTTAATCTCTTTGGGGTTATATGGGCTCTGATACTTTTCCGACCATTCGTGGGATTCATAGGAAGTATCATAGCTGCAATGGGGCTTCCCAATCCTGCTCATATGGGAACTGAAGTAGCATCCGGAGACAACCAAACTGCTCTTCTATACGGCTTGTCAATGCTCCACACGGTATTCAACATAATCACCACTCTCATTCTCGTATGGTTTTGTCCTCAGATTGCAAAACTGGTGAGCGCCATCATCAGGATGCCCAAGAGTACTGAAGATCAAGAGGTCTTCCGCCTAAAATACATTGAGGGGGGTCCTGTTTCCACAGCCGAACTCTCTATCAAACAGGCACTCAAGGAGACTGTACACTTTGGGCGCATTTCACAGAAAGGTCTCGACTATGCTTTGAAGGCTGTGAACAGCAAGACCGGCGATGAATTTGACACCTACCGCAAAAAACTGGTAAAATACGAAGAAATATCAGACAGGATGGAACTCGAAATAGCCCACTATCTTCACAAAATCCCTACCGCCGATATCAGCACCGGTACTTCAGAACAAATCCGTACACTCTACAGGATTATCAGCGAACTTGAGAGCCTGGGTGACAGCGGTGAGAGAATCGGCAACATTATCGTCCGTCGTAATCTCCACAATAAGAGATTCAACGAGGAAGAGATCAAGAACATCTCAAATATGTTTGACAGAGTCGACAATGCTTACGAAGTAATGATCTCCAATCTGACCCGGGCTGCTGATGGTAAACCTGTGGATCTCATTGCTGCTCAAAATGCCGAGGTGCAAATCAATCAGATGCGAAACGATCTACGCGATGAGGAGATGTACAAGATGGAGGGCAAGGGCGACTTTCTAACCAGTGTTTATTATCTTGACCTTATCTCAGAACTTGAGAGAATGGGAGACTTCATCATAAACATTTCCCAGGCGCTAGCATAGAATATTGCTTACGCGATAGAAGAAGGTCGTGGAATATACATTCCCCGGCCTTCTTTTTATTTTTTACTTTTCTTTTACAATGGTTTTAATAAAAAATTGTGTACAAATAGCCAAAATTGTAATATAATTGTAACATCAGTTGAAGGGCGTTACAAAATATTATTAGCACTTTTGCACCCGAAAACATAGTAAACCATTATGCTGTTACAGATTCTCACACTTTTAGGAGCCCTCGGAATGTTCCTGTTCGGTATGAACATGATGAGTTCCGGTCTCCAAAAGGCATCAGGAGATAAACTACGTAAACTCCTATCGTCGATTACATCCAACCGCTTCAAGGGCGTTATGACCGGTCTGAGTATCACAGCCGTGATACAATCTTCAAGTGCTACTACGGTAATGGTAGTAGGATTTGTCAACGCCGGACTTCTGACGCTTTTACAGGCTGTCGGAGTAATAATGGGTGCCAATATCGGCACTACGATGACAGCATGGATTATTTCGCTACTTGGATTCAAGGCTGATATCTCCATCATTGCAGTGCCTTTAATGGCTTTGGGATTCATTCTCAGCATGATGAGGTCAGAAAAAAGGAAAAATATAGGCGAAGCAATAATCGGCTTTGCTCTACTATTCCTCGGACTCTCATTTATGAAAGCCTCAGTACCTGACCTGCAGTCAACACCCGAAGTGCTTTCATTTATAAGAGGGTGGACCAATTATGGTTTCGGATCGGTGCTGCTTTTCCTGCTTCTTGGCACAATCCTAACTCTGATACTTCAATCTTCCAGCGCCACCATCGCATTGACCATGATAATGTTGAATATGGGCTGGATGCCCTTCGAATACGCTGCGGCAATGATCCTGGGTGAAAATATAGGTACCACAATTACGGCCAACATTGCGGCGACAGTCGGTAACACATCCGCCAAGAGAGCTGCATTGGCTCATACATTCTTCAATGTATTTGGTGTAACCTGGGCATTAATCATTTTCCGTCCCTTTGTGGGATTTATAGGCGAGATTATTGCATTAATGGGACTCCCCAACCCTGCCAAAATAGGACTAAATATTACTTCAGAAGCAGATCAGACTGCACTCCTCTATGGTCTATCGATGCTCCATACAGTATTCAACGTAATAACCACACTCATACTGGTATGGTTTTGTCCGCAGATCGTAAAAATTGTAAGTGCTATTATAAAAATGCCTAAGGGCACTGAAGATCAAGAAGTTTTCCGTCTCAAATATATCGAGGGTGGGCCTGTTTCCACCGCTGAACTCTCTATTAAACAAGCAATAAAAGAGGTTGTACACTTTGGACGAATCTCCCAGAAAGGACTCGACTACGCATTACAGGCTGTCAACAGCAAAAACGGTGATGAATTTGACCACTACAGAAAAAAACTTATTAAATACGAAGAGATCTCTGACAGGATGGAGCGAGAAATTGCCGAATATCTGCATAAAATCCCCACTGCCGAAATCAGTACGGTTACCTCGGAAGAAATCCGTACACTTTATAGGATAATCGGTGAGCTCGAGAGCCTTGGAGATAGCGGAGAGACAATCGGGAATATCATCGTTCGCCGCAATCTTCACAACAAGACCTTCAACGAGGAAGAGATCAAGAACATCTCAAATATGTTTGAAAAAGTCAACATCGCTTATGATGTGATGATTGCGAATCTGGTTCGTGCTGCCGACGGTCAACCGGTGGATATGGCTTCAGCCAGAAATGCCGAAGTGCAAGTAAACGAATTCCGCAACAATCTCCGCGATGAGGAGATGTACAAAATGGAGGGTAAGTCCGATTTCCTTACAAGTGTCTATTATCTTGACCTGATCTCCGAACTCGAAAGAATGGGTGACTACATAATAAATGTCTCCCAGGCACTGGCATAAGCATTTTTTAAATAGATACCCTCATTACGTGCCTCACAGAACACATTTAGAGGTCTCTAAAACCACTCTTCACCCCCATAATAACCCAAAATCCCAATTAAATTCCATTATTTGCAGGAAATATGCTACATTTGCACTCCCAAGGAGAGATGCTCGAGTGGCTGAAGAGGCACGCCTGGAAAGCGTGTGTACGCCAAAAGCGTATCGAGGGTTCGAATCCCTCTCTCTCCGCAAGGTGCGGAAAAAACGGCGTCAAGTTTACTTGAACGCCGTTTTTTATTTCGCACCTTGCATCGCCCCGCCGCAGGCGGGGAGGGATGTGCGAGCATTGCGAGCAAATCCCTCCACTCCTCTCCTTTTTGTCAACAAAATGTCACACACATCCTTAATTAAATTGCCATTTTTGAATTACTTTTAAGCCAATCCTTTTGGGCATAAAATTAGCATGTAAGAAACTATTAACTAACTAATCAGAATAATATGAGACTTAAAATACTACTTACCCTATTGCTTGTTGTCATGGGACTGGCAGCGCAAGCACAAGAAATTGCGAGGAAAACTATCTCAAAGTAGATAAAGAAATTTGGGAAACCTACGAAGAAAAAATGAATAACCTCTATGCGCAACTTAAACTGCACCCGGATAAAAAGGATAGTTTAATGAAAGAGGGTGAAATCATTCAGAACACTGCTTTACTACAAAACAGAGAAGCCGCCATAAAATATGCTGCCGTACCCAGCGGATTGCAACGACTGTTTATGGTAAGGCTTAATATACCCAAAGATACCATTAAAGCTGTATGGAACAGGCTGCCTGAAGAAATGCAACGGTCGCCTTACGGTAAAAGCATTCTAATGCACATTGAGAACAAGCAAATAGGGGAAGGTGATTCTTATGTTGATTTTGACGCTACAGATATGAACGGAGTGCAATTTAAACTATCTTCGTTAAAAGGGAAAAACATTTTACTTTTCTACGGAGGGTTGGATTGCATGGGTGCTAGTGACAGAAATGAGCTAGTTGGTTTGTATGAGAATACATCACGCGATAACTTGGAAGTTGTAGTCTACTACAAGGTATCATCCTATAGATAATCTCCAAAAAGCAAAAGATGAATATAATTTAAAATGCATACATGTGTCCGATTTTCTTGGAGACCACACACCCTTTAAAATCATTTATGGAGCTCAAGCAACTCCCACAGTCTTTCTGATAAATAAAGAAGGAAAGTTGATTATGAAAACCGTTGGATTTTATCCAGAAAAAGTCAAAGAATTACTAAACTGACACCCATATTCTCGTCAAATAATGACGAGAATAATTTGTTTTTTCGCATCATCTACTTATCTTTGTCTCAAAATATTCCAGTTATGGAGACCGATCTATACATGGCAACACCCGACTTGGCCGGAGTTTACGTGGGACAATTCTCGCTTGATCAACCTTCTTTCTGAGGTGCGCAACCTCGAAGGAAGGATACAGGGATTGATGGGTGGGTTAGGCTTTGAAGTCCAAAATAAAACCTCGCTTGATGTGATGACCGAGGAAGTAGTACGCTCTTAGTGAATAGAGGGAGAAACACTCAATTACGACAAAGTACGCTCCTCTATGGCCATAAAACTCGGCATAGAAGTAGAGGGTCTACCAAGCGCTGACAACTATACGGAAGGCATAGTGCAAGTAATGCTCGATGCTGTCGGGGTCGTGACAAAGCATTGACCCATGAAAGATTGTTCAATTGGCATGCTGCCTTATTCCCTACCGGACGCAGCGGTATGTCCCCGATAACCGTTGCAGCATATAGGGTAGGAAAAGAGCCAATGCAAGTGGTTTCGGAGCAATGGGCAAGGAAAAGGTCCATTATGAGGCACCGAAATCCGAGGATGTACCTGCTATGATGGATGACTTCCTCTCATGGGCAAATGCTGATAACAACATTGATCCCGTACTTAAAGCCGCTATTGCCCATATGTGGTTCGTCGCTATACACCCGTTTGATGATGGCAATGGTGTCGTCTGGCAAGAACAATAACTGATATGTTGCTGGCTAAAGCTGATGGTATGCCCCATAGGTTTTATAGTATGTCTGCTGAGATTCTTAAAGAAAGGAAAGCATATTATGAAATACTAGAGAAGACCACCACGGGTTCTACTGACATAACGGCCTGGCTAGAGTGGTTTTTGCAAACTATGAAGTCTGCAATATTTCGTTCAGAGAGTATGGTTCAGAGGGTAATTAAGAAGGCTTCTTTTTGGCAAAGAAATCGTGAGGTCTCTATGAACGAGAGGCAAGTCAAAGTTATAAATAGACTGTGGGATGATTTTGAAGGCAAGCTGACTACTTCAAAGTGGGCAAAGATGACAAAGACTTCACAAGCTACTGCCCTCAGAGACATCACCGATCTTATAGAAAAAGGGATACTGATTATCTCCGATGATGGTGGACGAAGTACCAATTACCTGTTGAAAGAGTAGAAATTCCTCCCTCCACCCCCTCCATTTTGTCAACAAAATGTCACACACATCCTTAATTTTATTGCCATTTTTAATTACTTTTACGTCAATCCTTTTGGGCATAAAATTAGCATGTAGGAAACTATTAACTAACTAACCAGAATAATATGAGACCTAAAATACTCCTCACCATTTTGCTTGTTGTCATAGGACTGACAGCACAAGCACAACACATCAAAGTAATAGAGCAACCAAGTGCAGCCTATACCGAGACAAGTATGTTGGAAATCTCAAAGGTAACCCTATCCGACACGGCAACCATATTGGATATGAAAGCCTTTTCTACTCCAACCAATTCGATTAAAATCGTTTCTGATACCTATCTCTTGGCCGATGGCAAAAAATATATGATACGCAGTAGCGAAGTCATTGAACTTGATCTACTCTTTTGGATGCCACAATCGGGTGAAATCCGGTTTAAACTGATATTTGATCCGCTTCCGATTGAGACAACCACATTCGACTTCATAGGCAGCGATAGCGACGATTATTATACAATATACGGTGTCGATTTGATGGAAGAGAATAAAGGAAATAACGACAATGAAGAGATTAAAGAGGGAGAACATGCTCAGCTGTTCCAAAACTTAATAAAACCGTTTGAAGGAAAAGTAATATTGGTAGATATATGGGCTACCTGGTGTGGCCCGTGTCTGGTAGCAAATCTTATCATGCAACCGATAAAAGTGGAATTTGCCGAAAAAGATGTAGTATTTCTATACATTGCCGGAGAAAATTCGCCCGAAATCGCATGGGAAAATATGATCGCAGACATGCAGGGGGTGCACCACCGTTTAAGTGCCGAGCAATGGGATTATCTCTGCGACACCCTGAACGTAAGAGGTACCCACTTACATAATTATCGACCGTGAAGGGAACCAATCCCTACCACACAGTCGGCTTCCCGGGTGTAAGCAAAATCAGGCGTGAGCTCAATCAAGCGTTGAACCAATAACGCGTAATACTTACTTATCCTCGTATTTATACTGAATATCGGAAATCCAGCCGCTCCATTTATCCAAAATAGAGATTGCCTCCCTCCCACTCCACTTCGCCGCGCTGGAAATCTACGGTTTCACTACGGATAAATTTCTTGGCCGGAGAAAACTCACCGGAATAGTCACTATTGACAATCCAGCGGAAAGCATCCAGACCCTTTGTATAGAAGTGATACTCGTCATCATTGTCAATGACATTGTAACGTCCGCGTCCGAATGACTGGTCGGTGGGCACCCATCCGATTCCTTCATAATAAACCTCGAGCCAATCGTGCATATTGACACTATTTGGATGGAGCATCCAGCCGCTCTGCCATCTTGCAGGCACCCCTGCATAGCGAGCCATAGTGATAAGAAGCAAACCAACCTGCCCGCAATCACCATGTTTGTTGTCAAGCACATACTCGGGAATATTTTCCACAGTGGAGTACTCACGCGCACTTGCCCAGGGATAGTTGTCGGCAATCCAGCGGTAGATCTTCTTTACCTTAATGTAAGGATTGGTCTCAGTGCCAACTATAGAATCAGTGATCTTTTTGATACGGTCACTGAAGATCACATGGGTAGCCCTCTCAGCTGTATACTCCTTGTAGAGACGACTTTTAGTATCATAAGGCTCTATATCCTCCGGATTGAAATCATACCACTCATTGTATCCCTTGAAGGAGAGTTCGTATGAAAAGACCGTAGGCTGTCCGGCTACAGCGATTTTTTCCATATAGATACTCTTGTGGACATACCTGTCCGAAGAGATTTTATACTCCGGCTCAGAAGTAGAAATCAAGCGGATATCCTTGACGCTATTCTGGTCCCCGCGGGGATAGGGCATCCATGCACGTAACACCGTACTGTCGGGAACCACATCGGGCTTGACAGTCAGAGTGTACTTGATGGTCATTGTTACGGGAAGCACCAGACTTTTCTTATGCTCCCTTGCTGCCTTAATTACCTCTTTGTTGTACCCGTCGAGGAATAGGTGAAGCTGATCCACTTGTACGCCCTCAACCTGTTCAAATACTTTTTTCGCCTCTTTGTCGATACGGAAAAGGTTGCGCCCCGCATTGCGGAAATAGCGCTTTTGCCCCTCTATATACCTATTTTCAAGGGCATTTGTAGCCTCCCAAGCAGCAACCTGTTCTGCCGTCAGCTCCGGATAATAGAGTTTCAGATAGTTGACAATGTAATTGCTATCGCGGGAAAAATCAATGGCGATCCTCGCCTCTCTTTCATCTTCTGTAATATTGATGGAAGGATCAGTAGATGAAAAACGTCCACATCCGTAAACTACGAATATGGACATTAAGATTATAAAAAATTTACGCATAACGTATATTATGTATGTAGAAGGTTAAGTCATCATAAAAATATTACCTTACTCTTTCACCGTAAGACCTGTCGGTAGTGTTCACTCTGATTCGGTCACCCTGGTTGATGAAAAGGGGAACCATAATCTCTGCACCGGTCTCAAGAGTGGCAGCCTTCATAGCATTGGTGGAAGCGGTATCACCCTTGACCGCAGGTTCGGTATAGGTCACCTCAAGT
>JAXGPW010000011.1:0-80632 GCA_040766795.1 Bacteroidales bacterium | reverse complement strand
TTTGATTTGTGCTATTCTTATGGCGGGCACAATGGTTGCCGCAACTAAAGCCAAGGCGGTTGCCACAGCTAAAGCAAAAGATGTTGTAGTACCAAAAGTAAAAGTTAACATTGTCAAATGTGACCCTAAGGCGAGCACATCTTTTGCCATTTTTGTGGACAACGAGACATACAATGCCTGTAAAGCGGAAATAGATGCTTACAGAGAAGTGCTTCAGAGCGAAGGCCTGGGTACCTATATACTCTATTCCGACTGGGCAAGACCCGAAGATGTAAAAGCTCAGATAATTGCCCTTTCCAAGAAAAAACCTCTTCTCGAAGGTATGGTCTTCATCGGCGATATTCCCATCGCCAGAGTGCGCCAGGCTCAGTTTATGACCACAGCATTCAAGATGAACGAGAACACCTTCCCGATGGAAGAGTCATCCGTTACCTCCGACAGATATTATGATGACCTCCACCTCGATTTCGAGTTTATCAAGCAGGATGAGACCAAACCCCGCTGGTTTTACTACAACCTGACCGAGAATGGATCCCAGAAACTCAACCCCACCTTCTACTCCGCACGTATGCGTGTCCCCGAGAATTTTCCCGGAGAAAAGATGGAAGTTATGAGAAAATATCTGCGAAAGGTGATTGCCGCTCATAAAGAGGTTAATCCCCTCGACCACTTCATTTTCTTTGCAGGCCATGGTTACAACTCCGATTGCCTGAATGTCTGGAGACAGCAACCCATGCTTTTCAGGGAATATTTCCCGCAAGCATTCAAAAAAGCATCCGGCAACAAATTCTACAACTTCAGACAGGACAACTATATGAAGTTTAAGTTGTACAACGAGATTCAGCGTCCGGAGACGGATGTAATGATGTTCAGCGAGCATGGAGCTCCCGACACTCAATACATCAATGGTCTTGCTCCCGCATATACTATCGGAGAGAACATCGAATCCCTCAAACGCACCCTTAGAAATGACCTACGCCGTGCGGTAAAGAGAAATCCCGACAAAAAAGAGGAGTATATCCAGGAGATGACGGAGCACTATCATCTGGACCCTGCACTCTTCTCGGATGAAGCATTGGAAGCGGAAAGGATCAACGACTCACTGGCATCCGCTAACATCAATATTGTACTTGAGGATATCCAAAAGCTCAAAACCGGCGCAAGGTTGACCATATTCAATGCTTGCTATAACGGCTCTTTCCACCAGACGGGCTATGTTGCGGGGTATCATATATTCAATGATGGACGCAATGTGGTGGCCCAGGGCAATACAGTCAACGTGCTTCAGGACAAATGGGCCGATCAGCTTATCGGCTACCTGGCACTCGGCATCAGAGCAGGTTTCTGGCAGAAGGAAGTTTGTTATCTCGAGTCACATATGATCGGTGATCCCACTTTTCGGTTTACAGCTCCGGAAGGAGTGGATGCAGCGGAGATTTCCCGCGCACTCGCATTTCATTCCTATATCCTTGAAGGAAAAATGAAGAATGAGGGTATCGGCAGCAGCGAATATTGGAATGATTTTCTCGGTTCGAGGGAGCCGATATTCCGCGCAATGGCAGTAAAAAAACTCACCGAGCTTGGAGAGCTGCTCTCTGCCGATCTGGCTGAGATCTTTGAGAAGGATAAATCCTGGATTGTGCGTCTTCAGGCACTGACGGCAATCGCTCCTTTTGTGGATGAGAATACTTTCAAAGTGGTGGAAAAAGGAATTTTCGACCCCTTCGAGATGATTCGAAGACAATCCTGCCACTATGCGGGAAAAATGGGAGCGGAGAATTGTAAAGATGAGCTTATCGATATCGTGCGCCATTCTCATGAAGTTGTTCGCACACAATATGCGTCGCAAGGCGCACTAAGTCTATTAAAACACGATGAGGTGCCCGAAGATATTACTGAAAATATGGGATATTTCTTCAATAATATACCCAAGATGATGGAGACCATCAAGGATCTAAATGCGGACGATCTAAAAAGAGAATCCGAAATGAGGACCCTGCGCAACAACCCTCTCCATTGGAAGGTTGATGAGCTGCTTGAGGTCGCCGGCAATGCTTCTCAGAGCGAATATACCCGCCTTGTGATGATTGAAGCCCTCGGTTGGTTCAATTATTCGGTAGAAAGGGAAAAGATCGCCAACGCAATCAACGGATGGCTTGCCACTCAGGAGCTTTCACCCAGGATGAAACGCGAAATGATTAAAACCGTCAAAAGGCTTAGATGGGAGTAAAATCTCAGAGTCTTTGTTGCTGATATTACCCCGAAAGCTTACGGTTTTCGGGGTTTTTTGCCGTAGTCGAGTGTGCCGAGATATGTGGTGCCTAATGTGTAATTCTCAAGTTCCTTGCCATTGAAGAGGTAGCGGTTAGTCATCACATTATTGTCTGCAAATGCCAGTTTATCAAACATAATTGTGTAACCTCAAAGTCTGTTTGAATTATTAGTCCCCCGTGACAGTAATCTTAATATAAGATTCTTGCGTCCTCCTGCCAACTGCAGTGATAATAGTAATAATTCCATCCCATTAATTGATTATCATAAATTACCTTTCCTTTAATAGTTTTATGCTGAGAATAAAGAGTAGATATTGAAAAACTAAGTACAATAGAGATGAGAAGTAATTTTTTCATGTTGCTAAAATTTTGACCCTACGAATTTGAAGCGTTATCATTTTAAATAAATAACAGTCAGTGATGTATTATTATTTCTTTGAATTGCGTCGCCTTCAATCTCGTAAACGTAAAATTTACTTGCCAGCTCGGTACTATCCTTATGGGGTTCCGATAAGTACAAACCATTCAAATTAGTTGCTGAATACAAACTATAATGATACTTTTTTTCGACACTCACGATACAACTATCTTTTGTCCCGATTCTTGTTTTTTCGCTGTTATTGTCAGGATATATCCGTATCAAGTCTAATTGATATTTTTCCCCTACTTCAAGGGGTTTTAAGTTTGAAATGGCACTATCTCTTAAACTGATAACCTTAAAGATAGAATCATTTTTTTGAGAATAAACTATATCAAATAAATCGTGACCGCGTATTTCTTTGATTGTATACATATCCGGCTGCTCTCTATTATTACGAGAGTAGCATTGGCATTTGAAAGTCCCTTTTGATTTGTTCCATTTATAAATATTTTCATCTTCCTAACTAATCAAAAGTTCAATGCAATAACCAATTCGATATTGTTCTATATTATCTCTTATCTCAAAAGATTCAGTAGAGCGAATAACTTCTTTACCATTATTAAAATATCTAAATCTTATATATCCTACCTTAGATTTAGCTCCAAGCCCTCCTGGTGTTCTTATTCCTGCATCAATAATTTCAGCAAAAACAATCTCTGTTTTTCCATTCTCTAACTTATGCTTAGTATATAATGTACGGACACCGTAAAAGATGAAAAAAAGTGCGAAAATTATTATTGCAACTAATACTCCACCATTTATTTTGATCCCAAGAAGTGTTATAAAGTTATTATCTTTTATTTTCCTCTTCATCTTTTAACGCTCTATTTGTTAATATATTTGCTACTTGTTGAGTTGCATATCAAATAGTTCCTTTGTTGATATATTTATTTTGATATGCCAATGGTTGCTTCCTCCGCCAAAAATTGCTATTATCTCTTCCGACAATTTGTTTTTATCCGTTTCGATACCTTTGTTTAAGTAAATATGAATGATAATTTCGCACTCTTCCGTTACATATCCGACATATTGACGCACATATTTTTTAAGCGTCTTATTATTTATGGGCGGTTTCCTATATGCTTGTTGATTTGATTTCACATAATCGGTTCCGATACTGTCTCGCAAAATTTTTTCCGCTAGCGCAATATCCTCTAAATTTGGCGTATAGCGATTTTGTTCGGGCGGAAAACCCCAAATCGAATGTTCCTTTGGAAAAATATAACCTTCATATCCTTTTCCCTTTACATATACCGCTTCCTGCGAATAAATGTAACTAGCCATAAACAAGATGGTTATAATTGCAAATATCTTTTTCATTGCTCCAACGGTAATTAATGTTTTTATTACCGCAAAACTGCGGGGCTTTAACTGCCTATTTCTTCCGCTTCAAAACGGTATTGCCCAATTTTAATTTGTTTTTACTCAAAACTATTATTTTAAGAGTTCCTTCAATATAACTTCCTCCCTGCAATGCTTTTTCAACATCGCTCAAAACAGGATTATTATTACACCTTATCTCTATTACATCATCATTTATAGTCCATTCGCCTCGACATTCAATCTTTGACAAATCAAAAGTTTTTTTCAACGAACAAGTATTATCCATATTCAATTCCAACACCACGTAAGTAGACAATGGATTTTCCCCGCCCTCTACTCCTTCAAATGTACCGCACAAAGAAACAACATTAAATTGCTGGCTTTTACAAGATAGAGATAGTATTAAAATTGTTGAATATGCTATAATTTTTCTCATCTCTCGTTTAATTGATATTTATTGGGATTCTGTATTTGTGACACCACCCATTTCATAATATTCTTAATGTCAGAATATTATGAAATAAAATTAATCAATAATTTTTATTCCCGCAAAATTATTTGAAGACCCTAAGGGTTAGCTACTCCGCTTCAAAAATCAGAACAATGGCAGGATGGGAAAATTTGAGCGAAACCTTGCTCTCCGATACGATGTTGAAGAGGCTTTCAGAGGAATCAAAAATCACTTCATCGAGGGGGTATTCGAGCCCCGTCGATTTTATGCTCAGACTTTGGTCGAAGGTAAAAAATGAAATGGCGGTGCCGGGAGCTGCATCAAAAACGGTGCTATCCTTGGTCGTAAAAAATCGGCCGTGATCTGTGACCATATCCACAGGGAAAGGGCACTCCTGCGCATATTCAGCCAGGAGCGAAATATTGCCCAGAGCATGATCCTCCCTTCGGCCCGTAGCCCCGAGAATGGTCACCTGTAAGGGGTTGAAGCTCTTTGCCAGCTCCACAGCCTTGGTAAGGTCGTTAGTATCCTGGCAATCCGATTTTCTGATGATATCGGAGTATTCTCTCTGCAACTCTATAGGCATCGAATCCATATCACCGGCGATGAAATCCGGAATTACTCCCCTCGAGATGGCCTTTTCTGCGGCACCGTCGCAGCAGATGAGGACTTCCGCAGTGCGGAGTATTTTCAGAGTCTTCTCTGAAGATGGATAGGTCCCGTCTGCAAGTATTACAATTCTCTTCATAGCTGCAACTTATTTTGCCCTATATTTTTCCGGTTCACGGAATCCTTTAAGAAACTCTCCTACATCGAGCCGCCTTTTGCCGGCAATCTGAAGATTTAAAATACGCACCGATCCGGTGCCGCACTTAATCTCGAGCCAGCTGCTGCCATCGGAGGTGATAGTTCCCCAATCCTCATTCTCCTGATCTTTCTCCCTCACAAAGGCCTCGAAGATCTTGACTCCTAGCTGCTGCTCCTCAAAAACAAAGGTCGTATGAGCGCAGGGGTAGGGGCTGAGTCCTCGGATGAGGTTTACAATATCTCGGGCATCCCTGCTCCAGTCGATGCGCGCAAGTCCCCGGCTGAGTTTGGGTGCGGGTCTGAGTGCCATGTATTGGGTATCCTGCGCCACCGGCCGTACGGTGCGATCCCTGATGGCGCTTGCTGTCTTCACTACCAGAGCGGCTCCCATCTCCATAAGTTTGTCGTGCAGGGTACCGGCATTATCATATTCCTCGATAGAGTAGCTCTCCTGAAAGAGTATTTTGCCGGTGTCAATCTCCTCATTTATAAAGAAAGTTGTCACTCCGGTGATGCGTTCTCCGTTGATCAGCGCCCAGTTGATGGGAGCCGCACCGCGGTATTGCGGCAGGAGGGAGGCGTGCAGGTTGAATGTACCCAGAGAAGGCATTGACCACACCTCTACAGGCAGCATTCGGAAGGCTACCACTACAAAGAGATTGGCGTTGAAAGAGGCGAGCTGCTCCAGAAATTCGGGGTCCTTGAACCTCTCCGGTTGGAGTACCGGTAAATTATGCTCCAATGCACACTTTTTGACGGCGCTTTCATTGATTTTGAGTCCGCGCCCGCTCTGCTTATCGGGAGCAGTAACTACTGCCACTACATCAAACCCCTCTGCGAGAAGACTCTCAAGCGGTGCTACCGCAAATTCGGGAGTACCCATATAGACGATGCGGATGCGACCCCTATCCTTACGGAAGAAATTGCGTACCTTGTGGTAAATCTTGACTATATAATCCCATATATTCTTGAAAAATACCTTGTAAGAATCTATATTGAAAAGGCTGGAATCCCTGATTGCGTGCCTGGTAAGAAAAATGCCTATCGGCAACAATACTACAGCTGAAATGATAGTACCTGCAAATGGCGTCATCGCTCCATCTTTCGCAAGTTTTTTACCCGAAATATCAATGATATAGTATACAAGATAGAAGAATATCGAAATAATGACGGGAGTACCAAGGCCTCCCTTACGAATAATAGCTCCGAGCGGCGCTCCGATGAAGAAAAACAGCAAGCAGGCGAGAGATAGGGTAAACTTGCGGTAACTCTCTATATCAATCCTCTTGAGTGGGTCTACATAGCGGTAGTTCTCTCTGGAAAAATTGCCCACCAGATCCATAGCGAGGGTAAGTCTGTCCATCGCCTGACGACAAGCCTCCTTCTCCTTCTGGACGGGGTCATTGGCAGCAACCCAGGCATATAGAGTGTCAATACTCAGCCATCCTGCGAAATCCCTTTTTATTGTGGTGTCCAGCTGATGAAGATAGTTCATTCCCGACCCTGATAAAAATCTATTTTGCTGCGTTTTTTGCAATTCGGCAAAGACCACCGAAATCGAATCCCAATCATGTCTGAGCTGCTTCAGATCTTTAGACATCACTTCATCACTGAAACGGTCGTCCGTGGATCTTGTGAAGGTATAGTCTTCCAAAGCGACAATCAATTGTTGCTCTTCAAATTGAAGTTTACTGAGGGTTATGGAGGTATCTCTATAGGTCATCTTATTCTCTTCCTTATATGACATACCGTTATAGAGGTCAAATATCAGATGTTGTTTGTCGGAAGTGACAACCATTTTGCCGGAATCGGCAATAGTTATGTTGTTGTTGCCGTCATGGAGTGTATGGTCATATATTATGATGTCATACATCATTCCGGTCTCGTCGTTGCGCTCCTCGATGCGGAGTATATAGTTGTCTATACCGTCGTAGAAGATTCCTTTGGGTATTTTAATCTCATCTTTTGTATGGAGGATATCGTTGCGAAGAGTGTAAATCTTGTTGTACGATACGGGGACGAGGTCGTTGGCAGCAAAAAATGCTCCGATGGAAATCAATCCCGAAAGCACCATCACTGGCATCAATATTCTACCGAGAGAGATACCCGCGGCCTTCATGGCGAGCAATTCGTTATGCTCTCCCATCCCTCCGAGTGACATAATGGAGGCCAGTAGGGTGGCTAAAGGTAGCGCCATCGGAATCAGCGTAGCCGATGCCCAGCCCAGAAATTCCAAAATCACACCGATTCCAAGTCCCTTGCCTACCAGTTCATCTATATAGAGCCATAGGAACTGCATCGAGAGTACGAATATCACGATGAAAAAGGTAAGGAAAAAGGGGCCTATAAACCTCTTTATTAGGAACCGGTCAATTATTTTCATTATCTGCTGAGTGCAATCTCCTCCAATTTATCTGCTGCCTCATCAAGCCCCTCAACATTCTTGCCACCGGCTGTTGCAAGGAAGTTTTGTCCGCCTCCGCCTCCCTGGATCAGCTTTGCAGCTATCTTGATGTCGTTTGAGGCATTGGCTCCCTTTTTTACAAGATCATCGGTGTACATCAATGTAAGATTTGCCTTGCCGTCACCTGAGGGTATTGCAGCGATGAATACTGCCGAGGTTAGTTCCTTATGGAGCATAAATGCCACTTCTCTGACCATATCCTGATTGAAGCTACCACCTCTGAGGGTTATCAAGCGTATGCCATCGACTACCTTGCTCTCTTCGATAAGTCTCTTCTTAAGTGCTATGGCACGCTCTTTCTCCACCTCTTCCAACTCCTTTTTATAAGTCTCGTTATCTGAGATAAGTTTTGTAACTGAACCGAGCAGGTTTGGATTGTTATTGAAGAGCGCTCCCAGTGTGATAAGATTATCATCCATCTCATATACCGTCGCCTCGGCATGCTTGCCTGTCGTAGCCTCGATCCTCCTGACTCCCGCAGCAATGGCTGTTTCGCTCAGTATCCTGAAATAGCCAAGGGAGCCGGTAGAGGGAGCATGGGTGCCGCCGCAAAGTTCCGTAGAGTCCCCAAACCTTATCACGCGTACCTTATCCCCATATTTTTCTCCGAAAAGTGCAATAGCTCCCATTTCGTGTGCCTTTTCAACCCTTATGTTTCTGAACTCCTCTCTCCGGATATTTTTACGGATAAGGCTATTGACTAGTTTTTCCACCTCTCTCAGATGCTCTCGGGAGACTTTCTCGTAGTGAGAAAAGTCAAAACGGAATGAAGATGCGCTGACTGAAGAACCCTTTTGTTCGATATGGTTGCCCAGTACGTGTCGCAGAGCGTGATGCAGCAAATGGGTAGCTGTGTGATTGTTTGCCGTTTCAATTCTGCGTTCTTCACTCACTCTTGCAATAAAACTCTCCCTGATGTTTTGGGGAATCCTATCTGCGATATGTATGGGGAGCTCATTCTCTTTGATGGTATTCAAAATGGTGACAAGCTCACCGCTCGCCGACTCAATTGTACCGCTGTCGCCCACCTGTCCTCCGCTTTCTGCATAGAAAGGGGTTTTGTCAAATACCAACTGGAACATCTCTTTGTTTTTGGCTTTGACGGTACGGTATTTCATAATGTGTACTTCTGCCTCGAGGGTGTCGTAACCTACAAACCCTGTCGAAGTGAAGGGGGCAATCTCATACCAGTCACCCTCTTCGATGGCAGTAGCATTTCTCGCACGCTCCTTCTGTTTGCCAAGTTCGATTTCGAAGCCCTTCATATCTATTGTGTAGCCCTTCTCTCTGGCAATAAGTTCACTCAGGTCAATTGGAAATCCAAATGTATCATAGAGAGTAAAAGCGTCAACCCCGGAAATCTGTTTGCTCTCCGCAGATTTTTCCAGTATGGAATCCATAAGGCGAATGCCCTTGTCGAGAGTGCGTAAAAATGCATCTTCTTCCTCTCTTATCACATTTACGATCAGATCTTGCTGCTTTACCAGTTCGGGGAAGGCTTCACCCATGTCACTTACAAGTTGGGGTACGAGTTTGCACAGAAATGGCTCGTGCATGCCGAGGAAAGCATAGCCATATCTGACGGCACGGCGAAGGATACGCCTGATAACATAGCCTGCCTTGACATTGGAGGGCAACTGTCCGTCAGCAATAGAGAAACAGATGGCCCTGATGTGGTCTGCGATAACCCTCATTGCTACTCCCACTTTAGTGTCGCTCTCATATTTTACCCCGCTGACTCTCGATATAGCCTCAATCATGGAGGTGAATACATCGGTATCGTAGTTACTCTGTTTGTTCTGTAATACCATACAGAGGCGCTCAAGTCCCATTCCCGTATCTACGTGTTTGGCTGCAAGAGGCTCCAGAGAGCCGTTGGATTTGCGGTTGTACTGTATGAAGACGAGATTCCATACCTCTATTACCAGATGATGTCCCCGGTTTACCATTTCTCTGCCGGGGATTTTTGCTCTCTCCTCATCGCTGCGGAGGTCTATGTGGATCTCGCTGCAAGGGCCGCAGGGACCTGTATCACCCATTTCCCAGAAGTTATCCTTTTTGTTGCCGAGAATAACTCTCTCTTCCGGGAGGAGCTTGAGCCATAAATCATGCGCCTCTTTGTCCATTTCGAGGCCTTCCGGTGCGTAACCCTCAAATATTGTGGCATATAGCCGGTCCTTATCGATTTTGTAAACTTCAGTCAGAAGTTCCCAAGCCCAGTTTATGGCATCTTTTTTGAAATAGTCACCGAAACTCCAGTTGCCGAGCATCTCAAACATCGTATGGTGATAGGTGTCGTGGCCGACCTCCTCGAGGTCATTGTGCTTGCCGCTTACCCTGAGACATTTTTGCGTATTAGCCACTCTGGGATGTTTTACGGGGGTATTGCCGAGAAACCAGTCTTTGAACTGATTCATGCCCGCATTGGTAAACATGAGCGTAGGGTCATTTTTGACTACCATAGGTGCTGAAGGTAAACACGGTATGGCCTTTGAAGCGAAAAAATCGAGGAAGGTACGACGTGTTTCGTTAGATGTCATGTAGTTAGATTGTTAATAACTTTGTTAATAAAATATGATTTTTCATCGCAAAATTAGTTTTTTTATCCAAATTGTGTAATTTTGCAGGGTTATAAATGGTGTTATTTGATTATGTTAGGTAAAAAACAATACATTTTTAACAAGGAAACCCTTTCATACGAAGTAGTAAAAACTACCCTAAAGAGCAGATTATTAAGGTTTAGTGTGGTTTTAGCTCTTGGTTTTATCTGCTTCGCTGCTTACTTTTGGCTTTATTCGGATGTTCTCTCACTGAAGACACCCAAAACCATGATACTTGAGAGTCGCAACCAGGAATTGCTCTCACAAATCAAAAGTCTCAATCAGAAGCTCGATGAAGGTCACCGTATCCTTAATGAAATAGAGATGAGGGACAACATAGTCTATCGTCCTATTTTCGGTATGGAAGAAATTTCATCGGAGGTACGCGATGCGGGCTTCGGTGGCGTGGATAGATATTCGCACCTGAAACATTTTGAACATTCAGACCTCCTAATCTCATCCGCGATGAGACTCGATATACTCTCAAAGAAGGCAGCCGTACAGTCCCGTTCATTTGACGAGGTTTCCCTGTTAGCCAAAAGGGCAGGTGACATGGCTTCATGCGTGCCTTCTATTTTTCCCGTCTCTACTCATCCTCGCAACAGCCTGGGAAGCAGGTTCGGATATCGCTCAGATCCCTTTACCAAAGGTATCAGAATGCATAAAGGGGTGGATATTTCAGGCAAGACCGGCGAACCCATTTATGCTACCGGTGACGGTATCGTAGTCGAAGTGAGCTACAATTTCTTCGGTTATGGCAACCAGGTGATCGTGGATCATGGATTTGGTTACAAGACACGCTATGCACACCTTCATCAGGCTACGGTAAAACCGGGCCATAGAGTTACTCGTGGGGAACAGGTGGGTAAAATGGGAACTACAGGACGTTCCAAGGGGGTCCATCTCCATTATGAGGTAATCTATCAGGGCAAGGCTGTCAATCCTTGCAACTATTTTGACCATGAAATCTCGCCTGAAGAGTATCAGAGCATGATTCTTGCGGGTAAAGACCGCAAGTAAGATATGGCCAAATTTTTATACAACAAAGAGGAACTCAGATTTGACAAAAGGAAGTTCTCTATATGGAGGGCTCTTCTTGTTGTGGGCAAGTATGTCTTTTTCAGTCTGCTTGTCGCAGTTATCTATTACGCTATCTTTGCTCTCTTTTTCAGCACGGACCGCGAAAAGCAGCTCATTGCCGAAGGGGATTATATGGAGCGGGAATATGATAGGATGAAGGGACAGATGGATATTGTCGAGAGCGTAGTCGAGGGGCTTGAAGCGAGGGATCGCCAGATTTATAATGATATCTTCCAATCGGCTCCTCCTACCTATATGATAGGTCGTGATACTGCTCGCCTTGATCTTGGTACCATTTACGAAGAGGATGAGAATGATCTGATCTGGAATGTCAATATCCGGGCATCCCGCCTCGAATCGATCTCAGGCAAAATCAATAATTCCATTGAAAACATCAATCACCGATTATCTGCCGGTGAAATGGATTGGAGGTCCATTCCTTCCATTATCCCCGTTAAGGACTTTTCCATCGCCAGAACCGGTGCATCGGTGGGCAATAAGTTCAGCCCCTTTTACAAGACGCTCAGGGACCACACAGGTTTCGACATACTCTCTCCGGTAGGTACCGAAGTGCTTGCGGCAGCCTCCGGCACCGTAACTGCGGTCACCAGAGGTGCAACTGCCTGGGGCAGGCGTATTGAGATAACCCACTCCGGAGGTATGGTTACCACCTATTCGCACCTTCAAGAGATTATGGTTAAAAAGGGACAACAAGTGCAGCAGTCCGATATTATCGGTAGAGTAGGCAATAGCGGCACGTCATTTGCTCCGCACCTCCATTATGAAGTTATAGTTGATGGCAATTATGTCGATCCGATCAATTATTTTTTCGCCGAAACATTACTCCATTGGCTTATCAGGAAATGATGATAATAGCGCTTAGTACCGGACAATCTATGGATTGATAAGAGATGACAGGACAACATTACTATACTATGGCCAGGTGGCAAAGATGTTTGATGTAAACGTCTCACTTATTCGTTTCTGGTCGGACACCTTCCCGGAATATGTGCGTCCGGCTCGCAACAATAAGGGCAACCGACTCTATCGCGAAGCCGACATTGATGCGCTAAGAAATATCGCCCGGCTGGTCAGAGATCAGGGTATGACCCTTGAAGGTGCCCGCAATCGGTTGAAATTCGGATTGGATGAGGTAGACAGAAGGAGTGAAGCCATAGAAATACTCAGGAATATACGCGCCTCACTGACTGAGGTGCGGGATGCCCTTTAGTCCCCGAAATTGGATATGAAAGCAAAAGATATAGCACTTATTATCGAGGAATTCGCCCCCCTCGGTACGCAGGAGCCTTGGGACAACTCCGGTTTCTGCATAGGCTCTCCCGAGCAGGAGATAAAGGGCGTGATGATTGGATTTGATCCTACCCCGGAGCTGATAGAGGCTGCGGTGGCCAAGGGAGCGGATATGGTTATAACCCATCACCCGTTGATTTTTTCCGGCATCAAAAAGATCAATCCTGATACATTTATCGGTAAGGCCATCACTCTTGCAATTAAGCATGGAATGGTCATCTACTCGGCGCATACCAACGCCGATAAGGCTGAAGGTGGGGTAACCGCCCTGATGGCTAAACGTTTGGGATTGCAGGATATGACGCCTCTCGATGAGACCTTATTGGCTCTTGTCGGCACTCTACCCTCTCCGATAGAGCCGCAGGCACTTTCCGCCCTTGTGAAGGAGTCTTTCGGAATCGAGCGTTTGCGCAGCTCAAGGCTCATTGGAGAGCCCGTTTCAAGGGTTGCCGTTTGTGCCGGGAGCGGTTCGTCCTTCATCCCTCAGGCGATAGAGGCCGGTGTGCAGCTTTTCATTACCGGAGATGTCTCGTACCACCATTTTTTCTGCCCTGAGGGCTTTATGGTGATGGATATCGGACATTATGAGAGCGAGAGGGATATTGTGGATAAGTTGTATGAAATTCTTAGCAAAAAAATTCCTACCTTTGCAATCCACACTTTCTTGAATAATAATAACAATCCAATATTTTACTTCTAAGTATATGGCTACAAAAAAGGCAACTAAAGTGGTTACTCCTATAGACCAGAGGGAAACCTTCGTTTCGCTTTCGACACATTCCGGCGAAACCGATGCGAAGGAGATGGAGCAGAAGCTTCAAATTTTGTATCAAATCCAGAATATTGACACCAAAATTGACAAGATATATTTGCTGAGAGGTGAGCTTCCGCTCGAAGTGGAGGATCTTGAAGATGAAATCGAGGGCCTTAAGACCCGCATTGCAAATATAATGGCCGAAATCAAGGAGATCGAAAAATACAACACAGAGTACAAGCATCAGATAGAGGAGTCAAAAAAGGCGATATCCAAATATGAAGAGCAGCGCAATGATGTCAAAAACAATCGCGAGTTTGAATCTCTTTCAAAGGAAATCGAGTTTCAGGAACTCGAGATAAGTGTTGCCGAGAAAAACATCAAAGAGGGCAATGCCACCATTGCTGATAAAAAACTCTTACTGGATGACTCCAAAACTGCTCTTGCAGGCAGACAAGTGGACCTTGCCGATAAGGAAGAGGAGCTCAAATCCATCACTGAGGAGACGGCCAAAGAGGAGGAGGAGCTGCTAAACAAGCGCGATTCTCTGGTTGCCACTCTCGATGAGAGGACCATCAACGCTTATGAGCGTGTGCGTAAAGGTGCCAAAAACAGACTTGCCGTTGTAACGGTCGAAAGAGGTGCCTGCGGAGGCTGCTTCAATAATATTCCTCCCCAGAGGGAACTCGATGTCATTGAAAGCAAGAAAATGATAATCTGCGAACATTGCGGTCGCATCCTTGTAAAATCTCCTGACAAACAGGAAGAATAAGTGAGATATGGCCAAGAAAGATTCAGGTAAAAAGGATAGGAAGGTGGATTTGGCGATCCTCGGCGAAGAGCTGGGAGGGCGGGTGCCCCCACAGGCTATCGACATTGAGGAGGCTGTCCTCGGTGCGCTCCTGCTGGAGCCCGAAGTAGTGGTAGATGTTCTTGACCAGCTTTCGGCAGAATGTTTCTATAAAGATGCACACCGCAAAATATATGATGCAATAGCCACCCTCTCCAAGCGCAATGACCCCGTAGATATCTTCACAGTTTCTGACGAACTTCGCAAAAGCGGGGACCTTGAGGAGATCGGAGGAACGGCATACCTTAGCCAACTTACCCTCAAGATCGGAGCTGCAGCACATATTGATTATCACACCAAAGTCCTTCTCCAGAAATTTATCCAGAGGGAACTCATCTCGATCTCATACAAAATACAGAAAAGCGCCTTTGACGACTCCATGACAGTCGATGATCTGGTGGATACTGCGGAAAAAGAAGTGTTTGAACTTGCTGAGCGTAATATGCGCCGTGAGACCTCTCCCATAAAAGATATCGTAGGTCAGGCTATCAGAGAGATTGAGATCAACCAGCAAAGAGAGGATGGACTCAGCGGTATTCCTTCGGGTTTTACCGGCATAGACAAGATCACTTTCGGATGGCAAAAGTCCGACCTGATAATCATAGCGGCGCGTCCTTCCGTGGGTAAGACCGCATTTGTGCTGACTATGGCTCGTAATATGGCTATCGACCACAATATCCCCGTGGCATTTTTCTCACTTGAGATGCCGGCGACACAGCTTGTAAAGCGGGTAATGATTGGGGAGACCGGCTTGGAAGCCGATAAGATCCGTGGAGCGAGAAAGATGACTAGTGCAGAGTGGGGTCAACTCAACGAGGGAGTTGCAAGACTCTCCAAGTCTCCATTGTGGATTGATGATACTCCTTCACTCTCCATTTATGAGTTTCGCTCCAAGGCACGGCGCCTTGTCAACAACAATAAAGTAAAAATCATTATCATAGACTATCTTCAACTGATGACCGGACCCCCTGACCTTCGCGGTATGCGTGAACAGGAGGTCTCTGCCATTTCCCGCTCTTTAAAAGCGATTGCAAAGGAACTCAATGTTCCCATAATAGCTCTTTCGCAGCTCAACCGTTCCGTGGAGACGCGTGGCGGCAATAAGCGTCCCCAACTGAGCGACCTTCGTGAGTCAGGAGCCATTGAGCAGGATGCGGACATCGTAATGTTTATCCATCGTCCGGAAAAAGTAGGTCTTCCTTCCGATGATTTGATTGCTGGCGGCACCGAAATCATCATTCTAAAACATAGAAACGGTGCGGTTGGAGATGTTCCGATGAAGTTTGAGTCGGATAGGGTACGATTTGTGGATATAGATGACGTATTGCCCGGTGATCCGATGATCCGTACCGAATATCACGGTTCGAAGATGAATAGTGCGGAGCCTCTGGATTATGCAGGATTGGGTCTGAGTGATGATTTTAATTAAAACGATTATTTTGATGAAAAAGATATTTTTTGCGCTACTGTCGGTTATTCTATTTTTATTTTCGGCAGGCGCTACCGCCCAGACAAAGGGTTATCCTTTCCAAAGCGGTGAAAACATGGAATTGATTATCCATTACAAATGGGGTTTCAGTGCGGATATTGCCAGTGTGAAGTTTACCTTTACCGAAAAGTCCGAGGAGGGTAAAGAACCCTATTATCACCTGTTGGCCCATGCCTCCACCTATAAATTCTGGGATTCATTTTTTAAGGTAAGGGATATTTATGAATCCAAGTTCTACGTCAAGGACCTCACTCCCCTCTATTTTCACAGAGATGTGAGCGAAGGTAACTTTTATGCCAAGAACTGGTATAGCTGGCAAGATGGCGGCAAGACGCTCAATGCCATAGTTGACAAGAAAGGTCGCCCCCGCAGGGATACCACATACTATGAAAATGATGTGATCCGTGATATTATAAATATCTTTTTTACGGTGAGGTGTCTGGATTTCGCAAAGCTCGAAAAAGGAAAGCCGGCACCCTTTATCATAGCCCTTGACAAAGATATCCTCGATATGCGGGTACGTTTTGTAGGCCGAGAAAAGAAGAGAGTGCCTAAAGTGGGTACTTTCAACGCCATAAAGCTGGCTATTGCGGTAAACCCCAGAAAAGGTCGTACAAAAGATGGGGAGACGTCCGTATTCTCATTTGGAGAAGGTGATGGAGAAAGTGTCTTCTATGGTGAGGAGAAGGTATTTATCTGGCTTTCCGATGATGCCAATAAACTTCCCATTTTCTTTTCGGCCCCAGTCGCAGTAGGTGCAATAAATGGTCGCATAGGCACTTATGAAGGAGTTAAATATCCTTTGACCAGTCTTATCAAAGTGGAATAATGTCCGATAAATTCAATAATATAGAGAATACCGGTGTGGTGACCTCCGTTACAAGTGAGTTCATTACTGTGGAGATAATCAACAAATCGGCTTGTGCATCCTGCCATGCCAAAGGTGTCTGCATCTCCTCGGATGAGTCGGTCAGAGAAATAGAGATTCCCCAGTCCATTTCGACTCTGGCGAGTGATTATAAGGTGGGAGAGGAGGTGAAGGTACTCCTGAGGGCATCCCTTGGCCATAGAGCTATTTGGTTGACTGCCGTCATCCCCTTGATTATACTTATGGCCATTATTCTTCTATTTACAAATATTGGCATCAGCGAGCTCGTTACCGGCATCACTATTATCGCCACCCTTGCCCTCTATTATTTTTTCGTTTATCTGTTCAAAAACAAAATATCCAAATATTTTACCTTTTCTATTGAAAAACTATCCAAATGAGTACAACGATTATCTACACGATTGTTTCTTTGGTATCGCTTGGGCTGCTTTTTTCGGTTGTTCTCTACTTTGTGGCGCAAAAGTTCAAGGTTGAAGAGGATCCGAGGGTAGACATAGTCGAGTCTTTGCTCCCCGGGGCAAATTGTGGCGGATGCGGTATGGCCGGTTGCCGTGCATTCGCCGATGCACTTGTCAAGGCCCCGGCGATAGGTTCGCTGTTTTGTCCGGTTGGCGGTGATGCCGTTATGGAAAAAGTTGCTGCGGCTCTCGGTAAGGAAGCAGTCAAAACTGAGCCTAAGGTGGCCGTCATCAAATGTCACGGCACTCTGGACAACCGGCCGAAGACTAACCATTTCGACGGATATGCCTCCTGCAAGGGGATGGCCGCCCTATACTCCGGAGATACCGGTTGCAGGTATGGCTGTCTGGGCAAGGGGGATTGTGTCAATGTCTGCCTGTTTGATGCCATCCATATCGATGAAAGGCGTGGCATCGTTGAGGTCGATGAGGAGAAGTGTGTAGCTTGCGGGGCTTGTGTTAAAGCCTGTCCCAAGTCTATTATCGAACTTCGCCCGAAAGGCCCTAAAAATCGCAGGGTGTATGTCTCCTGTTCGAGCCGGGACAAGGGTGCAATTGCCCGCAAGGTCTGCTCCGTTAGCTGCATCGGCTGCGGCAAATGCGTCAAGGCCTGTCCTTTTGATGCCATTACCCTTGAAAACAACCTCGCCTACATAGATCCGGCTAAATGCAAGCTGTGTCGCAAGTGTGTGGATGAATGTCCCACCAAGGCTATATGGGCGGTCAATTTTCCCATTAAGGTGCCTGTTGCACCTAAGCAAGAAGAGGGGCAGAGTCCTATTGTAAATAATGAAAGTTAGGGAGGAACAAATATGAAACTTACATTTTCCATAGGTGGCATCCACCCTAAAGAGAATAAACTCTCTCGAGACGCACACATTGAAACATTCCCTATACCGGATGTAGCTTATATCTCGATGGCGCAGCATTTGGGTTCTCCGGCTGAGCCGGTAGGTACAGAAAGGGATAAGGTCAAGGCAGGTCAGGTTATCGGTAAGCCGACAGGCTTTATTTCAGGCTTCGTACACTCATCCGTATCAGGCACGGTGACCGCAGTCGAATCCAAAGGTGATCTGGCGGGCAATCCCGTAATGCATGTTGTGATAGCCGTAGAAGGTGACGAGTGGTGCGAAGAGATTGACAGAAGTAAAGATATAGTAAGAGAAATCCCATTCTCTTCGGAAGAAATTCTCGAAAAGATAAAGAATGCGGGAGTTGTGGGACTCGGCGGAGCTGCATTCCCCACTCACGTAAAGCTCAATCCTCCCAAGGATAAAAAGGCTGAGTGGCTCATCATCAACGGCACAGAGTGTGAACCTTACATAACCTCTGACGACAGGATAATGAGAGAGCGTCCCGGATGAGATTGTAATTGGCTCCGTCATTATGATGAAGGCGCTCAAAGTGGAGAAATGCTATATCGGCATAGAGGATAATAAGCCCCGAGGCCATAACCTCCATGACAAAAGCGGCATCCCAATATCCCCAAATTAAGGTAGGTCCCTCAAAGAAGAAATACCCTCAGGGAGAGGAGAAAAACAGCTTATCGAGGCTCTGACCGGTTACAGAGTCCCTCATTGGCTCTTCCTATCGAAGTGGGTGCGGTAGTTCATAATGTGGGTACTGCACTCGCAGTATATGAGAGCGGTTCAGAAGAATAAACCTCTTATTGACAGTATTATAACCGTCACCGGTACTTGTGTCCCCCATCATAGAAATTTCATCGTCAGGGTAGGTACTCCATTCTCAAAGATGCTCGATGCCATCGGTGGCCTGCCGAAGGATGCGGACAAGCTGGTCTGCGGAGGCCCCATGATGGGCAAAGCTGTGGCAAACCTGGAGGCATCCACTCTTAAGGCTGTCTCTTCACTATTGCTTCTTACCGAAGCTGAGACCAAGAGGAAGGAAGAGAGCAATTGCATCAGATGCGCAAAATGTACCGAAGCCTGTCCGATGGGACTGGAGCCCTATCTTCTCAACAAACTCTCCCGTATAGGCGGGTTATATGATGAACTTGAACAAGAGAAAGTACATGACTGCATCGGAGTGTGGCTGTTGCCTCTACTCCTGTCCTGCACACATTCCTCTGCTTGACATAATCAGGGTCAGCAAGGCAGAGGTTTTGACAATAATGCGTAACCGATCCCTTAAAAAGTAAACTATGGCAAGACTTCTAATATCAGCCCCTCACCTCCATGTAAAGGAGAGTACACAGTCTCTGATGAGGGATGTGCTGATAGCCAAGCGCCATCACTGCTGGTTTCCATCTATTTCTTCGGATTCTCGGCAATCAAACTGGTGCTTGTGGGTGTAATTTCCTCTGTTTTTGTGGAATATGTAATTCAAAAATTCATACTTAAGACAAATAAAAAAGTTACCATAAATGACTTTTCTGCGGCAGTAACCGGTTGCCTTTTGGCTCTCAACCTTCCGCCCAGCTCTTCTGGTGGCTTGTCTTTATAGGTGCAATTGTCGCAATGAGGCATAGTCAAAATGACTTTCCGGTCTGGGGGCAGAATATATTCAATCCGGCTCTTGTTGGCCGCGTATTCCTGCTGATCTCATTCCCTACATTAATGACCGACTGGTCGATTCCGGAATCGTGGTTCAGAAGCGGTGTTGATGCCTTTACGGGTGCAACTCCACTTGCAATCACACAGGAGGTTTGGCTGCGGGACTTACCCTGCCCGAGATTTTTGCTGCAAATGAGTTTACATTCAGGGAGATGATTTTCGTCAAGATCGGAGGGTCGGTAGGAGAGGTTTCTGCACTTGCCCTTATACTCGGATTTGTCTATCTCCTCATCAGAAAAGTAATCAGACCTCATATTCCGCTTGTTATCTTGGGTACCATCGCTGCAATGACCGGGATTTTCAATTTGATCAATCCTGACATCTACACGGGTCCTCTCTTTAATATCTTCACCGGAGGTGTACTTTTGGGAGCTATTTTCATGGCGACCGACTATGTTACCTCGCCGATGTCCGTAAAAGGTATGGTAATATATGCCTTTGGTATTGGTGTCATTACGGTGCTTATCCGTTATTTTGGAGCCTATCCGGAGGGAGTCTCTTTTGCAATTCTAATTATGAATATGACCGTCCCTCTCTTAAATAAATATTGTAAACCCAAGAGATATGCAAAGGAGGTGAAACATGGCTAAGGAATCCTCTTTCAAAAGTATGGTGATAACTCTGTCGGTTATCTGTCTGGTATGCTCTGCACTTCTCGGAGTTGTCTATTCGGTGACAAAAGCTCCCATAGAGGCTGCGGAACTGGCCAAAATCAACAACGCTATCAAAGCCGTCGTCCCTGAGTGTGACAATAATCCCTCGGAAGAGGTCTTTGAGGTGGATGGCAGTGTAGTGTATCCTGCAAAAATGAACGGCACCATAGTCGGATACGCCATAAAGGTAAAGGCATCCGGTTTTGGTGGTCCCATCCAGATGATGGTGGGCTTCAATGCAGAGGGTACAATCTACAATACGTCTGTGATTTCCCACTCGGAAACTCCCGGTCTCGGCGCCCAGATTTCTGATGAAATTCCCACCAGAACTCAAATCGTGGGTAAGAATCCCGCTTCTTCCAAGCTTTCCGTCAAAAAAGATGGAGGAGAGATTGACGCCATTACCGCTTCAACTATCACTTCGAGGGCTTTCCTCAAAGGTGTAGATGCGGCTTACAAGGTATTCGTTGAACTTCAAAAACAGCAGTAACCATGGGAAAATTAAAACTGATATCTGAAGGCATAATCAAAAACAATCCCACGTTTGTTCTCATCCTCGGTATGTGTCCTACATTAGGCACTACAACGTCGGCTATCAACGGAATGGGTATGGGCCTTGCCACGCTTTTTGTGCTTGTGCTCTCCAATATGTCCATCTCTGCGATTGCGAAACTTATTCCCGAAGAGGTGCGAATACCCTCTTACATCGTTGTGATTGCGGCATTCGTTACCATATTGCAGTTGCTTTTGCAGGCATTCATACCCTCACTTTACGAGACTCTCGGTATCTTTATTCCGCTGATTGTGGTCAACTGTATCGTACTCGGTCGTGCCGAAGCCTATGCCAACAAAAACTCCGTGATAGACTCCGCTTTTGACGGACTCGGGGTGGGGCTTGGTTTCACCATTGCCCTGACCATTCTCGGTCTTGTACGTGAACTCCTCGGCAGCGGTTCGCTCTTTGGCTGGAAATTTATCCAAGGAGAGGGAATGCTCGCCTTCGTACTTGCTCCGGGCGCATTTATCGTGCTCGCATACCTCATAGTATTGTTTAGAAAAGTAACCGCTAACAAGGCATAATCATGGAATACATCATTATCATCATATCCGCCGTATTTGTCAACAACATAGTTTTGTCGCAATTCCTTGGCGTATGTCCCTTTCTCGGTGTCTCCAAGAAGGTAAGTACCGCTCTCGGCATGTCGGCCGCGGTGACCTTTGTTAGTGGCTTCT
The DNA here is from genome assembly GCA_040766795.1 of Bacteroidales bacterium. Classification (GTDB taxonomy): domain Bacteria; phylum Bacteroidota; class Bacteroidia; order Bacteroidales; family UBA932; genus Cacconaster. Next base: position 59,003 of record JAXGPW010000011.1, on the reverse strand, counting down.
TTCCACCCTGGTTACCTACCTGCTTCAGTACTATGTATTATTGCCCCTTGGTATAGGATTTCTCCAGACGGTGAGTTTCATACTGGTGATTGCAGGTCTTGTACAGATGGTGGAGATTATACTCAAAAGATCAGTCCAGCACTTTACCAAGCACTGGGTATTTTTCTTCCGCTGATTACTACCAACTGTGCCGTACTGAGTGGCTTTGCTCGTTGTAAACAATGAATTTACCTTCGGTGGCGACCCTCACATGCTCAATTTAGCCAGCCGGTGGTCTATACCGTAGCCAGCGCAATCGGTTTCGGCCTTGCGATAACCCTCTTCTCCGGCATTAGGGAGCAACTCGACCTGAACAATGTTCCAAAGGCCTTTAGAGGTGTTCCCATTGCATTGATAGTTGCCGGCATTATGGCAATGGCATTTATGGGATTTTCAGGAATTGTATGATATGGCAGGATTAAAGGAAATAGAAACATTGCTGAGGGACGGCAAGATAGAGAAGGCCACGGACTCTCTGAATGATTATTTGAAGAAAAGACCTTGAGTGTGCTCACGCCCGGTATCTGCTCGGCGGCATCTATCGTCGCCATAACTTTGGGAGAGGCCATAAATGCCTACAACAAGGCCAAACTCATTGAACCGACTAACCTTGCCGATGCCGCCATCGAATCCATCTACGACATCATCAGATTTGTCAATACGGATTTGATGAATCCTTAGGATTTTTATTTTTATAGGTTTTTTGTTTTTGTCACAAAAATCACATATATTTGTGACAAAATATAAAATTAATGGCCGGTACAGCATCAAAAATTGAGCAAACAATAAAGAAACTGGGGAGAGGAAGCATTTTCTTTCCTGATGACTTTGTTGGCCTCGGCTCATTCGATGCTATCAGGCAAAGCCTATCAAGACTTCATAAAGAAGGCAAAATAATTCGGGTGAAGTACAAGGTATATACTGTTATCCCGAAATAGAAGAAAAATTAGGTCTGGGAATCATCTACCCCTCATCCGAACAAATTGCAGAAGCCATAGCGAGACGAGATCAAGCGACAATAGTCCCCTCAGGAGCTTATGCGTTGAATGTACTTGGCCTTTCGACACAGGTACCAATGAATTATGTATTCATTACGGATGGTTCGGAAAGGTATATCCCATTATATAACGGAAGTGGCATAACATTTAAGAACAGGGTTCCAAAAAATATGTCATTCCAAAAATCGCTGAAGCTATGTTGATCACATCCGCCCTTAAGTCAATAAAGCAAGAAATGTTGAAGATTGGCATGTCAAGCGAATTGGTGAATTGTTGAAAAATGAGCCAAAAGAGTCCGTCATGGCGGACTTCAAGCAAATGCCTGTGTGGATTAGAAATATAATTAAAAGGGCGTATGAATAATTATTTTGATCTTAGTGTAGAGGAACAGAGACAAGTATTAAAAAGCAGCTGAAGGACGTATAGGTTTACCGGCCTATACAATTGAAAAGGATTTGTGGGTCACTACTATACTGCAAATTGTATTCACTCTACCATTTGCCGATAAGCTTCTTTAAAGGTGGCAATCTCGTTAAGCAAGGTTGGAAAACTGATCAATAGATTTTCAGAGGATATTGATCTTGCTATTGATCCCACTTATTTTGGTGTTACTGGCGATTTGACAAAGAAACAATTAAAGGCGTTTCGTAAAGAGTCGTCATTATTTGTCTGTAATGATTTTTACACAGAATTAGTTAAAGCTATAGAAAAATACGGCTTGGATTCATTATGTACAGTAACTCCTGAGGAAGAGGGGGAAGGTGACAATACATATCCGGAACCACGAAAAATTTGATAACATATAGTAGAGGATTCTGCGGCGAACTTAGTTATTTATGGGCCCGACAGTCCTGAAATTGGAGCACGTTCGTTGTTTGAGCCATACGAAGTGAATAAGGTCAGAAGTTTGTCGAAGAGAATTTCTCAAACATTCAAACAACTCTGTGGATTCAGATATTATGACAGCAGCTAATGAAAAGACATTTTTAGAAAAAGCATTCTTGCTGCACGAAATCTCTTTCTGTGTGGAGGGAGTTATGCACACAAAGAGAATAATATAATATATATATAATAAAAAAAGCACGAAAATCACGTCATTTATATGACCTCTATGATGATGATATGATTTTAACAGCAGTTATACAAATGATGATTTGTGGAATAATATCCAACACCACAGAAAGGTGTTCACTTCAGTTAAAGATGTGGATTATACCTATGATATTCGCAAAAATATACAACTGGTTCCTCATAAGGATATATTTTCAATATGGGAAAGTGATTATGCGGCAATGTTTGAGAATATGATTTATGGTCCCAATAAACCAACTTTTAATGATATTATCGAGAAAATAAAAGTCCTGCAAGATAGATTTAGGAGATAATTGCTTCGTCAGGCCGCTCTTTTTGGCATAAAAAACAGAGGATTATGTGGAAGATAAACTTGGAAAAATCCAGTTGATTTTTTACATATTCGCATTCAGACCCTTTGACAGCGAACACTTTGTGCATACTATGTGTGGTTCTGTTAATATATTGAAACACAATGTTTTGCGTGGGGGGGGGGTAGGGGAATTCCCTTCTTCGCTGGTGTGCCGAGGCTCTTTCTTGCGACCCATTTGATAGTCGCGGGATCTTTACAATTCAGATAAAACTTTTTTAGACTTTTCCGTGATGCTCCTGTCGGAAGGGGACTCTTTGTCTCATTTGCGACAAGGAGTGATTCGCTTACATAAGCGCAGTCAGATTTACTTTATCAATATATGTTGATACATTTCAAATCTGAGAGTTAGACTATTGATAAATATTTTAATAACAAACGAGAAAGCCGTTCTGCGTGAGTGAAGGCACGGAGAAAATTGAAAATCCAAAAGAGAGTAAAATAAATCAAACACATATAGATCATGAAAACTTATAAAAAAGCAGAATTGATTGCTAAAAACCTACCTACAGGCTCTTATGTCGCAGGATGTCCTGCGAAAGATCACGCATATGGGCACCCAGCTGGAGCAAATCAATGCCGTGCTTGTGATCGCGCAGTATAGGCGGTTTTCAATTAACATCTGAGGGCATTGAGTCCTCAGATGTTGATCCTTTATCAATTTTTAGTAGATAATTTGAGTGCTCCAGATATCAGATATGTGACAATTGGGTGTATGGGAAAAAAGGAATCCAATGAAGAATTGGCAAAAGATGCTTTAGATTATTTAAAAAGAGATGGCAAAAAACATATAGTCAAGCAAGTGATACGAATTGATGGAGACATATATTCGAAATTTCTTGAAACAAATATAAAGGATTACCTAACGAAGGATAATTAATTACAGTCAAATATTGTCATAAAACAAATTTACCTTAAACAATGTGTATTCATCCACTAACTGGCAACTGCAATAATAATTTATTGAATAGGGACAAAAAAATTTATAGGTACATGCCCTTAATGTATCTATTGGAAATGCTTGTAAAAAAGCAAATTAGATTCAATAGCGTATTATCATGGAAAGATCCATATGAGAATTACCTTTCAAAACATAATTATCATAAGAATCAAGAAAAAGTAGATGTGAGGAAATTTGCTGAATCGTTCTTCGGAATTTGTTGGACGACTGCAAAAGAAAGCGAGTTGATGTGGAATACTTATCGATCCAAGTACGATAAAGAGATTGTTCTGAAAATTGAATCTACCGCAGGCAAAATTGTAGAAATTTGTTTAAAAGACCAGAGTGGAAACGGAGTCAACAAAATATTCTACGGTCAAGAAATAAAATATCTTTCTCAAAGGAGCATGGTAACAAATTTGAAGGATAGTTACAAATTTGAAGATTTTTACAATGTTTATTTAAAGTATCTATTCTTAAAGAGAAACTCCTATAAACATGAACAAGAATACCGTTTCATAGCTCAAATTCAAGTAAATGAGCCGTTTCAGAGTATGCCAGATTATGTGCAGATACCATTTTCAAATTGTTTTATTGATAAGATAGTAATTGATCCAATAACTTCCGACAGTGATGTCGCTTATGCAAAAAAGGTGATATCTATGGTTGAAAACACTTTAAATGTAGTTAAATCTGATTTGTATTCTGTTCCAAAAATCAAGACCATTGAAATAGTATAACCATGCTAATACAACTTTCTAAAAACAGTTTTATTCGCACTACGGAGCGATACGGATATATTACAAATCAATTAACTCGTCATGACCGCAGTTATGATGCATTTGGGGCGGATTTGCTTCGTGAAATCAAACGAGAACCTCAAGAGGTGGACGATATCGTGAACCGTCTGCTCAAAATATATGCGGGAGTGGATTTTGAGACACTTAAATCTGACTTTATGGAGTTTGCTGAGAGCCTTGCAAAAGACCATTTTGTGCTACTCGCAGAGACTCCTGAATTGCTTGAAGCGCAGGAGCAGACTTTCAGCTATGCGATGGACAACCCGAAGACACTTGAGTCTGATTTCTATCAGGCAACCGATGAGAAGGTAACGGAGAATACACAAGACTTTTTCCTTGAAGAGATACAGGGGCGCCCGTTGATCTCAAATATCCAGTTTGAGCTCTCGAGTCGCTGCAATGAGCGCTGCATTCACTGCTACATTCCCAACGAAAAGAAACGCACAGGCATAGATATGCCGACTGATACAGTAAAGGATATTCTTGATCAATTGGCGGAGATGGGCGGTATTCATGTTACTTTCTCGGGAGGTGAAGCATTTTTGCACAAAGATTTGATAGAGTTGGTGCGTTATGCGAGAGAGAAAGATTTTAAAGTGACAATTCTCTCCAATCTTATTGCGCTCAAAGATGAAGATGTGGAGGCATTGCGTCACCTCAACATATCGCTTATCCAAGTTTCTCTTTACAGTATGGACACTGAAAAGCACGATTTTATCACAACAGTTCAAGGTTCATTTGACAAGACCAAGGCAGCCATAGAAAAATTAGTGGCTGCTGACATTCCTGTACAGATCTCCTGCCCTATAATGAAGGCTAATAGGCACGGATACAGAGAAGTTCTCGAGTACGCAAAGTCCTTGAAGATTAAAGCCCAAACCGACTATATTATGATGGCACAGGCGGACCTTGATACACGGAACCTTGCTAATCGAATATCAATAGAAGAGACTGAGGAACTGTTGCGAGACATTATGGAGTATGACAAAGATTATGAAGAGATGCAGGCTAAAGTTCGTCCTGTAACAGATGAGATAAAATTTGACCTCGAGCGCTACAAGAAGCAGCCTCTTTGTGGTGTAGGCTATGATAATTGCTGTATAACTGCCAATGGTGATGTCTATCCTTGTGCCGGTTGGCAGGATATGGTATTGGGCAATATCTACGAGCAACCACTTAGAGAAATATGGGAAAACAGCGAAAAAATCAAAGAGTTGCGTAAGATTACTCAAGCTGACTTTCCACAGTGCATAGAGTGTGAAACTCGTCAATTCTGTGCGCGATGTTTGGTACGCAACTACAATGAAAATGGAGGAGATATGATGCAGATAAATAAGCACTTTTGCGATGTGGCTTTTCTTCAGAAGAGATTACATGAGGAGTATTATGGTAAACCAATAGAGCTTTGATTTGTGACTCACATACTCATTGCGGGCATTATTATGAGATATATACCTCTCCTCAAGAGGTAGTAAATTTTATGGAGCAGGTTGGGGTTGACTACTTTGCAGTATCATCGACAACTATTTGCGCCGGATTGTACGATAAAGTTATTTTGGAATTTAGAGAGTTAAAATCTCTTGCACATAATAAGGTTTTGCCGGTACTATGGATATTGCCACAGATGTTTGAAGATGGAACGCTCGATACCTTTTTGGATAGTGGTATTCCTTGGGCTTGCCTAAAGATTCATCCACAATTGCATCCAGAAACATGGAAATATAGTCATCTCACTTTCCAAAAAGTTGCTTTGCTAGCTAATAAGATGCAACTACCGCTCTTAATTCATACGGGTGAGCATGATGGCTGTTATCCACTGGAATTTGAAAAAGGAGTTCGGGAGAATCCACAAGTAACCTTTATTTTTGCTCACAGCAGACCGGTAGAACAGACCATTAATATGATTAAGAGATATCCTAATGTGTGGGCTGATACTGCTTTTTCCCCTATGGAAGATATATTGAGAATGGTCGATAGCAATCTCTCAGATAGGATCCTTTGGGGGACTGATTACCCGATTCAGCGCCATTTTGACAAGAGTATTGACCTTGTAGAATACTACAGGACTCGCTTGAAAGTACTTAGAAACAGCATTTCTAAAACAGCATTTGAAGCGATCACAAATGTAAATTTTTGCAGACTCTTTAGTCTCCTTGCTTGCTCTGAATGTTAATATATAAGAATCGCAGTGTTAATATATAAATAGACCACAATGAAAGTTGTTCTCATAATACTGGCAGTTATAGCTGGAATTGCAGTAATACCCGCAATGCTTTATTATCTTATCAAGTTCATAATAAAATTGATTGGAGCTGCTATATCTATTGGGTGGAATGTAGGAAAATATATCGTGCTAATTTTATTGGTTTTAGGTGCTATATGGATTATAGGTTGGCTTATAGCGGAGTTTGCTTAGCAAATCCGCAGGGGAGCTTTCTGACCACATTTTTACCGGGAAATTTATAGTTATATCGTTAGACATATATGGGCGGCCTGAAAAGAGTTGATTTGATCTTTTTACAGGCCGCTCTTTTTGTTGTGCAAATCAGAGGGTTGTGCTTAACTTATCTTTAAATTGCATAATATTTTAATTATATTTGCATTTAGCATTTGGGATAAAATTGGTTTGCTTAAGGCCGGAAGGCTAATATGCTGAATAACACGAGTATGCTGAAAACACTTAACAATTAAATAATAGAATTATGGAAAATCCAAAAATTGACACATTTCTTTCTTATAAAGGGGATTATTTCCCTTCTGCAAGGATCGCGACTATACGCGAGAAACTGGCTACTGCTTCGGACTCGAAGAATGATATCATTCAGTTTTATGAGTACAAAAATCCGGTGGTTATGCTACTGATTTCCGTTGTTCTAGGTCAGCTTGGAATTGATAGATTTATGCTTGGTGATATCGGATTGGGAGTTTTAAAGCTTATCACTCTGGGAGGCCTCGGCATTTGGTGGATAGTTGACCTCTTTACCGTTCAACACAGAACAAGAGAGCATAATTTCAAGAAATTGATCGAAATTCTATGGTAGTTTTACCGATCCGGTCGGCTGTCATATCATTTTGTGAGAGGCGCCGGCTGATTTTGATTTTTCAGATTGAAAGTCCTACGGAGAAAATTTCCGTAGGATTTTTTTGTTTTCTCCTAATTATCCCTATCTTTGCAGACCTTTTCTCGAGAAGATAAGGAAGTTAACACAATTATTAACTTTAATTTTTTATTGAAATGGCTGTAAAAATTCGCCTTGCACGCCGCGGAAAGAAGAATTATGCTTTCTTTCATATCGTGGTTGCTGACTCCCGCGCTCCGCGTGACGGTCGCCTGATCGAGCAGATCGGTCACTACAATCCCAACACAAATCCCGCTACTATCTCCATTGACAGAGAAAAGGCTCTGGATTGGCTCAATAAGGGCGCTCAGCCCACGGAAACTGCCCGCCGTATCCTCTCTTACGAAGGTATTCTTCTTAAGAAACATCTCCAGGGGGGTGTTGCCAAGGGTGCTTTCTCTCAGGAGGAGGCTGACAAGAGATGGGATGCATGGAAGGCCGCTAAGGAGCAGAAAGTCAAATCCAAAAAGCAGGATATCTTTAATGCAGATCTTGAGGCCAAAAAGGCTGCTGTAAGCGCTGAGGCAAAGGTAAATACCGAGAGAGCCGAAGCTATCGCCAAGAGGAAAGCCGAAGAGGCTGCTGCCAAGGCTGCTGAGGAAGCTGCCGCACGTGCCGAAGAAGAGGCACTCGTTGCTGAAGCTGCCGCTGAAGAGGTTGCCCCTGTTGAAGCTGCTGAACCTACTGTAGAGGCCGCTCCCGCTGCCGAAGCACCTGCTGAGGAAACCGCAGAACCTGTTGCTGAAGCATAGTTTCAGATGAAGGTTGCGAAATCTTATGGTGACAAAGGGGATGTTGTTATCAACTTGTCCCCATCCGACCCAAAAGATATCAATTTTGAAGGACCGGTGTTCATCTATTTCGATGGACTGCCGGTTCCCTTTTTTATAGAGTCATATCAGGCGAAAGGCGGACGATGGATTGTGAAGTTTGAAAATATCGACACTTTTGAAGAGGCGGAAGAGATAGTTGGTAAAGAGATTTTCGTCACTCTTGATGAAGATCAGGATGATGAGCTATCAATTATCGGTATGGAGGTGTATGATGGTGACAATGCTTTAATAGGAGTAATTACCGATTATACCAACGCTGCCGGCAACGAATATATTGCGGTTATTCATAAAGGGGAGGAAGTTCTCCTGCCTCTGCACGACGATCTTATAATTGAATGGGGAGAAGAACACATCACTCTTAATATCCCCGAGGGCCTATTATAAATAGGCTCTAATAAGCAAGAATTGGTTACTATTTAAAAAGAGGAGCGGCGACCGAATGGCCACCGCTGATCTCTATTAACCTAAAACTTAACCTATGAAAAAACTATTCGATTTAATAAATAGCAAACCGCGTGCCACGCGAAAAAAATCGCTAATAATTCTCAAAAATTCGAAAATAATTCGCTTTGATTTTTATTTCTTCAGGTCAAGCTCTTCGAATGGTATATCCATTATCGGATATTTATCCCTCTCTTTACTATAGTTAAAATGCCACCATTCGCCATCGTAGGGCGTAAAACCGTGTCTTACCATAATATCAAAGAGTAAGGTGCGGTTGTAGATGATAAGATCGGAAGGTCCATAACCGGCGGCAGCAACTTCCGTAAACTCATCAAATTCGGTAGGCATCTCCAGTTCTTCACCGGTTTCGAGGTTGGTGATAGTCAGATCTACGGCAAATCCCCGGTTGTGATTTGATCCTTTAGTGGGTGAGGCCACAAATACGGTATCTTGATAGACTTCGTAAAAATAGAGAGTTGCGGCGTAAGGACGATACGCATCAAAAATTTTCAAACCGAGTCCGCGTGTGGCAAGTTCTTCCTGAATGGCAAGCAGCGCTTCAGCCACAGGACGGCGTGCGTATGCTTCCGGACTGGTATAAATCTGTTTGCCTGTAAAATTGTTTTCCGTGGCATAACGGATATCCAGTACTACTCCGGGAATGAAGGTGCTAAGATCCACCAATTCCATATCGGGATCGGCAGCCACACTTTCAAGATATCCCTCGTATGTGTTGATGATTTCAAGTCCGTAGGGGTTGCGCGGGTCGGGACCTTTCTGCTTGGGAGCACAGGAAAATACAATAAAGGCAGCTAAAAGCAGCGGCAGAAGTCTAAAAGTGAATCTCATAGGGTTTAATCGCTATTTTTTGGTGTAAATATAAGTTCTTCGAGAGTCCTTTTGGGTACGTGGTGGGTACCGTCCGGCTCTCTCCAATATTTGTAATCCCCCTCTTTAATATCGTCTACGACTATTTTTTCCTTAGGTACTCCGAGAGCAAGGATATTGATGATCTTAAGATGGTCGGGCAGATGCAGCAGACCCGAAAGTTCCTCGCGTTTTACCGCGCCGATGATGCAGCCACCGTATCCAAGCTCCACTGCCTGCAAGAGAATACTCTGAGCAGTTATCCCGTGGTCACAAGAATATGTGGCGGAGACGGTCGTATCGTGGAGCTGAATGATATAGGCAGAGGGGCGTTCTCCTTCGCGCGGACCATCCCAGTCGGTCAGATAGCCCGCCCATGCGAGAGTGGGGAAAATGATCTCACATTGCTCCGGTGTGGAGTAAAGTGCATATTTTAGGGGCTGAACATTGCGTGCAGAGGGTGAAAAGCGTGCTGCCTCCACCATTTTCAGCATATGTTCCCTTTTTACCGGCTTTTCCTGGTGGAAACGGCGGTAACTACGGCTCTTTTTGACAAGCTCGAGGAAATCCATCATTTATTTACGAGTGTGATGGAGATAATGGAGATATCGTTGTCCGGACGGCCGTTGCGGTCGGTCTTCACAGAGGCTATTTTATCGATGATATCCAGTCCTTCGATGGTCTCACCGAAGATGGTGTATTCTCCGTCCAGGTGTTTGCAGCCCTCTTCGCTCTGTACTATGTAAAATTGCGATCCGCTGGATTCTTTGCCGGGATTAACGGCATCACCGCGTCTTGCTGCTGCCAATGCTCCCTTTTTGTGGCTCTTGCCGGCTTTTACGCACTGGGCGATCTCATTGGGGAGGGTATAGCCGGGGCCGCCCATACCTATTCTGTCAAACTTAGTCGAATCCTTGGTGTTGGGGTCTCCTACCTGTATCATAAAATCATTTATAACCCTGTGGAAAAGGATATCGTCATAGAAGTGTTTATTGACCAGTTTGACAAAATTGTCGCGGTGGATGGGAGTCTCTTTGTAGAGCTTTACTTTGATTGTGCCTTTTGTGGTTTTTATGGCGTAGATTGGCTCCTCAGGGATATTAACTTTGATTGTTGCAGCATCGTCGCCTTCCTGCAGTTTTGATTCTTCTCTATTCATGTCGTCTTGATTCTCAATTGTTTCATCAGTATCAGCTTCGGAGAGGGAAGATATGGACTCGATCCCCTCAGAAGTCTCATTTCCGGATTTGTTGCCGCCTTTACAGCCGGCTATAATAAGCGCTGTAGCGCAGAAAAGTAATAATAATCTCTTTTGCATGACATTTATGGGTTTGTGAATCCCAAAATTAGCGATTATTTCGTAAGTTTGCTAATTAATTATTGTTCCAAGATGGCAAATCCATTGAAACAGCTTGCGGGCGAAACCGCAATCTATGGGCTTAGCACGATATTGGCCAGAATAGTCAATTTCCTGCTTGTCCCACTATACACCAGGGTTTTGGTTCAATCGGATTATGGCGTGGTGACCGAGTTCATGGCCTACATTGCCATACTTCAAGTAGTGCTTGTACTTGGTCTCGAGACGGGCTGTTTTCGTTTTGCCAGCAGGGAGGGTGTTGAAAAGCGCTCCGTCTTTTCTACCGCATTTGTAATTGTTACGCTATTTTCACTCCTCTTTTTTGTAGGTGTCTCTCTCTTTGCGGGCGATATAGCCTCGGGACTTGGCTATGAAGGGTTTTCCAATATAATAATCTATGTAGCCGCCATTCTGGCGATTGACTCTTCAACTGCCATTATCTTTGCAAAACTGAGATTTGAGCATAAGGCATTGAGATTTGCCATCATCAAGACCCTAAAGATCTTCACTGAGGTTGGAGTCAATCTGATCCTCTATCTGGTGATGCCGGCCCGATTTGCAGCAAATCCCGATCATTGGCTGCTCAATTTTGTGAGCGCTACTCCGGACTTCACATACGCTATCTTCTCAATTTTTGTAAGCTGCATATTTGCCTTTGTGATGCTCCTGCCGGATTTGATGCATCTCAAATTCCGTATCGACCGTAAGTTGTGGAGACCGTTGCTGCTATATTCCCTTCCCCTTATGATTGCCGGCCTTCCCGGAGTGATGAATGATTTCCTCGACAGGATATTGATGCGTTTTCTCAATGCGGATCCTCTTACCTGGAGAGCGGACCTGGGTGTCTATCAGGCCGGAGTCAAGATAGCAGTGATAATGTCGCTCTTCATTCAGATGTTCAGGTATGCGGCGGAGCCGTTTTTCTTCCAGAAACAGAGGGAGAGTGGAAGTAAAGGGTCTACGCTGACGTGATGCAGTGGTTTGTGGCCTTCTGTATGTTCGGTTTTCTTGCGATAATGCTCTTTATGGATGAAATAGGCTGATAATCGGTAAGGATTTCAGAGTGGGACTCTCAATTGCTCCGGTAATGTTGATGGCCTATGTCCTGCTGGGAATGCTCTTCAATGTCGATATGTGGTATAAACTGGCCGGAAAGACCCGCTATGCCATCTATGTCGCTCTGGCCGGCCTTGCGGTCACCATTGTGGTAAATGTGGTATTTATGCCGATATATTCCTACCATGCTGCTGCATGGGGACATCTTGCAAGTTATGGGGTGATGTTGATTATCAGCACGCTGCTCGGTCGTAAACATTACCCTATCCCTTACAGGTGGGGTCGCATTACCCTATTGGTTGCTATTGCATTGGCTATTTATGCCCTTAGCACGCTATTACCGGAGATGACTCTCTGGCCTAAACTGATCACTCACGCTTTGCTTGTGATCATCTATCCTGCCCTTATTGCCGCCATGGTCATTTTTGAAAGAAAAAAGAAACAAAATCCCGCTATATGAAAGTCAGAATAGTCAATAAATCTGCATTCGATACTCCAAAATATGCAACCCCATATTCCGCAGGGATGGACCTGCGGGCAAATATAAAGGAACCTGTAACACTAGGCTCCCTTTGCCGCACAATGATTCCTACGGGACTCTTCATCGAACTTCCGGAAGGTTTTGAGGCTCAGATAAGGCCACGCAGCGGCCTGGCCGCTAAACATGGTATTTCAGTCACAAACAGTCCCGGTACCATAGATGCCGACTACCGTGGTGAAATCAATGTACTCCTGGTAAACCTCTCTCCTGACCCCTTTACCATCAATCCGGGAGAACGAATTGCACAGATGGTGATCTCCCGCCATGAAAAGGTGGAGTGGGTCGAGGTGGATGATTTAGAAAATACAGAACGCGGAGCAGGAGGATTCGGCTCCACCGGTATACAGTAAATATAGGAGGGCAATTATTATGATTACGCTTGACGAACTCTATAAATTATATAAGAAATGCGGCTCTCTGACAACAGACAGCCGTAAAATACCCCCCGGATCTATGTTTTTCGCCCTCAAGGGCGATCGTTTCGACGGTAACGATTTCGCGCTTCAGGCGCTGGAACAGGGGGCAAAATGTGCAATAGTAGATCGTGCAACACTCGATGGCGCCTCTCCCGGAGAGGGCAAAGGGAGTTGTATATTAGTGGAGAACGTCTTGAAGACCCTTCAGGCGCTTGCACACTACAATCGTACCCTCTTCAATATTCCCGTGCTGGCAATTACAGGAACAAATGGAAAGACCACTACCAAGGAACTTACTGACGCAGTGCTTTCGCAGAAATACAGGACCGTTGCTACTGAGGGCAATCTCAACAACCATATAGGTGTACCACTGACATTGATGAACATCAATGAAAAGACGGAAATAGCGATTATAGAGATGGGAGCGAGCGTCCCGGGTGAAATAGCGGCACTGGTAAAGATTGCTGAGCCAACTTGCGGTATTGTGACTAATGTGGGCAAAGCGCACCTGCTCGGATTTGGCTCATTTGAGGGAGTAAAAAGGACGAAAGGGGAGCTCTACGACTATTTGAGGCAGAATGGTGGCATCATTTTCTTCAATGAAGAGAACAATGAACTCAAAGGGATGCTTGCCAATCGCCCGGGGGTGGTTACCCGTAAATATGGTACTACCCGCTATGAGGTCTCCTTGATCGGTAGGGATGAAGACTCGCCCTATCTGAGTTTGAAGGTGCACGATCAAATAATTGATACCAATCTGATCGGTACTTACAATGTGGATAATATTCTGGCAGCCATAGCTATAGGGGAATACTTCGAAGTTCCTTTCAGCAATGCCCGGAAGGCCATCGAAAGCTACTCTCCCTCCAATCATCGTTCACAGATGCTCCAAACTCCCTTCAACACCCTCATTTTGGATGCCTATAACGCAAATCCCACAAGTATGCGCGCCTCCCTGGATAATTTCATTCAACTTCCTTTGGAGCGCAAATGGGTAATACTCGGAGATATGCTCGAGCTTGGAGACGACTCTCAGGAAGAGCACAAAGGCATAGTGGAGTTCCTTCAAAAACAGAGATCTTTAGAGCATATAGTGCTGGTGGGGCGGGAATTTGGCAAAGCAGCGTCAGAACTGAGATCTGATAGGTTGCAGTTGTTCACGAGTGTGGAGAAGCTTAAGGAATACTTTGAAAAGCACCGTCCGGAGGGAGCCTCGATCTTTATCAAGGGTTCCAACGGTATCAGGCTCTCCCTGCTTGAAGAAGTTTTATAAAATATATTAGACCTCTATGCGTAGATTTTTCATAGCAGCGTTGTCGATATTGATCCCGCTGGGATGTGCTGCAGGTATATTTGACCGTGGTAAGGTTTCATATATAAAATATGTAAATCCATTCGTAGGAACGGATTTCCACGGACATACATTTCCCGGGGCGGCCTATCCTTTCGGCATGATACAGCTTAGCCCCGATACGCGTACCGACAATTGGGATGGTTGCTCCGGTTATCACTATTCGGATAGCACCATCTGGGGTTTTTCGCATACGCACCTTAGCGGAACCGGATGCGCCGATTATTGCGATCTGCTGGTAATGCCGGTTGTCGACTATCAAGCCTTTGTGACAGCTATGGAGCAGGAAGCCGGCCGTGAGATGGGGGATTTTCCGCATGATTATATTTTCAATGAATATTATGAGTCGCCTTTCAGCCATTTAGATGAGAAGGCCTCTCCGGGCTATTACGGAGTCTATCTGGAGCGCTGGAGAGTGCAGGCTGATCTGAGTGTGGGCAGGCGTTCTGCGATGCACAAATATATGTTCCCAAAGGGAGTCGAACCGCAGTTGGTGATAGATTTGGAGCATAGGGACAAGGTTCTCGATTCCCATATAAAGCAGGAAGGGCACAATGCCATCAGCGGCAGGCGCAGGAGCCAATCCTGGGCTCAGGATCAGGACCTCTATTTCTATATGGAATTCAGCCGTCCGATAAAGTTTGCGCAGATTGTCGGCGAAGATGGATATGGAGCCAAGGCGCTAATTACATTCAAAAAATGGTTTTTTAGCAGGGAACTCTATGTAAAGGTGGGTATTTCTTCGGTTTCGGTGGAGAATGCGAGGGCAAATGTCTCTTCCGAGATAAAAAGGTGGCATTTTGCTGAGGTCAAGTACAAGGCAGAAAAGGCTTGGAATGAATACCTCTCCAAGATTGAAGTTGAAGGAGACCATGATTTGATGGAGGTATTCTATACGGCACTCTATCATACTGCTATCGCACCTAATCTTTATTCCGATGTAAACGGAGAGTATCGCGGAATGGACCGAAAGGTACACAAGGCTGAGGGCTATGAGCGCTATACGGTATTTTCCCTCTGGGACACATTCAGGTCACTACACCCTTTGCTAACCATCATCGATAGGGAACGTACCGTCGATTTCATCCGCTCATTCCTCTCCATTTACGAAGAAGCCGGAAAGCTGCCTATCTGGGAATTGGCGGGAAATGAGACCAACTGTATGATAGGATACCACTCGGTGCCGGTGATTGCCGATGCTCTGGTCAAAGGGATAGAGGGATTTGATGCAAATGCGGCTCTGGATGCCCTGGTGGAGAGTTCACGCAAAGCTGAATTTGGTATTGACATCTACATTGACAATGGTCTTGTCCTGGCGGAAAAAGAACACGAATCGGTCTCCAAAACTCTCGAATATGCTGTTGATGACTGGTGTATCGCTCAGGTGGCAAAAATGCTCGGTCGTGACGACATATATAAAGAATATATGCGCCGCGCAAAATATTACCGCAATATTTACGACCCTTCAACGGGATTTATGCGTCCCCGCATCAATGGCATCTGGCTCACTCCCTTCGATCCGCACGAAGTCAACGTACACTACACTGAAGCCAATTCCTGGCAATACACATTTCATGTACCGCAGGATGTTTCGGGACTCATGGATCTTTTCGGCGGAGAAAAGGCATTTGAAAAGCGTTTGGATGACCTTTTTACTGCCCCTGCAAATATTTCCGGATGGAATTCGGCAGATATGACAGGTCTTATCGGACAGTATGTTCAGGGAAATGAGCCGAGCCACCACATAGCTTATCTCTACTCTTATGCAGGGAAACCCTGGAAAACTCAAGAAATAGCCCACAAAATAATGACGGAACTCTATACGGCGGAGCCCGATGGACTTTGCGGCAATGAGGATTGCGGGCAGATGTCGGCCTGGTATGTTTTCAGCGCTCTGGGCTTCTATCCTGTTATGCCGGGCAGTAATCAATATGTGTTGGGAACACCTCTCTTTGAGAGGGCCGTGATGCACCTGGAAGATGGTACCGACTTTACCCTTTTGGCTCCCGATCTCTCTTATGAGAATTTTTACGTAAGTGGAATGAAAAGAAATGGTCAGGATTATCCTTTTGCGTACATTCGTTACGAGGATATTGCTTCAGGAGCGGAATTTGAGTTTGAAATGAGTGAGGAGCCTGACGAAGAGTTTGGCTCTGACCCATCTGCAAGACCTATTTCGGCCATTGAAGGGGACTTTGTGGAAAATCCCTGGGTGAATGTTTCCAATCCGATGTTTTTAAAGAGTGTTGAGGTAAGCCTCGGCGCATTGGATCCCGATTACCGGATTTGGTATAGTGTAGAGCCTCTTGACAGGGAAAAAACAGATACTGGAATCGGTGATTTCAAACTCTATACGGGACCCTTTACTCTGTCGGAATCCTCGCGCATCCGCTGTTATTGTGAGAATGACTCCGGCTTCGCAGCCATATTACCGAATCAGTGGTCAGGAAGATAAGTTCTACCTACAATGTCACCATTAAAGAGAAATACAGCAGACAATATTCAGCAGGAGGAGACCTGGGATTGGTGGATGGTATCCGCGGAGGTGTCAATTTCCGTCTTGGCGGTTGGCAAGGCTATCAGAACAAAGATTTTGAAGCTATCATCGACCTGAAAGAGTCCCGAAATGTGACAAAGCTCGCTGCAGGATTTCTTCAGGATATCAAATCCTGGATATGGATGCCCCGGTATGTGGAGTTTTATACCTCAATGGATGGAGTCACATACAGATTTGCCGGCAGGGTAGGCCCTAGTGTTGCGGACAATGATTACACACCTCAGATTCACGACCTTGGGGTAACCATTACAGATGACTACGGCAATGTGGGTACTGGAGTGGAAGCGCGCTACATCAAAGTCTTTGCAAAGAATTACGGTAAAATCCCAAAATGGCACCTCGGCGTAGGCGGCAACGCCTACATCTTCACCGACGAAGTAATTGTTAAATAGTGTAAAAAAGCTCTGCTTTTTTTATAACATTTCCGTATTCTTCTTCGAGGAGCCGTTTGTGTTCGAGGTAATCGGGGTCGGTTATGGATTTGGCGCCCTGAGGGCATCTCTTGATGCAGGCACCGCATTTGATGCATATTCCATCGGTGATGGATGGGTCAGAAATGTTTATGGAGCCCATAGGGCAGAGTAGGGCGCATATTCCGCATTTTGTGCATTTCTCAGGGTCTGTTATGGGCTTGACTTTGCGGATATCTATACTTTTGTTATCGCTGATTACAGCTTTGTAATAGGAGTAGGGAGCGGGATTGCCCGGTACGGCTATTGGAGTGTGGCTATCGGAGATAAGTTGAGGATTCTTCGTAATAGTTTCGGCCACTTTTCCCGCAAATTCCTTCGCTAATTGCAAGTCTTTTTCATTCGGACGACCTTCCGCGAGGGTAGTGGAAAAGGAGTGTTCCGAGGGGAAAGCTGCCGCAGCGATGGTTCTAAAGCCATTTTCTTCCATAATATCCCTCAATTCAATTAAAGCATCGTCAAACGCCCTGTTGCCATAAGTGACGACCGGTATCCCGAGTGTTCCGCCGGTCACCACCTCTCTTGATCCGTCAATCACTCCATCAACTGCTTTGTCAACTGTTCCGGCAATTGCTCTGCAACCCTTAATCGAGGCGAAAAAGGGTCTAATCAGGTTCGGCACCCTTCCGATATAGGTCGGGACCCCGAAGAATACTACGTCATCAGCTCCAAAAGCAGGCGCACTCTTTCTTTGCTCCGGCAGTGTTACATTTATTTCCGAATAATCACAGCCCATAGCAGCAGCAAAGGCACGGGCCATGGATCTGACCACCTTTGCTGTCCCGCCCGTAGGGCTGAAATATAATGCAACGACTTTTTTCATACAAAACTCTAAGGTAGAGAATAACAAGCAATATCCAAAGGTATAAGTGATTTGGATTCACAAGAAAGTGTATAGTAAGAGAAAAAACAACAAAGCAAGACTAAAAGGAAAAAGCCCGATAAAACATCGAGCTTTGTCCCAATCTGAAAGAACCCCTTAATAACGCTAAGTCATTATTGTTTTGGGGTTACATTGATCTGTACTCTCTCTACTCGTACAGATAATATTTTTTCGAGAGTTCTCTGAAATGCTCCACATCCTTATTCCAGTAGTCGATCATATCGGATACGAGGAAATTTTCGCCGAATTTAAGGCGAATGGAGTCAGTACCGCACACGATATCAGTAGTCCTGTTTTTTCCTCCCTCATAGGGATTATGATCGGGATAGAGTTTGTGTATTGCCTGCATCACATAAAAATTGATCAATGTCAGAGGAGCTATCTCATAGTCTGTGAAGAAATATTGTACGCCGTGGAGGAGTTTCCCCTGACTTGAACCAAAGAAGGGTTTGTAATGAATGGTGCGCCAGGCTACTCCCGGGATGTTGTAACTGTCGAGTTCTGCTTTGAGGTCGTCAGCATCAACCCACTCTGCAGCAAATGTCAGGAAAGGAAGAGTGTATCCTACGCCGATATTGAGATAATGGCCTGAAAAGTCGCCAACAATGCCTGCACAAGGATAACCGATTGCATTCTGTGCCTGAGGCACCTGAGGAGAGGGGAGTATCCATGGGAGTCCCGTCTTTTCATAAGTCATATCGCGTCTCCAGCCCTCCATTGGCACTACCGTTAGTTTGCAAGTAACATGCGCCTCTTCACCTCTTTGACCGGTGTTGAGTCCTTCCTCATTGATCAAGCGGGCAAATTCGCCTACTGTAAGTCCATAGACGTATGGAATCTTGAATTCACTTATATAGGAGAAAAACCCTGGTTCCACGTAGTTGCCCTCCACCTTGAGGCCTCCGAGAGGATTGGGTCTGTCGAGAACGATGACCTCTACGTCGTTTTCTGCACAGGCACGCATCATAAGGCCGAGAGCGCTGATGAAGGTATATGAACGTGCGCCTACATCCTGGATATCATATACAACGGCATCAAGCCCCTTAAGCATTTCCGGGGTAGGTTTAAGAGTTTTACCATAGATGGATAATACGGGTAGCCCTGTTTTCCCATCAACTTCATCGTCAGCATGGCCGCCGGCATAGATGTCACCACGCACGCCGTGTTCGGGAGCGAAGAGCTTCACCAGTTCTACGCCTTCGGCGTTGAAAAGGATGTCGATAGTGGAGTTGAGGTTGCGGTCAACACCGCTGGGATTGGTCAAAAGACCGATTTTCTTGCCCTTGAGGGGTTCAAAATTATTGTCTACAAGCACCTCAAGTCCGCTTTTTACAATCGCATCACCTGTCGCGGGATTTTTTGGATTGCCGGCATTGCCGGTGTTGCTGCAAGAGCAAAGTGCTATAAGTACCGATGCAAATAGTATTATGCTTTTTTTCATTATTATGGATTTTAAAGTTCAGCTAAGTTGAATTATTCGGAAACTTCCTTGGTCTTTATTCCGAAACCGGCAGGTAAGCGCCTCATTACAAGGACAGAAGCCAGAATACCCGGAAGGGTAAATAGACATACTATGATAAAGAACATGGGATAGCCTACTGCCATCTGAATCTTTCCTGCAAACATGCTCGGAACCATCATGCCGAGTGCCATCAGGCCCGTTCCGATGGAGTAGTGAGCAGTCTTGAATGCACCTTGAGCTACATATACCAGATAGAGGGTAAATGCGGTAAAACCAAAACCGTAACCGAGTTGCTCGCCTACGACGCAGGCTATTATTGCCCAGATGTTCTCAGGTTGTGCGTAGGCCAGATAAATATATAGAGCATCGGGGATGTTTATGGCAAGTGCCATGGGGATAATCCACTTCTTGAGACCTCCCTTGGAGATGCATATACCACCGATGATACCACCTACGAGCAGTGCAGCTACACCAAAGGTGCCTTTAATCATACCTATATGCTCATTACCCAGCCCGAGACCACCCGCTTCCATGGGATCTTTTAGAAATGGAATAGCCAGTTTCAACAACTGACTCTCACCCAGTCGATAGGTTAGGATAAAAAAGAGAGCCAGACCTATATCTTTTTTCTTGAAGAAATCGACAAAGGTCATTACGAAGTCCTTCATCAATTGACCAAAGGTAACATTAGCTCTCGAAACATCACTGGCAGGCCTGGGCAAGCCTATGGAATGCCAGATGGTGAGTCCAAGGAATATGGCTGCCAGCAGGAAGAAGCATGCACTCCAGGAGACCACATAGTTGCCTTCCCATCCGGGAATGATTGATCCTTTGGCCAGGAAACCCTACCAGAACGACCAATCCGCCTTCCACAAAAATTGTGGCAAGCCTATATGCCGTATTACGTATGCCAACAAATAGTGCCTGGTCACCAATGGAAAGTCCGAGCATATAGAATCCGTCAACGCGCTATGTCGTATGTAGCGCTGCTGAATGCCATCAGCCAGAAAAAGGCCATAGTGGTTTGCAGGAAGAAAGTTGTGGGGATTGAAAAGGCGATGCCGGCAAAGGCCACCGAAACGAATGTCTGCATAAGGATAACCCACATTCGTTTAGTTTTGATCAGGTCTATGATAGGGCTCCAAATTGGCTTGATAACCCAAGGGAGGTAGAGCCAGCTGGTATATAACGCAATCTTATCATTTGTCAGCCCCAGATCCTTGAACATAACTACCGCAAGAGTCATGACCGTGACATAGGGCAGACCCTGTGCAAAGTACATAGTGGTGGACCAAGCCCACGGAGACCTTTGTTTGGTTTTGTTTTTTCATAAATTGTAAGCTTTAATATTGTTTGTCGACAGATGCTCCGGTGAAATAGTGGAAGAGAATCTCCTTATAGTCATATCCAAGGTCGCCCATTACGGCTGCGCCGATCTGACAGAGTCCGACTCCATGTCCCCAACCCGCTCCAACGAGTGTGAATGAGGCGGGTGCTCCCGATGATGTAGTACCCTCTTTTTCCACAACGAAAGCGGAACTGTAGAGGTGTGAAGGAGAGAGAGTCCTGCGGATCTCCAGCTCCTTGCCGATGGTGCGGGAGCGCTTGGAGCCTACTATTTTAAGTTTCCAAATGCGACCTGAAGTGCCTCTCGCTACGGGGATAAGGTCAAGTATCTCACCATAATCCACGCCCGAACGACTCTTAATCAGCTCAGAGAGCTCTTTCTGGGAGTATTTCTCCTTCCAGCGGTAAAAGTTGAGTGTCTCCTGATCGTAGGTATTTAGCACCTGGGAGAGGATACGCATGTCGGTGGTATTGCAGAAGGCTTCCGGAGAGCCGTATATCCACTCGCGGGCATTCTCCTCAATGGTTAGGTCGGGAATGGGATTTCCGCTCTTGTTGTCAAGTTGCTTGCGAAGATAGGGCATCTCTTTATCTTCCCAGCAGTAGGGGAATTCTTCAAAAACTCCTCCACAGGACTTAGAGAAGCGTGCATCGCAGATTTCACCCTCATAGGTGAGCACTTCCCCCCAAGTCTCCTCGATAACCTCTCTTACTGCTTCCGTAGAGGCGCGGGTGAGTCCCTGATAACGCTGGCAGTGGTCATCCGCACAGACGTCAAAGTTGGTGTGGTCCTCACGATCATACCACTTTATAAGCTCATCTTCCGTTTCAATACAGGTAGAATACTCTTGTGCCGAAGCGGTTATTTCTTTGTTCTTCACAATCTGTGCAAGTGTCCAGGAGCGAGAGATGACTGCATGTGCCTTGAGCAGCTGCTTGGAAGAGGTAGCGCTCATCTCGGAGGAGATCACACTGATCAGGTAATCTTCAATACCTATGAGATTGATGGCAGTCACCCTGCCTTTCTCTACGATAAGTTTTAGCTTGCCTGCGAAGATCTGATCTTCCTTTCTCTCCCAGTGGAAATTTACTCCGATGGTGACATCCTTGAGCGTGAAATTGGCATTTTCCTCGTTGGAGGAGAAGATTATAGTATCGTAAAGCTCTCCGTCAAAAAGCACTTTTCCATCTTTGACGGTAGCCCTGTAGTCACCCTTATAACTTTTGTTGCCTGCACTATAGGGTGCATTGAAACTAAATTCTATCTCCTTTTCGGAGAAAATGCCTACAGCAAGCTCCGCTTGAGTTCTTTTTAGTTTATTTTCCATAATTTGTGATGATAATGTATCGAGTGATACTTCTTTTATGATACTCGCAAGTTTTTCGGCGGTCAGCCGATCAAAACTTTCGCGTGACGATACGATTGCTACTCCGCCCATCTCCACGGAGGCCGGACTGATAAGGATGCGTTCTTTTGGATCTTCCGCTGAAAAGCAGGCGGGTCTGGACTCCCTGCGGAAAAAAACCAAAGTGGAATAAGTGTCCGATTCCCACCAGGAGAGAATGTTTAAACGCGGTTCCCACTCGCTCTCATCTGCAAACTCCGCGCTACTCATAAGACGAGAGAAAAGAGTCTCTATGCCATCCCTTGTACTGCTACTGAGCAGATAGCTGCCACCCGACCAGATGGAAAAGCGGCTTATGCTGCCGGAGATAGAGTTATAAACCGGCTCCAGGTGTTCTCCTTTGCGGGCAATCACCTCTGAAGGCATGTTTCCGGCAGGAACGGCCTGAAAATGGAGATGGTCGGGTGCAGAGGCACCGCACATCGGGCCATTGTAAAAGATGGTGTAGTCGGGCAACTCGCGGGCAATGGCCGCCATATCACCGAAATGCCCCTCTATCTGCTGCCTTTTGTGGTATGAAAGTGAGATGGTGAAATGCAGATCAAAGATGGGGAAGGGATTTACCCTGAAAATATACTCTTCCCCGCTTGCCGGACTGCGCCACGCAGTGCCGAGCTGCTCGGGTGAGAGTCCTTCCTCGCAGAGAAAACAGGCTCGATTGCGGATAGTCTCCTCGCTTATGTCAGCCATCACTGAGGCCTCCCTGGCTGGGTTATAGAGGAGTCTTGCGGGATATCCGTCTATATCAAACTCCCTCACTTCCATACCCGATAGAGCCTGATTGTTGACAAATGCTCTCCCATGGAGCGAAAGCTCACGGGAGAACATCGATTCTATTCTCTCTTTCAAGGAGAAATCCATAAGATTATTTGCGGTTCATTGCAACCCGGGCCTTTAATTCCCAGGTACGGAGACGATCCTTGTAGGTATTATTGGCATTTACCTTCTCGATATCGAGTGAAGCGTCCGAATTGTCATCCCATCTGCGGCATACATATATTACATCATAAATGCGGCCGATCTGATATTCGCGGCTTACGCGCAGCCCCACTGCATAGTCCTCGCCATATTTGGTAGTAGGGAAATTGATGGTACGAAGCATCGGAGTGTAGAAAGCCCTCGGTGCACCCAGACCGTTTATGCGAAGCGCATTGTTGCGGCCATTGTCCGGGGTCCACTCTTTGTGATCGATAATTCCGGGAGGGATAGTCTCCAAATGGAAGTTGGTCATACGGTATGTGCCGACAACCATTGCGCAGTTTTGCTCATAAAAAGCGTCTACGATTTTCTGAACGCTATTTTCATCCGAGTACATATCATCTGAGTCGAGTTGGATGGCAAATTTACCGCATTTGGGGTGATGGATTGCCACATTCCAGTTACCGCCTATGGCGTGATAGGATTTATCTTGAGCAATGTAGATGAGTTTTTCGTTGTCTTTGAATGATTTGATTATCTCTACCGTGCCATCGTCCGAGTTGTCATCCACTACGATTACATTGTATTTGAAATTGGTTTTCTGGCTGAGTGCCGAAGTAATGGCATCCTTGATGGTACGTACCCTGTTTTTACAGGGAATAACAACGGAAGCCTCATACTCAAACTTATCTTCGGCAAATCGGACTTCCTTAAATTTGGGCTTGAGATAACCGCCAATCGCCTTTAGATGCTCCGTACAGGCCT
Source organism: Bacteroidales bacterium (assembly GCA_040766795.1). GTDB lineage: Bacteria > Bacteroidota > Bacteroidia > Bacteroidales > UBA932 > Cacconaster. The sequence goes on along the minus strand of JAXGPW010000011.1, from coordinate 34,993 downwards.
GTTCCATCTCAATCTGTACTGCCCTGTTCTTTGGATCAACGTAGTCAAATATCTTCTCTCCGGATTTACGGGTATCTGTTTCTACATCGTAGTATAGATATTCGTTTATATGCTCAAGAGCCCCTTTCTGTGAAACTTTCAGGCGCAGATCGTACATTGCAGCAAATTTGTAGTCGATATCCATCCTGGAAACGGCCTCTTTGATTGCATCGCTCCTGTAGAAAAGCACGGAACCGAAGTCAAAATCATCTCTCAGTGAACCGAACTGATAGTCTATTACGGGGGCGTTGGAACGGGTATCACCTACCTGCTTAAAATGATCGGCATAAACCATGGCAGCGCCGGTGTCTTCAATGAGGTTTACCATTCTCTCAAGTGAAAAGAGCACAAAACTTAGTGAAGTGTATTTGGTGTAGATCAGTGAATAGCGGGTGTTTGACTTGGCTGCGATAGCCTTTACAGCAGTCGTGCTGTTGATGGAAGGGACGTTGATTACCTCACACCCCAACACTTCTGCAGATTTGTATGCACTCTCGCCCGCATGAAGGAGATAAATTTTGTCAACCAGTTCCTGGGCCTTTAGATTGTCAACCGTCAGCTTGACCTGTGTTTCATCCTGGAAAGGAATAAAGCAATTGATTTTCTTCATTTTTGAATTGATAGATTTATGATTATTAATATTATTTCAGCACTTAGTATGAAAACGTGTAAAGATAGTAATAATTATCCACACATCCACAGCAAAAACAAACGAGGCCGACTAAGCCGGCCCCGTTTATTTATGAATGTCATGCGATTAGGATTATACCTCTTCGCCTACAACTTCTACTGAAATGGTGGCTTTAATGTCGCGGTAGCATTTTACTACTGCTTCATAAGTGCCTGTCTCTTTTATGGTGTCAGTACCGGTGATGGTAACATTTTTACGGTCAATATCGTGGCCAAGAGCAACCAGAGCCTCGGCAATTTGTATGTTATTGACACTGCCGAATACTTTTCCTTTAGTACTCACCTTCGTAGTAACCTTTACGGTAATTCCTTCGAGTGCATTTGCAAGGAGTGTAGCATCCTCACGAATCTTGGCCTCTTTGTGTGCGCGCTGGCGAAGAGTCTCGGCGAGTACCTTCTTTGCGGAAGGCGTAGCCATAACGGCCATTCCACGAGGGATAAGGTAATTGGCAGCGTATCCGTCTTTTACTTTTACAATATCGTCCTTATGTCCGAGGTTGGGGACATCCTGCTTCAAAATAATTTCCATAATCTCCTCCTATTTCAATAAATCGGTTACATACAGGAGCAATGCAATGTGTCTTGCTCTCTTTATAGCTGTGCTACCTTCTTCTGGTATTTCAGGGAAGTGCCGGTGAGGCGGCGGGGAAGTATCTTGCCCTGCTCATTTAGAAATTTCTTCAAGAACTCGGCGTCCTTGTAGTCAATACTTTATGCCGGCTTTTTTGAAACGGCAATATTTTTTCTTCTTTATATCTACTGTAGGTGGATTGAGATAGCGAATATCATCTTGTTGTGCCATGGTGTGATCTCCTTATTCATTAACCGTGGTTTCTTCCTCATCAACATCTACCATTGGCTCTACCTTTGGAGCTGCCTTGCGGTCTGTCTTAGGCTCTGCCGTCGGAGCTGCTGCTTCACTGATTTTATTACGACGACGCTCTGCGCATGCAATAGCGTGCTTGTCCATAGAGATGGTATGGAAACGGATGATACGCTCATCACGCTTGTACTGCGTCTCTAAATGGCGATAAACTCGGGTTCTGCCCCGAATTCTATCAGATGATAGAATCCGGTAGTTTTTTTCTGGATAGGGTAAGCCAATTTTCTAAGGCCCCAATCCTCCTGGTGCACAATCTCTCCACCATTGTCCTTGATGAAGGTCACGTACTTGGCAACCGCTTCCTTCATCTGGGCTTCAGATAAAACGGGAGTTGCAATGAAAACGGTTTCGTACTGTTTAAACATTTTAATTAATTGTATTTAAGATAAATAAGCCCTTCCGGATTTTCCGAAAGGGCTGCAAATATAGTTATTATTATCGAATTGACAAAAATTTGCCCCAAATCTTATTTTTTAGGAGCGTCAGCGAGTGCCGCAACGACAAATTTCCACCATTTGTCTACGGAAGGGATAAATGCCCTCTCATCGGGAGAGTGGGGAGACAGGATGGTGGGACCGCAGGAAATCATATCCCAGTTGGGATAGGTGCCTCCAAGGATGCCACATTCCAGACCAGCGTGAACGGCCTTTACCTCAGCTGCCTTGCCGAAGAGATTGAAATAGGTCTCCTTCATGGTCTTGAGGATGGGAGACTTCATGTTGGGTTGCCAGCCTGAATAGCCGCCCGACAATGTAACCGTAGCGCCGGCCAATTCGAAGTTAGCGCGAATCGCCTCACTCAAATCCTCTTTTGCGCTATCGATGGATCCACGCATCAGAGATTTTACAACTATTTGACCATCTTCTGATTTTACGATTGCAAGGTTGTTGGAAGTTTCCACAAGGTCAGCCATCTCGAGGCTCATTCTGTCAACTCCGTTGGGGCAGGCATATACAGCCTTGGCCATCTTGAGAGCCACTTGACCGCACATCATATTCTTTCCCTTAGTCTTTTCGAGGAAAATCTCAATATTGGGGTCTATATTGGCATATTCATTCTTAACTTTGGTTAGAACCGAATCAACTATTGCCTGAAGTCCTTTAACTTTTGCCGGAGGTAGAGCTACCACTGCTACCGCCTCGCGTGGGATGGCGTTGCGCAGGTTGCCGCCCTCTATAGAGACGAGCTTGGCCTTCAGATCCCTAAGGGCCGGGAGCAGGACTCGCATCATCACCTTATTTGCATTGCCCCTGCCTTCGTGTATCTCCATACCGGAGTGGCCTCCGCGAAGTCCTTTGACATGGATTGCCAATACTTCGTGTCCCTTGGGAAGAGGTTTCTCTCTATATTTGAATACCGCAGTGGCATCGAGTCCGCCGGCGCAACCCACATAAAGTTCGCCTTCGGTCTCAGAGTCGAGGTTTATAAGGATGTCGCCCTTCAATATACCCGGTTTGAGTCCTCTCGCACCGGTCATACCGGTCTCCTCATCCACTGTGAAAAGTGCCTCCACAGGGCCATGTACAAGATCTTTTGCCTCCATTACCGCCATTGCCAAAGCGCAGCCGAGTCCGTTGTCTGCTCCGAGAGTGGTGCCGGTGGCATAAAGCCACTCACCATCCTCTTTATTTACAATACGGGGCTGGATGGGATCCTTTTTGAAGTCGTGTACCTTGTCGTTGTTTTTCTGGGGTACCATATCTATATGTGCCTGCAAAATGATACCCTTCCTGTTTTCCATACCGGGAGTAGCAGGCTTGCGGATTATTACATTGCCAATTTCATCCTTGATGGTCTCCAGACCAAGCTCCTTACCGAATTTCTCAAGGAATTGAACTGCTTTGCCTTCATGCTTCGAAGGACGGGGAATCTGTGTGAGGGAGTAGAAATGTTTCCACACTCTCTGAGGTTTTAGATGAGAAAGCGTCATACTGTTTTATACTTAGTTATTTGATTAATAAATGGATTATTTGCTAATGAGTGTTTCTATGGGGAAAGAGCGTACCGTCCCCAGCTGGTAAACAGGCACTCTGGTCTGTAGTAACACCTGTTGTCCATCCAGAATACGCGCAGTAGCCGTAGCAGGTACCCTGTAATAGATCATCTGGCTTCTGCTCCTTCCGGCAGCAGCTGCAGCGGCCTGTTGAATAGTAGTGCCTTTTGCCCCTTCGTCGAGGGTGAGCTCGAGGATGATCGGTCGTCCGGACATGTTGGAGGCGGGAAGGAGTCCCTGAGTCTCCGAAAGACGGAAAGCCACGTATATATGCTTGTCATTGCCTGCCTGAGGCACCACATCGAAACTCATTTTCTGGGTGGAGGTCTCAGTGATACCGAAAAATAGAGTAAGGTACTCCTGTTCCAGACGGTTTATCTCTTCTATGGCTGCCCCCAGTGCCTCTCCGTTGAAAATGGCATCGGTGTCGCCCGTTATGATCTCCAAGCGTTTACGGCGCAAGTTAAAAATGCTTGTAGCCACCTCTTCGGCCTTCTTTTCGATGGATTTCTCAACCACAAGTTTCTGCTCTACGGCCACTTTCTGGAAACCGCTTTCGGTCATCACGCTTTTGTAGAGAGTAGTGGTGGTGCTGGTGAGATTGCCACCCACATCTTTACCGGCAAATTGATCATTAGTAGCTATGGAGGGGAATCTCCATGCCTCAGGCTTGCCTGTGTAGCTATCTGATGCGACAATCAGTCCCTGCGAGCAAAACTGCAGAAAGTTGGCGGCAGCTATATTTTTGCCTGCCAGATTGATTGCGATGCGGCTTGTAGCATCCGCCTCTATATATGGATGAAAATCTATGGAACTCATACTGTAAGCGACTGAGTTCTCCGTTCTTGCGGCTGTCCCCAGATATTTTTGAGCATATTGTGCATAGGGTCCTGCTATGAATGTTTCCTTCTTTGCCTCCACTACGATATGGATTGAAGTGCTGGGAAGGGAATATATCACCAATCCCTCAGGTGTAGTACTTTTTGGGACTTGTGCCATAGACTGACTGCTGCAGAATAACAGGGTTGCAAGAGCGATAATCACAATTTTCTTCATAAGAATCGACATTTCGAGTTAACAAAAAGGCTAATATACGATTTTTTTTATATTTTTGCCCCATTAACCGACAAAACTAATACCAACCAATAATAAATTAATAACTATTTATGGGACAATTCTTCACACATCTATGGCTGACTAACCGCTCTATGGTTATTCTTATAGCCATTCTTATTGTTGTAATTCCATTCCTCTTGTTTTATCTCAGCAAGGCTAAAAAAGAGCACCCTAAGGGGCTTATAGCAGCTGCATTGAGTAATATGGGCGAAAGGTTTGGTTATTACATAATGAATGCGGTGCTACTGCTTTTCCTCTGCTCCAAGTTCGGTATCGATGATTCCGTTGCCGGCTGGATTTACGCCGTGTTCTATTTTATTATCTACATCTTCAGCCTTCCCGGTGGTAGAATTGCCGACAGGTTACAGAACTACAAAGGCACCATTATCACGGGTCTCGTTGTGATGGCAGTGGGTTATCTCCTTCTTTCCATTCCGATTTTCGGAGAGACGAGAGGAGTCAACGCCATCCTCGTGTTCACTTGCTTTGCACTTCTTCTGATTGCATTCGGTAACGGACTTTTCAAAGGTAATCTCCAGGCTATTGTTGGCCAGATGTATGACAACTTTGAGGAAGAAGCTGCTAAGAAGGGACCCGAAGCCCTTGCTCTGGCCAAGTCCAAACGCGACAGCGGTTTCCAGATTTTCTACGTATTCATCAATATCGGTGGCGTAGTTGCTCCCTTCGTAGCTCCGCTGCTGCGTAGTGCATGGCTTAAAGTCCAGGGTCTTGCTTACAATGCCGACCTTCCCCGTCTTTGCCACAAATTTCTCGACACCAACGGCGCTTTGTCAGAGATTGACAGTGCCAACATCACTACACTTGCTGCGAGCGTAGGTCATACCGGCGTTGTGGATGCGGCTTTCTGTGACCGTTATCTCAATATTTTCAACACGGGCGTGCACTATTCTTTCCTTGCATCCGTGTTTGCAATGCTCCTCTCCTTGACCATTTTCTTGATTGTAAAGAAGAAACTTCCTACACCTGTTAAAAAGGACAAGAAAGAGGTTCAGGACTACACTCCCGAAGAGAGAGCAGCCAATGCAAAAGAGATCAGACAGCGTCTTTATGCACTCTTTGCAGTTCTTGGTGTAGCAGTTTTCTTCTGGTTTGCATTCCACCAAAACGGTCAGTCACTCTCAGTGTTCGCACGTGACTTTGTCTCAACGGCTGCTATCCCACCTGAGATTTGGCAGTGCATCAATCCCTTCTTTGTGATTACTCTCACTCCGATACTGATGTGGCTTTTCGCTTCACTCACACGTCGTGGAAGGGCTGTTTCCACTCCAAAGAAGATCGCGATAGGTATGTTTATCGCTGCCTGTTCATATATCTTCCTGATGATTGTTGCTTCAGTTAAGCAATATCCTTCAGGATATGAGTTTGCAGGTCTCAGTGAAACCGTGAAGGCATCTATGAAGGCAGGCCCCTGGGTACTTATTGTTACCTATTTCTTCCTCACGGTAGCCGAACTCTTCATTTCGCCTCTCGGAATATCCTTTGTAACAAAAGTAGCTCCGCGTCATCTCCAGGGTATTTGCCAGGGTCTGTGGCTCTCCGCTACAGCCGTAGGTAATCTCTTTATTGCTCTCGGAGTAACCATGCTTAACTCATTCCCTCATCAGTGGCAGACTTGGGCGGTATTCGCCGCTTTCTGTCTCATCTCGATGGGAGTAATGGCAGGTATGGTAAAATGGCTCGAAAAGATTACGTCGTAATTTAAGATCATACATATATGTGAAAATGCCCGACCGATTGGTTGGGCATTTTTATTTTTTGATTTTGTTTATAATTCGCAAAAATGAGACATCTTTGTGATATCAATTTAACATCAAAATTTTCATTTACAACCCAAATGAATATCAAAAAGATAATTCTGATACTCTTGGTCGCTCTGCCGGCATTTTCATGCACCCAACTCTGTAATTGATGATACTGTCGAGAGAAGGTATCTACGGCTATACCACCTATACAGATGGTACACCCATTGCCGGTATGGTAGTCAGCGACGGTTTCACTACAGCCATCACCGATAAAGAAGGTTTTTACAGCATCGAATCCCCTCTTCCCATACTTTCTATATATTTGCATCCGTTCCGGCAGATTGTAAGATAGTTCAGAACTTCGAGGGGCAATCCCGATTTTCCACAAATACACGGTGGATGGAGAAAATACGACTTTAAATTCGAGCGTATTGATGTGGAAAACGACTTTGTAATCTATGCGCTTGCTGATCCGCAGTGCAAGGACAATGTCCATATAGCTCGCTTTGAGACGGAGACAATAGCGGATATTCATAAGACCCGGAAGAGTGAGAACCTGCCGGATCATGCGTTGTCACTCTTGGAGATATTGTCTATTCGAGGGAAACGCAATTGTGGTTCCCTATATGGCTGAGATGCGCAGAGTGATGTCACAGCGTAATATCGGTTTCCCGGTGTTCCAGACCATGGGCAACCATGACGTATTCTCAAGCGCTACAGAGCCTATCGTGGCTCAGGATTTTAATTTAGGCTATCAACGGGATTTCGAGTCGGTCTTCGGTCCCTCACATTTCTCCTGAATCGAGGGTTCGGTCCACTTCTGCACATGAGAAAATGTCATCTTCCAGAGCAATACCGTGTATGATTCTTATGAGGATGGTTTTACCATGGCTCAGGTGGAGTAGCTCAAGCAGGATTTGAAGCATGTGTTCCTAAAGATAAGATGGTGGTGCTCTGTGTTCATATTCCTCTACTCAAAAATAGTGACGCAAATATCCCCCTAGTGAGGTTGGCACTCTCCGATTTTCAGAGTGCAATCGTCTTTTCAGGACATACTCATTATATGCGCAATGAGCCGGATCTGCCGCTTCCAGAAAAGGTTCATGCAGCTGTCAACGGTGGTGGCACTCCGTTCTAAATGGTGACGGCTCTCCCAACGGCTATGGGATTCACTATTTCAGCGGCAATAAGATTGTCAACTCCATTTACAAGGGTGTAAATGGGAAAATGGCCTCGAAGGAGTATCAGATACGTATGTATCGCGGCAATGCCCGAACAGGGGGCAGTATGAAAAGTTTCAATTCCCCTATACGGAAAAAGATGTGACGTCCATTTTCAACAGTTCTTCCGCATGGAATGTAAAGGTTTTTGACAGATGATGTATATAGTGGTGATATGAAACGCATACCTGCAAAACGCTACTCAGAGAGATGGTAATGTGCCTGATTCAAGCCGTTGAGTGGTAATCGGATATAATGTAGGCGTGGTTGGTCGAGGTTGGCATGTTTCCGGCACTCGTTCCAGCTAGCATGACTTCAAGTTACGCAACCTGGGAAATACACCCTCAAAAACCCTCAGGCCGCCGTTCGCATCGAAGCCACCGATGGATACGGCAATAAAATATATCTGCACAAAATTTTACTTCCGATTACGACTATTCGGATATTAGTATGTAGTATGTAGTATGTGTAGTATGTAGTATGTAGTATGTAGTATGTAGTATGTAGTATTGAAGTTATAAAGTGATTGTCGGGCTCCAATAGCGGAACTGAATAGTAACTTTGTGAAACAACCCTCTTTTTAAATCTGAATCTGAATGTCTTACATATCACCCAAAAGAAAGAAAAACATAGGCCTTTTTCATGCCCCGATCTGAAGTTTTGCCGGACGAAAACGAGCCGACAAAGTTCGCATGACGGTTTTCGATATAACTCCGGACAATGTTACCGAAAACTCAAATCCTCTCGTGGAGGAACTGCGCAAATACCGCGACTCTTCTTCAATTACACTGGATCAATGTGGATGGATTGCACAACGAGCAGATTATTGGGAGATATATCCACCATTTTTTCCATTCCTGCCTATATCCTTTCGGATGTGATGGAGCCCTCTTCCGCCCGCAAACCGGAAGCATTTTGATGAACGGTTTCTTTTTCGTCTCCATAAAAATGTTGGAATCCGAGGATAAAAAGAATATGGCGGGATAACCTGACTGATTGTTATGGACAGAATACTGATTACATTTCAGGAAGAAGAGGCGATGTGTTTGATCCTGTTCGGGATAGAATTCGCAAACACACAACCAAAATCCGCACTTCCGGAGCCGACTATCTGGCCTTTGCCCTGCTTGATGTTGTAATCGACAATTACATCCATTTTGGTGTTTACAGTGAAAAGGTGGAAGAGCTGGAAGGGCAACCTTGTCCTGAATATCAATAAAGATACCCTGAAAATCATCAATCATTGCAATGAACTAAAATGGATCTGCGCATAAACATAAAAACCGGCCAAAGAGATGGTGAGCAGTCTGGTAAAGCTGGATACCGAATTGATATGAGGAAAATCAGAAGCACCTATAAAGAGTTACAAGACAACATATTCAGGCGGATTTACTGGACTATTATCGTGAAGTGCTTTATGACGAATCTCAGCATGTATCATTCGCCATGAGAACAAAACTGAACGACACGATGAAATTGCTCACCATTTTTTCGGTTATTTTCATTCCGCTTACCTTTATCGTAGGTGTTTATGGAATGAACTTCACAATATGCCCGAGCTGATCCACAGAAAAATGGCTACTTTGCCGTATGGGGAGTTATGTTGGTCTCAGTGCTTAATGTTGTGGTACTAAGAAGAAAAAATGGTTAAGAGTCAGTCCACATAACAAAACCCCTGAAAGTCGTAAAAAACTTTCAGGGGTTTGTTGTCTTATCGGTAAGAAAGATTTTTCTATTCAAAGAATTATATTCCCTTCCAAATGGTTCGAATAGGGCTGTAATTGGTGACATTGGCGTTAATTTCATCGTCCATGTTGTCGGACCTGTTGTGCCTCCACCTCCGGTAAATCTCCACAATTCGGGGGCGGTACTGGCTGCGGGTCCGAACCTACATCTTTAAAACACTTAAAATTCATCTTTCTTCCCTTCAAAAAAGTCAGGGTTTGTGCTCGGGATCAGGAAAATATCCTCCCTTAATTGCAATTTTCGTGCAGCCATCAAAGCATCTTAAAAATTCCAGTGCCTGCGTATTATAACTGAATAAATTTTCCGGAAGAGAGCCTAATCCGGTGCAACCGGAGAAGCAAAAGTAGAAATTTATTGCTTGTGTATTGTGCCAAAACAGGTCTGCTTGAAATAGAGGTTAATCCGCTGCAGCGAGAAGCGGGAACTGAAGTTCGTTACTTGTGTATTGTATCTGGAAGAGGTCATTAGGAATAGAAGTTAAGCCAGTACAGATCGGCGAAGCTCTGAAAGTTGTTGTTTGCGTATTGTGCCCTAAATAGATCATTCGGGATAGAGGTTAATCCGCTGCTTACGAAAGCAATTATGAATCTTTCTGCTTTAGTATTATACTTAAATAACTCTGCCGGAATGGTACCGGTTAATCCGGAGCACTGGTCGAAGCAACTATTGAAATATGCTGCCTCTGTATTGTATCTAAAAAGCTCTGTCGGAATAGAGGCCAATTTGTGATCTGGAGAAACGCAGAAATTAGTTGCTTGTGTATTATATATGAACAGATCAGTCGGAATATATTCTATGTACTTGAACAAGATCAGCAGGAACAGTTTCTAATTGGGAGCAGGACTCAAAGCATTTGATCGAAATATTAGTGCTTTCATATTTTGAAATGGGTCAAGTATGTCCGTCAGTTGCTCGATTGGTAAATTATTTTTATAGAATGTGATTTGCGGCATCTGTTTTTTGGTTGGGTCAATTTCGTCGGATGTTATTGTAATGGTATAATTACCTGCGTTGTCATAGATGTGTGAAGCTACTGTTTCTGTTAGCGAAGTACCTTCACTAATGATTGTGTCCGGTTTTCCATCTCCCCAGTTAATCGTTAGAGTGGCGGGGCTGGAAGCGGAAGTTATCTGCCAGATTTTGTGTAACTGGCTAGGCTGATTAGTTTGTATAGAATAGCGGAATCTGGGGTTGGTAAGTTCTGTGTATCCTCCGTTTATAGTTGCATTGTATCGTTTCCCGGCCACATAGGTCATACCGCCGATCTTTGTCGTGTAGGTGCTCCATTCGTATGATTTGGCACCGACAAGCGTTATAATAACTTTTCCATCTTGGGCAATTTTCATTACGTTAGGATCAAAAACTGTGTAAAAAATTATATTGCCTCCAAAAATAGGGTGTGCACTGATGTTGACTAGGTCAAGAATAGTCGGCGGTTTACCGCCTTTCACAGTCTCCACTGTCCAAATCAATTTTGTAAGGGTTCCTGCAGTGGTGGTATCTTCTTTGAGTTCTATTTTAGATGCCTTGCAATGTTAAATTAAAAGTCTGATTGATGGCATTGGCCTCAGTGTCGCTTATAAATAGCATTCTTCCAATATGATTCCATGGATGGTTCCCGTCTTGTGTCTGTTGCCAGAAGTTGTCGGGAAGTTGTACTTGACCATTATCACCCAGCGTTATGACATTTCCGGGATAATAAGCTTTGTAGGTAGTGGCGCCCGGTACCTTTGTACCCAAAAATTGGTTACCGGTTCCGGTGTAGCCAAATTTAGAGCTCGCTATATATGTCCCACCTGCATCATATCCTGCAAGCAGAAGCGTATCATTTTGCTCCCATGTGAGTTTTAGCGCGTTATCGTTGTAGAAGACGCGAGTCTCCTCCGGGATCGTTGCAGTTATGGTAACGATATCTCCCTCTTGCTCCGCAGGTTCGGGAAGGGGTTCGCGTGTACAACTCGCTGCCAATAGTGCAAGCAGTGCACAAATAGAATAGATAGATAGTTTGAGCTTCATAGCTGTTTGTGTTTTGGCAAAAGTATAGAAAATTGTCCCCGAAAAAAGATTTGTTTCAATGTATAAAGGTAGGCTTTATTTTAATATGGTGAAAAATTTTTTGAAATAGTTTCGAGTTACGGATTGCAAATAGCGGAGTACGATGTACGGGGTGTTTATGGAGTTAGTAATTCAAAACTATTAAAATGCTTATTCGGAACTAATTACTCATAATTAGGAACTATAAAAATTACTTAAAACCAGATGCTCTTATAAGGATTATAGAGTATAAACCTACTCTAAACTTGATATTCTTAACTCAAGAATATAGAGTATAAACTTACTCGAAACTCCATACACAGAATTATATTTATGGACTGATTAAGCCATAAACAGTTCAAATCCAAATATTTTAGTTACTTTTGTTATCTATAGACATTATAATTATGCGACATAAGCAAATAATAAATACAATTCGCAAACTGCTTCAAAGGATTGATCCTGAGGCAGAAGTTATTCTTTATGGTTCCCAGGCTCGTGGCGATGCTCAAAAGGAGAGTGATATTGATTTGCTTATACTGATAAATAATGATGTTCTTACTCCGGAATATGAACACGCGATTATACGCGCCTTGTATGAATTGGAAGTGTCATCGGGGATTATTATCAGTCCTATGATTACGACGCACCAACGATGGAATAATCGCCCATTTCATACACCTTTTTCTATCAATATAATGAATGAGGGAGTGATATTATGACACGAGAACAATTATCGGACGAGCATCGTACGGCAGTAGTGAAGTATCGTTTAGAACGAGCCATAAAAACATTGGAAGAAGCCAAGTACATGCGTAAAGGAAATTTTTTCAATGCTGCTGTAAACCGGCTATACTATGCTTGTTATTATGCTGTCACTGCATTGCTCCTCGCACGAAATATAGAGGCAAACACGCATTCAGGAGTTAAGACAATGTTGTCTTTCCACTTTGTGCGTACGGGTTTGTTGAGCTTAGAGGATGGCGCCACTTTTAGCAATTTATTTGATAAACGACATAGTAGCGATTACGATGATTTTACTTATTGTGATGCGGCATTAGTGGATTATCTTATTCCCCGCTCTGAAGATTTTATCAGTTCTATAGAAAAACTGATAAATCAGTCTTGAGTTTAATACTAAGGAAACTTACTCGAAACTCCATACTCCCGACTAACAAAAAATCCACCGCAAGGTGGATTTTTCTCTAACTCTGTATTGATCTATTAATACTCTTCTTCGTTAAAGAAAAAGTCATCTTTTGTTGGATAATCGGGCCAGATGTCTTCGATGGAGTCATAAACCTCTCCATCATCTTCGAGGTCCTGTAGATTTTCTATTACCTCCAGAGGTGCACCCGAACGTGTAGCATAATCGATCAATTCTTCTCTGGTTGCAGGCCAGGAGCATCTTCAAGTTTCGATGCGAGCTCTAATGTCCAATACATGTCTATCTCGGATTTTAATGGTTTCTAAAAAAGGGCTGCAAATATATATAAAAATATATATAACAAAAAACTATTTTTAAGGAATCCAATAATCGTCTTTATTTCCGGAGAGGTAACAGAGATAACGGGCCAAAGTGAAAAGATAGTCTGAAAGGCGATTGACGTATCTGATGGCTATCATGTCCTGTTCGCTTTTATCCTCAATCCGTACGGCCATTCTTTCTGCTCTGCGACATACTGTACGGGCAATATGGCACTTTGAAGAGATTGCCGGAGAGGCCGGAAGGACAAATGCCTCTTGGGTGGGAATTGCACCGGTCATTCTGTCGATTTCCGACTCAAGAAATGAGATTTCCCCTTCATCGAGAGGTTTGAGCTTTGCTACCTGATGGTCGGCAGCAAGGTGTGCGGAAGCCTGCATCAGAAAAATCTGTATGCGTCTGATCTGGAACTCCTCGCTTACCTCCGAACGCAGAAGTCCGAGCCAGGAGATCAGTTCGTCCATATCACCGTATGCCATAACCCTTTGGTGTGCTTTGCTTACGCGTTTTCCGCCAACCAGCGAGGTGGTGCCGGCATCACCTTTTTTTGTGTAGAGTTTCATTTCAGGTATTATTATGTTTATTTCCTATCCTCTTTTTACTGAGCGGATTTTTAGTGTCCGATCCTATTTTGCCATCTTTCATCTTCACAATGCGGTTTGCATGTCGGGCTATATCCTCTTCATGTGTCACCAGGATAATGGTATTGCCCTCTCTGTGGATCTCTTTGAAGAGCCGCATCACATCCTCCGAAGTTGCGGTGTCCAGATTTCCTGTCGGCTCATCTGCGAGGATGATGGATGGACTTGTGACCAAAGCTCTCGCAAGTGCAACCCTCTGTCTCTGACCGCCTGAGAGCTCGCTGGGTTTGTGCTCCATCCTATCTTCAAGTCCTACTGCCGATAGAGCCTCTTGTGCCCTTTTCTCCCTTTCTTTGCGAGGGATCCCGGCATAGGTCAGTGGCAGTGCCACATTTTCAAGCGCAGTATACCTCGGCAGGAGGTTAAATGACTGAAAGACAAATCCTATCTCGCGGTTTCTAATGCCTGCCAGATCATCGTCATCCATTCCGCTGATACTCTGTCCGTTTAGACTATAATTTCCCTCCGAAGGGACATCAAGGCATCCGAGTATATTCATCAAAGTGGATTTGCCTGAACCCGAAGGCCCCATTATAGCTACAAATTCGTTTTTTCCGATGGTTAGATCAACCCCGTCAAGTGCTCTGACCGTTTGGTTCCCCATTTGATAGTACTTTTTCACTCCCTCCGTCCTGATAATCTCTTTCCTCATCTCTCTGCTCTTTATATTTCAAATAATAATCCTTCAAAAGCCTGATTCGCCCTGAGACCTTCGTCCCCCAAAGATAGGGAATATTTGTTGACGAACATCTCGATATGTTGTTTTAGTATGCCTGAAATTTCCTGCGCATGCGCAGCAACATATCTTCCGGAGGCTTCCGGATTCTCCATAGCGTATAGAATACTTCTGCGCAGCACTCTTTCCACCTTCCGTGCAAATTCCTCACCAAGATTTCGTTTCACGGCGATTCCCCCAAGGGGAATGGGAGCCCCGCTAATTTTCTGCCACCAGCTGCCGAGATCGCATACCAGCTCCAGACCCTGTTCTGCGTAGGTGAAACGGCTCTCGTGAATCAATACACCAAGGTCACATTCCCCAGAAAGAACACTCCGCCCAATCTCCGAGAAGAGCATCGGTACCTTGATCCCGCGCCCTTGGAAGGCGAGGTCATACAGCAGTGCGCCGGTAGTATATTCCGGGGATGGCTACTCTGAGCGTTGTAGGGGGAGTAGCGACATCTCCGGGTACTTCGGAAGACACCGCTGACTTGAACGATGCCGCGGCATGATTGCCCGCTTTACAAACACACAGAGGCCCGCAGTCATAGCCAAGCGCCGATCCGCTTTCCAACATCCGATAAAGCCCCATCACATTAAACCATCCGTGATAACTCATCTTTGAGATGTCATAAGTTAGTGATGGAGCGCTTATATTGAGATCCTCCACATCAGATAGGGTGACGTCAAAAGAGAGTCCCTCGGTATCTACAAGCCCCTCCACCATTGCGTGAAACATGAAGGTGTCGTTGGGACAGGGAGAATATGCGAGAGATACCCTCATCTATGCGCCCCTCCTGTAGCCTTTGCATCCTTCCCGGCTTCTGCGGTCTTTTCAAGTAGCCTTATGCAAGTGTTTTCGAGTGCGGAGAAGGCTGCTCTAATTTCCCAACGGCTCTTATCACGTTCGCCTACCTCATTGGAAACGGCACGCAACTCTATAAAGGGAACTTTTTCCATCAGGCAAACATAAAAGAAGGCTGCTCCCTCCATGCTCTCGATATGGGGTGAAAAACTCTCCATACGGCGCAGGTTATGCTCTCGAATGCCGGTTATGGTTTGAAATGTGATGCCGGTTGCATCCTTAACTCCTTCTAGAGGACCGGTGACGGGATAAGGGTCGCTCACCTTGAGCAGTCCGTCTACAAATGGGAGAGTATTGGCGTCGAGCATTGCATAGTCGAAAAGGGTCTGAAATCCTCCACGAGTCTCTATACCCATATCGCCGAATTGCTCCACTGTTATATGAGCCACGCTGCCGATCGGGAATTCCGCAGAATAACTGCCTGCAATACCTATGTTGACCACCAGATCGTATGGTTTTGCTGCGGGAAGTAGCGCAGAGTCCAGGATTTTTGTAAGGTTGTAACAGGTGGCGGCTATTCCTATGCCGGTCACTGCAAATTCCACCTCGAGAAGTGCGGCATTTGCCGGGGAGATTTTCTCGTATGCTGTTTGTGCACAATGCAGTTCCTCTGCTGTTGCAGCTGTAAATAATATTCTCATAGTGGGCACTAAAATAGTTATTTGTTGGAACTTATTCAAATATTATTTGTAATATTGCCTAATTATAAAACTTGAAAATGGCACAAGACAGAACAGAAGAATTTGATGCGGAAGTCACAAAACAACTCGCTTCACATTATAGGGAGATTTTGAGATTACTGGGAGAAGATATTACCAGGGAAGGACTGTTAAAGACACCCGAAAGGGTTGCACGTTCAATGCAGTTTCTCACCAAGGGTTATGAAGAGGATGGTTCGGCAATAATACAGTCGGCGATGTTTCGGGAAGAGTACCAACAAATGGTGGTGGTTAAAGATATAGAGCTCTACTCTATGTGCGAACATCACATGCTCCCTTTCTACGGTAA
Organism: Bacteroidales bacterium; assembly: GCA_040766795.1. Lineage (GTDB taxonomy): Bacteria > Bacteroidota > Bacteroidia > Bacteroidales > UBA932 > Cacconaster. Next base: position 18,792 of record JAXGPW010000011.1, on the reverse strand, counting down.
GGCACACATAGCTTATGTGCCAAACGGCTATATAACCGGTCTGAGTAAGATCGCCCGCGTGGTAGAAACCTTTGCCCGTCGCTTGCAGTTGCAGGAACGCCTTACCGTTCAGATAAGGGATTGTATTCAGAATAACCTCAATCCGCTCGGGGTGGCGGTAGTAATAGAGGCCTCCCACATGTGTATGCAGATTCGCGGGGTCCAGAAACAGAACTCCGTCACCACCACATCGGCGTTTACCGGAGCTTTCCTAAAGGATAGCCGCACGCGCAACGAATTTTTTGATATAATTGGCACTAAACTGCATTAGCAGTTTAGTGCAGTGTGTAGTGTGCAGTGTGTAGTGTGCAGTTGCGGGGTGCGGGTTACGAGTTACTCGGTGCGGGCAATTAGAAATTAAGAAATAGCAATTATTAACAATCAGCCAAAGGCCAAATGCCAATAGCCAACAGCAAATGGTCAACGGCCAGCAGCATAACATTATGAAGATAGTAATAGCGGGGCCGGTGAGGTTGGAAGTCATTTGGCGAGGATGCTTAATGACGAATACCACGACCTGATAATTATTGATGAGAATGAAGAAAATCTGGCTCACATCAGTGAGAGCATGGACGTTCTCATCGTCCAAGGCAATCCTACCTCCATCAGTGTTCTAACTGAGGCGGGAGTAGAGAATGCAGACCTTTTTGTGGCTGTAAGCCCTGCAAAAGATCAGAATATCAATATCATTTCGGCGCTTTTAGCCAAAAAGATGGGCGCCAAAAGAGTCACGGCACGCATCAATAATGATGAGTACCTCGATTATCAGAACAAATTTTTCTTCAAAGAGCTGGGTATTGATCTGCTTTTTTACCCCGAAAAAAGTGCTGCGGATGAGATTGAAGACCTGTTGAAGAAGTCAGAGTTGTCAGACTTTGTAGGTTTTGCAAACGGGCGTCTTCAACTGGTAGTGATAAAACTGGAAGAGGGCGCACCGCTTGTAGGACAATCTTTGGCAGATTTCGACTATCCCGCTGACAACCTTCCTTTCAGAACGGTTGCCATAGCTCGTGGAGACGAGACGATAATCCCGCAGCATGAGACTATATTCAAGGTTGGCGACCTAGTCTACATCATAGCGCTCAATGAAGCTGTGAGCGAAATAATGTCCTATTCCGGTAAGGAGGAGATAGAGATACGCCGTATTACCATCCTCGGAGGCGGCAAGATAGGAGAGATCCTTGCCAAAAGACTCGAACCTACTGCCGATTTCATAAAGATAATTGAGATCAATAAAGAACGTTGCGAAGTTCTTTCTGAGCGTTTGGATAAAACTCTTGTAATCAACGGTGATGGACGTAATTCAGATTTTCTCTATGAGGAGGACGTCAAGAGCTGTGACGCTTTCAGCGGTAACATCCAGTTCGGAAACCAATATTCTCTCCTGCGTGGCGGCCAAAAGGATGGGGGTAGCCAAGACTATTGCCGAAGTGGAAAACCTCGAATATATACGTCTTGCAGAAGAGATGGGTGTGGATTCGGTAATAAACAAAAAACTGATCGCTGCCAGTCGTATTTTCAGAGTTACCCTTTCCAATCATATCCGTACTATAAAATGTTTAAGGGTTCCGATGCAGAAGCCATCGAATATATGGTAAATGCAGAGTAGTTTGATTACAACGGCTCCCATAAAAAGAGCTTAATTTCCCCAAAGATGCCGTTATCGGTGGAGTCATCAGAGGGCAGGAAGCATTTATTGCTGTTGGTACCACCTTAATCAAACCTCACGATAGGGTTGTTGTCTTTGCGCTCCCCTCAGCTTTAAGTAAACTGGAAAAGTTTTTCGCCTGATTTTTGATGAGATTAGAATTATTATTAAGTTTGCGGAATTTAATAATAATCAACTAATTCTTCATTATGATTCAATACAAATTCAAAACTTCAGGTAAGACAAGGTTAGACCATGACCTTTCTGTGTGACAAGGAAGTGCCCGTTGAGGCGCTGTTCAGAGTGCAGACTCTCCGTTGCATAGAAAATTTCGACATTAGCCGTGACCTTCTCGGTGACCATCCGGAATTTATTAAAGCTTTCGGTATTGTAAAGAAAGGAGCTATTCTAGCAAATCACCAACTCGGTCTTGTTTCTGACGAGGTAAAGGATGCAGTGGTTGCAGCCTGTGAGGAACTAATGGAAGGCAAACATTGCGAACACTTCCCCATTGATATGGTTCAGGGTGGCGCCGGTACTTCTGCCAATATGAACGCAAATGAGGTGATTGCCAACAGGGCTCTCCAGATTGCCGGTCACAAGCCGGTGAGTATCAGTACATACATCCCAATGATCATGTAAATATGGCCCAGTCCACTAATGATGCATACCCTACGGCTATGCAACTGGGTATGTACATGATCCACAAAGATGTGATGAAGGCCATCAAAGCTCTCGCACGCTCATTCCGTACAAAAGAGAAAAAATTTGCGGACGTTATCAAAATGGGTCGCACACAACTCCAGGATGCAGTACCCATGACTCTTGGACAGACATTCGGTGCTTATGCCTCCGCTATCGAAAATGAGATGAAACGTCTGGATGAGGCAGCACAGGGCTTGCTCGTAATCAATATGGGTGGTACGGCTATCGGTACCGGCATTACTGCCGAGCCCGGCTATGCAGAGGCCTGCACTAAGTATATTAAAAAGATTTCCGGATGGAAAGTGACCCTCGCAGAAGATCTGATTGAGGCATCCAATGATACATCCGCTTTTGTAGTCTATTCTTCCGCTATAAAGAATGTTGCTATTCGCATCTCCAAGATAAGCAATGACCTCCGTCTGCTCTCCTCGGGCCCCCGTACAGGTCTTGGAGAGATCAACCTTCCTCCCAAGCAGCCGGGTAGCTCAATTATGCCCGGTAAAGTCAATCCCGTTATTCCGGAGGTTGTAAATCAGGTTTGCTTCAAGATAATCGGTAACGATGTCGCTATTACCATGGCATCCGAGGCAGCACAACTTGAACTCAACGTAATGGAACCTGTACTTGTACAGTCCCTTGTAGAGTCTGCCACCTGGCTTATGAGAGCTTGCGACACTCTTCGCGTAGAGTGTGTGGATGGTATTACCGCCAACAAGGAACATTGCAAGAAGCTCGTGGAATACAGCATCGGTATCGTGACTGCTCTTAAACCCTATCTTGGCTACGCCAAAATCACCGAGGTTGCCCAAGAGGCTCAAAAAACCGGTGGCAGCGTATACAAGCTGGTTCTTGAAAAAGGTTTCCTCACAAAAGAGCAACTTGACAAGATTATGGACCCCGCCAACATGACCAAACCGGTTAAGGTGGAGCTGTAATTTTAGTTTTGAGTTCCGAGTCAGGAGTTCAGAGTACAAAAGAGTCCCTTCAAGGACTCTTTTTTGTGTAGTTATGAGTAGCGCGTTATGCGTTGCCTGATGTGTGCAAAGCTCAAGTGTCACATCGTACGCTTGCAAGGGATTAATATTTCTCTTAATATATCATAAAATATGGAAATAGTGTTATATTTGCATATTATATAATATGTTATCGTTATGACAAAGAACACAATGGGGACTAAGTTGCCTCGAAAATTAGAGCAAAAGATGCAGATTGTCGGCGAGCAGATCAAGCTTGCGCGGCTGCGTCGTGATTTGAGTATTGCGCAGGTGGCGGAGAGGGCTACCTGTTCACCGCTTACGGTTTCACGCATAGAAAAAGGAACTCCGACAGTAGCGATAGGCATCTATTTGCGTGTGCTATATGCATTGCAACTCGATGAAGATATTCTCCATTTGGCAAAAGATGATAAACTCGGCAGAGCATTACAGGATATAAATATGAGGCCGCGGGAAAGGGCCTCTAAAAAGGAATAGTAGCTATGAATAAAGTGTATGTATATGTCGATTTTGATTGGCTAAGGAGTATAGAACTGATTGGAGAACTTGGATACGAGTCGCTGCGAGGATCAGATTGTTATAGTTTTAATTTTGCTGATAGTTGGATAAAAAAATACCATGCCATCAATCTTAGTGATGACCTGAATAATTATCCGGGCTTACAAAATACACAACCGGGCAAAGATATTTTTGGCTGTTTTGCGGATTCGCTTCCCGACAGATGGGGGCGCACTCTGTTACTTCGGCGAGAGCAGACAATGGCACAAGAGGAGAATCGTCCGACCCGTCGTCTTTCCTCATTTGACCTCTTGATGGGTATTGATGATTTTTCCCGAATGGGAGGCTTTCGTTTCAAGAATACACCGGACGGAGATTTTATTAATACCGAAGACTCTTTGCGAATACCGCCACTGACAAAGATTCCGGAGCTTATAATGGCAAGCAAAGAGATAGAAAAGAGTGAAGAAATTAATAGGCTTCCGGAAAAACAGTGGATTTTACAACTCGTCAATCCGGGTTCATCGCTTGGTGGCGCCCGCCCGAAAGCAAATGTGTTGGATACTGACAACACTATATCTATTGCTAAGTTTCCCTCGTTGAAAGATGATTATGACGCAGGATTATGGGAGCATTTTTGTCATATTATGGCTAAAAATGCAGGAATAAATGCGGCACAAACGAGGGTGTATAAATTCAATGATAGGCATCATACACTTCTCTCGCGTCGTTTTGACAGATCCGACAGCGGCAGAAGAATTCATTTTGCATCTGCAATGACTCTGCTTGGGCTGAACGATGGTGACGGTGCGGCAACAGGGCACGGCTATATTGACATTGTGGATTTTATAATAAGAGGGTGTAGCGATGTTGAGGCGAACTTGCGTGAATTATTCCGCAGAGTTGCATTCAACATATGTGTCGGAAATAGCGATGACCATTTCCGCAACCACGGATTTTTGCTTACTGCAAAAGGATGGAGGCTTTCACCTGCTTACGATATGAATCCCACACAAAACAGCCATCAGAGCCTGCTTATAAATGGAACAACCAATAGTGCCGACCTATCAATACTTTTGAATTCCTGCGAAGAATACATGTTAACCACTGATGTAGCAAAAATTATTGTTGATGAGGTTGTTGATGCCGTTAAAGGATGGCGTGTTGTTGCAAATAGATTGTCCATCGCAAAACGAGAAATAGATTTGTTTGAAGGAATAATTTCTGAAAGAATCAGCCGGATTTAATTCTCAAGTGTCACATCACCAATTTAAAATTCGCCGCAAACCTCACGGCCGGCGGCGAATAGAAACTCTAACAATTTATCTTTAAAACTCAAACGAGAAAAACTCAAAACTCTTTATAAAATCTTCATGGCAATATGTGCGCAGGCTTCGGCATCAGCCAGAGCGTGGTGATGGTTTTCAAGGTTGAATCCGCATGCAGCGGCAACCGTCTGTAATTCGTGATTATCTATGGAGTTTGCGAAATGCTTTCGGGAGGTAGCGCAGGTGTCGTGAAACACATAGTCCGGGTAATCCATCTGATACACCTTGAATACCTCTTTCAAACACCCCTCATCGAAAGAGGAGTTGTGCGCCACAAGCGGCAGACCCTCAATCATCGGCGCAATCTTTTCCCACACATGAGGAAATACCGGCGCTTCGGATGTCTCCTCTTCCGAAAGACCGTGCACACGCTGACAGAACCATTTATAATATTCCGGCTCAGGACGGATGAGGCTGTAGTATTTTTCTACTATTTCACCACCCCGAACTACTACCACTCCGACTGAGCAGACGCTGCTTCGACACTCATTGGCCGTTTCAAAATCTATTGCCGCAAAATCTTTCATCATTAATCTTCGTATCTCTTCAACATTTTTTGAATGGTATTCTTGATTTCATCACGGTACCATTGAGGCTTCAGTATCTCGATTGAGTCTGATTTGGAAAGTAGCTCCTGCGTAAAATCATAAGTCGGTACTAAGTGATATCTGAAAATAGTGTAATCCGGACTCTCCTCAATTGGGGTCTGCGACTCGTGAAGTTTTAGGGAGTTGAAGTAATAGACCTGTGATTTATCAACCTTGATTTCGACCACTTCCGCATACTTGCTGTCCTCAATGCAGGCACCGTAAAGGTCTTTGAAACCTTTCGCCGTAAATTTCTTTGGAATCTTATAGGAGCGACCGATACGGCGGAGTTCCTTGATACGGTCGAGACCATAGATCCTCGGCTTGTCGCTTGCGGCAGTCTTGGCCACCATATACCAGCGCTGCTTGAATTGTCGCAGGCAGTATGGTTCTGCTTCAAAAGTAGTGGAATACTCCTTGGTAAATCCCTGATGTGTAATTTCAATCGCTTTTCTGTCGCGGATTGCCTCTATGATTGCAGAGAGATCTTTTCGCTCGAAGGCACCTCCTCGAAGATGATGCTGTCCCGCATATTGTGGCTTTCGTTCAGCAGGTTGTTGAGCGAGAGCGACTGCATGAGCCATTTTCTGATTTCATCACCTTTTATATCATCGCTATTTGCAATATAATACCCCAGTCCTGTCGCACTTGATTTCGATGCCGAAAGTATCGAAGATGGAACTAATGTGGTTGTGGAATGTTCTTTCCGGAAGGTAACTTTCTCCAAGCTCATTTAGTTGGCTGCGTGCCCAAAGGTCGCTTATATCCTTTCTGGAGATGTGCCCATGACGGTTAATGACCTCTATGAGCCAGATGTAGCGGTTGAAGTAATTAAGTGCCATGCCTTTTGGTTTTTGCTTTCAATGACAAAGATAATTAATTAAACTGCCAAAAAGTAGCAGCCTGCTTATTTTTGGCAATTTTATCAAAATCCTATTCTATTTCCGGTTTGCCTGTTGTTGCCTATCATCTCCTCTCTGCAAAATTCCACCATCTCCTCATAGGAAGGCTCGGTGCCGGTGATGATTGATTGCACCATCTTCTTGCGGCTGACATTTTCAATCTGGCCTCCGGAAAAATTGAACATTGAGGCGAGTTTGCGCGTCTGCTCTTCATCGAGATCGGGAACCATCGAGTGCCAAATCTTGGATTTTACTTCAACTGAAGGTACATCGAACTTGATTTTATAGAGGAAACGTCTCTCGAAAGCTTTATCCAGATTTTGCGTCATGTTGGTGGTGGCGATAAGAATGCCGTCGAGACTCTCCATCTCCTGCAGGATGATGTTTTGGATGGAGTTTTCCATCTTTTCAACGGCGCGGTCTGCACCTTCCTTTCGTATTCCGAATATTGCATCTGCTTCGTTAAAAAGCAGAATGGGCGCAACTTTGGACTCTTTTACACATCTTTTGTATTTTCTGAATAGCTCTTTTATATTTTTCTCACTTTCTCCGACCCAATAACTCTTAATCTTAGTGACATCGGCAGTTATCAGATCCCGACCGGTGCGTTTGGCAAGTTGATACACGGTCTCCGTTTTTCCCGTACCGGGTGCCCCATAGAATAGACAAGTGAAGCCGTTTCGCATACCCTTGGACTTCATCATTTTCGTTACCTCATTAAATCTTTCTGCAGATAAAATGCTCTCAAGTGTTTTTACCTGTTTTTGGACATCCTGATCATAAAATAGTGATTTTTGGGTAATTGTTCCATACTCCATCAGGCCTGCCATCGGAGTACTTTCATGCAATCCACCCACATCAGCATAGATTTTTTCCTTGACCTCATCTTTTAGGCGGAATCGGTCTTTCACAGACATACCGTCAATATTTGCATACTCGATAACCTCCATCCTCTGAAGGGCCAGTTTGTTCTCTTTAAAATTTGCATGAATAGAATCAAACTCATAGTCGTTAAAGAAATCCCTAAAATCCCACCACTCGCACTCATCATCATTATAGTGATCGTATCGATGAATCAAAGCATAGAAAAGCATCCGCTCATTCTTATTCATTGAATTTAAATAGTCATTAGTAATCTCAGGGTAAATAATTTTATCCCCCTCTATTAAAATACGATATGAATCGGCTGTCTTGGCAATGGAAGTAGCGGGGTTGGCCAGGATCATATTATCCAATTCTTCAAGCAACAATTTGATATTTCCCTCATCATAATCATTAAATAAACGATTCATTTTCGAAAGAATTATACCTGTGCTCAATCCTTCGTAAGATGGCTTACGGAAGGGCTTATTTTCACGAAGCAGATCAATAACCTCATTTGACACAGATATACAGTCGCGATTGTTTATTTTAATCAAAAACTTCTTCTCCAACTCACGTAAATCTTTCTCTATCGAGAGATAAGAGATAAAACTTGTCTTGAGCCGCTCGACAAGCTGCCCCTGCCTGATATCCTCCCCCTTGCACAACTCAATCACAATGGCAAACAACGCTGCCTGCCACTCGCTTATTCCATATTCTTCGGCAATTGTCTCCAACTCTAACCGTTTAGCGGCAATGAGCTTATCGTCAAGAGAGAAGTAATCACCGTAGTCCCGACTATACTCCCTATCCCTTCGCGCTCTCTCAATAACCTCCTCAAAACACTCCAGCAAAGTCTTATTTTTCAATTCCAGACCCAAATCATCAATCAGCTCTTGGCACCCCAGCATACCCGCCAGGATCTCTTTTATAGATATTTTCTTTTCCATAACTATGCTCCTTTTTTACTTTTGTTATTGCTGTATGTTGCTTACTTGTGCTTGCAGCTTATCTGCTATTGCCACAGCTTACTTTGCTTACTGTAGCAAAATGCTTTTTCACTACTGCAAAGAAAATAAATCTCGCTGCCAAAAAGTGGCAGTTCTTAGGAATTTGGTTATTTTCTGAATTTGGTGTTCAAAATTGTCTTTTCTGCACATCTCGTTGATATTTGTTTCATATCTTTGTGGAGAAATTGATAAAAAAGAAAAAGATTATGGCAAAACCAATTAAAGAAACACCTCTCCTTACCGGTGAAGATGCAACTCGTTTTGAACAAGCTGCACAAGAGGTTATTGCCCGCATCTGAAAAAGAAATAAATGAGGCACCGAGGCGTTTGATTATTTTGCTTCAATAGCAACCTTTAGTATGTAATGGGTCCTCAGTTAAGAAAATTAACTCCGGAATATAACAACACCCTTTGATTTGTAGTCAAAGGGTGTTGTGCTAATTATAAAACCTTAAGAACTAATAGATGACGGCTAAAAGCCATTAGCAAATTTACTACTTATCAATGAGTCAAGGCTAATTTTAAGCCGACAGCATCAGCAATCATTATAAATGTAGAAAGCTGCATATCGGTTTCGCCTTTTTCGAGCATAGCAATATACTCACGCTTCTTACCAATCTTGTCGGCAAGTTGCTGTTGGGTAATTCCGGCCGATTTACGGGCATTTTTCAACACCTCTGCATAGTACCAAGCACGAGACTTCGCATCGAACTCATCACGCGAAGCGGTTCCTTTTGCTCCGTACTCATTTACAAACATTTCCTCGGCGGTGGGAAGATGTTTGAGTTTGTCTGTGTCAATCTTTGGTCTCATTACTGTAAAGTATTTAATATTTGTTGTGCTTTTTTAATCTCTTTCTTATAATCCTTAGTGGACTTTTTCATAAAACCATTCAAAAGAAGTATCTGCTGGGCTTCTACAAAACTTTCATGATCAATGGTAAATAGGATAACCCTATATTCATTACTTACAGATATACGTAATTCATAAAAATCCGTATCCACAAGCTTCTTTACCAACTTAGTATGTACAACTTTGACTTCTGAAATAATGTTCAATGCATATTGCACCTTATTTTGAACATTTACAGGAAGCGAGTTGTAAAACTCATCAAATTCTATACTTCTTACGATTGTTCTCATGTACAAATGTAATATATTTATTACGTTTTTGCAAAAAATGTCAAATAATGTCAAAAAATATCAAATAATGCCCTGTGGCACATTAATAATATTGTATTACCCAAATACTGCCGGACTTTAGCAGAATGGAGCATTATATTTGCGGTATCAGCTTGAAAATAAATAACTATCTTTGTTTGCAAGCTTTCAGGTTCAACTACAAATAATTATATCCATGGCCAAATTTTACTGCAAATATTGCGGACAAGAGTTCGGCAATGTGCGCACATTAACTTCTGCTTATTGTATGAGACATCCGGACGGTCCAAACAAAGGGAAACACACTCTTTACGAAGGTTCTGAGAAGAGCCAATACACCTGTAAGTTTTGTGGTCAACAATTCAACAATCTTCGTTCCCTAACATCTGCCTATTGCCTACGCCACCCGGACGGAGCCAACAAAGGCAGACACTCACCGGCGTTGGTAACCGTTAAGATTTCTATAGATTTATTATTTAATTATTAAAATGACACAAAAATGAAAAAGAATGCTCCTTGGTGGCTTTCATAAGCCAATAATTAACCGTTGAGTATGAAGGTCTTGATGCTGAAGCTGGAGATGCAAAATTCATCACAATTGGAAAGGCAACGTGGAATAAGAAGGACTATTCTGCTAAAGTATGGAGGCAGGTATATGAAACAGGGCGCTGGTCTAGGCAAAGCGAAGAATTACCACTTTGGCGTGTGCTTGATCTTTGCAACATTGCTTGTAGCAACAATAAACAACAAGCAGAGTAATTTAGGGGAATATTTTCAAGACCAAGAATCTGAACTAGAACTCAGAAGCTATCTTGAAGAGAACATGGAGGTGTAGGTCCCAAAATGAATCAATTGAGCGAGATGCTTAAGCAAACACCAATTGATATTTCTTCTGAAGGTACTCCAAACATTTTCTCTTTTGCTACATCTGAACTCAGCCAAGATGCTATGTTCGCTTGGCTTATCAGATGGGCATCCCCAGAGTATAAAAAATCTGATTCTGACTTGCACAATATAGCGCAGGATTTTGTCAGATTACTGATGAATAAAGATAGTTCATTTGAGATATTAAGTGTGAATGTTGGCAGGCAATTGTATAATATTGATGTATGGGCGGAGATTAATGAAAAATTCATTCCTTGCTATAGAAGATAAAACCGGAACATCAATTCACGATAATCAACTCACTGTATAAGCAAATTGCCGAGAATAAATATTTTGGTAAGAGAACAGATTTGTGTTTTGCTTACGTGAAAACAGACAATGAGCCAGAATTTATTTTGAAGCAGATTGAAAATTAGGCTATGTGACTGTTGATAGGACGGACATTTTAGGTTGTCTTAATAAATACTCTGGTTTGAACCCTATACTTTTGAACTACAGAGAGCATTTGCAGAAAATTGAGGAGGACACAATAAGTTATAAAACACTTCCTTATAACAAATGGAGCTTCTATGCTTGGCAAGGCTTTTACAAAGAGTTAGAGAAGAAGGATAAGGATAAGGATAAGGATAAGGATAAGGGATTAGATATTACTTCTTGGGGTATGTTCCTAATCCAGCCGGCGGTTTTTTGGGAATCTGGTGGTATTATAAAGATATTGAGGACGGTAAGATGTACCTACAAATAGAGCAAGGAAAATTGTGCTTTAAAATACATTATAAGGGAAAGCGGAATCGCTCTATTGTTCGGGGGGAATATCATTCAAAGCTTATGAGCGTCAAAGGAGACAAAAATCCAGAAATCGTTAAGCCAGCAAGGTTTGGAGCTGGAACAGTTATGACTATTGCTATTGTGGAGCCCAATGATTTGTTTGGGAATGATTTTGTTAACATCAGCAAAGTGGTTGAACGACTAAAGCAGTATCAAGGCTTAATTGACGATGTTGTAAATCCGTTGAAAAACGATCAAGGTCGGATTAACGAGTGTTGCGAATGATAGTGCTAGTTTAAATTACTAATATATACGTCCCTGTCACTCTATTAGGACGTTTTTGTTGTGTAATCTAATCATTCTCTATTTTAAACGATTTTATTGTCCATAGACAATGAAAACCAATAAAACAAGATAAATATTGTGTATAGACAATGAAATACGCCTCGTATCTTGTGCCGCGTACCCCACAACTCTCAACTATACTTCACAATATCCTTTGGTAATAGGGTATTACCAATATCATCCTTAGGGGGATTTTTAAGGAATAGCATCGGTATGATGGTGTAGTTCCGGGCAAATGGTAGAAGATTGGCTTTGCGGATCAGTTCAACTGTGAGTAGTTTTCCATTTTCAAGAGTAGTCCATTTGCATTCTCCGACAAGCAAATATTTTTTATCGAGCGATTCTGCCATCACATCGAACTCAAATTGTTCCGGTTTATTTTCCTCATTTCGCACCGAACCCCACCAACGTTTTGCCTTACCATAGATTACGCCATTAATAAGATTTCCTGTCACGGCATCCCTGCATAGCTTCTCCCATTGCATACCCACATATTCTAAGAAATGGGCATTAAGGGCTTGTTCGATAGGTAGCCGACGACCAAGTTCTATAAATGAACGATTAGGAACAACAAACTTATAGTAGAATGCCATGAATGGATCGGCAATCTTATAAAGACTCTTTTTTGCCTTTTTTTCATCAACACCGAATGGCACTTCTTTTTCCAGGAATCCGAGATCAATAAGTTTCTTTAGAGGACGAGACAAATTGGTCGCAGGCTCATTGCATCGTGACGCAATCTCTGAAAGGCGATTTGCGCCGTCACCGATATATGACATTATTGTTGAAGTCTTTACAATATCCTTTACATCATCCTGAAATAACTTTATAGGTTCCTCGTACAGAATTCCATTTACTGAAAAAATATTTTGCCACAAGGCGTCATTAAGTGAAGCTCTGTTTTCTCTTAATTCCCAGTAGCGCGGCACTCCTCCCCAAACAGCATACTCCTCCACGGCGTTTATCGCATCAAGATTTAAAGCCTCTTTAATATAAGGCAAGCGGAGAGGTGTAAGCCTCATTATCTCATCTGCACGGCCATATAGAGGTGCGCCAGAGTCGAAGAATAACCCATACATCATATTTTGCGGGGAACCGCAAAGAACCAGATTGTATTTTAATTGCTTCTCATCAACAAGTTTCTGCAATACGGACGGCAATTCTTTAGATTGCTCCACAAGGTACGGAAACTCGTCCAGGCACAAAGTGAAATGCGTCTCGGTTCGATAATTAATGGCTCGAAATAAAGACTCCCAGTCAGGATATGTTAGTTTGTCGAAATCCGGAAATAGTTGTGCTACTACTTTTGCAAGCAATGACCTCTGGTGTTGTCCTTCCGAACGGTCGGCCAGGAAATATACGTCATTATCCGACAGCACCCTTTTTACAAGAGTTGACTTGCCCAAGCGTCTGCGACCGTACAGTACAACTAGTGAGGATTTCTCTCTTCCAAGAGCTTCCTTAAGCCTTGTGATTTCATCTGTTCTGTCAACAAATTTCATGTTTTATAAATTATTATGAAACACAAACATAATGTTTATATTGCATAATAAAAAATTTATTTCCCTCTTTTTGCCCAAATTCTCACAATCTCAACAAAACATTTCGGTTTAATATTATGCATAACTAACATAATGTACTTGAAGCATAATTAACTTGCTCTGATTATAAGCAACTCAAATTTGTGCTGAAGCTGTTGTATAAGAACTCTATAGACTCAACTCAAAATTTCCAAATACTCCATGCCTCATACTCCAGAACTCATAACTAACCTACATTTCGCAACACAAAAAAACCTGAAAGTCATAAACTTTCAGGTTTTTTAGTCAAGCCCGAAGGGCTATCCCTCTGCCTATTCAGCGGCAGGCCGCTCATCTTCATTCTTACTTGTTCTTTGACCTTTTAGGCGATTACATTTTCGTCGTCGAAGTTGCTGAGCACCTTGTCAATCATCTACTATGCTGGCCATATCCTTTTCAACCAAACCGCGTGAGGTAACGGCAGGAGTACCTATTTCCCTCATACCCGAGGTCTGGAATGCGGAGCGACTGTCAAAGGGTACCATATTCTTATTAACGGTAATGTCAGCCTTTCCGAGTACATCCTCAGCTTCTACCCTACCGGTAAGATCGGGGAACTTGGAGCGGAAGTCGATAAGCATAAGGTGATTGTCCGTACCGCCTGATACCACGTGATATCCCTTCTCAATAAAGGCCTTAGCCATGGCAGTGGCATTTGCGCACCTGCTCCTGATATGTCTTGAATTCCGGCTGGAGGGCTTCATAGAAGGAAACGGCTTTAGCTGCGATGCAGTGCTCGAGGGGACCGCCCTGAATACCGGGAATACGCTTGAATTGATCAGTGAAGACATTTTCCTGACCACACCTTTTCTGGTTTTAATTCCCCACGGGTTGTCGAAGTCTTTTCCGATAAGGATTATGCCTCCACGAGGACCTCTGAGAGTCTTGTGAGTGGTAGAGGTAACGATATGGGCATGTTTTACAGGGTTATTCATCAGACCTGCTGCAATAAGTCCCGCAGGGTGAGCCATATCCACCATAAAGATTGCACCTATCTTATCGGCAATGGCACGCATCCTTTCCCAGTCCCACTCTCTCGAGTAAGCGGATGCACCGCCGACTAGGAGTTTTGGACGGTACTTCAAGGCCTTGCGCTCCATCTGGTCATAATCTACCATACCGGTCTCACGGTTGAGCTGGTAACCGATGGCATTGTAGAGGATGCCGGACATATTTACGGGAGAACCGTGAGTGAGATGGCCACCATGATCCAGATCCAGACCCATAAATGTGTCACCCGGTTTTAGACAAACCATAAATACAGCCATATTAGCCTGTGCTCCCGAGTGGGGCTGAACATTGGCATATTCAGCATCGAAGAGCTGGCAAAGACGATCGATTGCAAGTTGTTCGATCTGGTCTACTACCTCACAGCCGCCATAGTATCTTGCGCCGGGATAGCCTTCGGCGTATTTGTTGGTGCAAACTGAACCCAATGCTGCAAGCACCTGGTCGCTTACAAAGTTTTCAGATGCTATCAGCTCAATACCTTTAGTCTGGCGGGCCTCTTCTTTTCTAAGTAATTTGGATATTTGAACGTCTTGTTTCATTGTTATATTGTTTGTATAAATATTTTCGTACTTTTGTAACCCGGCACAGGCAGGATTGAACCACAAAGATAACTTTTTTACGACTTTTTCCAACTATGTTCCGAAAACTTTTGAACAGCGAACTCAACCGTATCACTCCGGAGGAGTTCAAATTAAGGAAAAAGATGCCATTGACTGTAGTGCTGGACAATATCCGAAGCCAACATAACATAGGTTCGGCATTCCGTAGCTGTGATGCATTTCTTGTGGAGAAACTTCTGCTATGCGGTATATGTGCGGTGCCTCCTACCGCTGAGATACACAAGTCAGCCCTCGGAGCCGAATTCAGTATGGAGTGGGAGTATTTTGAAAGTACGGCGGAAGCTGTGGGTCGTCTCAAAGAAGAGGGTTATGTGATAGTGAGCGTAGAACAGACTGAGCACTCCACTCTTTTGCAGGATTTTCACCCGGAGGAGGGAGTTAAGTATGCTCTTGTTTTCGGTAACGAAGTGCGCGGAGTAGGGCAGGAGGTTGTGAATATGAGTGATATAGCTCTGGAGATCCCCCAGTACGGAACCAAGCATTCGCTAAATGTTTCGGTTTCGATAGGAGTGGTGCTTTGGGATGTGGTTTCCAAATTTTTTTGATTTTTATCAAACAGAGATACAATGAAAACACTATTGACAATCATTATGGCGGGAGCTTTGATTTTCAGCCCCGTTACCTCCTCCGCCCAGCGCAACAGGCAATCTAATGATTCCAGAATACCTGTGGTAAAGGCTGAACCAAAGAGCGATTCAACCAAGAAGGCTCCTCAAGGTCCTGTTTCAATTGAAAAATTCATCACAAAAGAGGCTTCGAAAATGGTAGGTATGACCACCGTTTATAAGCAGGATGGTAAGTATTATCTCACAATTTCGGACTCTCTAATCGGCAGGGATATCCGGATGGTTTCCAGAGTATCTCAATCTGCAGCAGACATTAGGGGTAGTTTCAGCGGATATGCCGGTGACCAAATAGGCAGCGGCCTTTACAGATTTGAAAAAAGGGGCCGAATATTAGGATATTTCTCAGAAAAAGTATCGGTTAGGGAACGCTCACAAGACTCCATTATGAGCATGAATATTCTAAAGTCAACCTCGCTCCCATCATAGGCTCATTCCCCATAAAAGCTATGGAATGATGACAAGGAGTCTCTCAATCATAGATGTTACCGATTTCTTCAATGCGGACTCGGAAGAGCTCTATTTCTCGAAGAGGACAAAACCTCTTTCAAACTTGGAGCTCAGGACAAAGATAAATCCTACATAAGCAGCATCAGGACTTATCCCATCAATACCGAGGTGACAGTTGTGAAAACCTTTGCCAGAACCACAGGCGGCAATGCTACATACGAATTAAACTGCTCTTTCGTGCTGCTGCCGGAAGAGCCGATGACTCCCCGCTACTATGACGAAAGAGTGGGCTATTTTACCACGAGCTATACCGACTTTGACAGAATCTCACGGTGTGGAGGAGAGGTGCAACTGATTACCCGCTGGAGACTGGAACCCAGACCTGAAGATCTTGAGAAGTATAAGAGAGGTGAACTTGTGGAGCCCGCTAAGCCTATTGTCTACTATATAGACCCTTCGACTCCTGCCAAGTGGATTCCCTATCTTATTCAGGGAGTAAATGACTGGGAGCCTGTTTTCAGAAATGCGGGGTTCAAGAATGCAATTCGTGCAGAGATGGCTCCGACTCCCGAACAGGACTCTACATGGTCTTTAGAGGATGCGAATATTCCGCCATAGTCTACAAACCCTCCGACATAGCAAATGCGAGCGGTCCCACCATGTCAACGACCCCCGCTCAGGTGAAATAATCGAGTCACATCAACTGGTATCACAATGTGATGTCGCTCCTTGCATGATTGGTACTTCATACAGTGCTCACCGGTAGATGAGGAAACGCGTACGATGAATTTCGATGACGAACTTATGGGACAACTCGTCAGATTTGTCTCGTCACCAGGTTGGCCACACTCTTGGACTACGCCACAATTTTGTCGGTTCGGCTATAGCCACCACCAAACAGTTGCGTGACCCCAGTACCTGAAAAAATATATGGTCATACCACCTCCATAATGGACTACTCACGCTTCAACTTCGTGGTTCAGCCGGGAGATAATATTCCTCGTGAATTGCTGTTCCCACGCATAAGTACCTATGATAATTGGGCTATAGAGTGGGGTTACAGGAGATTTTACGAATATGACGATCCAAAAAAAGAGCTTACCATGCTCAACAAATGGGTAATCGAAAAAACTTCCGATCCCCTCTATTTCTTTGGTACTGAATCGAGTCCCAATGACCCCCGTTATCAGAGCGAAGATTTGGGCAACAATCAGATGGAGACTTGCGAACTTGGCATACGCAACCTTAAGTATGTAACGGATAACCTCATAGAATGGACTGCCGAGCCAAACAAGGACTATGAAGCACTCCGTAATATGCACAATCAGGTGTTTTCCCAATATCGCCGCTATATCAGGCGTTGCCAAATGGGTTGGGAGTATATGAAAATCCCAAACGAGTAGAGATGGAGGGTGATGTCTATACTCCTGTGGAAAACCAAGCAAAAAGAGGCTATGGCTTTCCTGAACAAGCAAATGTTCAATCCACCGGCGTGGCTTGTACCGGGCGATATCATCAATAAAGGTTGGCAATAAAGCCTGAAATCATAATGGATAATGCCTACAAGGCTGTTTTCGGTGACCTGCTCAGCAAAGGGTAATGCTCAACCTTTACGAGGCCGAACTCCAATACAAATAAGGCATACACTATGACAGATCTGTTTGCCGATCTCAATAAATATATGTGGGATAGCCCTATGCCGAAGGAGGCTTCTGCAAAAGCATATAAACGCATGGGACAGAAGGTCTATGTGACTCTGCTTTGTGGTCTCTTTACTGGAGAAACTGCGATAAGGGCAACAGATACCACAAAAGATCATACGGATATCAACTCGATGGCATACTACCAGTTGAAAAACCTCAGGTATAAACTTTCCATCAAAAACAGCACTGATCCCCTTGAAAGCGCTCATAATGATTATCTCGTAAAGGTTATCGACAAGGCTTTCAAAAAGGTCTTCGAGGAAACATCGAAGCCCAAAGCTGAAGAGTAAACGTGGTACATATTTTTTGTGTGAGGCATTGATTTTGCGAGGATATGGATTGTGTCTCTTTCCAAAGGGGACATATAGCAATCACTTAACATCAAAATCATGAGAAAAATTAAGTTTATAGTTTTAGCGACACTATTTCTATTTGGCCTATCAGGTTGTTGGTATGAGTATTTTGAAAAGGAAATCGAGTATATCTACAAGGTAGATAGTATCAGCCTTATTCAAGATAATTACATATTCCCGCACTGTACGAAGGATCCGGCATTTGACATGGAGAGCAGGCAGTTTTATAGTGCAGTCGACTCTAGCTTGGTTATCAGGGGATACCGCCATAAAACACATTGGTGGTTCCCTTATTATGCAGTAGATTGGAGAATTACGAAAATAGATGTTATAACGTTGGTCGATTTTGACGAAAAGCATCTTGCCGGGGAGTCTTTGAATGACTTACTCAGGATCCGCTATATGCCTAAGGAGTGTAATCATGTGATTACGAAACGACTTTCAGACATTGGCTATGGCGATCTCATGCTTGGATATTATAGACCCCAGCCGGACTTTAATTCTGATAATGAGTTGTTTTTACGCAGTCTTTCATTGGGTTTCATTGATGACGACAGTACAGCAAAATTATCAAATTTCGAAGTCCGCATCGAAGATGCCTTCGGAAGGATTTTTGTTGCGAGATCGGAAGAAAAGTCGAAAAAATAATTAGTGACAATTAGCAGAGTAGTGCATTCAACTTTTAACAGGTGTCTAAAACTTACATCTAACTAACTACACA
>JAXGPW010000010.1:0-81835 GCA_040766795.1 Bacteroidales bacterium | reverse complement strand
GCAGGAGACAATGTAATCATGAGAGAGGGAAATCTTGTAAATAAAGGAACGGGACAAAATTACGGGGCTGAATTTACCATTGAAAAATTTATGAGTAAAAATTATTATGTCCTGTTCAATTCTACCATTTACAGATCAACCAACACAAACGGGTTCAACAAAAAAGAGTGGAGTACCATTTTTGACGGAAGGTATCTCTTGAACCTTGCTTCAGGTTACGAGTTACCGCTTAAGAAAGGGTGGACAATATTTGCCGATATAAAGGGGTCTTGGGCAGGGGGAACTCGCCACACTCCCGTCCTGGAAGATCAAAGTAGAATGGAGCACAGGATAGTATACGATAATACCCGCATTAATGAATTGCAAGTACGAGACTATTTCAGAATTGACTTGCGAATAGGTTACAGGAAGAACTGGAAGAGATTTACAGACGAATTATTCATCGACTTCCAAAACCTGACCAATCGAAAAAATCTTTACGGCATCTTCTATGATATTGAGACCGGCACCTACAAAGAGATGTTGTTACAGGGTTTTTTCCCAATGGTAACATATAGAATCAACTTTTCTATAAGCAAAAGAAAATAGAAATATTATTCTCCGAAAAACTGTCGCAGAAGAGTTATTGAAAGGGCTGAAATAGGTTTTATTTAAATGGTATTAGTCACAATAATGTCGGTACAATTAGTACCGGCATTTGTGGCAATTTAAAGGAATTTCGATACTATGAAAAAATATCTGCTCAACTGCTTCCTCTTGATGCTTCCGATTATGATTTGGAATATTATCTTTACAGAGAAATTGCCTCAAGAGTATCAACCGGAAGTATTTTGGAACGAGATTCCGGCATGGTTGAAATATGCTGAAAACATCTCCAGGATCCTGCTTTTTATTCTTACTATATTGATGCCCCTGAGCATTTCCACCTCAACACAAAAACGGGGACTTATTCTATATATAGGTGGGTCAATAATATATTTTGTCTCCTGGCTTCTCTTGATTTTCTCTCCCGACGGCACATGGAGTAACAGCATTTTCGGTTTTATGGCACCAGCATACACTCCATTGTTATGGCTAACAGGAATCGGACTAATTGGAGATTCATTTTACTTCAATCTACCTTATCGGCGCTGGTTTTTCATTTTGCTCTCAGTCGTATTTTTGATTTTTCACAATCTGCACACACTGATGATCTATCTGAGGATACATTGATTTACAATATAATAAGTATATATTTACGAATGTTGTAAATTTGCTTCGCAAAGAGGAAAATATAGTTATCAAAAACATGTTTAATCACGACCGTCATGAAAGAAATAGGAAAAGAAATTAAAGCCATTTTTAACCTACCGGCCAACCGAACTTGAAGTAGTTTGCTTTGAAAAATGTAAGTTGTTCGGGATTAGTCGTAAAAACTTTGTGGAACTTGCTAAAAGCGAATATGGCAGAATCAGGAAGAAGATACGTTAAGGAATTTCTTACCATTTGGTAAGTTTTTTCCCTTCAAACCCTATAATTTTGAGCTCGAATTATAATTATTCAAAATTATGTAATTAAAAAACAAATAGTCATGTTAAAATTAAAAGATATTTTACTGCTTTTATTGATAGTGGTTGTGACAGCTTCATTCCTTTTCATAGGTAAATGGACAAGCGGAATCGTCATTTTTGAAAATCTCTCCTCTTTAACCAATCACCAGATTGCATATCAGGGAGTTACGCTTCTAATCGCCTTTGCATTGTTACTCATTTTATGGGGATTCAAAAGGGCGGAATTTCAAACCTATTTTAGAAAAGGAAATATAGGTGCTGCAATAGGACCCGAACCCTGGATAGGGATAAAACCTAAAGGAGATCAAACCTGGTTGTCTTACGGTACAAGTATCGGAATAACAATCTCCGTGGTTACGGCAATTATCATTTACTTTCAACTTATACACGGAAAAGAAATTGACCTTAGCAATATAGTGCCCATTCTGTTGTTTAGCCTTATTTTTTCACTGACCAATTCATTTATAGAAGAAACCATTACAAGATTAAGCGTAGTGGTCGTACTGAAAGGTAAGCTGAAAGATAGGGTAATCCCGTTTGTTTCTGCTCTGATATTCGGAACAGTCCATTATTGGGGTAATCCGGGCGGTATTCCGGGCGTATTGGCAGCCGGCTTTTTAGGATGGTTTTTAGCAAAATCAATTCTCGAAACCAAAGGTATTTTCTGGGCCTGGGTGATACATTTTGCACAAGACGTAATTATTTTTACCGCACGCTTCTTAGCAGAATAGCGGCAAATAGTACTCCTACCCTCCAACTTGCGGATTTTATAGCTGATTTCTAAAAAAATGTACTAAAAATAACTCCTAACCGATTGAAAGGAAAAGATTTATTATCTTAGTAGAATTATTTAATAAATAATTCTATGAAGAATAGTACAAGAAAAAAATATAAAATTGCCGCAATTTTAATGATAATCCACGGTGGGCTGATGGA
The DNA here is from genome assembly GCA_040766795.1 of Bacteroidales bacterium. Lineage (GTDB taxonomy): Bacteria > Bacteroidota > Bacteroidia > Bacteroidales > UBA932 > Cacconaster. The sequence goes on along the minus strand of JAXGPW010000010.1, from coordinate 79,349 downwards.
GCTCGCCGGATTTTTCTTTCTTCTCTTCGCATCGCTTCTTGGAAGCAACACTTTTGAAGCGGGCAAGTACTTTTCATTTAAGCTCCCATATTTTCAGGATAATCTATACATGATGACTGTCATGGGAGTTATATACGGTGTGTTGAGGCTCATCGGTGCAATCGGCTTGCTCAAAAATAGAATGTGGGGCCTGGCATTATCAATTATCAATTGTGTGACGACGATGATATTGATGATGTTTATGCTACCCGCCGGCATTATGGACGGGATTCTTGCCGGAACAGCGCTGGTATTGATACTGATTGGATATTTCGGCGACAGGGAAGTAATCGAATCATGATAATAATTGCAGATTACAGGATTAAAGTCCTATCTCATAAAAGGGAATCAAAAAAATAAACTCCTTAGATTGGCTTACAAAGAGCGAATAATTCAATCACCATTCAAATGAAAGAGATAGCAAAAATAATTAAAGCCGCTTTCGATCCTTATTACCAAGCACCGTTACATGTTTGGGAATATTTTGCACTACGAGGCGAAATTGTTGAAAAACAAAAAAACGAAATCATAAAAAAGCACAACGAAGTAGCCGGTGATTTTTATTTTATTCTCGAAGGTTCGGGCGGTCTTTTGTTGTATTCAAACAACAATTATATTTGTGTCGAACTCTGTTACGAGGGTGATTTTTTGTTTGATTATATGTCTTTCCTTACCAACCAACCTACTGATATAGAAGTGGTTTGTTTTGAAAAATCTACACTGTTGAGAATTAATCATAAAAATTTCTCAGAACTTTCACAGACCGATTATGGCAAGATTATTTGCCAAACAGCAGCCGAAATTTCATTCGTTAACAGACAAGCACAGCAAATAGAAATTTTGACTAAAACAGCTGAGCAACGATACATCGAAATACTTGAAAAACAGCCACATATATTACAACGAACACCCAACAAATACATTGCGTCCTACTTGGGAATTGCACCTGAAAGTTTAAGTCGAATTAGGAAAAAAATTTTATAACCCCATTTATTAACCTTTGTTAGGTTTTATATACTGAACGCCATTTATTTTTGCAAAAATAAATATGTTAGAATGAAACAATTGTATGTGTTGCTGATTTTATTATTATCAGCATCGGTAAGTATGGCGCAGAATGAGTTAGTAGAGACAGTTAGAGGTAAAGTAGTATCGGGCGACCCTAATAATGAGTTGATTCAAGCTTCAATATATGTTGAGGGAAGCGATCCTATAATAGGAACTGTAACTGACGAAACTGGAAATTTTTTCTTTTAGGTACCGGTTGGGAGGCGCAAGATAATAATCAGTAGTGTCGGATTTCTGGCACAAGAAATTGATGTCTTGGTGAATACGGGCAAAGAAGTCATGCTGAGCGTGGTATTGGAGCCCTCTTTTGAAGAGTTGGCGGGTGCCAGGTTTGTGGTAAGTCGCGATAAAAGCAGGCCGATAAACAGGTTGTCCGTAACAGGAGGCAGGACTTTCAGTACTGAAGAAACTTTCAGATTTGCCGGTTCTCTTGGTGATCCTGCACGTATGGTACGTAGCTTTGCAGGAGTTATTCCGGCAAACGATTCACGAAATGACATTATAATCAGGGGTAACTCCCCTATCGGCGTTCAGTGGTCGTTGGATGGTGTAGAGGTTCCCAATTTGAATCACTTCAATACCGGCGTAGGTATGACAGGTGGGCAAGTAACCCTGCTTAATACCAACTTACTCTCAAATTCGGACTTTCACATGAGTGCCTGGCCGGCCTCCTATGGCAATGCTTTGGCGGGCATATTCGACCTGAAAATGAGAAAGGGAAACAATAAGAAACATGAATTTTGGGCACAGATGGGTTTCAACGGTATTGAATTGGGTTCGGAAGGTTATTTTTCGAAGAAAAGCACTTCATCTTACCTCGTTTCGTACAGATATTCCATCCCCGACCTTATGGAAAAGATGGGGTTTTATAAAGGAATAACACCTAAGTATCAGGACATTACTATAAAACTTGACTTTGATTTAAACGAGAAAAACCATCTTTCCATAATTGGATTATACGGAACAAGCGGTATTAAATTTGTTGCGTCTGAAGTGACCCAAGTTGATATTGGTGAAGAATTCTTACAAAAAACCGATCAAAGAATTTCCATAGATGCCAAAACATTTATATTCGGAGCTACGCATAGCGTGGATTTCACATCAAAAACAAAACTTACTACTCTTTTCTCCATCGTAAGAAGCGATACCCACATGCCGGTAGATACTATGTCTTTAGTAGAACCCGGTGCGGAGTGGCAACATTTGTGGGATGAGAAGGCACTGGAGGACAAATATTCGCTACACACTAAACTGGAACATAGATTTTCCTACAATTCATCCATAGAAGGAGGCGTGAAATACGATTTATATAATGTAAATTATCTGGAAAAACAGTCATTCAGTGATGAGAGAGGACTTTTTACCAATGTGGATGAGAAAGGTTATTTCAGTCTTGCACGGGCCTATGCACAATATAGACATAATCTAACATCTAAATTGTTGATGACAGGCGGAGTCCATGGGATGTATCTGCATCTGAACAAATCTTATGCAGTCGAACCAAGATTTGGCCTCCGCTATACACCTGCCCCCAAACACACCTTAGCGTTAGCCGGCGGACTCTATAGCCAGATGCTCCCCCGTTCATTCTATTTCATCAGGACTCTGACTCCTCAAGGCGGTATTGATTATAGCAACAAGATGCTTGGGTTTATGAAGAGTGCACATGGCGACTTTTCGTACGATTGGGCTTTTGCTCCCGATTGGCATTTAAAAGTGGAAACTTATTATCAATGGCTTTACGATATACCTGTAAAAAATGATCCTGACGAAACTTATACCATGTTACAGATAGGTGGCGCAGGTGACAACGTACTTATGCGAGAAGGGAATCTGGTAAAATAAAGGCAAGGGGAAAAAATTTGGGGCGGAATTTACCATTGAGAAGTTTATGAGTAATAATTATTATCTCCTGTTTAACCTACTATTTACAGATCAACCTTCACAAACGGATTCAACAAAAAGAGTGGAGCACCATTTTCGACGGAAGATATCTCTTAATCTTTGTTTGGCTACGAGCTACCACTTAAAAGGATGGACGCTCTTTGCCGATATAAAGGGGTCTTTGGCTGGCGGTACTCGATACACTCCAGTTTTGGAGGATCAAAGTAGAATTGAGCACAGAATAGTTATCGATAATACTCGTATCAATGAATTGCAAGTACGTGATTATTTCAGAATCGACTTGCGAATAGGTTACAGGAAAAATTGGAAGAGGGTTACCGAAGAATTATTTATCGACTTCCAAAACCTGACAAATAGAAAAAATCTTTATGGCCTCTTCTATGATATTGAAACGGGTACCTATAATGAGATGTTGTTACAGGGCTTTTCCCCAATGATTACATATAGGCTTAACTTCTCTATAAGCAAGAGAAAATAAAACGTGATTTTCGAATAGGAATAAAATTGAAAGTGTATATTTGTAGATGACAGAGAAAATGTGAAAACAATAATTTATTGACCATTTAATTCAATAGCATGTCACTACAGGAAACACTTGAATACCGTCGTTCCGTAAGGTATTTTGACGAAGCGAAAGAGATAGACACCGACAAGGTGCGGCGCTGCATAGAGCTTGCGGCACTTGCACCAAACAGTTCAAATATGCAGCTGTGGGAGTTTTATCACATTACCGACCCGGAGATGCTGAAAAAATATCTCATGCTTGCCGGATCAAAGCAACTGAAACTGCTAAATAAATCGTGGTCTTCGTAACTCGCCGTATTTACACCGCAAACGCTCTAAGGCTATTTTGGAGTTTGAAAAAGAGAATATTGCCCGTTACAGTCCACATGAGCGACAAGAAAAACGATGGGAAGATCGACTAATGTACTACAACCGCGTGATGCCCTTTATATACAGCCGATTTTTCCGATTCTCGGCTTTTTAGGAAGATTTCGCTACTCATAAGTCTGTTTCGCCCTGATGGTCACCACCGTTTCCGAAAGTGATATGCGTGTGGTTGTGCATAAAACCTGCGGTTTGGCAGCACAAACCTTCATGATTGCCATGGCAGAAATCGGTTATGACACCTGCCCGTTGGAAGGTTTTGACAGCCGTAGGGTTAAAAGGCTACTCAAACTTCCGCGTGGTGCAGAAATCAATATGGTTATTCCTTGCGGAATCAGAAAAGGAACTCTCGGAATCTGGGGAGAACGCTTCAGAGTGCCGTTTGAAGAAGTGTATAGGAATGTATAATTTGGGTTCGCAATAACCGAATAGCAACTAAACAATGATATTTGCAAATCATGAACAAAGAAGATTCGATAAAAGTAGGAACGAAAATCCTATACTACACAACCTTAACTCTGAGTTTGTTAGTTGGATTTTGGCATTTTTTTGTGCCATATCTTTATGATTGGTATGACTATATTCCTACTCAATATGAAACTCTGATTGTTGGAATTGATTATACAAATTTGTGTTTTTCATCGTTGTTATTCGGAAGTAGTTTGGTGTTAATATTATTGGCAAAAAGTGCGTTTGCATTAAATTTTGAAACGCTCGTTTTCTATACATTTTTGACCGTGGTGTGGGTTTTTAGAGCATGCCTTTCGATATTCATAGAACCATGGCCCTTAGAACCAATTCCGACAGTTGCCATTGGGCAATTGATTGGATCAGTAATCCAAGCACTGCTGATGGGTTTTGTGACAATAAAGCTTTGGAAAACAAGGGCCAGAGTAAAATCTGAACGTTAAAAATCGTCACAACTAATTTCCAATGAATAACTTTTCCAGCAGTCCTTTGCATCCGGTTGAAAAGGCGGGTCTATTAGATAGTCGTTTTCGAATACTGCTTCATAACCCCGGTAAACTACTGAAAAAATATGTTCACCCGGGTATGACAGTACTTGATTTGGGCTGTGGAACAGGATACTTTACATTAGAGGCCGCAAAATTGGTTAATAGCAATGGAAAGGTCATTGCAGCTGACGTACAACAAGGGATGCTTGATATTTTGAAACAAAAAGCAATCAACAGCAAATTTGGCGGAGTAATAGAAATTCATAAATGTAACGAAAACAGACTCAATCTGTCAGAAAAAGTTGACTTTATCCTCGCTTTTTATGCATTCCATGAGATGAAATATATTGACAATATCATTAATGACCTCACACTGATAGTAAAACCTGAAACTAAGATTTATATTTCCGAACAGAAATTTCACGTTCCAAAAGCCCATTTCAATACAATAATTTCAAAAATGGAAAATATTGGCTTCGAAGTTTGCGAACGACCAAAAAATCTGTTTAAGCCGAACAGTTATAATGAAACAGAAGTCAAACTATTCTGATTAAAAGAAAGGCAGCCACTATCAGACATTCAAGAATCCAAAATAAGTTACAATAAAAAATTTGGTGACAACTATGATTACAAAAATAGACCTTGAAAAATTAAACTCCCGGATCCAAAAATAAAATATGGATTTGCGAAGGAATTGGTGAAAATCGGTTCCGAAAAAACCTGAATTGCTCTATGAGCACTTTGACTATTGGGTGAAATTGATGGCAAGTGACAACAATATTTTAAAGTGGACGGCAATTGACATAATCGGATATTTGTCGGCAATAGACGAGGAGAATCGTATAAAGGGTACAATGTCAAAATTGGTAAAAATGCTTCATAGTGGCGTGTTAATCAAGTGCAATCATGCCATTTTTGCCCTTGGGCTGATTTATCAAAACAAACCAGACCTGAGGAAGAAAATTATCAATGAATTTATTGCTATTTCTCATGACAAGTTCGAAACAGAAGAGTGTAAAAATATTGCTATAGGAAAGTTTTGAAGCAATCAAACCATTTGTTGCAGATTTAAAAGAGAACAAATCCGTCGTTTCATTTATTGAGAATGCGACAAAATCTGAAAGGAACGCAACAAAAAAGAAAGCAGAACAATTGTTGAAAAAACTGCAAAAAAGTGACCGTTGAATAGGGGGTATAAATGTTTATAAGCTAATCTTTAGCTATCATATTAAATAAAAGCCCATTAAATTGACAGCTCATAGCCGACATAAAACTGTTTGAGTTGTTCACCTAAAATGCTTTTGAGGTAGTTGAAAGCGTTATCACCTGTGCAATGTCCTGTAATAAAACTGGTAGAAGGAAAGCGACTTTTGAGCTTCTCCCCTAACTCTACTATCTCTTCAGCAGTTTCATATTCTAAGCCGTTTTTGTTATCCAACAGATGAAATCCTCCCATTACGCAAGCTATCTCTCCGCTTCCTTCTGCTATCACACTCTCCAAAATATTCAGTAATCCATTGTGCCCGCAACCGGTAAATATAAATCGGCTTTCTTTTCCAAATACAATAATCAGCTCGTGATCGAAGTCGTCGTCTATCAACTCATCTCCGTGGCTTTTAAAAAGCATTCCATTGGCTTTAGGGAAGGGGTATTTTCTGGTTGTAGCGTTAAAAACAGCGATCTCCTCCTCAAACAAAGCTTTTCCATCAACCGCAATCAATCGCTCTTTTAGAGCATTAAAGTCAAAATCGACACTTATTTTCCTAAAACTGCTTCTCGAGGAATAATAATCCTGATTGAAAATATGCGAAGAAAGGACTATTTTGGCCTTTTGTTAATCTCTAAAAATGCCGGCAATCCCCCAACATGGTCGGCATGTCCGTGAGAAATAAAAAGATAGTCGACATCGCTCAAATCTATATTCATCAACTTCGCATTGCGGGCAACAGATCGGAAGCTCCAACATCCAGCAAGCATTTGCTGCTGTCCGTTTCAAGATAAACAGATAAGCCGTGCTCAGTCTCAAAACCAGTCTCCATAGCCCTATTATCCGATAAAACAACAACTCTCATTTTACCCTCCCTCCCGTAATCACTCCATAAAACCTCGGCGTATGTTTTCTAAGAAAGCCACCCAACAAAATACCGACAACAATCATTATTATTGGAAGGATAAAATAAGTTATAATAGATAAAATGTCATTTTTCCCCACAATATAGAAGAGGCCCTTCTGTAAATATTTCAACAATGGGAGATGGTAGGCATAAATGAAAAATGAAAAAGAAGAGAGACCAAGGATGGTTTTATTTACGCTCTCTTTATTTTTCATTACCACATCATAAAGAGTCCAAATGGCAAGTATGCCAACTAATATGCTGATTCGGTGCAATATATAATATGGAACTGCTGACTTAATGTTTTGAAAAAACAGCGTAGTTTTCACGAAGACTATTAAAACCCACAGGAATAGTAATATCAGATAATATTTATTGGTTAACCGTATGGTAAGGTATTTACTTTTATGAAGTGCTAAATAGGCTCCGAGAGAAAAGAATAAAATAGACTCAATGGAATAAAACTTAATACTAAAACGAAGAAACACTATCCAAATAATGAAAAACAGCAAAGTCGGGATTAATCGCAAATATTTGACCATCCAATAGATTAATGGGGAAAGCGCCACCATTACAATCAAGTCCCTCAAAAACCATAATTGACCGGGTGCAGGATTTATAAATATTAACTTCAAAATATTTATAAACGAATAATCTGCGTCTGATCGATAGTCCTCGAATATGGGAGAAAGATGTAAAATCAGGTGGACAATTAATCCTAATATCGACCAAAATAAAAATGGCACTAATAGCGACTTTGCTCTTTTCTTATATTTTGAAATAAATTCACTTTTTGGAGATAATGAAAAATATCGGGACAGCAACTCTTGCAATGCCTTCACTGAAAAAGAATTGGATAAAAGCATTGAATCCGGCATCAAGACGAAGAATTTCCCCACCTAAGTTCAAACGTTGGTGATTAGAGTGGACAATCACCACCATTATCATTGAGATAAATGTTATAACTCTTAACTTATCACTTAAATACTTATTCATTTTTTCTCTTTTCTTTTCTGCCTATACCGTGCTAAAATCACAAAACCTACTACCACAAATGCTATGATGAAATCATGTTCCTTGAAAACACCAAATATTCCATCTTCAATAGGAAGCAGACCGGTCGACAACCTTATAAACCAAACAAGCAATAAATAAATTGCAAAAACAACTATTGCAATAACTGCTAAATAAAATTTTGATTTCATAGTTTCAGTTTTATTAATTCCACACAAAAGTAAGAATTATATCTCCTTTTTATAGAGTAAATCTCTGAAACTGCTATGCTTGCGGTGCAAAAGCCAGACGATAATCAAGCCAAAAAAGAAGGTCGAAGTGAATGTTTCGATCATATGGCTGAGTCTCACACTTGCTAAGGGCATCAAGGGATTGGGCAAAATATGACCCAAATGGGGTAGAGCCAGCAGAAATCCCACCAGTAATGCCGTTGTCCACGGCTTGACCTTGGATCCGGCAATTACCGGCAATGCTATCAACGCAAAGAGTACACCCCGAACCAGTTGGAGTAAAATCAGTCCCGGCGTGTTGCGGATTGTCCTCAAAGTATGGGCAAAGAAAGGATCTATATCACCCGGACTGCCATAAAAGGCTCTGAGTTCCGGATTCTGCCATGCAATATAGTATCCTGCCACCCAGTAAATCAGAACATAAATAATAGCTATGACTGCAAGTTTCAAAAGAAGCTGCATAAATGGCATCTCCCATTTTGTTTTACTTAGACCCTCATCTGCTCCCTTCCATTTTTTACATATAAGAACTGCAAGCGGAATAAAAATCAGCGGTATGGATAACCCCATAATAAAGAGGCGGGGAAGCAGTTCGGGCGAAACGGTTATTTCTAAAAGCAAATACCAGGTTTCAATTTGAGTAATAAATGTAAATGACCCATAGTAAGCAAAAGCGAGGGCTAATGCGAGTCGCCAACCGCGCCACCGCGAAGTAACTATCAATGCAACTACTAAAAGAGTGTTGATTATTGCTAAAACGAGTGTGCCGACCTCTTGGCTGAGCAATCCGGGCTCCGATTGCCCCTGCGGCATCAAATCGCCGACAGCCATTGCTCCTATGATCCAAATAGGAAAATATAGGATAACCAATAAGATTATCCTAAAAGTCCATGATAAAGTTTTTTTAAAATTCATACTGCATTAAATGTAGTCTATCAATCGAGGGTATAATAACCGATATTCCACAAAATTAATGGAGAATCTTAAAAACAGAAAGTTAGACCTAATACATTTCTGTTAAATTTTATTTCGTATGCGTAAGTTATGCAACCCTATCCCTAACAAACTCCTCTATCAATTGATTAACTATCTCCGGTGCGTCGGTATTGGCATTGTGACCGGCATCTTTTATCAATTCGAGTGGAATACCTCTCTCTTTTTATGCAAAAATTTATTGTATTCAGGCATATTTTTAACCGATCTTTTTCCCCGCAAATCAATAAAGCCGGACAGGGTATTTCGTAGGGCAGATCTTTTTCTATTGCCTCGGCAAGAATTTTGGCACCGTGACCCAGAAGTTTGGCAAATCTCTTTTTATATCCTTCATAGGACAGCATCATTTCATAAACGAGCTTCCTGCTGTAATTTGATTCGGCAGATCCTTTAGGAAAAATTTTAATAGAGTCTTCCACGGCACCAACTTGACTATAGGTTCGAGCCTTTTCATCAACCGAAGTTCTCTGCGTGTTAAAACTACCCTTTGGAGCGGAGCACCATCGATACCGACATAACCTTTAGTCTTCTCAGGGTATAGTTTGGCGAAAATTTGACCTGTCGCCCCACCTATGGATTGGCCCACAACTACCGGCCGTGTAATGTTCTCTTGCTCAAGTATCTCTTGAGCCATCTCGCATTGTCAAACAAAGTGTAATCAAACTTAAACGGCCATGAAGAAGCATGAGTGGGAGCATCCCAGACAAGCAGATTATACTTATCCTTAAAATACTCAATCTGTTTTTCAAACAGGCGGTTGTCCAATGTCAGCCCCGGAAGGAACACCAACGTCACACCTTCTGCATCGATGATATTTACCCAATAATGAATATCACCGGATTTAGTTTTGTGGGTTTTTGCCGTCATAACTTTTGAGTTGTGCCAATTACTGACAAATTTAAAAAATTACCCTTTAATCACCGCGAGTGGGGAGAGTTCTGTTACTATTTTGACCAAATCTTCCTGATCCAGCATCACCTGTTGGATGTTTTTATAGGCAGAAGGGGCTTCATCCAGATCTCTGTGGGTTCTGATCGAGTGTAGAACTCCCTTTTTGTTGAGCTTGCGTACCTCTTCTTCGAAACTCAAATTTCGGATAGCCTCATTTCTTCCCATGATCCTACCGGCCCCGTGCGAGCAACTGGAGAAGCTCTCAGGATTGCCCAAGCCCTCTACAATATAGGATTTGGTCCCCTGCGAACCGGGAATAATTCCGAGCTCACCCTTGTGCGCCGAAGTAGCGCCTTTGCGATGAACCACCACTTCTTTGCCGAAGTGCTTTTCCCATTTCGCATAGTTATGGGCAATATTTATGATTTCACCGAACTTTATATTGGGGAAATAATCCGAAAAGATCTCTTGCACCCTTGTGAGCATCAATTTTCGATTGGCCAGGGCAAAATCCACGCAATAATTCATCTCCTCAAAATACCTGTGTGCTTCTTCTGTGGTAAATGGGAGATAGGCCAGGTCTGCCTTCGGAGGTACGGGAGAGTTCCACTGCTTATTGAGTTTTTTCGCAAGTTTGTTATAATGATCAGCCACCTGTTTGCCTATATTTCTTTCCCGAGTGAATCATTATCCAAACAAAATCCTCCTTATCCTTCTGAATCTCGATAAAGTGATTGCCACCTCCAAGGTTCCGAGCTGGCGTAGGGCGGAGTTATACTCGGATCTTACCACCTCCATACCGCCAATCTTATAACCTTTTGGCATCAGAGCCTCATCCTGTGTCCTCTTGTGGTGCTTAAATCCAACCGGCACCCTCTCTTTTATCTCATCAACAATCTTTGAGAAATATTTCTGAAGAGTCGGCGTAAACTTCAAATCGGTCTTGACCGCACACATTCCACATCCGATATCCACTCCCACAGCATTGGGAACGATAACACCATCCGCAGCCATTACCCCACCTATCGGCATACCATATCCGGAATGAGCATCCGGCATTAAAGCAATATGTTTGAAAGCGAAGGGCAAATTAGCCAGATTCTTAACCTGAAAGAGAGTATTGGCATCAATCTCATCGAGCCAAAGTTTAATGGGTATCCTTTCACTATCTATTATTCTTTTCATAATCAATTATAATTGTTTATAGTCGTTTAAACACAACACAATGCAACGGGATACATAACACCACACCCCATAGCACTCAGTACAAAGTAAAATTACAAAGTAGTCATTTTATAGATAATAATCAAGACTACAAAGCACAACGATCATAGAACTGCCTCTAAAGAGCTACGCAGTCCATAGCATAGAGCATAAAAAAGAGCAAGATTGAAAAAGAATCACTCTTGCTCTCAAGTTTGTCTTTAAGAAATAGTTCTAATTAAAATGCCGGCTGATAATGATCGTGGTCATGCTCAATTCCCTTTCACGGGTCACATGAACGGTACTATGCGGGTGCTCGGCAGGTGCATAGATCGAATAAAGCTTCAACGGCTTATCACCTGTATTTACTAAATTGTGCCATTTCCCGGCAGGGATAAAGAATGCAAAATCCTCTTTATCTCACGCACAAAATCGAGATTATCCTCACTATCACCCATATACTATACCTTCTCCCTCTTCCACACGAATAAACTGGTCAGTAACGGTATGAAGCTCATACCGATATCCTCACCCGCTGCAAGGTCATTAAAGTCATTTGTAGAAACTTCCCGTCCAAAAGCGGTACGGAAATTTTGATTCCTACTTGTTACCTCCTCCATGTCAAAGACTATTAGTCCTGCACCATGATCCATTAACCCTATTTGTCTGACCACTTCGTCAAGATCAACATCCGGAGTTTTGGATTGCCGCATCCGCTAATAAGAACCAGACCGGCAATTAAAAGTAAAATGTTTTTCTTCATAGCAATAACGATATATTAATTTGATTATTATTTGCGGGTAAAATTGACAACAGCTTTTAATGTCCGGGTTGTCAGAAATATAAAGATAATAAAATATATCTAAATAGCAACTATTTTCAGTAACATAGAGGCTCTTTTGCCTCTATCTGTTGCTATCCCTCCTATTTATTACGAACTTCGTGTGCAGCCGGAGGTTTGTTTTTGATAATCTACGCTATCTTACGGAAGTAAGGCTCCCAGTCGATCCAGATGCCTTATCTGAGCCTTGCTGTTTCATCTTTTTCCATTGATAGGCAGCGCGCATATCCGGCAATAGTGGATATAATGTATGTCGGGTTATATATTGCGCCGCCCTCACTCTGACCTTAGCATCGCCGTCATAGAGCAATCCCTGGAGCCAGCGTTTCGCATCCCACGAATGTTTGCTTTGAAGCCAATCGAGCGCTGCAATCTTTTCCTCAGCGGTTCCGTAGAGGAAGGTTCGGAAATAGCCGCTTTCTTGCCTAAGATCGGGACTCGACATCAAGATCTCTTGGTTGAAAATGGTGGGGTCAATCACCTTCTCTGCGTAGCCCGCAATCGGTTTGTTCAGTGTCCAACGCACCATCCGCGGGATCATCCACATCATACCTGGAGTCGCCTCGGGATGCGCTATACAACTGAACACGCGCCCTTCCCCATATTGATTGGTGGTAAAAAAGGGTTTGTTGTTGGTCATATTGACCGGAGCGTTGCCCTCCTCATGCACATCGCTCTCCATGATAGCGAGCGTCTCATATTGGATGCTATCGCCTTCGGCGGGAATGAAAACCGGACCTTCGTAATACATCACATAGAGAGTATCGAGCTCCGCAACTTCGGGGAAAAGTTCCTTCCCTGACTCTGTAAGGGTAAATTTAGCTATTCCGTGCCCGCGGTTGTCGTGCTCAATATCAATCGCCTGCGCGCCATTGAGCTGCATACAGGAATATTCGGGAGTGTTGGAGAAAAGATAAGCGCCCGCGCAAATGCCCACGGCTCCGCCTCCACGGGCCACGAACTCCTTGATACGCTGTTGGTTCTCGGCGCCCAGATTAAGGTACTGCCGGCTTCCGCCACCTCCGGGGATTATGATTGCGTCAAGCTCATCAAGCACGTTGTTGGCAATATCGGCGGTAGTAATAGTGCGAACGGTCATTTCGGGGTCCAGCTTTATCGCAGCCACCGCCTCCCAGATGCAGGTCTGTGAACCCCCGTGCCCCTCAAACACGGCTACACGCATTTTATCGGTTTGTGTACTAGTCGAAGGGGTGCATTGGACAAATAGAAACAAGGCCAAAAGAAGAAGAATCCGGTTAGGTAATTTCATGGTGTATGGGTTTTAAATGGGTTTTAAATGGTTATAAACGATTATAAACGGTTATAAACGGTTATAATTGATTATAAATTGCAAAAGTGATTCAGCCCAAAACTAAACAAAGATAAAAAATTATTGCGGGGAAAGAGGCAGCTAAGGTATTGCCAAAACCAAAAAAATGCCAGAAAATTAAAATTCTTGCATTTTTTGGTTTCTATCGGCAATAAATTGGAATACCTTTGGTTCTATCCTAAACTTATACACTAATATTTCATACAACTAAACGAGGAATAATGTCACAATTCGTTAGAAAAGATATATAAGTTTTTTGTGGACTTTATGTGTCCATTTCAAAAAGAATTTATATATTTGGACAAAATTTGTCCTGAATGGAAATAATAAAAAAACATACAACGTTTGGTGAACAACTTAGACAACTGAGAGAAACTTCAGGTATGACCTTGAGGGAAGTTGCTGCTAATATTAAAATTGATCCGTCCTTGCTTGCAAAAATCGAGCGTAACCAAAGACAACCGACAAAGCATTTAATTAAAAGTATCTCAGACTTTTATGAAGTTAATGAAAAGGAATTGTTAGAAGAATTTTTGAGTGACCAGATTGCATACAAAATCTTGGATGAAGAAGTAAACTTGAAAATTCTGAAACTTGCAGAAGAAAAAGTAGCTTATATGAAAACACTACGAAATGAGTAACCCATTAGATATCAAGCCATTAAACAAAGAACTGCCGAGCGATTTTGCAGACCGTTTGGGTATTTATTACACCCAACAAGTAACAACTGATCACAAAAAAGTCAACGGGCAGTTTTTTACTCCTATTCCGATTGCCCGTCTTCTAGCTTCGTTCTGTACTATTTCAAAGTCAAGAGTCAAAATATTAGACCCAGGTTGTGGAATAGGAATTTTATCGTGCGCTTTAATTGAATATATAGTAACAGAACCAACAGAGGTTAATATAATTGACTTAGTAGTTTATGAGACCGACGATGAATTAATTCCATATTCACAAAAAGCACTTGATTATCTCAAAGCGTGGCTTTTAGATAAAAACATCCAATGCAACTATATTCTTTACAACTCTGATTTTGTTTTGGCAAATGCAACTAGACTTAGAGAAAACAAATTGCAAATTTTGTTCGGAGCGACCAAAAGCGTAGATCAAAACTTTGATGTCATTATTTCAAATCCACCCTATTTTAAGCTCTCTAAAAATGATAATAGAGTGCTCTCTTCACAAGAATTAGTTAGCGGACAACCCAATATCTATTCATTTTTTATGGGAATTGCCGCTAAACTACTTTCAGAAAATGGCGAACTAATTTTTATCACACCGAGGAGTTTTGCCTCGGGAAAGTACTTCAAAGCATTCAGAAAGCTATTTTTTAATACAGTCCAGATTGACAAAATACATTTATTCAATTCTCGGAAAGACACGTTTAACCGCGATAGTGTTTTACAAGAGACAGTTGTCATCAAAGCAATCAGAGAAGAAATAAACCCAAATAAGCAAGTTCTCGTTTCCTCGAGTGCAGGCATTATAGACATTTTTGAGCCATCAAGCAAGTACTTCAATGCTTCAGAACTCATTGATCTGAACTCAAAGGAGAAAATTTTGCATTTGCCCACAAGTGATAAAGAGGAACATATTTTGAACTTTGTTTCCACTTGGACAAATGTTTTGAATGATTTCGACATAAAAATTTCAACAGGACCTGTTGTTTCCTTTCGCGCGTCAGATTACATTCAAAACCATTACGAAAACGGAACGATCTTTTTAGCCCCATTATTTTGGCTCCACAACGTACACAAAATGATTTTGGAATGGCCAAAACAACTAAAAGATAAAGGTCAATTCATTAGGATTGAAAGCGGTTCAAAATCTTTACTCATCCCCAACAAGAACTATATTTTTTTAAGACGATTTAGCACAAAAGATGACAAAAGCCGATTGATAGCAGCCCCATACTTATGCAACTATGCAAAATCGGATTACATAGGAGTTGAAAACAAAGTAAACTATATATACAGGAGAGGTGGACACTTAGACCGTGATGAAATAGTTGGTCTGTGTGCATTACTCAACAGTGAGTTATTGGATACATACTTCCAAATTTTTAATGGTAATGTAAATGTAAGTGCCACAGAATTAAGACAAATGAGGCTTCCTCCGTTGAGTGATGTCAAGGAAATAGGCAACGAAATCATCCTATCCAATGACTACTCGATGGAAAATGTAAATAACATTGTAAACAGGTTTTTGAATTAGAAACAATAATGAACTGATATGAGTAAAATAGAAGAAGCACAGGAAATATTAAAAGCGCTTGGACTGCCGCCAGCACAATACAACGAAATGGCTGCTTTGACTTTTTTAGCGATTTGTAACATCAAAGAAAATGACAAATGGAGTCATGCAAACGCCAAAGTTTAGAGTGTCACTAAAGGGATAATGACTTTCGTAAATGATAATTACGGTAAGTCATATGCTCCAAATACGCGAGAAACATTTAGGAGACAAGTACTTCACCAATTTGTTCATGCAAGGTTGGTTGATTACAATCCAGACGACCCTACTCTTCCAGTGAATAGTCCAAAAACACATTATGCCTTGACTCCTGAAGTTTTAGAAGTAGCAAAAAAATACAAAACCAAGGGTTGGCAGAATGCCTTGAAGAAATTCCATGAGACTGTTGGTAAACTTTCAGAAATATATTGGAAAGAAAGAGACCTGCACAAAATCCCTGTCACTCTTCAAAATGGAAAAACGATTAAACTTTCAGCAGGAAAACACAATGAAGTTCAAGCAGCTATAGTTGAGCAGTTTGCCCCACGTTTCACAAATGGTGGAACACTATTATATTTAGGAGATACAGCTAAAAAGGATTTTTTGTCGACAAGAAATGCTTACAAGAGTTGGGGGTTCCCATTGATCAACATGACAAACTTCCTGATGTAATAATCTATGACGATAAAAGAAAGTGGCTATTTTTAATTGAGGCCGTTATAACACACGGCCTGTTTCTCCAAAACGACTTAGAACTCGAAGATTTTCTAAAAAACTGTAAGGTCGGAAAAGTATATGTAACTGCGTTCCCTGACGGGACTGTGTTTAAGAAACACTCAAGTAACATTGCTTGGGAAACAGAAGTTTGGCTGATGGATGCACCTGACCATATGATACATTTTAATGGAGATCGATTTATAGGGCCTAGGTAAAAGCACGGGTGAAATTACTTCCTATATGATTATTCCCAAGAACTCTAATGTGACATGCTTTTAGAACAAATATCTTGTTATTAAAAGCGATTCGATGAAGTGAAAGGAATTAAGTTATAAGGAAGAGTGTTCAGAAATTTTAAATGTATATAAATAGGAATATAGTATTATAAAATCCGTTCTTTATTGATGCTCCAATAGCAAATTGATAGACTTAAAAACCATCACTATGCAAAACGAAATAGAATTAATCCAAAGGTATGCTAAAGAGTTAAAGAAATTAGATGACAATGAACAGGAACTCTTTAGCTATTTGAACAATATAGTCAAGCCTGATATTGATGAATTAATTGATTTTTACCGCCCTGCTTCAACTACATTACAGCCTGTGAATTTACTGCGTTTTGATATACTAAATCTGTTAAAAAGAGGGCAATCAGGTTAATTCAGAAATGGTTGCAGGTATTAAGGCTAAAATAGTCGAAAAGGATGTAATGTATTTTGAAAAATACGGAGACATAGTAGTAGGTGCCTTAAAGAACACCCCCAACAAAAAGAAATCTCCTTTCACTAGCTATAAAAAAAACTTATCCATTTTCTTTCCGTTCATTTACACAAATCCCAAAAGGGAGGAAACAAGGTCAGCATTAAAAAAGTTGTGGTTGTACTTGAAAGGAACTACAGCTAACAAAAATTATAAAAGTCATGCTGTTGATTTTGATGGTCCTCAAAAATATGGTGCATCATATTGCTGGATTGCGTTCTATCCTAATAATAAATATACGTCCTCACATCAGGAGGCTTATCAATTATTTATGAAAATATGTGCGGAAAAAATTGAAGCTGGGATTGAAACTGGCCGAAAATTAACCTACACAAAACCTAATAATGTGGAGGGTTTTAATACAATACAAGAAGCTATTCAAAAACTTAAAGACTCTAAACAAACTGCAGATGAGCACAATAGTAAGTTAATTAGTATCATAGAAACAGGCAAAGAACAATCACCTTCCCTTATGGAGTCACAAAATAAATATGAATCACCAAATTTCTGGTGGTTAAATGCTAATCCTCAAATATGGAGTATCGATAGCTTTAAAATTGGGGAGATTCAAACTTATACGTCACATAACAAGAATGGCACAAAACGAAGAATTTATAAATATTTCGATGAAGTAAAACCTGGTGACTTAGTAATGGTGGTTATGAGACCTATCCCACAAAAAAAGTTAAAGCAATATATGAAATTACGGAAGGACTGCACGTTGATGACCATGAGGAGAGATTATAAGTTTTGAAATAAAAGAAAAAGTCAAATATCAAATTTCGTGGGACAAATTGAAGGAGACTAAAGGACTTGAAGAATGTGAAGTCCTTAACAATAATCAAGGAAGTTTATTTAAGCTTACTGCTGAAGAGTTTAATATAATAAAGTATTTAAGTGATGGCGAAAGCACAACTAATGCAAAGGAGTCTAAGGAAGTTAAAGTAAAGCCATATTCCTTTTCTGATGACTCAGACAAACCATTTTTGGAGGAGCACGAAATTAAAGGGATTATTGAATCACTTGAAGTAAAGAAAAATATAGTTCTTCAAGGACCTCCGGGAGTCGGAAAAACATTCATAGCGAAAAAGATTGCCTATGAGATGATGAAAAAAATCGATGATTCAAAAATCAAAATGGTTCAATTTCATCAATCTTATTCTTATGAGGATTTTATTCAGGGAATTAGACCTTCAGAAGATGATTCCGTGTTTAAAGTTAAAAATGGGGTTTTCTTTGATTTTTGCCTAAGGGCAGCATCAGAGCCTAGCCAAAAGTTTTTCTTCATAATAGACGAGATAAACAGGGGCAATCTGAGTAAGATTTTTGGCGAATTAATGATGCTGATTGAGTCCGATAAGAGAGGAAAGCAAACCCTTCCTTTGACCTACTCTGAAAAAGACGATCCTGAATTCTCAGTACCAGAGAATCTATATATTATTGGCACTATGAATACTGCTGACCGTTCATTGGCTATTGTTGACTACGCTTTACGTAGACGATTTAGATTCATTACCTTGGAACCTAAGTTCAACATAAAGTTCAAAGAATTACTTAGTTCCAAGGGATTCAAAAAAGATTTGATAGAGGACATAACCTCTAAAATTAACTCATTAAATGAAAAAATCGAAGAAGATAAGAATTTAGGGCGGGGGTTTTTAATAGGACATAGTTTCTTCTGTGGTACGAAACGGGGAACTGAAAAAGAATGGTTTGAAAATATTATAAAATTTGAAATTGAGCCATTACTAGAAGAATATTGGTTCGATGATAGTGAAAAAGTTAAGAAGGCAATAAATCTGCTTTTGTCATAGTCATGCAAATACCAATTCAAAATATCTATTATTTGCTGTGCTACGCCTGGAACAAGTTGGAAGCAAAAGATGTTGTGGATGTAAAGGAGATTGGCACAACAGAGTTGGTAGACCTATTTGCAAAAATTCTTGCCAACAGTTGTTCCCGTCTGCTAAAACAGGGTCTTGACAAGTACTACATTGAAAATGAAGACATAGTAATGGGGGTTAAGGGTAAATTCAATGTTGCCTCAACAATAAAACAAAATATTCTTCATCTAGGCAAAACCGCATGTACTTACGATGAATTTGACCATGATGTTTTGCATAACCAGATTTTAAAAACCACCATCGGAAAATTATTAAGAGTTGACAATCTGGATCCATCAATTGAGGATACATTACGCAAAGTTTATCTGAAATTACCTCCCATTTCTGAGGTAATTATTCGAAAAGAGATGTTCAAGCAAATAAGACTTCATCGCAATAATTACCACTATGATTTTATCTTAAAAGTATGCCAGATCGTTAATGATAATTTATTTATCGATGAGTCAGAAGGAAACTATAAATTTAAGGATTTCACTCGTGACGAGAAGGCTATGGCAGGATTATTTGAAGCCTTTATAAGGAATTTTTATAAAATTGAAACGGACTTTTCCGTATCAAGCGATTACATTACATGGCAGTTTTATTCAGATAATACTGAAGATTTGGACATGCTGCCCAAAATGCTTACTGATATAACTCTGCAAAGCGAAGATCAAAAAATAATAATTGACACCAAATATTATAAAGAAGCATTCCAAGAAAATGTATATAATAAAAAAGAGAAAATTAATTCGGCCAATCTATATCAGCTCTTTTCATACTTAAATAATCAAGTAACTGATTCAGAAATCACACACAACTGCGAAGGTATATTGCTTTACCCTTCAGTCAAAAATGACTTTATATACTCATTTAGATACAAAAAACATAAAATAAGAGTTATTTCAATCAACTTAAACCAAGATTGGAAAAATATAGAAACTGATTTGCTGAACATTGTAAATAACAACTAACACCCCCTGCCCAACCGGCAGGTTTTTTTATAAAAATCTGGAATATATTGACATCATTATCTTCATTCCCAAGAAAAATAACGAACTTTGGGGAGCGAATGACAGCGAATAAAAATAGTAGCTACTCAAAAGAGAATCGGTCAAAATGAGTCCCGAAGTCCCAATAATAATACTGATTCTTGCTATTCCTTTTTATTTCCTGAGCAGGTGGGTTTTTAAAAAATAAAACTTGGAAATGAGCAGAATAGGAAATATTTGGCCATCATTCCGGCTGTCATAATAAGTTCCATTTTGTATGTTGGAATTGTATTGATTGGGATGTTTTCTATGACATGCTATCCAAATATTGATTTCAATAAACAGAAATGGGAGGAAAATCAGGAAAAAAGGTATAAGATGTCAAAAGATATCATAAAGAGTGAGATGTTGATTGGGAAAACAAAGGAAGATGTTATCGAGCTTTTAGGGGAAGATTATCATACCTATGATGAAGACCATATCGCCTATGATTTGGGATTTGTGCCTGAATTATTCAATATTGATCCGGATGTATTGGACATTTATTTTGAGAATGGGATAGTTGTCAAAGTCGAACAACACAGAACATAAAAAATATTGCACAGATAGTGCTATATTTGCCGATAATATTAATGATTGAACCTTAGCCTGAATTTATGCTATTTAACTCAATTGATTTTGCGATTTTCTTGCCGATAGTCTTCGTGCTTTATTGGTTTGTGATAAACAAAAACCTAAAGTGGCAAAACGCTTTCATTGTAGTGACAAGTTATGTGTTTTATGGCTGGTGGGACTGGAGATTTCTGTCATTGATTACATTCAGCATCGTTGTTGATTATTTCATAGGAGTTTTCTTGGGGAAAGAAGAAAATCAAAGGAAAAGAAAGCTACTTTTGTGGATCAGCATTTGTGTAAACCTGGGGTTTTTAGGATTCTTCAAGTACTATAATTTCTTTGTAGATAATTTCGTTGCGGCTTTCTCCTTTTTTGGAATGGATATCAAAGCCCAAAGTTTAAATATTATTTTGCCTGTTGGAATCAGTTTTTACACTTTCCAAGCCCTAAGTTATACAATTGACGTTTACAAAAGGAGGCTTGAACCGACAAAGGACTTTATCGCATTTGCCGCATTTGTAAGCTTTTTTCCTCAATTAGTTGCCGGTCCTATTGAAAGAGCCACTAACTTGCTTCCTCAGTTTTACAAAAAACGCACTTTTGATTATTCGAAAGCAGTTGACGGATTGCGGCAAATACTTTGGGGCTTTTCAAAAAAGTGGTCATTGCAGACAATTGTGCTCAATTTGCGAACCAAATCTTCAACAACTCAGCAGATATGAATGGCAGTACCCTTCTCCAGGGAGTACTGTTTTTCACTTTCCAAATTTATGGGGACTTTTCAGGTTATTCAGATATTGCAATTGGTACTGCCAGACTCTTTGGGTTCGACTTGATGCGGAACTTTAATTTTCCCTATTTTTCAAGAGATATTGCTGAATTTTGGAGACGTTGGCATATTTCACTTTCGACCTGGTTTAGGGATTACCTCTATATTCCATTGGGAGGAAGCCACGGTGGCACATGGACGAAGATCAGGAATACTTTTATAATTTTTATCGTCAGCGGGTTTTGGCATGGTGCAAACTGGACATTTATTGCTTGGGGTGCGTTAAATGCCATCTACTTTTTACCTCTTTTATTGACCAATAAGAATAGGAATCATCTGGGAACTGTAGCTCAAGGAAAATTGCTTCCAGATGCTAAAGAGTTCTTTTCAATACTTTTCACCTTCGGATTGACCGTATTTGCCTGGATATTCTTTAGAGCCGAAAATTTAGGTCATGCATTCAGCTATATTTCAGGCATTTTCTCAAGTTCTCTATTTGAAATGCCAAAATTTGATCGAATGGAGAGAGCTTTGATGACGATTATTTTAACAGGGGTTTTCGTTGTAATAGAATGGATTGGGAGAGAGGATCAATTTGCTATTCAGAGATTGGGGCTTACTTGGAAACGTCCGGTCAGATATGCTATGTATTATGCTATAATAATTGTAATATTTTTGCTTGGCGGCCAGGCACAACAATTTATTTACTTTCAGTTCTAAAGTGCTATGAAACGGTTCATTAAGAGGCTGCTCAAATTTTCGGTTTTTCTTATAATTCTTTTTTTGGCCCTGCTGGTTTTATATGTAAAAATGGATCCCTTTAAGGTCATCAAATCCTATGATTCATTTTATGATGCAAATGAAAATAAAAATGGTTGGGTAGCTTTGAACAAAGATTTCGTGAGTACAACTACTTTTATACAAAACAGCAAGCATACCAACTACAACTCATTCATATTTGGCAATTCCCGTTCTGTTTTTTATCAGATTGATGATTGGAAAAAGTATTTGGAGCCTGGATCTGAATGTTTCCACTTTGACGCAGGTCTTGAATCTTTGTGGGCATTAAATAAAAAAATTGTTTTTATAGATAAACATGGGTTTAATCTTGATAATGTTTTAATAGTCCTTGACCATTCAACAATAACCCAAGACAAACCAAGACACGGTCATATATTTATCACATCACCTCCATTGGTTAATTATTCCAATTTATTGGAGTTTCATAAGACATTCTATTTCGTATTTTTAAGTCCTGACTTTTTTTACGCTTATATGGACTTTAAGCAATCCGGTAAATTGAAACCATATATGAAAAAACACGGTTTGATAACTGACTTACCTCAGCAATATGACATCAAGACTAATGAGATAAGATTAGAACATTTTGAAAACTTAATTAAAGAAGAGAGGTATTATACACCTAAACTATTATCTCTCTTTTATGATAGGGATTCTCTAACTCAAAGCCACTCACCACAAATCATTTTGGCGGCGCAAAAGAAGCTATTTAAGAATATACAATCCATTTTGCAAAAACATAATTCAAAAGTAAAAGTTATTATCAGCCCTCTGTATGACCAAATGAAATTAAATGAAAGCGATCTGATTTATTTGAAAGATACTTTCGGAGAGGATAATGTTTTTGATTTTTCAGGAATCAATGAGTTCACAAACGATTATAAGAATTACTACGAGAATTCCCATTACAGACCACATGTGGCTCGTAAAATATTAGAAATTGTCTACGAATAAGAAGTATGGACGCGCAACGTACCCTTATAAGATTACCAAACAATTAATTCAGGATAAAGTCTGACAAGGTTGAAGGTTATAATTATAATTTTTGTATAATTGTTGCCAACATGAAGCGTCGTGTGGAATTTGGAAAAATGTCTGAATCACATGACAACACGATAATAAATAATCGCATGCTCAAAAGCACTTATTTGACAGAGGTAGATTTAAAAGATTTAGGTTTTAAATCTATAGGTAAGAATGTGAGAATTTCTACCGATGCAAGAATATATGGTCAGGAAAATATCAGTATTGGAAACAATGTTCGAATAGATGATTTTACTATTTTATCAGCAACAAACGGATATATTGACATTGGTAATTATATATTTATTGCACGTAATTCACACTTAAGTGGGTACTTCGGAATAGAAATACACGACTTTAGCAGTATGGCTGCCAACACGGTTATTTATAGTGCATCCGATGATTATAGCGGCGATTATCTCACGGCTCAAGCTATACCTCAAAAATACACTGCACATATTGGCGGTCCTATAATTATTGGAAAACATGTAATTATCGGCAGTTCGTGTACAATTTTAGGTCCTGCTAATATTGGAGAGGGATGTAGTATTGGGGCAATGACACTGGTTCAAAATGACTTATCGCCATGGGGTATATATGTTGGAGTCCCTTGCAAAAGGTTGAAAGATAGAAAAAAGGGGTTATTAGAGTTAGAAAAACAATTTTTAAAAGAACAAAAAAATATTATTGATAATAAATAGTGGAGGCCTGATCCCACTCAAAAAAACGGGGCGTAATCCGAAAAGCCTTATGAGTAGGGAAAAATAAAATAAAACAACTATGAAGAAACGTGTTTTACAATTAGTACTGTTGCTCGCTATTTCAATTTTGATGACTTCTTGCTACACACTGACATTTTCAGTGGGTAGAGGTGCCACCAGGGGTGATGTAGTTACCGAGAAAAACCACTATTTAATCGGTGGTTTAGTTCCTCTGAGAACTTGTGACCCCGCGCGAATGGCCGGCGGTGCAGCCAATTACACGGTGACAATACAACACACCTTCATTGATGGTTTCTTAGCCGCTTTAACCGGTGGAATTTATACTCCAAATACGGTAACAGTAGAAAGATAGCTTTACTATAGTCAGGGTTATGAGTTCATAGCCCTGACTTGTTATTGAGAAATGAAGAAAGTTACCCTTATTCTGGGCATCATTTTATCCCTGATTGGCTTCTTTCAAGGCATAAGATATATTTTTGAATATAACACCTTGATGCAATATGAAAGAGGTATTGTTTGGGGTTCAATCATTTTATTAGCAATAGGTCTGATAATGATCTATTTTGGGCTTAGGAAAAAGAAACCCAAATCATAACCCTGCACAACAAAAAAAGCAGCCCTTCAGCTGCTTTTCCTTTGAGCGGAAAACGAGACTCGAACTCGCGACCCCAACCTTGGCAAGGTTGTGCTCTACCAACTGAGCTATTTCCGCAACTATTTCCTTATTGGGACGACAAATATAGAGACTTTTTTGTATTCTTCAAAAAAAATCGCTCGTTTGATCCAAATAAACATGTTTAGTCCCAATAAACACGATTAAATCAAATATATCAGATGACGGTCTCAAATTGGCGCAGGAAACGTACGTCATTTTCAAAATAGTGACGCAAATCCTTAACCTGCCACTTGAGCATTGCAATACGCTCTATACCCATTCCGAAAGCAAATCCGCTATAAACCTTCGAGTCTATGCCCGAAGCCTCAAGCACATTGGGGTCAACCATACCGCAGCCCATAATCTCGAGCCATCCCGTACCCTTGCAGACATTGCAACCCTTTCCCTTGCAAATATTGCAGCTCACATCTACTTCAGCGGATGGCTCCGTGAAGGGAAAATAGGAGGGACGTAGACGTATTTCGGTCTCTTCTCCAAACATCTCGCGGGCAAATAGCAAAACGGCCTGCTTCAAATCGGCAAAAGAGACTCCTTTGTCGATATAGAGTCCCTCTACCTGATGAAAAATGCAATGTGCGCGGGCTGAAATGGCTTCATTGCGGAATACGCGACCCGGACAAAGTACCCTGATGGGAAGGTCCATCTTTTCCATCGCACGCACCTGTACAGAAGAGGTATGGGTACGCAGCAGCACCGGATTGTTGCTGGCGTAGATAAAGAAGGTATCTTGCATATCGCGAGCGGGATGCTCCGGAGGGAAATTGAGCGCTCCGAAAACATGCCAGTCATCTTCGATCTCCGGACCTTCTGCCACCGTGTAGCCGAACTTGTGAAATATTGAAATAATCTCCTCGCGAGTGATGGAGATGGGGTGGCGCGTACCGAGATCCATCTTGTCACCCGGCTTAGTAAGGTCATAAGAACTCTTGCCTGCATCGGACTGAGCCATATTATCCTTTAGAGAGTCTATCTTGGCCTGAACGGCATTCTTGAGGACATTGAGCTTCTGTCCGAATTCACGTTTCTGCTCCGGAAGCACATTGCGGAACTCCTCAAAAAGGGCTGTAACTTCGCCTTTCTTGCCGAGATATTTTATCCTCAACTCTTCTATCTCCTTTTCGGTATTGGCTCTCAGTTCCGATATCGCCGCCAATATTTCTTCAATTTTTTGATTCATCTCTTTATTCAATTCAGCCCGCAAAGTTACAAATATTTTTTACCAGACAACCGGTTTTCTACTCAAAGGCATCGTCATACATCTGGCACCGCCTCCGCCACGCGGGAGTTCGGAGCCTTCTATGGCAATACAACAACGAGTATAGTCATCAGGATTGCATTTCCCCCCGATAACATCCCATGCACTCAAAACTTCAAATCCGTGTTTCTGCAACTCGGCAAGCGTCATCTCATTTCTCGCATAGCAAATGACCTTACCCTGTGCAAATGCAAACACATTGGAACCGCTGTGCCACTGCTCACGCTCCTGGTCCCATTCATCGCTACCACCACAATAGACCGGCTCCAGATCGACTCCAAGTCTGCGGAGTGCCGGCAAAATACCATTTACATTATTGATTTTTGTCACTTTGCAACCATCAATGGTGATATGCACCGTCTGGTAGTGGTGGCCACCTATTATCAGAGGCTCGAATACCATACACTTATCCCTGTCAAGAAGGGTAAATACCATATCCAGATGGATAAAAGACTCGGGCTCGGAGGGTAGTTGTTGCACTATGACGTGCTTACGACCCTTTGAACCGGATTGGCAGAGGCGGGAGATCAGAAAATCTATGCCACGCGTGCTGCTGCGCATACCATTGCCTATCACCAGTATATCGTCACGGACGATAAGTATGTCACCTCCCTCCATGAAAATATCGGGATTTGTGGGTTGGAAGTCGTGAGCGTTGATTATATCGCACTCAAAAGCGCCGCTCCCCCGATAGATAGCCTCCATGATGAGAGACTCGCGCATACGCACTTTATTGGCCATCCTGCAGATTAGTACCTGATTGCCGATGGTAACTGATGAGTCGCGGGTGAAATAGAAGTTGTAAAGAGGGTAGAGTGCATAAAATTCATCACTTAAGAATGAAGTAAGAGTATTCTTTCGGGCGGGCCGTCCCTCTATAAGCACTTTTGCCAGCTCCTTTGGAGGCATTTCCATCAGTTGATCAAAGTACTCCGTCACCTGCTCTGTGACACAGATTCTGGCCACCAGCGCCTCTTTGCGCTCCTTATCCTCAAGCACCTTGAGCAGCAGATCCTTTACCTGATAGATCTTCGCCACCTTTGAGAGTACCCCCTCCAACTGCTCATACTCACGTAAAGCAATGGAGAGGTTGAGAATGTCACTGTAGAGGGCACGCTGAGCCATCCTGGGGGTCATATTTTCCACTTCAGCTCCGGGCCTGTGCAATAGCACCGCTTCGAGAGCTCCTATCTCGGATTGTACGTTGATATTCATCAGTTAAATTAGATTAGAGGTATTTTGATTGCTCTTCGATGGCGAGTTCCGCCAAAATATCTTTGAGTACCTTTTCGTCATTTGGACAAATCAGAAGCACATCTTTTTCATCTATCACCATATAGTCATCCAGGCCGCGCACAACCAGAAGTTTCTCCGGGTCCTTCTCCCAAATTATGGAGTTTGTAACTCCGCGCAGAAGTATATTGGGACCTTTGATGAAATTCCCCTCGGAAGTCTTGTTGACCGAGCGATCATAGAGGGAATTCCATGTACCTACATCCGACCATCCGAAGTTGGAGAGGAATATCCATGCCCTTGAGGTCTTTTCCATTACACCATAATCTATAGAAATGGAGGGGCTGTTGTCGTAAACTTTCATTATGAACTCCTTTTCGCGGGGAGTATTGTATATCCCTTCGCCTTTGGCAAACAGAGTTGCAACCTCAGGCAGATGATTCTCCATTTCCTCCTTGATGGCGCGTAAATTCCAGATAAATATACCCGAATTCCAGAAAAATTCTCCGGTTTCAATGAAAACCTTAGCCAGCTCCTCGTTGGGCTTTTCAGTAAAAGTCTTTACCGCATAGGAAGAGTGTCCGCCTATAATGCGATTGGTTTGGCGGTTGATCTGAATATATCCGTAATTGGTATCGGGACGAGTGGGCTTGATGCCTATTGTAAAGAGATCTTTACTGCCGGAAGCATGATCAAGAGCGCATGTGATGGTATTGAAGAAATTATCCTCTCCCGTGATCATGTGGTCTGAAGGAGCTACTACTACTGTGGCATCGGGATTTTTATCATAGAGCTTATAGGTGGCGTAAGCGATACAAGGAGCCGTATTACGCTTATAAGGCTCAAGAAGGATATTTTCCGGAAGGATGTCCGGAAGTTGCTCTTTGACCAGATCGGCGTATTGCTCTGAAGTAACAATGAGAATGTTTTCAACCGGAACAATCTTTACAAAGCGGTCATAAGTCATCTGGATAAAGGTCCTACCAAGTCCGAGAATGTCAAGAAACTGTTTTGGTCTGGCATTTCTGCTCATAGGCCAGAAGCGGCTTCCCGCACCGCCGGCCATAATAATACAATAATAATTTTTATTCATGGCAAGAAAATACTAATAATATATCGGAAAAAATGCAGCCGGAATAAACTCCAAATCGGTCGTGCCATCTTTGTTAAACATTATGGATACGATGTCAAAGCGCACCTCTTTTGTAATGTTTCTCGACCTGACATACCTTCTCGCCGCCCTAACAAGAAAACGCTGTTTGTGCCAGTCTACCTGCTGGAACGGGGCTATCTGAGAGGGAGATTTCAACGATTTGACCTCCACTATGTGGAGAAAATCATCACTCTCCATTATCAGGTCTATCTCCTTATGTTCTGACCTCCAATTGCGCTCCCTGAGCTCCATACCCTCTTTTTGTTGCAGCCACTCAAGCGCAATATTCTCAGCCACTCTTCCCTGCGTCATCCTTCCGTTCATAATATACAAATGTAACAAAATATTCGGACAATACGACTTAGCCAGAGAAATAAAGTAAAGGGTGACCGCAAAAAGACGATCACCCTTTCTATCCCCTGAATCGAGGAGGTTTCAAACCCTTTTACTGAGCATAGGTAATCTCTATTTTATCGAGATATACCGTATAGTCGGAAGGGTTTTTCAAAGTGAAGAACTTGTAGTCTCCTCCTGAAAGGTCGTAAGTAGAAGTTGTCTCATCCTAAGTAGGTTTGATCACAGTCTCACTCGGATTTGCAGCAGCACCTGCATAAAGCACAAGATTGGAGGGATACCATGTTTTGCCTGTTGCGCAGGTAATCTTTATGGTCTTGATCTTCTTTGTGCCCACGACATTGGTGATGTAGCCGGCATCTCTGCTTTTGGCTCCGCTAATCTGGATACCGCTACCGTAGTTTGCCACATTCACGATCTTGAATTTCTGACCGGATAGGGTAACTTCGGTAACATCTCCCGAATATGCTGCCGGTAATCCGTCAACCGTCAGTGTTAGAACACCGGAACTGGTATCTCCCCCTCCTGCACTGCCTGCCGTATGCGAGATGTAGTAGCCATTTGACACCTGTTCCTTTTGCTCCGGAACTTTTGCATTGGCATATTGACCGCGCTGGCCGATCATAGTTACAACATCACCCACTTTAAGTCCGAGCGAAGCGAACGATTTGTCATTCTTCGCTACACCGCTTACGGTAAGACCATAAACATATACTGTTCCGGTCGCATCCTTGAGGTAGAAGTTGCCGTAAGTATCACTCAAAATTTCGGTAATGGTGCCTGTGATCTTGTAATAAGGAGACTCAAGTGCTTTGGAGGCAACCGGCTTGGAGAGGAAGTCGGCAATTGATGCCACCTCGGTATGAGATGTATGACTTACGTGGTAAGCCGGACCTCCAACCTGTGGAGTTCCCTTGTATCCGGCTCTGGTTCCGATAAGGGTAACAACATCACCTTCCTTTATTCCAAGAGTAGGGAATGATTTGTCATTCTTCTCAACTTTTGTAGCAGTCAACCCATAAACATATACCTTGCCGGTTGCATCTACAAGATCAAAGTTACCATAATCGCTTTTTGCAAGATTTGTAACCTTTCCTGTCAGACGGTACAGGGCAGTCGGTGACTCAGGCTGTGCGAGGAAATCCTTAATAGACATCTCGATGATGGAGCCTTCCTGAGTTACTGTGGTCTCAGCAGTATTTACCTGACCCTTGGAAGTAGTAGTGAAAACAAGAGTAGTCTTTCTTGCCCCGCCTTCATTTGGAGCTGCATTGAATTTAACAACGGCATTAGTACCATTGAGAATAATAGCCTCAACCGTAAGCCATGACTTGGCATTATCGGGGATGGAAATTGAGAGACCGTCGCCTTTACAAGTAAGCAGCACTTCGAAGGGCTCACCGGCTTTACCTACCTCAATGGGATCCGACTCCACTTTAATGAGGGATTTGGTAACCTTAAGGACTTTTACGTCAACAAGTTCGATAATATTATTGTAAACAACTTTAGGGCCCTCTACGAGTACCTTGTCACCAACCTCGATGCCAAAGCTCTTCCAGTTGTAGTTACCGGTCTTGTCCTTGGTTCCGTAGATATAGATCTCGCCGGTATTATCCTGAAGGTACCAGTTACCATAGGTAGTATTTGCGATTGACGTACATATACCCTCGGCCTGATAAGTCTTGCCTACGGGACCTGCAATAATCTCTGCACATGTGGAAGGAGTAAGTTCACCTGAGCCCACTTGCTGTTTTACATTGATAAATTGCTCGTTTGCACCAACCTTGATGGAAAGCTCGGCTGCACGTGTATCCAGAGACTCTTTAGCGCTGAAAGTAACTGCAACCTCACCGGCTCCACCGGATAATGGAGCTATGGTAAGCCATTGAGGCACCGAAGTAAAGGCCCATGCCTCGGTAGCTTTGACCGTAATGGTCTGGCTGCCGCCTCCGGCGGGAATGGAAATATAGGAACTTGAAACCTGTAGTGAAGCTAAATCACCCGGCAATTGATCCACACATCCGACAGCAAAAGCCAGAGTCGCTACAAATGCTGTGAGTAAATATCTTCGTTTCATCTTCTATTTCGTGTTATGCATTAGTTAAACATATATTTGATACCTACCTGCACATACCAGCACTGACCAAGACTGTGTGAATATGTCCAGGTCTGAGTATCTGCATTGACAGCTTCTATGGTAGTGAATACCGGAACGCCGTCAGCACCGATTGACTGTACGTCGAGTATGCGGCCTGAGTTGAGTAGAGGATTCATAAACTTACTTACTCCCCATGAAGAGTTGAATAAGTTGAGCACATTCTGAATGTCAAAATTGAGCTGTAGGGTATTTGTAGACTTACCTACTTTCACCTTGAAGTCATGTGTGTAGCGGAAATCAAGTCTGTGTACCCAAGGGCTATAAACACTATATGCCTCAGCATACTTACCCTTATTTTTGGTCAGGTATGGATCCTTATTGGCAAATCCCCAGTAACGGTCTGCATCTTTTTGAGTTGCAAATTTGATCTCCGACTCATCTTTAGGAATGTAGATCACATCGTAGTTGTAGTTGTCATTGTTGAGATCCTTTGCATACATGTAGGTGTAGTTGCCACCGCCCCTCCAGGTCTCGTAGAAGAGACTGAAGCTGTTGTGGCACTTATCCCTGTAAGTGAGAGAGGCGAATACGCGATCAGGAGTCACATACTGTGAATTATGGAGGGGAGGATTGTTGGGACCCTCAGCAGTAGGGATATATGTAAATGCAGAAGAGGCATCACTACCCGGCATACCGGTCAGTTCTTTGGATACTGTATGGGTATAAGCTGCGGTAAAATGGAGATCCTTGATGGGTGTCATGTTGAATGTAACACTGGCTGTTCCACCATAACCCCTGTTGGTATTGGTAAGCAGATATGCTGAAGTCTTAGTATAAGTATAACTTGAAGGATAGATATGTCGGTTATCGGCACCGTTGAGTCTTGCAAATCCTTCGACCGGCTTCATGTTGATATCCTGTATGCGAACTCCGTTGACGGTCTTGTTTAATATACCTTCAACGGAAATGCTCATAGGGAATGAAGTGGGGAATGCGTAGTCAACTGCAATGGAAGTCTTCCATACCTGAGGCATCTTGAACTTGGGATCCACAGCCTGAATGGCTGAAGGAAGAACACCATCCTCAGGAGAAACCGTACCAGGCTTACCTAGTGCTATCATTTTTTCGCAGAGTGCATCCATATCGGTGATAAGGTCTCCCTTGAAATTCTCGAGAAGAGGATCAGGTTTACCTACACCTCCGGTATATCTGGTGGTTATCCTTGACTGGTACTGAACCATACCTGAGTTGGTCGGCATATTGGTAAAGAACACCAGAGGGAGACGGCCGGTAAACATACCTGTACCACCGCGTATCTTTAGAGTCTTGTCACCGAGGACATCCCAGGTAAAACCTATGCGGGGAGAAACCTGTACCTTGGCAGTAGGCCACTTACCGGTATCGATACTGTAACCGTTATAGTCCTGGTCATGGATGGCCTTATTGGTCATTATGTCGGAGTTGTCAAAAAGAATTGTTTCGAAACGAAGACCGGCTGTAAGTTTGAATCTGTCATTAATATCCCAATCATCCTGTGCATAAGCAGCTAATTTATGGAAAGTAACACGGGCAGCAGGATTGAGTTCTCCATCATAACCGTAAGTCATGTTGACAGTCTCCGGAGTAGCGCCACTTAGGAAATCCTCAAGTGAATGGTAGCGATAGTAACCTGTACCATTACGCATATAGGAGTTGTCAGCCATCTGATATTCATAACTGAGACCGCCTGTAATCTTGTGGGCTCCCGCGTAGTAAGTGATATCATCTTTAGCGGTTACCACCGTATTGTGTACACCGTTGTTCCAGGTAAAGAGCTCATAACCTACAGACATGTAGGGAGTGATTGTTCCCGTACCGTCAAGAATGTCGATGAAGGGGAAGGGTTTAGAACTGGATCCGCGGATATCATCGAGTTTGGAGAAGGTCACGAGGAGCGGATTGGAGAGATTGTCGGTGAGACGGCTGTTGAGATCCAATGAGAAGGTGTTTACCTTGTTGTCCATTGAATACATTGAATTGGCAAAAGCCATGGAGTACTGTGAGAAACGCCCTTGAGTGGTACGCTGCCCGCAGTCCGATGAAGAAGCGTTGGTGGAATTCCATCTCTGGTTGAGAGTGTAGTTGTAACGCAGGGCAAGTTTGTGTTTCCGGCTGATGTTCCAGTCCAAACGAGCGAGAATCTTCATATTTGACTCGTCGGCGGGATAATCTGTCCAGGAACCTGTGTCGTAATCATATTTGCTCTTCAGAAATTCTGAAACCCTCTTCATGTCCGCCTGGGTTGTACGGGAGATGTAGTTGTCGGGGTCTGCCACACCATCAACGGAAGCTCTCCAACGGTTTACAACAGTGGGGCTCTTCTGATACTCGAAGTTGACGAAAAAGAAGAGTTTGTTCTTTACGATAGGACCACCTAGGGTAGCACCGTAAGTCGTAGTTCTGTCTCTGTTGCGTGCACCTGCGATTTCTTTACCGTCAACGGCATTACCGCGCATATTCTCATTACGATGGTATGCGTATGCAGAGCCTCTGAAGGTATTGGTACCCGACTTGGTAATGGCGTTTACTCCACCACCGATAAAGTTGGTCTGTCTCACGTCATAAGGGGAGATCACAACCTGCACCTCTTCGATGGCGTCGATTGAGATCGGGCTTCCTCCACCGGGAAGGCTGGAACTCAGACCGAAGTTGTTGTTGAAGTTGGCACCGTCAACAGTAAAGTTTGCGGTACGTCCGTCAGTACCGACAAAGCTCATACCGCTTCCACCATAGGGGGAAAGTTTGGTAACCTCCGTGATACTGCGGCTGATAGTAGGAAGATTCTCCATCTGCTGTCTGGAAATATTGGTAGCTGCACCTGTTTTCTCAGTTGAGAACCTTGAAGTGGGAGAAGCAATTACCAATGCCTCGGCAAGGAGTTCCGAACTCTCCTTAATGACGGAGTTTAGGGCGTATTGCTCACCGAGTTGAAGGATTATATCGGTGTAGGTAACGCTCTGGAACCCGAGAGAGGAGATTTCAACAGAATAGGGACCACCAACACGCATACCCTGGATCGCATAGCGACCCTCAGCATTGGTGACCGCACCGTAAACAGTACCGGAGGGTTGGTGCGTGGCAACAACCGCAATACCGACTGCCGGTACTCCGGATGACTCGATAATCTGTCCGCCTAGGGATGATGTAGTAATCTGTGCAAATGAAATTACAGAAAACCCCATAGCCACGATTGCGGACAATAGGAATTTGATTGTTAGTTTCATAAATATGATTTGGTTAATAAATAGGCGCTTCTATCATTGCAAAGTTACACTAAATTGCACTAAATCACCTTATTTAATTATGTTACTTTTCAACACTATATTGTTGAAAAGTTTTGCGGATAAAAGGATTATTACTACATTTGCGTCATTAAAACGGAAGTGGAAAGATTTGACTGCTTGCAACCACTGTAAAAAATGCTAAAATTGCCTTACTATGTCAAATCTTTCGTTTCCACGTGATTTGACATTTTATTTTTAAGACTAAAACAATGGCATATTTATTTACATCAGAATCAGTATCTGAAGGGCATCCGGACAAGGTTGCCGATCAGATTTCCGACTCCATCCTGGATGATTTTCTACGTCAGGACCCGGAGTCTCGCGTAGCTTGCGAAACATTTGTAAGTACGGGACTCGCCGTAGTTGGCGGCGAAGTTACATCAAAGCCTACGTGGACATTCAGTCCATAGTGAGAAATACCATCAGACGTATTGGCTATAAAAAGCGAATACCGATTTGACGCCGATTCCTGTGCAGTGATTTCGGCCATTCACGAACAATCCCCCGACATAGCACAAGGCGTGGATAGGGAAGAACAGGGGGCCGGCGACCAGGGCATGATGTTTGGCTACGCATGCAAGGATACAGAGGAGTATATGCCTCTGCCGGTTACCCTGGCCCATATTCTTCTGTTGGAACTTGCAAAAATCCGCAGGGAATCTCCCTCACCGATGCCTTATCTGCGTCCGGACGCAAAAAGCCAGTTTACCATAGAGTATGACGACAATAATATTCCCGTCAGGATACATACCATAGTGCTATCCACGCAGCACGACGAAAATGTCGACCAGGCGAAAATAAAGGAAGATGTCAGAAATATCCTTCTTCCGCGACTCTTAAATCTTCTCACTCCAAAAAACAAGGCACTCTTCAAGGATGACTTCATACTCCACGTCAATCCCACAGGCAAATTTGTCATAGGAGGCCCCCACGGAGATACCGGCCTGACCGGCAGGAAGATTATCGTGGACACTTACGGAGGTAAAGGGGCACACGGCGGTGGAGCCTTCTCGGGTAAAGACCCCAGTAAGGTAGATCGTTCAGCAGCATACGCTGCAAGATATATTGCTAAAAATATGGTGGCAGCGGGCGTTGCCGATGAAATGATGGTTCAGATCTCCTACGCAATAGGCATTGCAAGACCGGTAAGCATTTCAGTCAACACTTATGGTACTGCCAAAGTGGACAAAAGCGATGGCGAGATTGCTGCTGCAATCGACCAATGTTTCGATCTCCGACCGGCAGCCATTATTGAGAAATTCGGCCTAAAGAACCCGATCTATTCAGCTACGGCTGCATACGGTCACTTCGGACGAGATCCATTCGTAAAGGAGATGGAGCTTATCCGTAATGGCAAGAAGGTAAAGGAAAAAGTGCAGTTTTTCGGATGGGAGAAGCTCGATGAAATAGAGCGCTGTAAAGCCCTATTTAAAATCTGAAACCTTCCACTCACCATCTGACTTAACCATAATGAGCTTTCTTTCCATTGCCACTTCGGACTTGTAGGGAATAAGCTCAAACAAGACGGTTGCCTCACCTTCCACTGACTTCGTATCCACCTCCAGGATGGTATAGGTAGTGGCTTTGGTAGCAGCAATCAAAAGTTCTTCGATAAGGTCCGAAGCCTCAGGCTTTGTGGCTACGGCTTGAAGAAGCACTTCAGCAAACTCATCAGTACAATATTCAGCTGCATCCTCATATTCCATCTGATAATAGGATGTCAAAAAGCTGTCGGCAACGGCTGTAACCTTTTCTTCAACATTTTCGCAGGATGCGAAGAGTGTCATTATTGCGGTAAACGCAAACAATAGTCCAATTTTTTTCATAATAATTATAATTTTAAATACTTAATCCAAAGTTACTACAGTAATGCCCGCGCCTCCCAGTAGCAGAGCGTCATCTCGAAGGGAGTTCACTCCGGGCACGGACTTGAGGTATTTACGTATCTCTTCACGGAGCACTCCATTGCCTTTGCCGTGGAGAATCTTTACCTCAGATAAGCCCACCATCAGAGCATCGTCTATAAAACGCGTGACTATATCCAACGCACTGTCCAAACGCTCGCCACGTATGTCAATGCTGGGTTTGAAGTTGAGCCGTCTCTCCGATATCGAGGTAGAGGTAACTATGGAGCGGGGCTTGGAAAAGCGGGTGCTCTCCTTGTACTGCTGGCTGGAGATGCGCTCTACCTTGGAGGGGGCCATCTTGCTGATGATGTTGCCCACAGCCACGGCAATAGTCTTGTCGGTTATCTGCGTTATCTCTCCCACAAGCTCGGAACCCTTGATACGCACTTTATCTCCCACCTGCAGAGGTTTGTCGGAAATAATCCGCTCTTTTGAAGCTGCTGCACGTGCCTTTGCCTCTTCCTGACGCTGGGCTTCGCTTTTACGCCTCTCCTTTCGCTCTTTTTCCCGCTCCTTACGTGCCACTATCTGCTCCATCTTACGGGTTATACGCTGTTCCAGCTCACTCTCGGTACTACTTTCCATCTCCTGACGGAACTGCTCGAGGTCTTTGCGAATAGCGCGCGTCTTCTCCCTTTCCGCCTGTGCCTCCTTGATTTCCCTTATGGTCTGCTCCACCTTACGATTGCTTTGGTCGATTATTTCACGTGCCTCAGCTCTGGCTTCGTCAATTATCTCCTTTCGGAGCTGCTTGATATCTCCAAGCTCTTTATGATATTTGTCCGTGAGGCTCTCCAAAGTCTTGTCGGTGCTCTTTATACGGGCAAGTTTCTCATCGAGAATGCGTTTGCTGCGCGCTATCTGGCGTAAATTGCGCTCAATGCTCACAAATCCGCTGCCCGCACGCTCTTCCGCATCCTTGACAATTGTCTCGGGCAAGCCTATATTTCTAGCCAGCTCAAAGGCAAAGGAGTTGCCCGGAAGACCCTGCTCCAGTTTAAAGAGAGGTGTAATACCGGCTACATCGAAAAGCATGGCTCCATTGGAGACACCGGAACTGTTGTTGGCGTAAGCTTCAGATTGGTATAGTGGGTGGTAATCACTCCATAGGCACCAATCTGCTCGAGGCGCGCCAATACAGCCTCCGCAATGGCTCCTCCTGCGGTTGGCTCGGTACCGCTACCAAACTCATCTATCAGCACCAGCGAATTGTCTGTTGCCTTTTCAAGTATTTTACGGATATTGACAAGGTGCGAACTATAAGTACTCAGGTCATTGTCCAGAGATTGATCATCTCCTATATCTATGAAAATATTGTCGAATATCACCATTTCCGAAATCTCGGAGGTAGGGATCAGCATTCCCCACTGGAACATATATTGCAGCAGACCCACTGTCTTAAGACAAACGGACTTGCCGCCGGCATTGGGGCCGGAGATGAGCAGGATGTGCTTCTCACGTGTTAGAGTGAGGGTCAACGGCACTATATCCTTCTTTTCCTTTTTCAGTGGCCTTTTCCAACAGAGGATGGCGTGCCTTACGCAATGCAAGCTCACCTGTCTGCGATATAATCGGCATACCGGCTATCATATCCAGCGCAACATTGGCCTTTGCCCGAATAAAATCTATCTCTCCAATATACTCTGAGGCCGCTATCAGCTCCTCCAGATAGGGACGCAGAAAGTCGGTAAATTCCACCAGTATCTTCAGGATCTCACGCTGCTCCTCAAACTTCAGCTGACGTACCTGATTGTTGAGCTCCACCACCTCCATCGGCTCTACAAAGGCGGTCTTACCGCTCGCTGATTCGTCGTAAACAAAGCCGGCGATACGCTTTTTATTGGCTGCAGGCACGGGTATTAGGATTTTTCCGTCCCTGACAGAAACCGAAGCATCTTCATCCACAATCCCCTCAGTCTGCGCCTTCTTTAGCAATTGCGAAATGCGTTTGGATATTGCCCCCTCCTTTTCTTTTAGCGAACGGCGAATGGTCTGCAACTGCTCGGAAGCATTATCGCGCATCTCACCACTCTTGTCAAGAAGAGAATCTATCCTGCGTGACACTTCAGGGTAATAGGTTATTTGTTCGGAGAGCTTCCGTAAGTTGGGATAGAGATCATCCTTGCACCCCTTGAAGAAAGAGAGAATCTTGCGCAGAGTATCGAGTGAAATTCTGAGTTTACTCAGGGAAACCAAATCAATATATGTGGATGGCACATTTAAAGGCAGCAAAAAGGGCTTTGTATCAATAAAGCCCACAGAAGGAAATGAGTCCTCGAACATAGAGATAAGGCGCATTTCGTCTGTAAGTTGCAACCGCAAATCTATCTCCTTTGCATCGCGGGAAATCTCTTCATCCCATACTTTGTCAACGGCATATTGTGTGGAGCAACGCTCGGCGATCCCTCTCCTAATCCTGTCAAAACCTATTTTCTGCTCCAGTATCATCCCTTCATCCCTTATCTGTATGAGTTTTCAATGGCTGTTCTAAGCTCAGTGATACTGTTTATAGGTTTAAGTATTCCGTTTGAAACAAACGAAATCTTACCGGTCTCTTCCGAGACCACTATGGCACTGGCATCGCTCTGCTCGGTGACTCCGACGGCAGCCCTATGGCGCAAACCATATTGGGCGGGGATATTGGGGTTTGCAGAGATTGGAAGAGTACATCTGACTGCCTGAATCCTTTCATTGGCAATAATAAGAGCTCCATCGTGCAGGGGGGAGTTCTTAAAAAATATATTGAGAAGCAATCTGCGGCTCACTTTTGCATCAACCTCATCACCCGTCTCTATAATGGCAGCCAGCGAGGTTCTGTGCTTAAGCACTATAAGAGCACCGGTATGCTCCTGTGACATAAACCTGCAAGCCTCTGTCAATTCTTCCAAGAGTTCGGGACTTACTACATTGACACCACTACGGCCCTTAAAAAGGCGACGGAAAAAACTACCTCTGTTTGCAGATGCATATCTGGAACCCAGATGAAGTAGAAAACGGCGAATTTCCGGCTGGAAAATGACAATCAATGCAATCACCCCCACTCCAAGTACCTGCCCCATAAGTGAAGAGAGAAGCTTCATATTGAAGGCGGAAACCACCAGCCATATCACATAAAGAAGAAGTATCCCCGCAAAAATACTCATAGCTGCTGTGCCACGTATCAATCTGACAATCTGGAAAATGAGCAGGCCGACAAGTATAATGTCGAAAATGTCCACTAAGGATATGGAAATAAAATCAAGCATGATCAACAAAGGTACTATTTTTTGTCGGATTTCCAGTGAAGTTTTTTGCCGAAGCCCAGACGGTTGTCGGTATATTTAAGCTCGGTAAGTACGAGGCGCCATATCTCTCCCCCTTTGAGGATTGCGTATGGAAAGCGTTTTAGATATGCTATTCTGTATTTATCAAAAAGCGACCCGTCACATTTTTCAACAACCGCCCTAAACTGCAAACCGCGGATTTTTCCAACCGTTTCCGTTTCGAGCGCTATGGTACCTGCGACCACGGGATTTTCCATGAAAAGTTGTGCATGTCGTGTATGCTCCTCGGAAGTAATGATAAAGCTCATCTCCTCTTCCAGAAAAACGTAAAAGCAGCTCGCACACCACAAATCCCCATTTGCAGCACAAGCAAGTGACATCACATGATGCTCTGAGATAAATTCAATGATTCTTTCATCAAGCATAGCTGCAAAATTAAGCTTTTTTTGTAGGTTTGTACAAAATATGTATCGATATGGGCTGTTGGAATGAGATTGTCAGTGGGACGAGATACTCTTTTAAAGCGCTTGGGGACCTCTTCTTCCCCCGCAGATGCGCAGTTTGCGAAACTCTTCTTGTTTGTGAAGAAGTTAATATTTGCGACGATTGTCGCGGAGACATTCCTTATACACTGGTTCTGGAGCTGGCCGGAGAATCCGGCTGAAGAGCGGATGTGGTCAAAAGCGGGCATTGAGAGTGCAGCGTCACTTTTTTTCTACCGCTACACCGGTGGATACGGCCATATTCTCCACAAATTTAAATATGGCTGCAATATCCCCCTTGGAATGGCAATGGGCAGAGATCTCGGTGAAAAAATGGTACAGGGAGGTCGTTTCAAGGATATTGATGCCATAGTGCCTATTCCCCTGCACTGGCGCAGGCAATGGCATCGCGGCTTCAATCAGGCAGAGATTGTTTCACGAGGCGTAGCCGGAGGGTTGGGAGCACTATCCCATGGAAAAGTCATACCTGTTATAAGAAATCTTGTAAAACGTGTTAAGAACACCTCTACCCAGACTCGGCTCACCGGAAAAGAAAAAGCTGAAAAATGTAAAAAATGCCTTTCGGGTCGAGAAGAAAGTCGCCTTGCAACTCCTTTCGAAAGGCATAAATCACATATTGCTCGTGGATGACGTACTGACTTCCGGTTCCACCACAGGCAGCCTGCGCTGCACCTCTGATGCAATACTTCAGGGTTAGCGTGGCCACCATAGGATTTGTAGAGTGATTCTACTCTCCGAGCATTTCCGCCACTATGTGCTCCATTCCTGCATATTTATCCAAAATCCAGAGCACATAACGTATATCGACACAGACACATTTATTCATAACCGGGTCATAATAGGTGTCACCTGCAAGAGACTCCTTATTGCCATCGAATGCCAGCCCTATCAGTTCTCCTTTGCCATTCAGCACGGGACTGCCGGAATTGCCTCCTGTTATATCATTGTCGGTTACAAAATTGATATAAAGTTCTCCCGTGGAGGGATCGGCCCATCTTCCCCAATCCCGGGCCTCATAGAGGGCTTTCAGACGGGGTTTAAGTGAATAAATATATCTGTCGGGGTCATATTTTTCCAGTATACCTCGTACCGTACTCCTTTCAAGACAAATCACACCGTCACCAGCGACAGAGCGGACCGACTGTCCCGTAAGAGAGCCTCATTGTGGAGTTGGCATCCGGATATTGAGGAATACCTTTTTCAAGGTACATCTGATAGAGCAGATTTTTGTAATTGTTTTCGAGCCTGCTGAGTTTTATTCCTCTATCCACTTTATCCTTGTAATTATTGTACATGATCATTTTTGTGGAATTAATAGCAGCTACAAGAGGATCTGCACGATAATCGTCAGCAGTACGCACTTCAGACAAAGCAGCTTCAAACCTGCTTTGGTCCGTAAATATCGAATTTTCCCATATCCAATCCACAATAGCATAGGTATCTCCCTCAAACAGGTTGTACTTTTCGGTTAAACATTCTCCCCAAAAGACCTTATCCACATGAGCATAAAATTCCCTTATGGAGAGATCAATCAAGTCCTTTTCCACCCTCATATCAAACTCTCCGTAGGAATCCATTATTGCCTTAAGAGCAGCTGTACTATCGGCTATGGGTACTTGATAACCTACTCTCTTGGCCTGTAATTCCGCTGCCCTGGCAACATTGTTGATCATACGGTGCAAACGCACTCCTCTGGCCATTGTCTCACGAAAATAGCTGATCTGCGTCTCTATATATTCCAGAGTCTTGTACTTGATTTGAAGATCCGTAAGCAAAGTACCATAACGTTGAGCCCTGAGCGAATCCGACATTATCCAGCGGTGAAGCTCTACCTCCTGTTCCCGTTTTTTTCCCACTACATCATACTTGGTATAGCAGAATATCTCACCTTCACGGATCTCCTGCACATTGCTCAATGAGAAGTAATGGTCGGCATATTTCAGACGCACTGCCGGATCAAGATTCATCCAACCGTCAATTATCTTCATCTGCTCCCCCTGAATCCTTACCTGTATGGGATTTACAACAGTTGCAGTATTGTTGACCTTAAATGAGGATGCATATCTGTCGGTGCTGCCCGGGTAGCCGATGACCATAGCAAAATCTCCTCTCTGCACACCTGCAGTGGATATTTTCAACGTACGGACAGGCTTCATTGGAATATTGTCCGGAGAGTAATCAGCCGGAGACCCATCCGGTGCCGTGTAGATGCGGTATAGCGCAAAATCTCCCTTATGCTGGGGCCATTCCCAGTTATCTACCTCACCCCCGTAGGATGCTATGCAGATCGGGGGAGCTGCTACCAAACGCACATCCTTGTAGACCTCATAGAGAGCCATATAATATTTGTTGCCACCCCACATTGAAGCACAGGAGACCTCTCCTTCCCTTCAAATATCTTGTTATATTTACCCTCTATTAAACTGTAAACCCTGCGCATCGCAAATCCTCCGCCCCTGGGGACTATTGAGTCACGCAACTCTTTTACTTCGTCAGTAACATCTATTACTTTCTTAAGAAACCAGATACCGTCTTTTTTGACCGGAATCTCCTGTGAGCGCTCCATCGCCCAGAATCCATCTTCAAGATAGTTTTTTTCAGGGGTACTCAACGCGTGTACATCCGAATAGGCGCAGTGGTGATTTGTTATCATAAGACCTTCGGATGAGACCATGCTGCCACTACAGCCAAAGGCGAGCGACACGACTGCATCACTCAGCCCTCCCTTCTCTTCATCATAGAGAGTGTTCGGATCGAGCTGTAGACCCCTCTCCTGCATCTTCTTGGCGAGCCCCTGCTCTATTAGGTGGATAAGCCACATGCCCTCATCGGCACGGCAAAGTACGGCGGCGAGAAAGAGGACCATCACCGCAAGTATCGGTTTTTTAATCATTTTGTTTGGTATTAGAATGAGATGCCTACTATAGCACTAATGCGATGATGCATAGCGCCGGCAAGATATGAGATGCCGAGGGCATTTACAAACCGGTAGTCCAAATCGACATAGCCGGTAATATTATTCTTGAAAAAATGGGAGTATCTGAATCCCGCACCGGCATTGATGCGGTACGCGGTAAGATATTCAAACTCCATTCGCATCGCATTGTCCATTGTGCGCGGAGTTCTTGGGTTGTTGGTCGGCATGTAGAGTCCGTCATTGAAAGGAGAGCCGGAGCCACCCCCAAATCCTGCGCAAAGACGGATTCCGATGATACCGCTTTCGCGGAAAATATTATAGGCTCCCGAAAGCAGTCCGTCAATAGCGAGAATATTCTGTTTACGGTAGAAA
The DNA here is from genome assembly GCA_040766795.1 of Bacteroidales bacterium. Classification (GTDB taxonomy): domain Bacteria; phylum Bacteroidota; class Bacteroidia; order Bacteroidales; family UBA932; genus Cacconaster. The sequence continues at coordinate 36,310 of JAXGPW010000010.1, read as the reverse complement.
GGATAGAGCGAAGCTGTTTGAGTGCGGTACATCGCATCTGCGGTGGCCTTCAGCACAAGTGTTGGACGATGGTCCCTAATGCCGAGATTTGCGGAATACTCCAGATTGCCCTCAATCAGATTTCTGTCCAGAACCTCGTTGCTACCGAAATAGATGATCTCCTTGACTCCTTCAATGGTTTTTTCCTGGTAGACGTTCTCGTTGTTTATCAGGTGCGTATAGTCGGCTGAGAGCTTCACTATATGTCGGTTATCTCCTTTGCCGAAAGATAAATGGCCATTATATCCCGCCTGGAAACCATTATGAGCCGAATACATTATGGTAGATGTGGACTTTCTGCCGTAATAGCCGTCAAATGACTTGAATGAAAACTCATTAAATAGTCTGACTCTGGATGAAGGACCTATTTCCAGTTGAAGAGCACCTCCGTGATATGTGGTCAACAGCGGCATAGTATTGGTTTGTGTTGAATAACCCTTCTCTCCAAACACCTCCCGCTGCCCGAAAAATCCACCGTAATCCACCAGATAGTAGTAGAGTTTGTCGGTTGTGCCGTAAATCTGATAATAAAAACTTTCGAGATTTCTTCTGAAAATATAATCGGCTCCTATTACGACCTTGTTCCCTATATTCCAGCTCAGACCGGCAGTCACTTCCATGTCCATTATCATATTGACGTGACGTGGATCACGAGCCTTGGAGTAGTTGCCACCTGTGTAGTCTATCCTGCCTCCTGCAGAAAGGGCATCATTGAAACGGTAGGCTACACCTCCGGTCAACTGATATGTCTCCAGTGTCTTTACTCCGGCTGTAGAGTCTGCCATTGCCACAACATTCAAAGGGGAATGAAATGGGTCGCTCATTACTGAGCCACCCATATTCTTCCCTTTAAAATAGTCATACGACAATTTACCGTAAACATAGACATCCTTTCCCAGGTGGGAGAATGACTCTGCCAAAGCTCCGGCATTAAAACTGTCATCCGACTGGTGATGGGCCACAAATCCGCCATTATTCTTGTCAAATCCTGCCTGCGTAATGAAGATTTTCTCCACAGGCAGACGAATAAGACCGGCCGCATTGCTGCTGGTCAACCAGGGCTCTGAACCCTTTATGAAATTAAAATCATAAAGATTCTGCGGAGTCACCTGTGCCCGGCCTGAAAAGAGGCAGAACAACGCCATTACCATTATAGTCAGACAACGTTTCATCATCAATTCCCCTTATTTGCTCCTCAACGAAGCTTCTTTGCGCTGGTGGAAATCGTTTCCGGAGTTGTTGGTATCCATGTAGATGATACGGGCGCCTGCCTTGATGGAGGCTTCAGCATCGATACCGCTCGGATCGGTTGAACCCTCTTCCAGGTCACTTGTTCCCATATTGTAGCTGTAAACAAGTTTTCCCTTATTATCAGGTATCGCCTCGGTAGCCTCCTTGTTGACATTACGATAGATGGAATATCCTTGTCTGTTGGTAAGTACCACGCTGCCTCCGTCAACAGAGGTGATGAGACGCTTGTTGTTTTTGCCGACATAACCGGCTGAAAATACCTCACAGGCATCCACAACCCATTCTGCAGAAACCCATTTACGCTTTCCTGAAGCCTTGTTGTCATATAAATTCTCGTTGGAAGTATCCTCAAAGAATGACTGAGGTGTCACACCGTCAGGAGTTATGAAGATAAAGAATGCGGGGCCGGTCACCGAAATAGGCCAACCCGTTCCCGTACCATATTTGTAGGCCTTGAGATAATGTGAGGTAGGGATTGCCTCAGAAGGTGTAGGGTAGTAAGAAGCCAGACTGTATCCCGATTCAGGGTCATACATAGCATAGTAGTTGCTGTTGGAGAGATTCACTGAATTGCTGTAGGTAAGAGTATGGTTGATGGCCCCATTTATAGCCACAACAACCTCTTCGCCCGGTTTGAGTACCGGAGCATTACCCTCCGCAAAGGTCCAGAAGCCATGTCCGGCGGGCACTCTGTTTTCTGCCTCATAAGTGAGTTTACCATCAACCACATCGACATTCGTTGTATGTGAGTTGTATTGGATTGTCATTGCGAAGCAGAGGTTCTTTAGATCGGCATCAACTGTGGAGTTGTTGTAAAGAATGACATACTTATCATTCTGGAAATAACCGGAACCGTCATCTTTTTGACAACCGCCGGTGTAAAGCTCCTTAACGATGATCTGTTTTGCCTCTGAACCGACCATGTCGATGGTAACCACGAAAGGAGTCTTCTCATAATCGTGAGTAATGGCAACTTGCTGTTTAAAGCCGTTGAAGGAGTAAGCAGTACCGCTTTCGGCACGGGTTTCAGTAGCGGAAAATTCATAAAGACCGGCAACTGCAGGCACAACTGCATTACCTTGAGCATCGGTTGTGCCGACATAAATCATTCCGGTATTGGTATTGACCGCATTTACCGTAACGCCGGCTACGGGATCAGCATCCGAATAGACCAACTGAACTTTGACGTCATACAATTTGTAAGGGTCATCCTTGTGACAGGAGACCGCAGCGATTAAGAATACGCTGCACATCAGAAATGAAACAAACTTTTTCATACGCATTGTGTATTTATATTATTGTATTTTTAGCCTCAATGTGAGTCCATAATAAAATTTAGGTATATATGATAAAAATTCAAACAAAGATACATCGGTCTGTGAAGCGCTTGTTTTGAATCTCATTGTCGAATAAAAGAAATTGTTGGCATAAAATGAGAGAGAGGCTATTCTGCCTATTTCCTTGGTCACGCTGATATTGGCCGAGAAATAGGGAGAAAAGACATTCTTAAGGTAGAGATAATTGTATCCCGTCGTGTTGATCATTGCATCCAGCTCTGAAAATAGCTGCTTGTTGTTATCTTTAGCCCAGAGATATTTTTCACGGAATGGGATGAGAGTTTTGGGATCGTCAAAGGTGGAATAATAGAGAGGATATTTGGCGACATGGCCCTTTATGTCGTAAAACTCGGTGCCTGATGGAATTTTATCCTGACCGCTGATAGGCCAGGTAGTCTGTTCGCCGCTATATTCCGCAAGGTTGCGATCGTGACGGTAGAGCGAGCTTTCGAGTCTGAGGGTAAATATCAGTCGCGCCTTGGGAATATGAGTAGTGAAAGTTATGTTGTTACGCAACTTAAGACTCTCGGAACCGTTGCTTGTTCCGGAACCGCTACCAACAAAGTGCCCTACAAACTGGTATGGTGTGATACCGTCCGACATGGTGCGGTTGGTCTGGTACGACTGCACTATGTTCTCATTTGTGCTCCTGTATTTATAAAGAGTACCGTCCATTCTGATAGAGGTACGAATGGCAGGTATCTGTCCGAAGTCTATCACCCATTCTATGCCTTTACGTACGGTAGGGGCTACCTCGTTGGTCACTTTGGTCTTTGAAACAAAGGTGTTTTTCTCCGTATAGGCGAGTGTCTGATCAGGCACTTTGCCGGTGATATCTTTCACGGTAACTACTCCCGTCTTCCTGTCTATGGAGTAGAGGCGCTCGGAGGAGGGGATCAGACACCCTTCCAGACTGCGTTGGTCCGTCCATTTGTAGGTAAAGGGCTCATATTCACTGTATGTGAAGTAAGAGTCCAGAGTTTTGGAATAGAAGGCCGCAAGGGAAATTTTAACGCCTGCTATATCCGCCTCAACTCCCACTTCGCTCTGCTGCGCCTTCTGCCATCTGAGATCGGGGTTATATTCTATCTGTCTCGGAAGAATGTAATATGCGTAGAATGCAGTTCCGTCCGCCATTGTACCGGGAGCAAAGACCTGTTTTCCGTAATAGGATGGTGTAGGGTAGAGAATGGAGACCGAAGGGAGTTTAACGGCTACACCCCAGCTGCCGCGTAGGGAGAGTTCTCTCAAAAACCGGCTCCTTTGATATTTTATGATCAAATATCTCGCATTGAAACGTGGCGATAAGCTATTGACCGTACCATAACCCGAATTGTTTATCATAGTCCACTCTGAACGCACACCACCCACAAGATTGAGTGAAGTGGTACCGATGGGAATGGTGACATTTTCTTCAGCGTATGCCGCCAGATTGTTTACAAAGGGAATATCCTTATAGGGATAGGGCCTCCAATCCGGTGCCTTCGACAGATCTTCATAATAGAAGCCCTCTCCAAGATTACCGCTTCCGGTGAAATGGAGTCCAAGTTTTAATTTATTGACAATGCCTCCGAAGTCGTGAGCCCAATTTATCTTTAAGTGAAGATTGTAATCGAGGGGCTTATTGTCTCCGTAACTTACCTCATACCAGTATCCGGCCGGTCTGAGAATAACCTCTGCATTGGGATTGGATGAATAGGGAGTAGAAACAAAGTATCCCTCTTCCATTCAGTGCAGGGAGGAGGTCGAAATGGAGCTGGATTTGTTTTCGCTGTAAGAACTTAAATTATCGGAATAAACCAACGAGCCCGTAAGCTCAATATTGGTGATCCAGACTTGTTGAGAAGCCAGTTGAGTGAAAAATTACCCCTGACAGTATTCTCCTTCGACTTTGAGTAAGTATTCATGAAGGAATCGGGGTCAGCGCTCCTATCATATCCGCCGACATTACCTGAAAGACCGAATGAAAATCTTAACGGCTGTCCCAATGTCCCAAAAGAATTGGAATAGAGCAATGAAAAGGCGTTACGCTGGTATGTAGTGTAGGGAGATGCAAGATCCTGTACGGAAGTGGTCCTTTCGACACTCGCATTGATTACTCCACCTTTCGACCCAAGGTCAAAGCCTTTGCTTAAAGAGAGTTGTTTGGTGTTGGGACTTGTCATTGCGGTTATCATCCAGGGAGATTTTCCTTTACGGGTATTGATCTTGACAATTCCGTTAGTCATATCGCCATGCTCCACAGAAGGTACTCCGGTTATGATCTCTATTGACTCTACGTTGGATGAGGCAATATTACGGGTGGAGACTCCGGATACCGAACTGTAGGCAGCGTTGTTTGAGAGTCTGACACCATCCAGTTCAACCGCAGTACCGAAAGAGGCGACTGCCGAGGTCTCGTCGGAGCGGATTTGGAAGGCCTCAGTCGAGTTGGTGAGTTTACCGGTAGAGGTTGAGACTCCACCCGGCAGCAGTGAGGAGATATCCGAAATATTAACCATCTGCATATGCTCCAGTGCGGTCCTGTCAATTTGACGGCTGGTGGTAGCGCTGTTTGTATTCTCTTTTGCAGTAACCACCGCGCTCTCAAGAGTCAGGTCATCTACCGACAGATAGTAGGTAACTCCCTTGAGGTCCTTGGTTATTTCTATTTCAAATGTGGTTGGAGCATATCCCAGACAGGATATCTCTACTTTAGTTTTACCTCTGGAAACGCCGTTGATGACAAATTCTCCTTTTGCATTGGCTACGGCCCACAACTCCTTATCTGCCATTACTACAGTGGCAAACTCAACAGGGACATCGGTACCTTTTTCAAGCACCTTACCCGAAAATTGATATTTCTGAGCAAAGGCAGGAAAAAAGAATAATGAAGCAAAAAAGATTAGCAGTGCCTTTCTCATGGTATTACAGAGGTGTTTGAACTATTTTTATTTGTGCCGTTTTATTCTGGTATTCTTTAAGTTTGAAGTTAATGATACACTCCCTCGTAGAGCCGGTATTATTGACGTCGGCAGTAACCCTGATGATATCATTTACCGCTCCGTTTTCCGGAGAAAAGGTAAAGGCGGGATTTGAAGAAGTGGCACTCCATTGACGGTTGGCCGTCAGTAAAAATTGCGTGCCGCCTCCCTCAGCTGCAATGCTGAGCTGACCTACATCTACCCCGATAAAGGGATAGGAGCCTATGGTAACGACAGTTTTAGCTATCTTGGAACTCTCCTCACCCTTTGCGGTAAATGTTATTCTGGCCACCTGAGTGGACTTTGAAGTGGTTGAAGGGACTGAAATCCTTATGGAACCGTCTTTAGTTCCTGACGTGGGCGATATAGTTATCCCGAGGGTATCGCAATCTGCCGTCCAATCCACGTTGCAGCGTATATTGACGTCGAACGAGCCACCATTATAGTCACAAGTTATGGCATAAGGATCTACTGAAATCTCCGGATCCACCACTTTGTGACAAGCGGTAGCAATCAGCGCTACCGCAACTATAATTGGAATAATATTACGCATACTGTATCTATCAAGTGACAAATATAAGTAAAAAATGAAAAATATCTTCCCCTATCGACAAAAAAAAGAGCGCAACATCGGATTATTTGTAACTTTGCTTCGAAATGAGAGATAAAAAAACCATTTTGGCCTCGGCTGTTGCGACTGTTACTGCTTTTGTAATGCTCGCGCAGTTCGTCTCCTGTGAAAAATATGTTCTTCCGGAATTGACCATTTCACGGGATACCATCATATTTAATTACAATATTGACAGTGCCTCTCTGGATATAAAGTCCAATGTCATCTGGGAGATAGAGACACCCGATATCAGTTTTAGTAATCAATGGGTAATAGTCAGACCCAACTGGGCTGATGGTGACACCACTGTTATCTTTAAGACCACCCTCAACGAAGGTCCCAGGCGAGAGACTAAAGCAAGAGTATTCAGTGAAACGATAGAACGTTTTTTGATACTGATCCAAGAGGCCGCACCCGAAGATCCCGAGGATCCCGGAAATCAGGATGGCGATCCCGTTACCTTTTAGAACTGGAAATAAATAAATGACTGCAAGTCCGCAGTTATAAACTGGTAGACAAAAAAGACTGCCAGAGCTACCATCAGAGCCATAAGTGGCAGCGGTATGGATGCAAACCAGAGACGATAACGGCGTTTAAAGCGGTCAGGAAGCCAGTGTATCACCATACCGATAACCACAAGAAGAAACACGTTGCGATATTGCCATACCATCTCCGGTATCATGGCCATATCCCAATGGCCGCCAATGCGGTTTACCATATTTTTTGCCGTATTCCAGGCTGTCTCATTGGCCTCTGCGGGATCGAGATTGGATCCCGAACGGAAAAAGAGACGTGTAAAGGTGATGAAGACAAATGTCTGGAAAATGGCCCAGATATCCGAGAGGCGTCTGAAACGGGACTCTTTAGAGGCTTCCGGCCCGGCCACAATAGCCGCCTGAATACCACGAATACGACATATCAGCACATATAGCAATTTGACAAGATTGCCTGTCATCACTACTGCCATCCAGACAAAAAACATATTATATAGTGGACGGGGCGCAACAACGGATAAGATACCAAGTGTCACAGTAACCGCCGTTATGACAAGAAACCTCAAACCTATTCCCCAGTTTTGCCACACCTTGTAAATTACCATTCCGATGCCGTTCAGGCCTCCCCAGATCATAAAATTCCAGCTTGCTCCATGCCACAAACCACCCAGCAACATGGTGTTCATCGAATTGAGATTGGTAGTGATGCTCTTGCGCTTCGCGGGTTTAAGCCTTGCAATAAGAATGAGAGCCACTGCAATGGCCGCGACGACCAGAGCTACCCACCACGAACCTGAAAGTAAAACTCCGATAAGTGAAATGGAAACGATGCAGCAATATGTACCGAAGGTAGCGTTGCGGTTACCTCCTAAAGGGATATAGAGGTAATCCTTAAGCCATCTGGATAGGGACATGTGCCATCTTCGCCAAAATTCTACCGGACTCTTTGCCTTATAAGGCGAATCGAAGTTTTGAGGAAGGTAGAAACCCATCAGCATTGCTACTCCTATGGCAATATCGGTATATCCCGAAAAGTCGGCATAAACCTGTAGTGAGTATCCAAAGAGGGCCATTACATTTTCAAACCCGGAATAGAGCAAAGGATTTTCAAAGACACGGTCTATGAAATTAATGGCCAGGTAGTCACTAAGGACTATTTTCTTTACCAGGCCATTTACAATCCAAAATACCGCAATGCCAAACTGTCTTCTGCTGAGAAAAAACTTTCGGTGCAGCTGAGGTATGAATTCGCTGGCACGAACTATGGGACCGGCCACCAATTGCGGGAAGAAACTCAAATAGAAACCGAAGTCCAGAATATTACGCACGGGAGTCACTCTACTGCGGTAGACATCCATTATATAACTGATCGCCTGAAAAGTATAGAAAGAAATACCCACAGGCAAAATTATGGTATCGATGCTGAAACGATTGGCACCCACAATAGCATTCCCAACTACAGCAAACAAATCAAATACGACAAACTCCGTCCCGAAAAGGTTGTTGACCACATCGGTTATGAAGTAGGCATATTTGAAGTAGCATAGCGTAAAGAGGTTGACAATAAGACTCACCACAAGTACGGCTCTCTTTCCCCCATCACTCTTTCTGGTATGCATCCATTTGGCGCCCAAGAAATTGTAAAGCGTCACAAAAAGTAGTATCAAAGTAAAGATACCGCTGGTCTTATAATAGAAAAAGAGGCTGGCGAAGAAGAGGAAACCGTTTCTGAGCAGCAGCTTATTTTTGAAAAGGGCGAAAAAGGCAAATACGATTGCAAAGAATGCCCAGAAATAGAATTGCGTGAAGAGCAAAGGGTGGGACTGATCAAATGTGAAGAGTCCTTTGATAAAATCTGCCGCTATATGGATAAAACCGCTCATCTGGTACCGTTATTTGAAGTATTTGATTTGAGATGCTCCAGATAACGATCCAGCAGAGCATTATAAAGCAGGTCACCTATCAAAATATACCCCTTTTCCGTAAAATGAACTTTATCCCTGTTGGCCAGTCCGGCACTCTCCCACTGCTTCATAGAATTGAGACCGCCCATTATTCTGAAAAGGTCCCATACGCCTGCATCATATCTACGCGCCAGACTATAAAAGGCATCCTGTACCACAGGGCCGTTCTGATTGAGATAATATGAGCGGCGGGAACGCCTGAAACTGTCGTTGTTGGTCACAAAGAGTATGGCACAGTCGGGCGCCACCCTACGAGCCAGATCGACCATTTTTATATAATTGGAAATAAATAGCTCTTTGTTGAAATTGGAGGTGTTTGCATCGTTGATGCCTATGGCAAATATTATCAGATCGGGCTTGAGCAAAGCCAAATCCCTTTCAAAATCCTCACACTTAAAATATGAGTTGAGGCTCGCGCCATTGACCCCGATACCGTGATAGGTGAGCCCCGGACGACCATGGTCCAGCACAATCCCCGTCAAATTCCACTCTCCGGGGACTCCGCTGGTACCCAGTACCAGAGAATCCGTCAGGTAAGGCAGCACAAACTCATAAAGGTCTCTATCCGGATCGTGAGAGAGGGGTAAAAGCGTCAGGGTATCCAGACGAACTACCGGTACGAGCGAATCGTTATCGGCACGCCCCAGTACTTGTACTCTGTCAAATCTGAAATCATGGGGAGAACCCATGGGATTGCGCTCACGTGAGACAATGGTTATTGTTGCCGATGGGTCTGAAGTGGCAGCCGCCATCCCGGTCAGACCCATACGTAGAGGCGTTTTGGGCTGTGAGTTGCGGTAAGCTTTCCACTTACCGGTATAACTGCTGTAATAACTGGAAGGAGTGTTGCTCTTCGCTACCGAGAATGGAAAAACTACTCCTCTACCACCCTCGATACCATAGCGCATCGCGAGCAAATTTCGGCGCATCCTGTTTGGAAAAGTTCCGGATTGTACGTGTGAACCGCCGATATGGACTATATTGATATCTCCCTCTCCGAAAAAGAGAAGGGTATCGAGTTTGAGAAAAAATCTCTCGAAATCCGCACTATCCCCCGAGGGGAAAGTGATCGCATTCTCCTCAAAATGGGCGAACATATAGTTGGGAATGGGTTTGTGGAGACCCTGAGCAAAGGCATCTCCGCTCCATGCCGCAAACAGCACGATTGCTGCAACAAAGAACCTGAATACTAGCGTGCCTCTTCTCATTCTCTTCCCAATTCTCCTTCTGAAACCATATTTATATCACTCTCCTTAGTGTCAGCAAAAGGCACTTCGGTGGAATCCTGACTACTCATATAAGCGGATACCATTTCAGGATCCAGCTCTTTCCTGAGTTTGTAAAAATTGTAACATACTTCAAAAGCTCTTGCAAAAGCCATCCCCACATGCTCGGCACCCTTGGTTGTAAAGTGGATATAATCGCTGCTCGCAAGTGCAGGACTATGCTTTACCCAACGCACCATAGAATTTTCACCCCCCATCATATTGAAGAGATCCCAATATGCCGCGCCTTTGCTCAGGGCCATTACCTTAAGCGAATCGTTTAGAGCCGGCAGCATGGGAATAGTGGCAACGCGCCCTTCTACGCTCCTGCCCATATCCGAAGGACCAATAAAAAGGACTTGCGCCTCGGGAGCCACTTCGTGAAAATAGTCAATCTGATTTTCGAGTTTACGCAAATAGGCGGAGATTTGCTTTTCATTTCGGATGCTGACGGCGCTGTTGCCTCCGAACTGCAATATAATCATACGGGTATCGAGCAGGTCGAAGGATTGCTTCATCACGCTTTTGCTCATACGGGTGAATATGGTACCTGAACTGCCTCTGAGAGGTGCGTTATCCAGAGCAATTCCGTTTTTGCCATCCATTAGGAAACCATATATCTCTCCACTGCCACTCAGGGTAATAGTGCCTCTGGATGCATACGCAGGAAGTTCCCATGTAAGGAGCGAAACTCCATTTACCGCATTTTTGAGTACTTTGTTTTGTGTTCGGATGGTATCGCAGCGCAAAGAGGCTTTAAATCCGGGAGAAGTATTGCCTACAAGCAATGCAACTTTAGAAAATTTCTTGGCACGCTCCTGACAATTGGAGTTTTTGGAAACCCTGAAAGTTATGGAGGCCTCACCGGAGAGTTGGGAGAGCTGAGTCATTACTCCGTAACGGTTGTGATCGGCGCCACGGTAGTGGAGTCACCGATGAGCGTATAACGGGTAAGTGCTCCGGATGCACTCTGCACCAAAGAGTAGGTGGCAACACTCTGGATTGCCGGCACAAGACCATTACCATTGCCGCCGAAGATACCCTGAAGATGCTCACGAATGATAGAAGAGATACGGTCCATCTCTATCTGAGAGTCACCATAGTGCATTATCCGGTAAGTCTTGTTCTCCTTCTTTGCGCTTTCAAATAGATGAAACAGATCATCAAGATAGGTATAGTCGTCGTTTGGAAGCCAAATCCGATTAGGGTTGTATTTGAGGAAATTCCTAAAATATCTAAGGGTATCCTGCTGAGAACCGGAGAGCATACTGAAACTCTGCTCTACATCGGAAAGTACTTTATCCACATCCACCACCTCCTCATTTATGCCGGAAGCGGCCTCTTCGTAGGAAGCAAATCGCAAAGTGGTGCCTCCAACCTCTATTCCTCTGCGGGAAAATAGCCCAAACCACTCCAAGAATAAAAATTACCGACAATATGAAGAGAAAAATCTTGCTCGCTTTCATCAATCCTTATTTGTAAATTATTAGTTTTTGTCTTTCTCGTATAAAATCACTCCTGAGTTTGTTCCACTTTTTGATATCGGAAACTCTGACTCTGTGTTTCTGTGCAATTCCGCTCAAAGTATCACCATATTTTACCGTATAAGTGATGGAGGTCTGCTTGCGCTCCTCCTCGGCTTCTTTCTGTTTTTTAGCAATTCGGCCTCTCTGGCTGCCACCATTCGATCCGTAACGGCATAAAGGGAATCCACCTCTATAGTTTGAGCCACATAGGGAGGAAATTTTAGTCCGTAACCTTCGAGAGGCACCAGGGGATCTGATCTGAAAATGGGATTTGTACCGGAAAACTCCTTAGCACTTATGCCGGTAAGATGCGTCACGGCTTCCAGAGAGATCGGCCGGTCGAAATACAGGGTATACATTTCCTCCGCAGGAGAGGAATGATCGCTCTTTTCCATACGACCGAGATCAGAGAGAGTCAGCGTATGGAGTAGCAGAGTCGAATCTCCGGATTGAAGGCATGCATTCAATACAGCAGGGCTATGCAGGTAGGCGGCTAAAGCCAAATCCCACTCCCGGTAACGGTCATAGTACTCCTGCAAACAACTCAGGGCGGCCCGGGTACAGAGTGTATCATCGTAGCGCTGATCGTGTGTCAAATCCACCTTGAGGCCATGCCTCACCGCATCCAGGGCATCGAGAGCCCAGATACCTGCACGATTGCCGGGCATTGAGAGATTTGATATAGCCTCCGGCAGAAACGCCAGTTCGGCAGGCATATTTCTCGAGAGCAATTCATCGTGCGTGAACTCAGCGACTCTCTTTTCACCATCTGCAAATAAACTCCCTTCAGGAGCTGCCGTCGCAGAAAAGAGCATAGAACCGAAGGCCCAGAGGGTCGTAACGATGAAAAATCTGAATAAATGCCTTACTCTCATTGATGGTTTCAATTGAAATAAAAGGCAAAATTAACAAAAAAGTGATTGTTCTTAGCTCTTAATGGCGATTCCGCCCCCAAAATATTGACAAGACCACGTTGCCAACCTGCACTTATGCAAAATGGAGAGGCATCCCAAATAAGTTTTAGGCGCAAGCCGGCATCAAAACGATTTTTTGCAACATCCTTCACCATATACATGGCTGAAATACCTGCACCAAACTTAAGATTGTCCCAAATTCCAAAATGAAAATCTACCGGGACACCTATATAATATGAGTCAAAACTCTGTTTGGTACGTATATCACGACCTCCGGCACTCATAAAGAGGAGACCGGTCTCTATGGTGGATTTGTAGAATGTGTAACGCACCAATGCGGAAATGCTCCCGCCCGGCTTAACCCCGCGGTAATTGAGTTGTGTGCTGTCGAGGGCCGAGGCTCTCTCTTCAGCAAAGAGAGATCTGCTGGAAACAGGCATATTGGAAATATGGCCTCCGATACCCACCCCGAAACTCCACTTCGCCTTGAGGCGACTCGTAGCCGCCTTGAAATCATCACCGGTGAGGAGTTCCATCTCTTCCTGAGAAATAATATCCTGCACGGCCGGCAGACCGGGTCTTATCTCTTCAATACCGCTACGCAGAAACTCCGCAAACTCAGATTCGCTATCAGTAGCACCACGCATTTTTCGGAGCACGTTCTGCTCTTTATCCATTACTATAAATTGGGGAACCGCACTATCTTCGCAATAGATTCTCTGCAGATCCGAGCCAGGTTGTGAGTCCACGTCCAACAATATCACATTGTATTTTCTGAGCAGAAGCGAAATATTCTCCTTTTAAACATCACACTGCGCATCCTATGACAGGGAGCACACCAGGAGGCAGTAAACATTAATAATATCGGATTATCGGGATTTTGTATAAGTTCAGTCGGAACATGTTTTACCATCACACCCGATGGAGTCTGTGCTGATAACGATTGCGTTTCCGCTATACACAAAACACAAAGTATCAGAGAGAAAAATATGTATGATTTTCTTTTCATTTCGGTCTGTTTTTATTTACGAAGATATGTAAATCATTTTGATTTATAATTTTTACCTAACTTTGTAGGACTTGACGTACTAAACAACAACACTATATTGATATGGGAAAATTTGAAATTACTTTAAGAAAAAACGGAGAATTCCAATTCAACCTAAAGCTTCAAATGGCGAGATAATCCTCACCAGCGAAGGCTACAAGACTAAGTCCGCTTGCCTAAACGGCGTTGAATCAGTAAAGAAAAACAGCGTTGAAGAGGCAAGATATGAGAAGAAAGTGGCTGCAAACGGCAAGCCCTTCTTCAATCTTAAAGCTACCAACGGTCAGGTAATTGGAAATAGCCAGATGTATGCTTCCGAAAGGACGAGAGACAATGGTATCGCATCCGTTATGAAACATGCTCCTGAGGCCAAAATCGTAGAGCTTCTGGACTAGCAATTAAGGTGTCTGCTTCGCCGAAGAGGCAGACCGAAACCGTGGCTCCCGCCGAGGGGATGCTGAAGAGGGTCACCGGTTGGTGACCCTCAGTTTTTAGTTATGAGTAAGGAGTATTGAGTTAGTCAAACGGTGAGCCGGGTATGAAGCGTACCGGTTGGGTGGGGATGAAAGATTGGCCGCTTCGGGTATCGGATGGTATAGGCATCGGCGCCGACCAGGCTTTCTTCATATCATTGCGCATAAAATCCTCCATATTGAACGGATCGTTCGGAATAGTGACCACTTCATAAGTCCCTGAAGAGGATTGATACAAATAATCATACAACCTGACACCTGCTGCCCGTCTTAACAACAATTTAACGATGCTTTCACGGCTCGGAGCATTATAGTAAGGACGATTGTCAACCATACAACTGCGCTGTTCCGGTCGCCAGGCACCCTTTTCATAAAAATAGGCCCCCTCATAATAACCTACCGCCTCGTATCCCGGCAGCGTATAATAATGCGCCCACGGAGCCTGTTCTTTGTTACCGCTGATATCTACATTGAAAGCATAGCCGAAATATTTCCTCCCTTGCAGTTCCTTTTTATGACGGTGAGGCGAAGCGCTTGTCGCCTCGTCCGGCAGCGTCTCTCCGGGATGTGTTATATATTCATCGACCAGCCGCCCAAAACCATGGCCTCCGGCCTCGTGGTGAATCAAATCGGCAAACAGCGCATAGCCTCCATGCGCCGATGTCCTGCAAACCGGACAAAGGGCAATTGCCGATCCGTCTCCGTATTGCCAACACAGACCGCCATACCGGTCAACATTGGCCAGAAGAATAAATAATGTATTGCTGATACGCTCCGTGGTCATACCGGGAATACGCATAGCTGCTTTGAATACCAAATTAGGGTCGTCCATCGTCATGACATAAGGTTCATCAAAGCGGACACCAAAAGCGGTGCGGACCTCGGTTTTTTTATCGCGTTCCGTAATACCGCTTTGCGGTGAAAAAACGACAAATTGAGCTACTCGAAAATAGGAACGATAGGTGCTGAAGGGTTCTACCGAAAAAAAGGCCTCCATGGCATCGTGCGCATCCTTATTAAAAGGGCCCTCCGAGCCGTAATCCAGTGCGGAATAGCCATCGCCCAAGATAATCACTTCGTTGGGATAGGTTCCTTGCGTATGCCTCTGTAAAACCGTATAAGTGTATTCCTCAACATTTAAAGGTTGTTGGAGTACGGATAGATCTAAAATACGGCTTCCACAACGGACAGTCAGCTGCGTTTTGCGAACCCTCTTCTCATTCGGCTGCGCTTTCAAAGTCAGTTCTATCTCTTCCCCTGCCGGTCCCGAAAGAGGAGTGATCTGCAGCCACTGAGCATCGGTCGGCACTTCGATCTTCCACGGAACACTGCTGGAAAGGTACACCTTGAGAGGAGTACCGGTATAAGCCAATTCAATATTCGATTCGCTCAAAGTGCAAGAGACCTCCTTTTGACAGTCACTAAGCACTGCCAAAAAAACCAGCCCCAACAACATGAAACGTTTAATATAACTCATAGTAGTTCTTCTTTTCTTAAAAATATTCTAAAGTCGCACCAACTCACTACACACTTACCACGTAACCCGCACCGCGTAACCTGCGACACACTCAAACTTACTCAATATTCGGAACTAACACACACCTCGCACCACGTAACCGCAACACCCAATTACTACATACTACATACTACACACTCGGAACTATTCCACCCACCAGTCGAGGGCCTGATAAAGTCCCTGATCATCCCTCAAACGGATCTCATATTCCGAACCGCGCATATAGTATTTGACTACGATTTCTTCCTCCAGCAGAGGGAGGATCTCATCTTTCTTAATACGCAGCATAGTCTCCTTGTCCACCTTGATCCTTGCGGAGAGAGCATCGATTTCACTCTTGTAGAGATCATAGAGGCCATCCTGCTTTGCAGCCTTTACCAGCTGATCCAGCGAAGATTCAGCAGAACTACGGATATCAAATTCGCGGGTTCCCGCATAGCGGATAAAATCTTCATACTCCTCATCGGTAAGATGAAACTCGGAGGCAGGAACTATGGAAAGATTCTTCTTGAAATATTCGATTGCATAATCACCCAGTATATCATTATAGACGAGAGAATATGCCGGACGGCTATAAGATCTGGTCTGAGTGATGAAGTCGGGAGTAATTCCTCCTCCGTCATAGACGCTTCGACCCAGCCGTGTCTTAAATTCACGCTTGAGGCTATCAGGTACATTACCCACGCTACCATCTTCATTGCGGTGACTATAGTCGATAGCCTGCACGCACCTTCCGCTTGAGTATAATATTTTCCGGTGGTAATTTTCACCTTACCATCATATAGGGTGGGTTTTATGGACTGAATTAGTCCCTTGCCGAAGGTCCTCCTTCCGGCTATTGCCCCTCTGTCCAGGTCCTGGAAAGCTCCTGCCACTATCTCCGCAGAAGAGGCTGAGCCGCTATCCACCATCACAAGCACCGGTATTAGTGTGTCAATAGGGGAAGTGGTTGTGTAATACTCCTCATTCATCCTCTCTTCACGTCCTCTGGAAGAGAGTACCAGAGTGCCTTCCGGCACAAATAGAGACATAAGTGACACAGCTTCTTCCATAATGCCTCCTCCATTGCCTCTGAGGTCGATTACCAAACGTTTAGCACCTCTCTTTTTAAGATCGAGTACGCTCTCCTTGAACTGGAGATGCATCTTCTCAGTAAATCCGGTGAGGGCTATGTAACCGATGGAATCCCTGATTATCCCCGAATAGACTATATCGGAAACGCGTATTCTCTCACGGGTAACGGTAATGTCGACCGTGTCGAGCGTACGACCTCTGACGATGGTAAAAACCACCTCCGTACCCGGCTGCCCCTTCATTTTAGCTGCACTCTGTGCTGAGGTTTCTCCATAGACCGGGACACCGTCAATAGCTATGATTACATCACCCGGCACAATTCCTGCCTTGATGGCCGGGGATCCCGAATAAGGTTCAACAATCAGTACTCCGCTGTCAGGACTCTTTTTTATGAGAGAACCGATGCCCCCGTAGGCACCCGTAGTCATCATGTCGAAATCCTCTCCCTCCTCTTCGGGAATGTATGTAGTGTAAGGATCGAGAGACTGGAGCATGGCCTGAATACCGATGGGTATGATTTTGCCATATTCTATGGTATCAACATATGATTTGGAGAGCTCTTTCAGTATTGAATACTGAATCTCCATATTCTGTCCTAATTTAAATTCGGCGGACTGCGCAAATGAGGTCACTGATGCCAAAATCGCAATCGTCACCGCAATGGTTTTAAAAATTTTCATCTTCTTTATCTCGTTTTAAAACTCTGCAAAATTAATACTTTTATCATTTTGTTCATATCTTTGAGGCCAATTATCAGAATCATCAATAATGGAAATAGTGTTTGCCACGGGCAATGCCAATAAACTGGCCGAAGCTCAGAGGGTACTGGGTAAGAGATTCCAACTTGTGATGCCCTCGGAGCTGGGATTTGACGGAGAACTTCCCGAAACCCACGACACTCTATACGAAAATGCCGTTGAAAAAGCCCTCTTTATCTGGAATAAATTTCAGAAAAATTGCTTTGCCGATGACACCGGTCTGGAAGTGGATGCTCTCGGAGGTGCTCCCGGGGTACATTCCGCACGCTATGCGGGCGAACCCAAATCTCCCCCCAACAATATCAGAAAACTGCTCAAAGAACTTGAAGGCGTACCTTACGAAAAGCGTACCGCGAGATTCAGGTGCGTCATTGCGCTGATAGAGGATGGCCACCTGCACACCTTTGAAGGTATTTGCGAAGGTCATATTACCACCACTCTGCATGGCTTTGACGGTTTCGGATATGATCCTATCTTCAGGCCGCTCGGTATGGATGCCACCATGGCCGAACTCTCTCTGGAAGAGAAAAATGCCATCTCTCATAGAGGCAAAGCGTTGGAAAAACTCCTATGTCACTTGTCTGCAAATCCCAAACGATAGTGCTTCATCTGACAAAGTACGGCGATTCGGGTCTCATAGCACACGTGCTCGACAACAGACTCGGACGGCGTGGCATCTATCTGCGTGGCATTAAAAAGAGCAAAAACAGTGCCGTCATTGCCCAATTTCACAACCTTGCCATACTCGAGGTGGTCACCGCTGCCTCAACCAAAAGCAAGCTGCTTTATATGCAGGAATACCATCCCCTGGTCCAGCTCCATTCCTTACGGACCGACATCAGCAAAAGTGCCATTGCACTTTTTGTAAGTGAAGTGATATACCGCACCCTCAGGGAGGAGAGCGGGGACGAAGAACTATTTGAATGGCTCAAAGGAATGATATCCGCTCTGGAAGCCCTCGAGGGAAACAGTGCAAACTTCCACCTAAAATTTTTGGTTGGATTTTGCAGACAGATGGGATTCCTGCCTCATGACAACTATTCTGAGCAGACTCCGCTGTTTGACATAATAAGTGCCCGATATGTCTCAGCCGGGGCCTTGCGTGACTCGACTTATCTCTTTACGGAGCAAGATTCCCTGCTACTTTACCGGCTCCTTAATGCAGACCTCAACGAGGCAATGCAAATCCCGCTGAATGCGAGGGCAAGGAGCGGCTTCTGCGATCAAATGCTAAAGTATCTCAGTTATTGGCTCGATACGCCCATCAACATCCGTTCATTGGCGGTACTTCATACTATTTTTGCATAACTTTGTCATAAATAATTTATATATGTCACTCATCAACAAAGCTTTTCTTACCTATGCACACAGGATGCTCAAGGGACTTGACCGTACCCGAAAACATCCTTTTGAGGTGCAGATGAAGGTGTTTCGAGCTCTTCTCAAGGGAGGCAAGGATACCGCTTTTGGCCGTGATCACGGCTTTTCAAAGATAGGCTCGGTGAGGGATTTTCAGCGTTTGGTGCCGGTGCGTGACTATAATGAACTATATCCCTATATTGAGCGATTGCGTTCCGGTGAGGATTATGTACTTTGGAATGAAAAAACCCGCTTTTTTGCAAAAAGTTCGGGTACCAGCTCAGGAAAGAGCAAGTTTATCCCCATTACCCGTACCAATCTCTGGGGGTGTCATTACGGAGGGATGCAACGGATGCTGGCAAATTATGTACAGCGCTTCCCCGACTCACGCATCTACTCAGGCAAAGCGCTTACGCTTGGAGGCAGCGTGGAGCCCGATTTGGGTGGTAAGAGCTTCAGCGGGGATCTTTCTGCAATCCTCCTGCGAAACTCTCCTGCTCCCGCGGAGTTTTTCCGGGTTCCCGACAAAAAAACGGCGATGATGCACGACTTCCATGAGAAAGTGGAGATTATATGCCGCAAATATAGCAAAGCCAATGTAACCAGTTTCGCCGGAGTACCCTCCTGGAACTTAATTATGCTCCGCCGCATAATGGAGTACAACAATGCGAGCCGGCTTACCGATGTGTGGCCTAACATGGAATTGTTTATGCACGGGGGCATTAGTTTTGAGCCATACAGAGCGCAGTATGATGCAATTATTCCTCCCGGCTCGGTGCGTTATTTTGAAAATTACAATGCTTCAGAGGGATATTTTGCTTTTCAGGATGACCCTGAAGATAAATCCATGCTGCTGACGCTTGACAATGGTGTCTTCTATGAGTTTGCAACTCTCAAAGAGCTCTCGGAAGCTCAGGAAAATGAGCGTCCCGTGCCTACTCGTACAGTTGAAGAAGTGGAGCCGGGCGTACCCTATGCCGTCATAATATCTACTACGGCCGGTCTGTGGCGCTATCTGATAGGCGATGTTGTGACATTCACTTCACTCGTTCCCCACAAAGTGGTGATTTCCGGCAGGACCCAACTCTTTATCAATGCCTTCGGAGAGGAATTGATGATTGGCAATGCCAACACGGCTCTGGCTGCTGCCTGCAAACTCCACAATGCCACCATAAGTGACTTTACAGTTGCCCCGATCTTTATAGAAGGGAGGTTGAAGGGCGCCCACCAATGGGTGATTGAGTTTGAAAATGCCCCAGAAGATACGGAGGCCTTTGCAGATACTCTGGATGAGGAACTCTGCGCCTGCAATTCGGACTATGAGGCCAAACGTACTCATACCATGACAATGGAACGACTCCACGGCCGTTGTCCCCGCAGGAACATTCTACCGCTGGATGGAGTCACGCGGCAAAATCGGCGGCCAAAACAAAGTCCCCCGCCTCTACAGCAACCGCCGGTATGTGGATGAAATCCTTGGAACTATTTTTTTCTTTTAAAAAAATCCTTTACCTTTGCATCGTAATTGAGGCTAAAGGGAATCCGGTGTGAATCCGGAACTATACCCGTAGCTGTGAGTTCTGTAATTCCTAAGCTATTCTTTGCCACTGTCCTTAGCGGATGGGAAGGCGGCTCGAAGGAGGAACAAGTCAGAAGACCTGCCCCGATTATTTGTTGGATTGGAAATCCCGGGTTTGGATTTCATGATTTGTTTTTTAAATGCAAAACTCCTTCAGGGCATTTTTCAAAGGTGTAACCTCGTTTGTGGTGGCATTATCTCTGCTGCCGGCGCCTCTTTTTGCCCAAAATAAGGAGCGGGACACGGTGGTAGTGCGTCACCTGGAAGAATCACGCATTACATCTACTGCCAAGCCATCACCCACCCTTCAAAGCGCACCCGTGCAGGTAGTGGATCGTACGGCTATTGAACGTTTGGGAGTACAAGAGCTGCACGAAGCGGTTAAAAACCTCGCAGGCGTCAATATTCGGGACTATGGTGGGATAGGCGGCATCAAGACGGTCTCCATAAGAAGTCTGGGAGCTCAGCATACCGGCGTCTCCTATGATGGCATTGCGGTCTCCGACATACAGAGCGGCCAGGTGGACATCGGAAGGTTTTCGCTGGACAATGTGGAGATGATCACTCTCTCCATCGGCCAAAGCGATGAAATATTCATGTCTGCAAGGATGTTTGCCTCCGCAGGGACGCTCAATATCACCTCGTCAAGACCGGTTTTCGACGATTGCGGCACTAATGTCACCGCACGTATGAAAGTTGGTTCATTCGGTACCTACAACCCTTCCCTGCTATTGGAGCAAAGAATCGGAAGCAGGTGGGCGCTCGGAGCGAATGCCGATTGGATTACCTCCAAGGGCGATTATCCCTTCATCATCCATGACGGCAGGGAGCCGGAGCATCTGTTGAGAAAAACAGCGACGTCAATACCCTCAGAGCGGAAATCAATATTTGGGGCTTTATCGGCGCCTCCGGCAAATTTTCCCTCAAGGCAAGCGGACTATCGGGAGAAAGAGTGACTTCCCGGCTCTGTGGTTCTTTACAATCAGGATGCTTTTGAGCGTCTGTGGGACAAAAACGGTTTCGTGCAGGCTTCCTTATAATACCGCCTTCGGCGAAAAATGGGACTCAAAGGTGTACTAAAATACAAATTATGCATGGAGCAAATATTACGATGAAAGTCAGCGATATCCTTTGGGATTTGTTGAAGACATTTATACTCAACAGGAGTATTATGGCTCATAGCCACCCGTTTCCTGCCGGTAAAGGGAGGAAATTGACATTTGCCCATGATCTATCTTACAATATTCTGGACTAATCTGCGCCTGAGTTCTGCTCTCGAGAAAGCGACTACTTCGTCACTTTTGAAAAAGGTCAGGGGAGGTCTGAAATCGTCGGTCACTAATAAAATGTTAAGTGGGTTACCGGAAAAGGTGCAAAAGTGGTACTTTGTGCCTGACAGAAACAATCACTTGCTCCTGAGTAATTTTAAAGCTCTTCCTGCCGTCATCGAAATTGAGTTTCAGCGAAAGGGATACCGTACTCATCAATGACTTTCGGCTGTTTGAGAGTAGGCAATACTAACCTCAGACCGAGCGTGCCGACCAATACAATCTCGGGTGATCGGAGCGGCGCTCTTCGAAAAGAGGAATATGGATGGCTCACCGCCACTCTGGACGGTTACTACAATAGCGTTGAGGATAAGATTGTGGCCAGACCTACCCTCTTTATTTGGAAAATGATGAATATAGGCAAAGTGCAGATAGCCGGGAGCGGATCTGAGCGTAACTTCAGGCATTCACCTCGGCAGCGACCATACCGTTGCAATTTCGACCAACGCTTCATATCAATATGCGGTGGATATTTCAGACCCTGAAAGCACTACCGGCGCCACCAGATTCCCTATACTCCACGCATTTCGGGGGCAGCCAATCTTGCCCGGAGTAACCCCGGTTAATCTGAGCTACATAATTTCCTTTGTAGGGAAGAAATATGCGCACTGCTTCACAATGTGGAGCGCAACCTTATAAAAGGCTATGCCGAGCATACCGTTCCCGCATACAGGGATTTTAACCTGCGTGAGTTCGACTCAAGGAGAAATTATTAACTTCACAAATAAAATGTACGATATAATACAATATTATCCGATGCCCGGACGCAACTTCAGACTCACATTAAAAATAAAAATATAAATCAAATAACTATAGAAAAATGAAAAGAACACTTCTCAGACTCGCAATCATCGCAGGAGCGATAGTGATCATGTCATCCTCCTCCTGCCTCGACCCCAACAATGGTAAGGAGCCGGAAATCCCTTTGGTTACTATCGGCACCTATGTACTCAATAGCGGCAACTTCGGCTCAAACGATGCCAACTTCACCGCTTACAATCCTTACACCAAGGAGGTCAATTACAACATCTTCGAACG
Source organism: Bacteroidales bacterium (assembly GCA_040766795.1). Lineage (GTDB taxonomy): Bacteria > Bacteroidota > Bacteroidia > Bacteroidales > UBA932 > Cacconaster. The sequence goes on along the minus strand of JAXGPW010000010.1, from coordinate 13,774 downwards.
CAGCAATGCGAGCAAAAAACTTGGTGATACCGCTCAGGATATGATAGCTTTCGGCAGCAAAATATACATTTCAGTTTATAATTCAGGTGTAATTTTCGTTACCGATCCGGAGGGTAAAGTTATAAAGGAGATAAAAACCAAAGCCAAAGGTAGCTCTGCCAATCTTTCTCCCCGCTACTTCACCACCTGGGAAAATAGTGTCTATGTGACCTTCTATGAGGGTTATGCAGGCAAGATCGACACCACATCCCTCACGGTTTCCGCACTCACAAAGGTTGGGGATAACCCTGAGCAGATTAAAATTGCAGGCGAAAAACTCTATGTAGCCAATTCGGGCGGAATGAATTATCCCAATTATGGCAAGACTCTTTCCGTTCTCAACCCCGTAACCATGGATGTTATGAACGAAGTCAAGGTGGCGGACAATCCGGTATTTCTCGAATCCGACTCGAAGGGACACCTATATGTGGTATCAATGGGCAACTATAATGACGTTCCCTCCTGCCTGCAGGTTGTCAACCCAAATAATGATTCCGTACAAAAGCTCGATTTGGGAGGCCTTACGCCTTCATTTATTGCACGGGGTCCGGGTAATGCCCTCTATCTTGTAAGCTCGAGTTATGATGCAAATTGGAAACTGATAGCCGACTATTATATTTTCGACACGAGTAAAAAGGAAATTTACGGCAAACTTATAAAAGACGGAACGCTCATCGAAAACCCTTATTCCCTATCAGCCGACACTCTGCTTAAACTTATTTACATAGGCACATCCGACTATGTTACCAATGGACAAATGTATGTAATCGATGCCTTTGGGCACATGTACCACGCATTTGACACCGGAGGACTCAACCCCATCACCGCTTGTCCGGTAACGGCCGGCAGTCAAAAAGATAAATAAGAGTGACCCGACAATTCTTCATAGGTTTTGTTTTTATTATATTGATGGCTTCGCTCTGCTCCTGTGAAAGCAGGAGCGGAGTAATAGCCGAAACGGAATGTTTCAAAGCCGACAGCGTCTATTACGCCAAAGGCTTTGAGATTTCCCGTTTTGATGAGTGGATAATCGTGAATGTCCGCAACCCCTGGGATACTCTAAAGACGCTCAGACGCTATGTGTTGATTGATAAAAACAAACCATTACCGGATTCCCTTCCCGAAGGCATCATCATCAGGACCCCTGTCGAAAAGGCAGTATTCTACACATCCGTCCATGCCTCAATGGTTGCACAAATGGGCCGTATAGATGCCATTAAAGGAGTTTGTGAAATACAATATATCACCGACAGCCTCATCCTCGAAAGAATTGCGGATGGCAGAATAGCCGATATAGGCCTTGCAACAGCTCCCAATATTGAGAAAATCATAGAACTCGACGCAGAACTTATCATTGCATCTCCTTACGAAAACAGCGGTTATGGCGCAGCCGAGAAAATCGGCATTCCGATAGTGGAAGCGGCCGACTATATGGAAAATCACCCCCTCGGTAGGACTGAGTGGGGCCGTTTCTACGGTCTTATTTTCGGAGAGGGAGAGAGGGCGGACTCCATTTTCTTTACAACAAAAGAGCGTTACAACCATTTGAAAAATCTGGCGACACAATCCGAAAACAAACCCCGGGTATTGCTGGAGAGAAAATATGGAGCATCCTGGATTGTTCCCGCAGGAGGGAGCTATATAGGCACAATACACTCCGATGCCGGAGCCGATTACATTTTCAGCGACTTCAAAGGGAGCGAAAGTGTACACCAGACCTTTGAAAGTGTTCTTGACAGGGCTTATGATGCGGATATTTGGCTTTTCAAATATGACACTAAACAGGATTACACATACGATATTCTGAAAGATGAATATCAGCCTTACAGCAATTTCAGACCATTCAAGGAGAAGAACATTTATATCTGTCACACTACCCGAACCACCTATTACGACGATATAACACTTCATCCCGACCGTCTTTTGGAAGATTTGATCTATATTTATCATCCGGAATTGCTTCCCGGATATGTTCCGAGATATTATACCCACATCAAATGAGATGAAAGGAAGGAGCAAACATATAGCAATCTATATTAGCCTCGGCGTAGCTCTGCTGCTGCTTTTCTGTGGCGGACTGCTCTATGGTTCGGTCAGGATACCGATAGATTCCATATTGGAAATTATTGCCGGCAGATTTGAAGGTCGTCAAACCTGGGTACAAATCGTTATGCAGTCGAGACTGCCCCAGACAATAACGGCGCTATTTGCCGGAGCCTCTCTGGCTGTAAGCGGATTGTTGTTACAGACTCTTTTCAAAAATCCCCTTGCAGGCCCTTCAATTCTGGGTATCAGTGACGGAGCCTATCTCGGCGTGGCGCTTGTGATGATATATTTCTCTTTCAACAGTTATCTTACAACGATTCTCGCAGCATTTGTAGGAGCAGCGGTCGTGCTGCTTATCATCATAGGATTTTCCCGAAAGGTACAAAACAGCGTCATGCTGCTCATAATCGGTATAATGGTGGGCTATCTCGCCTCCTCGATCATCTCCATCCTCAACTATCACGCTTCCCCTGACAAAGTGCATCAATTTGTACTCTGGGGGATGGGCGACTTCACCGGAGTCTCGATGGAGAAACTTCCGTGGTTTGTGATATTCGCCTCCGGAGGGCTGTTAGGCTCGGTTTTTCTGATAAAGCCCCTTAATGCGCTGTTGCTCGGAGAGTCATACGCTGCCAATCTGGGCGTGCGCGTCAAGAGTATCCGCATAGCAATTCTTCTCTGTACCGGTATCCTTACTGCCGCTACTACTGCCTTCTGCGGCCCCATCTCCTTTATCGGTCTGGCCGTACCTCATATTGCGAGACTGCTTCTCGGAAGTTCAAACCATAAGCAGCTGCTGCCGATTACCCTGCTTGCAGGTGCCTGCGTAGCCCTTCTTTGCAACATGCTGACAGTGGTGCCGGGAAGCAACTCCATACTACCGCTCAATGCCATCACTCCGATTATAGGAGCGCCGGTCATCATATATGTGATTGTCAACCGAAGGAATATCCAATATTTCAATTGAAATGAAACGGCAGATAACCATATCGGCACATGGACTGGCCATCGGATATTCTCTGAGGGGCGGCCGGCGCAAGGTGATCCACAACTCGCTGGATATGGAACTTCGCAACGGTGAAGTGACCTGTCTGCTCGGCCTCAACGGTGCCGGCAAATCCACTCTCATCAAGACCCTATGCGGGCTGCTTCCACCCTTGGCAGGCAGTATCAGGGTATTGGGAGCACCACTTGAGAACTACTCCCACAACCGTCTATCAACTCTGATCGGGGTGGTACTCACGGAAAAGACCTTTGCAGGAGGCATTACCGTCTACGATTTGGTCTCCCTCGGCAGATACCCGCACACAGGCATCTTCGGACAGCTCAAAGAGAGCGACCACGAAGCCATTTCGAGAGCAATTGAGTCGGTAGGCATAGAGCACAAGGCCGCCTCTTACGTCTCAGAACTGAGCGATGGAGAGCGCCAAAAGGCCTTTATCGCCAAAGTGCTGGCCCAGGAGTCCCCAATCATCATACTAGACGAACCCACTGCCTTTCTGGATGTAACAAGCAGGATAGAGATAATGGTGCTTTTGCGTAAGCTTGCGCGGGAACAGCAAAAGAGCATCCTGCTCTCCACCCACGATCTGGATTCCGCAATTCAGCTCGGAGACAAATTGTGGCTGCAAGAGAGGGGGGCGAAGGACAACCGAGCCTCTGCACCGATGATCAGCGGCACACCGGAAGATTTGATTCTCAGCGGTGTGCTGGAGTCTTTCTTTGGAAAAAAGGGAGTGGTTTTCGACTCCTATTCGGGAAAAATATCTCCCGTCCCTTCGGAAAATCCAGTAGGCATAGACGGAGAGGCACGAAGTGCATTCTGGGCGGGAAATGCTCTGAAGCGCAAAGGGTTCGCTCCCACGACTCCTGCCAAAGACATCGTTTCTGTGCAATGTCTCTCACCCACCGAGTTTAATGTTTCATTTCCGGATGGAAAAACCCTCAAGGCAAATTCCATAGAGGAGTTGCTGGATCTCTTTACCAATTCATCTTCTTGACGGCACGACAGTCGAGACCCTGCTCGTAAATCCAATCCACAAGTTCCCCATCTACCGATACTCTGAATTTATCGGAATAGAGCGACACGCAATCCTTTTGCCCGTTATGTTCAAATGAAAGATCGATGAAAAGAGGTGTTTCCCCTTTATGAGCACGCAATTTCTTTGTCAAGGCTTTACGGAACTCGGCATCCGACTGCTCCAGATCCATCGATATGTGAAATTCTTTGAAAAATTGATCTTTTGCGTTGGAGAGAAGAGTCATATTGGCGATAAAGAGACGATATTCCGGCACTTTTTTCTCCTCTGTTGACTCCTTGCGGTAAAACTCTTTCGTGACGCATCTGATCAGTAAAGCAGTATGATCCACCATATACTTCATATATGCCTCATAGCTCTTGCCCGAAAGGGAGAAGGTGTGACTCCCATTGAAATCCTCTAAGGTGAATGTACACCAAGGGCGATTTCCGGTACAGGTATACTTGATCTGTACGTCGGTAACAAGGCCCCTACCGTAAATTCTATATTCCGGAGTTTGGGATCCCTCGAGAGGTTGTCCTCTATATTACGCACCTCGCTAAGAGTTCGGCGTCTCATTGTCAAATTCAAATTTGAATTTATCCAACGGATGAGAGGAGATATACATACCCACAAGTTCTTTTTCCTTTTGAGAAGCTCTATTTCGTCACTCTCCTGAAGAGGCGGTACTTCGGGACGCACCGGCTTCATCTCTTCGGTATCCCCGAAGAGGCCTCCCTGCATGACCGTATCGCTCTGATACTTGTAGGTATACTTGAGCAAGAGCGTCAATAAATGACTCATCCCTGTTGTTGAACAAGAAATACTGCGTCCGTTGCATATCACCAAAGGAGTCGAACGAGCCGGAATAGATCAGACACTCTATAACCTTGCGGTTGACCACTCCGGAAGGGGCACTCTCAAAGTCAAAGATATCTGTAAATGCTCCTCCCCGTTCCTTTCCTGCAATGATTGCATCTATGACATTGGTTCCCACACCCTTGATTCCTGCCATTCCGAAACGGATATTTCCCTTCTTGTTGACATAAAATGTGGTGCGGCTCTCGTTGATGTCGGGTCCAAGCCGCTGATTTTCATCTTGCAATCATCCATCAGCTTGGTGATTTCCTCAATGTCGTTGAGGTTTTTTACTGAGTTAGCAGCCAGGAACTGAGCAGGATAGTGTGCCTTGAGATAACCGGTCTGATAGCCCAACCAGGCATAACAGGTGGCGTGTGACTTGTTGAACGCATACTCTGCGAAACTCTTCCAGTCCTTCCAGATCTTTTCCAAAATCTCTTGCGGGTGACCTTTGGCCAGAGCTCCCTCCATAAACTGATCGTAGAAGGCTTTTCAATACTTTTTGAGTCTCTTTTGCCCATGGCACTGCGCAGAGTGTCGGCCATACCGGGAGTAAATCCTGCAAGCTCCTGAGAAAGACGCATCACCTGTTCCTGATATACCGTAATCCCATAGGTGTCCTCAAGATACTCTTCCATCTCCTTCAAGTCGTATGTTATCTCCTGTTTGCCATGTTTACGTGCTACAAAATCGGGGATATATTCCATAGGGCCGGGACGATAGAGTGCATTCATCGCAATCGGGTCTTCAAAACGGGTCGGATGCGAAGTTCGCGTAACCATTTTTTCATACCATCCGACTCAAACTGGAAGACTGCCGTAGTATTGCCCTTACTGAAAAGCTTGTAAGTAAGAGGATCGTCGATGGGAATGGCTTCGATGTCAAAAGGCTTATGACCGCTCTCAACAATGTTGGACATCGTCTCTTTGATAATTGAAAGAGTCTTCAGACCGAGAAAGTCCATCTTGAGCATACCTACCTGCTCAATATAGGATCCCTCATACTGGGAAACCCATATTTTCTCTTTGCTCTCCTTATCCTCCTCAACTGCTATTGGAATAATATTGGTAAGGTCCTCACGGCCTATAATCAGCGCACAGGCATGGACTCCTGTCTGACGGATGGTGCCTTCCAGCTGCTGGGCATACTTGATGGTGTTGCTCAATTTTTGGTCGGGAGAATCAAGGGCCTCCTTAAACTCAGGTATTCTCTCCACGCAGAGCTTTATAGTCGGAGGTACCTCGACCTTGACCAGCGACGTAGAATCGGTTTTGTCGTAAACATCTATCTCAAATGATCTGGGGACAAGTTTGCTCAGACGATCCGCCTCCTGGAGAGGCACCTGCTCGATACGGGCAACATCCCTGATGGCGCTCTTGGTTGCCATCGTACCGAATGTCACCACATGGGCAACATGGTCTTTACCATATTTATTTTCCACATATTCGAAAACCCTGGAACGTCCCTCATCATCGAAATCTATATCTATATCGGGCATCGAAATACGGTCGGGATTTAGGAAACGCTCAAACAGAAGATCATATTTGATAGGGTCGATATTGGTTATCTTAAGGCAATATGCCACCACGGATCCCGCCGCAGAGCCACGTCCGGGGCCTACCGAAACATCTATTCTACGCGCTTCTGCAATAAAATCCTGCACTATGAGGAAATAGTCGGGATATCCCATCTTTTGGATGGTTTCAAGCTCGAAATCAATCCTGTCGCGTATCTTTTGGGAAATTTCTTTCCCGTAGCGCATTTCCGCACCTTTATAAGTGAGGTGTCTCAGATAAGCATCCGAATCTTCAAACTCTTCAGGAATTGGGAAATGGGGCAGAATGGGATCGGAGTCTATGGAATAGGACTCAACTTTTTCGGCTACTTCGAGAGTATTGGACAACACCTCCGGATGGCCGGGAAAGAGAGCCGCCATCTCCTCTTTGCTTTTAAGAAACTCCTGCTGAGTGTAACGCAACCTGTCGGGATCATCGACATTGTTGTTGAACGTCAGACAAATGAGACGATCATGTGCAGGGCCATCCTCCTTATCTACAAAATGGACGTCATTTGTGGCTATAACCTTGATGTCGTGCTTTTGTGCCAGCTCATAGAGAGCCTCATTGACAATCTGCTGTTTCTCAAACGTCTCTTTCGGGGCAAGCGGCACATCCGTGGGATGGCTCTGAACCTCGAGATAATAGTCATCGCCGAAAATGGATTTATACCAAAGTACAGCCTCTTCCGCTGCCTCCATATTTCCTTCGATAATGTGCCTTGGCACTTCTCCTCCCAGACAGGCGGTGGTGCAAATCAATCCCTCGTGATATTTTTCAATCAGTTCTCGATCTATTCTCGGATGAAAATAAAAACCCTCTATATTGCCCAGCGAGCAGAGTTTTACCAGATTGTGATATCCGGTCACATTCTTTGCCAAAAGTATCAGGTGATAGGCCTTTTGGTCAATTTTCCCCCGTCTGGTATGTCTATCCTCCAGTGCCACATAAACCTCGCATCCGACTATGGGTTTTACATCGGGATAGTCAGCCGCCACCTTCAGAAACTCCTTTACGCCATACATATAACCATGGTCGGTCAGTGCAAGGGCGGGCTGTCCATACTTGTGCGCCTTTTGGAAAAAGGACTTTATAGAAGAGGCTCCGTCCAGAATGGAATATTGCGAGTGTACGTGAAGGTGGACAAATGACATTGGAAAATGCTCGGTTAAATGTTGATAATTATATTAGTGAACGACCCGTCATAATCTCGGGCTGAGGAATGCCCATCAGTTTTAGCATGGTGGGGGCAATATCGGCCAGGATGCCGGCTCTAACCTCTTTCACATCATCATCTACCACTATAAAGGGCACTTTGTTGAGTGAGTGAGCCGTATTGGGAGTGCCGTCTTCATTGACGGCATGGTCGGCATTGCCGTGGTCAGCAGTGATAAGTACCGAATAACCGGCCTTACGGGCCGCCCTGACCACTTCGCCCACACAGGAGTCGACCGTCCTTACCGCCTTGACAATGGCATCATAGACACCGGTATGTCCTACCATATCTCCGTTGGCGAAATTAAGTATTATCATGTCGTGTTTGCCTGTGGCCAGATCGGCTACAAGAGCATCCTTTACCTCAGGTGCGCTCATCTCCGGCTTCAGATCATAAGTTGCCACTTTCGGGGAATTAATCAGTATGCGATCCTCTCCGGCAAACTCTTTTTCACGCCCGCCGTTGAAGAAAAATGTCACATGTGCATATTTTCCGTTTCAGCAATGCGAAGCTGACTCTTTCCGACAGAAGAAACCACTTCACCGAGAGTTTGAGGCACGTTGTCCTTATCGAAAAGGAGATGAAGTCCTCGAATTTGTCATCATAGGGAGTCAGAGTGCAATAGTAGAGGGGAATGGTATGCATTCCTGCCTCAGGCATATCGGCCTGGGTGAGAACGTAGGTTATTTCGCAGGCGATCATTCCTGAAATTGAAGAAAATAACCGCATCACCCTCCTCCGGGGTGGCTACCGGAGTCCCTTTTTCCGACACTATGGAGATGGGCTTTATAAATTCGTCAGTAACCTCTTCCCGATAGGATTCCTCTATGGCCTCAACAGCTGAAATGGCCTTCCGGCCTTTACCGCTGACAAGTAGATCATAGGCCTCCTTGATTCTTTCCCATCTCTTGTCCCTATCCATTGAATAATAACGGCCTACCACGGAGGCTATCTTACCGGTAGTGCGTGAAAGAACCTCCTCCAACTCGGCCACATAGCCCTTTCCACTTCTCGGGTCGGTATCACGACCATCCATAAAGCAATGCACAAATACCTTTTCCAGACCGGCATTGGCTGCTTCGCGTAAGAATTCATAAAGATGATTGAGAGAACTGTGTACTCCGCCATGCGAACAAAGTCCCATGAAATGGAGCTGTTTACCCGATTTTTTTACATAATCGTATGCAGCCGCAATCTCCTTGTTGGACATCAGGGCATGTTCGCGACAAGCGATATTAATTTTAACCAAATCCTGATATACAATGCGGCCGGCTCCTATATTGAGGTGTCCCACCTCGGAATTGCCCATCTGCCCTTCGGGAAGACCAACGTCCTCGCCGCTCGCACTGAGCTGCGAAAAGGGATACTTCGCCTTCAAAGCATCAATTTCAGGGTTCCTGCCGTATATATCGCATTTGAATAGTCCTGACGGCCTTCTCCCCAGCCGTCCATCACTATCAAGAGCACTTTTTTATTCATTATCTATTCTATTTTTACTAAATTTGTTACAATATTTCGTCCGATCGGACGAATGTACAAAGTTACGAATTATGGGAACAAAGAGAAAGAAAAATGATTTCAGCGGGAGTAAATCTTCCAAAAGCGATAAAAAGAATAGAAGAAAAATGCAGGATCCCGTCAAAGGCATCCGACAGGCGAAGCAAAAGTAAAGTCGAGGCTGAAGGCATAATCAATCTCACCAGAGACGGATTCGGGTTTGTTACCGTTGAAGGTATTCCCAATGATATATTCATCCACATCAGCAAGATGCGTGGCGCTCTGCACGGGGACCGCGTCAAAATCCTCATTCCCAAAAATATAGACCACAGAGTGCGCAGGATTGAAGGCGAAGTAGTGCACATCATCGAGCGTTCGCGAAAACCCCATATCGGAGTGCTGCACATAGTCGGAAAGCAGGTCTGGGCCATAGTGGAGAGCCGCAATATGCCCTACGACATCCGCATCCCCGTAGATAGCCTCGATGAATTACCGGAAATGGGCGGCATCAAGGCAGCCAAAGGGATCAAGGTAGCCGTGCTGGTGACCGACTGGCCGCGCCGCAGTCCCGAACCTCTCGGCAAAATAGTGGATGTTCTCGGAGTCCCGGGAGATAATGATACCGAAATGCACTCCATCCTTGCGCAATACAATCTCCCCTACCGCTTCGAACCGGAGGTGGATAGTGCTGCCAACGCCATCTCAGATGTAATAACCGCCGATGAGATCGCCAAACGGTGGGACTACCGCTCCGTCACCACCTTTACCATTGACCCCGCAGATGCCAAGGACTTTGACGACGCTCTCTCGATAAGAGAGCTGGAAAATGGCATCTGTGAGGTGGGAATCCACATTGCGGACGTGACGCACTATGTGACTCCCGATACTCCGGTGGACAAAGAAGCTTTCAACCGCGCAACTTCCGTCTATCTGGTAGACAGGACCATACCGATGCTCCCCGAAAAACTCTCCAACAATCTCTGTTCACTGCGTCCGCACGAGGATAAACTCTGTTACTCGGTCATTTTTAAAATTGACGACAACGCAAAGGTGCTGGATGCCAAATTCGGACGCACCATCATCAACTCCGACCACAGATTTGATTACGAGCAGGTGCAGGAGATCATCCAGAATATGCACGGACCTCTCTGCAAAGAGATACTCAAGCTCCACTCCATTGCCACCATCCTCCGCAGGAAACGCTTCGAACATGGTGCAATAAAGTTTGAACGTCCCGAGATGAAGGTAATCGTGGACAAAGAGGGCAAACCGCTGGATGTATGCCGCCAGGAGTCGGTAGAGAGCAACTGGCTTATAGAGGAATTTATGTTGTTGGCTAACCGTTATGTTGCTTTTCAGGTAGCCAGAAAATGCAAATCGGTAAACCCCACTTTTGTTTACCGCGTACACGACAATCCCAATCCCGACAAACTACGGGAACTGCGCCGCTTTGCGAAGAATTTCGGTCACACCCTCGGCGATACCGACAACCCGAAAAATATCGCCAGGAGCCTCAACAAGCTTATGACCGGCATCAAAGATAGACCTGAAGAAAATGCAATCGAGATGATGGCACTCCGCTCTATGTCCCGTGCCGTCTATTCCACCGACAATATCGGCCACTATGGTCTGGCATTTCAGTTCTATACACATTTCACCTCTCCCATCAGGCGCTATCCCGATATGATGGTGCATCGTTTGCTGACCAAATACCTCAACGGAGCCAAATCTCAGGACAAAGCCTATTATGAGGAGAATTGTAAATATTGCTCCGAGAGGGAACAGCTGGCTACCGATGCCGAACGCGCCAGCATCAAGCTCAAACTCGTCGAATTTATGCAGGACAAGATCGGGCAGGAGTTTGAAGGCACTGTCTCAGGTCTCACCGAATGGGGAATGTATGTGGAAATCGAGCCCACCAAGATTGAAGGTATGGTCTCATTGAGGGAATTTACCAAGGATTATCTGGTGTTTGATGAGGAAAAATATTTTATTGTCGCCAAGGCCTCCGGCCGCAAATTCACCCTCGGAGACAAAGTCAAAGTGCGCGTCCTCCGCGCAAACATGGAGCAGAAGCTTATAGATTATGAGTTGATTTGGGAAGAAGAATGAAAAGCACCTGAGGTCTCTGTTGTTTAAGCATTCTGTTCAGTTCCTTTTCTCTGCCGTCGCAAAGAGAGTTGAGCAGGGCGTGAAATTGGGGTCCGTGGTTTCTGTGAATCAAATGACACAGTTCGTGAACAATCACAAAGTCGGCAAGTTCCGGAGTGAGCCTCATAAGGTGGATGTTGAGGCTGACATTTCCCGATTTTGAGCAGCTGCCCCAGTTTGTGCGATTATTCCTCACCGTCACTTTACCCGGATTAAAGCCAAATTTGGTAGCAAGCAGCTCCACTCGCTGCGGAAGATATTTTTTGGCTTCAGAGCGAATTATCTTTAAAATAGCCTCTTCCGATATAATACCATCCGCCGAGGCTCTTTTGAGCCTCTCGTATGGAATCTCTCCGGTAATCAATTTAAGGGGTTGGTCGGGAGCGATCCGAACTGCCTCCTCCTTCCTCTTTTTGCTCTGTTTTAGAAGCGTAGCCGCTATCCACTCCTCTTTCTCCTCAACAAAAGCGATTGCCCTCGAATAGCTGACGAGCCATGGCGCCGTTACCGAAATCCCGTTCATCGGGTGCACAATCAACTTAACTCTTCTCGACAGCCGGCTTTTTCTTATAATAATCTCACCAAGCCTCGGATGGATATATGTTTTTGACATCATTTGGCAGCCCTACAAAGAATCCATAAATTCCCCAAACCGCAAAATTTTCTCACTACTTGTTTTGTTGAAAAGCAAGTGTTCAAAATCTTTTTGCTTTTTATTCAAATCAACTGTTTTGAGCAGCTTGGCTGTTGCTTGTTTGAACTCTTGCAAATTGTGTATTCCACAACGTTTTGAAAGAAAGTCATAATCCGGTTTTGACTGCGGAAGTAAAAACATCAAGTCGTAAAAATCACGTCCTTTGGCTCGAGTTAACATGGCAGCTATCTTCATGCTGCATAAAACACCATCAGAGGGAACGGGAAAAGGGAAAAAGAAGCCGCAACCTTTGATATTCGTCATAACGTGAGGGTATGAGATTCCCTGATCTTGGCTTTCAATTTTTTATCAAAAAACGTTCTTCTTTATGACCGCTCAATCCCAAATCAAACAACAATTCGGAAAATAAATATTCCTTCTAAATGCCGTCAGTTTCGGATTCTCTTTATCCCTGACCTCCACACGAAGGCCGGAACGTTCCAAAAACTGAATTACTCCGTTTGTCATTTCAACAAATTCCGCTTTTGAGAACTCCTTACAATCGAAATCCAAATCTTCGGAAAAACGATCTATTCCTTTGACCAAACGAAGGTTCGTTCCTCCGATAAAAGCCATCTTTCGGATGCTTGGAGTAGATGAAAGATAATCCAGAATCATCAATTGCAAATACTCTTTCAGCATATATTTATCAAATCCCGAATCTCCGCGGATTTGTGCCGGGAAAAAATTTCTTATTTGTTCAATCCGTATCATAAATCATAAGCCTTAAAAAGTAACCCTATTCGATTGTCAAGCGCCTTGCTTTGAAACTTTTCACAGTATTCCATCAGTAAATCCTTATTCAAATCTTCATGCATAAAATAATCATCCAAACGCAACTCCTCCATCTCCTGTTCCGTGTTATAGAAGGGATAAAGGTAGAGCAAATCCAGCAGCGCTTTCTCTGGTGTGGCAAACCGTATGGTACGGTTGTCAATCATTTGCTTTGAATCATATCCGAACATCAGGTTTTCCTTGACGTTTTTGTAGGAATATTCGCCGAAATCATTGGCGAAGAATGCTGTTTTCAGTGATGAGACACTGGTGATCTGCACCACCGCTTCCGGTATCATTCCGTAGAAGGATAATGCCGTGTGGAGACTAATATAAGAGGGACGGTAAATCCGGTTGGCAAAATAGAGAGGATAATCAGGCTTGCCCTCATATTCAGAAAATGCATAATATCCCTGCCTCAGCCGGATAAGGTAGCCTTTTTTCACCCAGCGCGTAAGATTATTCCGGTCAAAATCGGGTTGCCATGCATACACCTGATGGATATTGAAGCATGCCAAATCAAATAGCTGCGCTCTAAATTCCAGAAATGTCATTTTTCTTATTTTATTTCTATTATGCTGCAAATATAATGCATTTTAGAAATAAAACAAAAAAATCGCAACCCGGAACCCGCAACCCGCTCTAGAAAAGCCCGAACAGGCGAGCGTCGAGGCGGTTGGTAATGGAAGCAAAGTCCTCCGGCCTGTTTTCGAAGTCGAGATTGTCGGCATCGATGATGAGTACTTCGCCTGGATATCCCGATATCCATTTCTCGTAGCGCTCATTCAGACCGCCAAGATACTCGAGGCTCATGCTCTGCTCGTAGTCACGTCCGCGTTTCTGGATCCGGCTCACCAGATGAGGGATTGTTGACCTGAGATAAATGAGCAGATCAGGCACCTTGATCATCTTCATCATTACC
>JAXGPW010000001.1:0-10419 GCA_040766795.1 Bacteroidales bacterium | reverse complement strand
ATAGCTCTCATTTTTTGTAAGATTAAAATCGCTTGCTGCCTCCGCCGGTGTAGCCATCGGTAAAACTAAAATGGTCATCATAAAGATAAGCAAGCTAAAAACGATCCTTGTCAATTTCTTCATCGTAAAAATTACCTCCAATCTTAGTACTAATTTGGGGTTTCTAAGTATTGTAAAGCGCATTTTTCTGATAAATGCTATTCACTCCAGACATTAGGAGTATCGGAACTTTTGCTGTATTGAAAAACAGAACCATTTTCCAGTAAATCCCATGTGAACTCTGTAAACTTAACAGTTGCAATTTGATCTTCGACGGTAATGATACCACTAATTGGGTTACCGGTAGCATCTGTCGCTGTAAAAAGCATACCTCCCGGAGTCAGTTCTCCGATTCCATCACTTAATGTAGTCAATCGGAAGATTCCAATTTGAACAATATATTTTTCGTCATTACCTTTGGCAATCTCAAGACCAGGTTCATTGTTATCATAATCTAAATATTCTCCAATATAAATTGCCTCATCCAAAGTTTCCCTTTCTGAAGATTGCATCCCCGCAGTCTGTGATTCTGCAATTGGCCGCTCTGTATTCGTATTTTCTGTCGTTGATTCGGTGCTTTTCTGAGTACACCCACCTAATATGGTGGTTGCGATACATAACAAAATTATTAGTCGATACCTCATCTTATACCTCTCTTTTTCAAATCGGAATTTATCTGGCTCTTGCCAGCAGGATGAATGCCAACACGGTGTAACCAAGCAATGCCAGCGCAAGTAAAGCTGTCACCGCTGTTAAGGCGAGAAAACGGACTTGCTTGCTCCTGACATATTTCCTTATAAATGCTATCGTCCCCACAACGCAGGCAATGAAAAGCATCGCTGCTACCCAAAGTGGCATATCCTCACCTCCGCATCAAAAGTTCATCTCAACTTCTTCCCGTTTTGTTGATTCCGCTACAAAAAACTCTTGTTTAACGAGTTTTTGCGATTTTGCCACGATACTGGAAGGAAATACATCTACCGCTGTATTAAATGCAGTAACATTGCTGTTGTAGAGACGTCTGGCCGCCTGTAAGTGTTCCTCCGCATCGCGTATGCCCGCTTGCAGTTGGGTGAAAACTTCGGCGGAACGTAGTTGTGGATAGCTTTCTGCTATCGCTAAAATTCTGGCATTCAGTTCATCCATCTGCGCACTCTTTTCATTTAGTTCACGTATGGACATGCCACGCCGCAGTTCTACCACTTTGCTAAACAGTTCATTCTCGTGAGTGGCATAACCCTTTGCTACATCGAGTAGCTTTGTGAGCAGGTCATATCGTTTGGTGAGAGCTACTTCAATGCCGCTGTGCGCCTCGCTTATTTTGATAGACTTACGCTTAAATCCGTTGCTGGTTGAAATCCACCAAATCACAGGTGTAAAGACAACAACGATGACAATTCCTATTATTATCATCCAAGTCTCCATTCTCAAACCTCCTAAGAATATACTTGTTTTATGTAATTGCTATTGTCTGTTCCCGAACAAACGGTCATTATGCAGCAATTCATCCAGGATTCCATTCAGGTATTGGAGTTCTTCCCGAAGCTGTAATTTAATTGCATCGATATCGCTGGCTTCAGGACGCTTCTTCAGCTTAAATTGAAAGGAATCCCTGCGATTGTGTATGGCAATGTGAACCCTATCATCAGAGAAACAGAGCATGGTCCTGCCATATGCCTGCCTGTCGGCAGCAAGAATATTTTCCATAAAATGCGGTGTCAGAACATAGAAGGCACTATGTGGGTCAGTGGTCAGGATTTGAAACTGTTCATTAAAGCAAAGGTTTTCTGTTTCCACATCACTTTTCGCTGCGATTCTCTGGCCAGCTATTTTTCGAAACAGGAGAGGAGTATCTTTTTTTTCACGAATACGGAGTGCTACGGGCAAGGATTTATCCATCTTACATATCATCCATAGCCCTTTAAAGCTCGTTTCGCACTCCTCGCGCTCCGTTTCATGGCCGTCCTCATCCTCATCTGTCACCTTCCAATGTTTCGTGATATCCACGTCACAACACTCAATTTCACAACCCTTATATCGTCCGCTGAAATAGTCGTTTCCGGTAAAGTGAAACCACTTATTAGTGTCAAAACTGTCGCAGTGCAGATCCCATTCATCAATCAGTCCGGAATCACGGACAATTTCGCCTTTGATGGATCCTTGGGGGTTGTAAACACAGTCCGCGAACACCTCGTTTAGCACTTCACGTACCAATGCGGCTTTTTCATCCAGCTTCTTTTGCTTATTCTCCTGTTTTCGCTTACTCACCAGATAAATCCATCCCATGTAATCCCTCCTCAAATAGCTTGTTGTTTTGCAGTAATATATCTATGATATCTGTCAGACATTTTAGCTCGTCACGGAAGCTTTGGCGCAGGCTTTCTAATTCTCCTGTTTTTACTTTTTCTGTTTCGAAGGAATCGCGCCAGCTATGTAGGGCAATGTGCAGCTTGTTATCCGTAAAGCAGAAAAAGGTCTGCGCGTCAGCTCTTTCATCCAGCGATACCAGATATTCCATAAAATGCGGTGTGAGCAGATAGAAAGCCCCATGCACGTCATCTGTCATGATGCGAAACTTTTCGTTAAAGGCAATGTTTTCTGTCTGGATACTGGACATGCCACTCTCGGATTCATGGGTTCCAAAGAGCACCTTGGTGTTTTGCTCCTTTAGGCGCAGCGTAATACCTAAATCTCTGTCAAGATCACAAACTAGCCATTGGCCTTTAAATACGGTGCGATATTTTTCCTTACCGTCCGAGTCTGAATCCCTGCGCTCCAAGTGTACATCTGAGAATAAAAAATGAACCCCTCGGTATCTACCTTCGGTGTAATCACTGCCCGTGCTTCGGTCGTAAAAATTGAAAAAACCGGATTCATCAATCAGTTCTCCGGAGAGATGGCTGTTTGGTTTATAAACGCAAACTTCAAACACTTCACGAAGAACGGGTAGCGCAAGCGCCGTGCCTACTACATTTTTTAAATCGAAGCATTTTCTGGCGGCTATGACGACCAAAACGAATAACAGCGCCATCAGAATTGCCGTAACCACCAAATGTGTGAGGGTAATCTCGGTATGCCCTGTAGTAAGCGCAAGAATTGCACCGCCAAACAGATAGACCATGCCGACCACGATGCAAAACCTCGGTAACTTAGCCCATACTCTCAGGGCCTGAATCTTACGTTCCAGTTCCGACTCTGAAAGGGCCGCGGCTTCAAAAAAAGAATTCTCCTCCTTTTGTTGCAACCCACGGCTCACTAACTGTCTTAGACTCCGGGAAACAATTCTGCGTATCATAAAAATTACAGTCAGTACAAAAAAAATTATGAAAAACCATATCGCGATAGTCATAATGACCACCTCCTTTCAATCATCGCATATAAACCTGTTTTGCGCATAATCGATTAATCACCTTGTGCCAGCTTATAAAAATCGCCGATATCCCCATCACTAACATCAACAAGCACTTTGGCATCCATAATAGCCAGTGTCCCCATCAGTTCTCCGGTAGGTAACTTGATGGTGATTTGATCATCATCGATGGTATAAACGGCTTCAACAGTCTGACTATCATAGCTCTCGTCGTAATCGACCTGTCCATCACTATAGAAATAGAAGGACGGACGGCCTTGCTCTCCGTTCAGAAAATAAAATTCATTCAGCACGATGAGGGACTGACCTTTTTCAGCTTCGTGCGAATCCTCCATAGAAGTGGCATCATTGCTATCGGAAATTTCATCTGATGAGAGGTCGTCCATGAACACATAAGGGACACCATTGGATATAAGTTCTCCGGTGTCCGAAGGACGAAAGGCAGCGAACACCTCACCATCGGCAGAGGAGTAAGCCAAAAGCTCTCCGACGGTTTCATCCCATGCCAAATTTCCGCTGTTTACCGAGACATGAGCCATATTCTGCGGCTCATACCATTTCCATTCTCCGTTATCAAAAGCATAGTAATCACTATTCCTGTCACCGTTGAGATACCAAGTGCCATTATAGGCGGCAAATCCATCAACTGAGGTATCCAAACGATAGTAGTTATCATTTTTATAGTGCAAAACCTCACCACCGTCAGAGGAATACTCAACCGGGTAGAATTTGTTCTCCGTTTCAAAATTGAACATCTTGTACTCTTCATCATAGGAGATGATTCCTTGATCAGTAATTTCCCACGTTCCATCCCGAAGCTCTTGATTTGTCCAGTTTCCATCCTCCTGTATTTCCAAACGCATGTCGTGAAGATTGCCGTTACGCTGCCATATGCCTGCGATTATCGAAGTAAAATCCTCTATGTTCCCGTCACTGCTTGTGCAGCCAGAAAGCATCGTGAGAAGTACAGATAGGGCGATCAAAAATGTAATAGTCTTTTTCATTGTCGTTCTCCTCCTTAATCAACCTTACGGATAATCAAATCACTGGCATTCTCTTCAAATGATGCTGTCAGGGTTTACGCTCTACCATATCGATAATTTCATCATGGCTTAACTCCACATTGCCAAAACGAACAAAAATACCGTTTGTCACAGCGCTATTCCATACTTGCGGGTCTGAAAGTGGCCGAAAACGAAGCTTATCCAAATAGGGTTTCATATCCAAAAACAGGCGGCTGCCGGACACAAAATCAACCTGTAGGATATGTTTTTCTAAAGGTTTTACGGCTGATATATATCTCCGATTCAACTGAGCGTCCTCCTTTGCCATAGTTTATATGGATAGAAAAAAATCCACCGTACAAATACTGTACAGTGGATTTAAAAAAATAACTATTAACCAAAGGTTAGGGATTGGGGTTCATCAGCACCAAAATTTGCTGCCGCTTTGTCCATGTGTCACCCATAATATGCAGTTTTGAATAGATCTGATTCGCATATTGTTTTACGCTGCCCTCAGAAAGAAACAACTTTTCTGCAATCTCACGGTTACTCATACGCTCTGCCATAAGCTTTACAATCTGATATTCCCGCTGGGTCAGTGTGCTCAGTTCTGTTGGACGAGTATTTATCTCGTGCATCTGTTTTTGCCTTGTTTCGTATGCTGTTCCAAGTTGCATGATACGTTGGATGAACGTCTCATCTTGACCTTTTCCGCAGCTCTGTAACAGTTCTTTCAGATAGCCATAATTCTCCACAAAGGGTAATAGAAAATCGTCCGGCGTCGCATCTCGGAGAGCCTGCTTCAGCAACAATCGCGCCTCTGTGCGCTTGCCAAGCATTTCATAGGCTGACGCAGCTTGAATACGAAGATGGAGCGCCACCAGCCCATAGTGCAGTCCTTCGCACAGTGAAAAAAGACCATCGTTTCGTCCGATTACCTTAGCATATGCACCCTGTGCCAGAGAAACCTGATTCTCAATCATCTCAATCATCGGTTTGCCCGGGGCGAGAATGTTGACAGATGACAGCATATGTGAACGAAAGATCTCCGGTACTTTTTCGCACATCCCTAACAGTGCGTAATAATAAGCACAGGTGGCATGAAACAGATTCATCCACGAGGCGTTGTGTTGACTCAACAATGCAGAATAGCGTTGCTCAAACGTGTACCTCTGCTCAATATCCACACAAAGAGAAAGTCGTCGTGCCAAAAAATCACAGCAAAGCACCATGTTTTCTTGTCCGCTGCCCTTGATATGTGCATAAGCACTTTCCAATTCGATCTGGGCATAGGCGCTTTCCAATCCGATCTGCGCATCCACAAAACGCCCCTGCATGAATGCCGCTTCCGCACTCATAATTTTTTCTGCACCCTGTCCGTGTCCATTTGTAATTTTATAATAGTGCGGCATGCACTCATCCATTTCGGCAAGTTCCTTAGAGAGTTCTCCCGGCTCACGATGGAACATCATGAGCACGGACGGGGAGTCGAATGACCAGCCGCCGACGTTTTGAATGCTGATAGCGGGACGTGACATCTTCGCACTGGCGCTGCGGTGTAGACGGCTCATCGCGCTGATATCATTATACATAAGGAAACTCATAATGAGATCACACTCACCTAATAGATTGTCTTGCTCACTCTGCGGCATTTCCGGATGCTCTGTAATGGATGCCAGTAGAAGTTCTTTCAGCTTCGTCATTTTCGGGATCATTCGCCACGTAAACATTCTGCGCATCAAGACCAAGAGCGCAAATGGATGGTTTTTCAATACAGAATCAGGACACTCTTCAATGGCAGCCTGTACCTCCAACGGGTTCAGAGTGGCAAGCATTATCCCCGCATCTTTGCTTATTACACGCAGCAGTGCTTCATAATTTCCGCTGCGCTTGTAGGCCGCCATGGCATGAAGATACTGCTGGTGATTTTCATACCATAGGCCGATACGATCAAGGTAAGCAGACTGATCTTCTTTCTTCAATGTCAGAAATGTACGTTCAGTGCATTCCTTCATCATGTGATGGAATCGGTAGGTCACACCGTCAGATAGCTGACTTACAAAAGCATTTCGTTCCGTCAATATTGCAAGCAGATTTTCCACATCCGAGTTTCCGGTGAAAAATTGTGCCATCTCTGCGGTAAATTCGTCGGCAAGTCCCATGACGGCAAGAAACTCCCGTTGCTTCTCGGGTAGTGGCTCTATCATAGCGGCAATAAACATAGTATAAATATCGGAATTATGGTCAGGTAGTGTGCCACATTCAGCGAACGCTCGGAGATTTAAGTAGACTGCGGAAAACCATCCTTCACTGGAGGAAAGCAGTGTTTCAATCTGATTATCGGAAAGCTCTGTTCCGCATCGGCGGGCATAAATTCCAATTTCGGTGTGATTCAGACGCAGATGCTCTATGCCTATCTGATAGACCTTGCTGCCCAATCGGACAATTTCCGCGGCAGGCAAAAAGCGATCCCGGCTTGCAACGATGATATGAACATTATCAGGCAGACGGTTGGCGATGGCACAAAGAAAACTGCACACACGAATATTTGTTAGAAGATGAAAATCATCGATGAAAATATAGCAAGATTGTTCTCCCGCCAACTCGTGGCAGAAATCATCGGCTAATAGGCCTTCGCTGGCTACATCAGAAGGATAAGCATAATCATGGAGAAACTCAAATTCTGCATGGGAGAATGCATTTTGTACGCTTTTCCAGAAGATAGAAGGGTTGTCCGAATATACGCTGATGCGCACGATGCGCAGCTCTTCCACCTTGGCGCGTACTGATAGATACCAGTTTATGGCTGTTGTTTTTCCGTAACCCATCGGTGCAACAACGGTAGTGATAGCACTGCGAGAGATGGGACGCAGACATTCCTGTAGCCGTTCAGATATGTAAATCGTATTTAAATTCGATTTTCGTTTAGCCATTACCTTACCTCCGTTTTGTATGGTCTGCGCCTGGCAAATCCCTAAGACGCACCCTCTAATGGCGGTAGTTTCATCTTAATTATCAAGCCCGAGAAATTTTATTAGAAAGTTTCTTGACAGGTAATGATTACTATTAACTATTTTGTGGCAAAAGAGCTGCAAAATGGGTTTCGAGCAAATTTGATCAGCGGAGCCATTCACGGATCCACTACACTACCGTTCCTCCCTTTCCACGAAAGATAAGAATTTCCCTAGCTCTGAAACGGTGTTAAAGATATAATCCGGCCCTGCTTTCTTTAAGGTCGCTACAGTGTGACATCCCCAGGTGACCCCAATGGTTACGTCAACTCCGCTTGACTTAGCTTCAAAAATATCTCCCGAAGTATCACCAATGAAATATGTTTTTTCCGCGGGAAAAAGAGCCTTAACGTATGCTATTTTTTCAACTTTACTTTTGGCAAATTCAAAGCCCAAAACCTCACGGATTCCGGAAATGTTATGTTTCTTAAGCGTTTCCGCTACCGTTGTAGCCGAATTAGAGGTAATGATATATGAGGGAAACCGCTGCGCCATATGCGCCATAATTTCCGGCATACCTTCAACCACCGGGATCTGACAGCCTAATTCATCAATCCTCTTTTGGAAAATACTTAAGGCGGTATCCAGCTTTTCCATCTCAATCCCTACTTTAGCACATTCTTCATAATAATTACCTTGACATAGATTGACGATATCCTCCCAGGTATTGATTTGCTCAATACCTGCTTCCTGACATGCGGGGAAATAATATTTTTCCTCTAGCGCCATAGAATCTACTAAAACGCCGTCGTAATCCCATAATATTAGTGCCATACTAGCCCTCCTCAAGTGAATTCTCCCACAGGGTGCCTACTTTATCGTGGTTTAACTTTAAATATTGATCCTTCTCTACGATAGGCGAGTCCTTCATAATATGGGTCGACATCGCTCATCACGAATACCGGCTGATCAGAATAGTCTTTGCACACCTGCTCCATAAGGGCTTTACCAATCTGCTTTCCTCGATGTGTTTTTCTGACAAGCAAATCATAAATATAAACACCGAAACCATCATCTTCCCGGCAACGTACATAGCCGCACACAATGGTGCCATCATAAGCGATATAAGTGATGCTTGATTCTAGAGCCTTAATATACTTACCACGACCCTGTGGCCCATAGTAATCCCTCCACTCATCCCCCTCATCAATGAGCAGATCAAAAAGTAATGATTCATCAGCTTTACTATGCTTCTTGATTTCCATGGACTTATCCTCCTTCAGAACAATAATCGCACAGCCTATCAAATCTTTCACAAGCGCTAGATACCTAAGAAAAAATGCCCAACCCAGGAGGTTAGACATTTTTGCATTTTTATTATAGATACTAAGGGGACCATCGAGGTTGTCAACAACCCCGTCAGACTGTGTGAAAAACCTCCAAAATCTGCAGGATTTAAGGCAGCAAAAACCGAATAAATAGGGTGAAGAGAGGTGGAGTAATGGCTTACATAACAGGCGAAGACCGAAATCAGATCACCCTATTTCCAGAAGCGGTGGATGACTATATTGCAACCGATAACCCCGTTAGAGTAGTTGAGGCATTCGTAAACTCATTGGATATGCAGAAGCTTGGATTCAAAAGAGCAGAACCCAATAACACCGGTAGACCTTCATATGATCCCCGGGATTTGTTAAAGCTCTACTTATACGGATACCTAAATCGGATTAGATCCTCCCGAAGGTTAGAGAGTGAGTCTGGACGGAATCTTGAGTTGTTATGGCTATTAAAAAAGCTAAAGCCCGATTTTAAAACCATAGCCGATTTTAGGAAAGATAATTCCAAAGCCCTAAAAGAAGTCTTCAGACAGTTTGCCCTCTTATGCAAAGAATGGAATCTGTATGGCAAAGAAGTCATAGTCGTGGATGGTTCCAAATTCAGAGCCAGTAATTCCAAACGCAATAATTTTAACCAAAAGAAGATACAAAGACACTTAAAATATATTGATGAAAAGATCAACGGCTACCTGAATGAATTAGATAATAATGATCATGAGGAAGCCGATATCCACGTACCCAACGCTGAAGAGATCCAAAAGCGCATCGAAGAGCTAAAGAGTCGTAAAGAAAAATATATATCCATGCAGCAGCAGATGGAAGAAACCGGAGCAACAGAAATATCCACCACCGATCCAGATGCCCGATTAATGTCTGTTAACAACAATGGAATAGAAGTCAGCTACAATGTGCAAACCGCAGTAGACCAAAAACATAAGCTGATAGTAGACAGTGAAGTCATAAACAATCCGGCTGATCAAGGTCAGCTTAGCAATATAGCCAAGCAAGCCAAAGAAGTATTAGAAGTAAACGAAATCAAAGTTCTAGCCGACAAAGGCTATTATTCTACCAAAGATCTAATTGAATGCGAGGCAAATCACCTAGAGACCTATGTACCCAAGCCTAAATCTACCGGTAATATTGCCAATCCTGATTTTCAGTCTGACAAATTCCAATATGACCAGGAGCAAGATGTTTACCGATGTCCTGTAGGACAAATTCTTTATCCAGGCAGAATAAGAGAAGTCAACGGAGTAAAATATCAAGACTATAAAAATTATCGATCTTGTAAGGAATGCCCCATAAAGGATCAATGCACTAAAGCAAAGAGGGGTCGATCTATCAGCCGTAACTTAGCCCAGCCATTACTGGATGAAATAGAGCAACGAACCCGGGAAAACCGGAAACTATATATGCAAAGGCAAATGACTGTAGAGCACCCATTTGGAACAGTGAAAAGAATCTGGGGCTACAATCACTTTTTGACCAGGGGATTAGTGTCTGTAAATACAGAAAACAAACTGCATTTACTGGCTTATAACTTACGCAGGGTAATAAGTATCCTGGGAGTCGAAGAAATGGTAAGGAGGCTAGCCCCGGCATAAAGCCTAAACCAGCCTTATTGCTTATATTTTTTTAACTACCTGATAATCATAAAACATACTGCTTATTGTGGTGTGCGAAAAAGGTATGTTCTCACACAGTCTGCCGTCCCCCTG